>NZ_JBSGVT010000016.1:0-132937 GCF_053608585.1 Rhodococcus sp. NPDC055024
GTTGGCGGGGCGGTTTGCGGGGGTGTGTGGTGCGGAGTTGGTGAATTTGTACGGGCCGACGGAGGCGTCGGTGGATGTGACGTTTCATGTGGTGGGTGGTGGTGAGGGGGTGGGTGTTCCGATTGGTCGGGCGGTGTGGAATACGCGGGTGTTGGTGTTGGATTCGCGGTTGCGGCCGGTTCCGGTGGGGGTTGTGGGGGAGTTGTATGTGGGTGGGGTGCAGGTGGCGCGGGGGTATGAGGGTCGTGTGGATTTGACGGTGGGTCGGTTTGTGGCGGATCCGGTGTCCGGGGTGTCGGGTGGTCGGTTGTATCGGACGGGTGATGTGGTGCGGTGGGGGTGTGGTGGTGAGTTGGAGTTTGTGGGGCGTAGCGATTTTCAGGTGAAGGTGCGGGGGCAGCGGGTGGAGTTGGGTGAGGTGGAGGCGGTGTTGGTTGCTCAGGTGGGGGTGGCTGGTGCGGTGGTGGTGTTGCGGTCGGGTGTGGGTGGGGATTTTTTGGTGGGGTTTGTGGTGGGTGAGGTGGGGGTGGTGGTGGATGAGGTGGTGGTGTTGGAGGGGGTGCGGAGGTCTCTTCCGGGGTTCATGGTGCCGTCGGTGGTGGTGGTGTTGGATGGGTTGCCGGTGACGGTGCATGGGAAGTTGGACCGAAAAGCCCTACCGGACACAACTTTCAACGCGGCAGAATATCGCGCGCCGAACACGCAGACCGAAGGTGTGGTCGCTCGTGCGATCTCGGACGTACTCGATCTCGACCAGGTGGGGGCCGATGACAATTTCTTCGAGCTCGGCGGGGACTCTCTCAGCGCCACCCGCGTCATAGCGCGCATCAACACCGCGTCGAAGATGAAACTCGGGGTCAAAGCGCTGTTCGACACTCCGGTGGTAGCTGATCTGGCGGCCTCGATCGATCCGCTCGAACCTGAACTTGGTGAAACGGGGCTTGTAGGTTCGGGTCTGGAGAAACTTACGGGTAAGGCACGGCCAGAACACATTCCACTGTCCCTGTCACAGTCGCGTATGTGGTTCCTCAACCAGTTCGACACTTCGTCTTCGCTATACAACATTCCCGTTGCCCTGCAACTCGACGGATTTCTGGATCTCGAAGCGCTCGAAGCTGCGCTCGGTGATGTAGTGGAACGGCATGAATCCCTTCGGACGATCTTCCCGACTTCCGCGGACGGGCCACACCAGGTGATTGTCGAACCAGCGCTCGCTGCTCCTCGAATCCACCCCGTACCGATTCCCGGCGAGCACCTATTTACGGCGTTGCATGGGTTCTTCGACGTGGGATTCGATGTGGCCGAGGAGTTCCCGCTGCACGTGAGGTTGCTCCGAATCGGACCGCAGCAGCATGTGCTTGCGATCGTTGTCCACCACATCGCGGCCGACGGCTTCTCGATGACGCCACTGGCCCGTGACCTGATGCGCGCCTATACATCCCGTGCGCAGGATCAGAATCCGAGGTGGGCGCCATTGCCCATCCACTACGCTGATTACAGCGTGTGGCAGAGGGGGATCATCGACGCAGAAGATGGTCGAGGTACGTCGATCGCGGAACAATTCACCTACTGGACCGAGGCGCTGTCGGGAATTCCTGAAGTCTCACCGCTCGCTCTTGATCGACCACGAAGGCCGAAGCGCTCTTCCGAAGGTGCCGTCGTCTCGGTGAGCATCTCACCTGAAGTACATCGAGCTTTGACCGGCCTTGCACACCAGCATGATTCGACACTTTTCATGGTTCTGCACGCGGTGCTCGCGGTGCTGCTGGCACGGCTCTCGGGGTCAGGCGACGTTGTGATCGGGACGCCGGTCGCGGGACGCGGCGAAGCGGTGTTGGACGACGTGGTAGGGATGTTTGTCAATACTCTGGTTCTTCGTACACCGGTCGAATCCGGAGCAACCTTCGCCGACGCCCTTGCGGCAGTGCGGTCGACAGATCTCGGCGCACTGGACCACGCGGACATTCCCTTCGAAAAGCTGGTGGACTTTCTTGCGCCCGATCGTTCCACTGCGCATTCACCCTTATTTCAGGTATTGCTCGAATTCCAGACCGCCACGAGCCTGCGCCTCGAACTACCGGAGTTGACGATCCGTTCGCTCGACTTCGATCTCGAGGTGGCAAAATTCGATCTGCAACTGAGTGTGATGGAGCAGGTCGACGAGCGCGGCGTTCCGGATGGGATCAGCGCCGGCTTCCGTTATGCCACGGATGTTTTCGATCAAGGATCAGTGGAGCGAATTGCACAGCGCTTCGGGAGGGTGATCGACGCCGTGATCGACGATCCGTCTGCGATCGTCGGTGACATCGACATTCTTCTGACCGGCGAACGTAGCGAGGTGCTGGTTGCGCCGCCTCCCTCGGCTATCGACAGGAATGATGATTCGCTCTCGGATCTCTTCGATCGAGCGGTGCTCACTTCGGGCGATGCCGTGGCGGTGCGTTGTGACGGCCAGTCGGTGACCTACCGCGAACTGGACGAGCGAGCCAACCGCCTCGCACGACTGCTGGTGGCGCAGGGGGTCGTGCCAGAGACACTCGTGGCAGTGGCGATGACCCCGTCGTTCGAACTTCTTGTGGCTCTGCTGGCGGTGGTGAAATCGGGCGGTGGATACCTACCGGTGGACCTGACGTCTCCGCCCGAACGGGTGAGCTTCGTGCTGCGTGACGCTGGGCCGGTGTGCGTACTGACGACCACCGCCGGCAGTGATGAAGTCGGCCGCAACGGGGTGCCCGCGATCGTCGTGGACAGTACCGACATTCGCGATGCGCTGCAGAGGTTTTCACCGCTGCCGGTGACCGACGAAGACAGGCCGCTACCGTTGCGGCCCGATTCGGTGGCCTACGTGATTTACACCTCGGGATCCACCGGGAGACCGAAGGGGGTGCAGGTACCTCATCGCAGCGTCGTGACGTTGCTGGCAAACACCCGAGCGCTCTTCGGATTCGACCGCGGCGATGTGTGGACGATGTTTCATTCGGCGGCATTCGACTTCTCGGTGTGGGAAATGTGGGGTGCACTCGCACACGGAGGCCGACTGGTACTGGTCGACTATTTCACGGCACGGTCACCCGAGGCATTCCTCGAATTGCTGCGGGACGATCGTGTCACGGTGCTCAATCAAACGCCTACCGCTTTCTATCAATTGGCGGAAGCCGACCGGCGTGCCGGGGGCGCGGACCTGTCATTGCGTTACGTGATCTTCGGCGGTGAGGCGCTCGACTTCGGACAGCTGACGCGCTGGTACGCCCGACGCGGGACCTCGCCACCGGATCTGGTCAACATGTACGGCATCACGGAGACAACCGTGCACGTCAGCCACCTACCGCTGGATCGTGAACTGGCGCGTGAAGGATCTGCTTCGGTGATCGGGCGGGCACTGCCGGGGTTGCGTGTGTACGTGCTGGATCAGCGGTTGCACCCCGTGCCGCCCGGCGTCGTGGGTGAACTGTATGTCTCCGGCGACCAGGTCTCACGCGGATACCTCGGCCGGTTCGGTCTCACCGCCACACGTTTCGTTCCCGACCTCACAGTCATCGGTGCGCGCATGTACCGGTCCGGTGACGTGGGGCGCGTGAATGACGACGGGCAACTGGAGTACCTCGGTCGCAATGACATGCAGGTGCAGGTGAAGGGCTATCGGATCGAACTCGGCGAGGTGGAGTCTGCTCTGCTCTGCGGAGTGGGAGTGGCGCAGTCGGCGGTGGAGGTTCGCGGAGACCGGTTGGTGGGCTACGTGGTGCCGGAGTCCGGTGCGACCATCTTTCCGAAGGCGTTACTCGAGGACCTCTCGGCGACGTTGGCAGCACACATGGTCCCCGCTGTCGTGACGGTTCTCGATGCCCTGCCACTGACGGTGAACGGGAAACTCGACCGGAAAGCGTTGCCTGAACCTGACTTCGGGCAACAGATAACCGAGAGCCGTTCTCCCGTCTCGGACACGGAAAGTATCCTTGCGAGCCTTTTCGCCGAGGTTCTGGGTCTTGACGAGGTAGGGGTGGACGACTCGTTCTTCACCCTCGGTGGCGATTCGATCATGTCCATCCAGTTGGTGAGCCGCGCCAAGTCTGCCGGAGTTCTCATCACACCGCGCGAGGTGTTCGAGCGCAAAACCGTGGCAGCGCTGGCCGAGACGGCCGGAACGGCTGGCAACCGTGTCGTCCTCGACGAATTACCTGGCGGCGGCGTCGGTGAGATCGAATTGACGCCGATCGTCAAATGGATGCTTGACCGTGGTGGAGATTTTCGCCGGTACTCCCAATCCGTTTTGCTCTCGGTTCCTGCCACGCTCGACGAGGACACGTTGACACAGGCCATGCAGGCCGTGTTGGACCATCACGACATCCTCCGAGCAGGCCTTCGGGTCGCACTCCACCCCGAATCAGTTGGGCGGATGGACGTCGAGCCTGCGGGCGCGGTGAGGTCGCCGACAGTCGTGCACCGCGTGCACCTCGACGGCGCTGTGGCCGAGACGGTCTCGACGGCACTTGGCGCCGCTCTGGATCGGCTCGATCCGGGGACCGGCGTGATGGTGCAAGCAGTGTTGTTCGAACCTGACGGATCTGGGCGCAAGCGGTTGCTTCTCGTGGCCCACCACCTTGTGACGGACGGGGTCTCCTGGCGAATTCTGATCCCCGATCTTGCGCTCGCGTGTGCGCAGGTGCAGTCGGGCATCGACCCTTCACTGGCTCCGGTCGGGACGTCGATGCGTCGATGGGCGCGCGGCCTCGTCGACGCCGCGCACGAGCCGGATCGGGTGGCCGAACTCGACTACTGGCGGGACACACTGCGAGGTCCGGACCCGATGCTCGGCGGGCGCTCCTTGGCGACGACGGATACCGGCTTGAGTGCAGCAGACGTCGAAATGCGGGTACCCCCGGCCTTGACCGAAACCGCGTTGACCGATGTGCCGCAGGCGATTCACGGGAGCGTCGAGGACGGATTGTTGACGGCGTTGGCTATGGCTTTGGTTCGCTGGCGGAGCGAGCGGGGGATCGACGCTCCGGAGGCGTTGATCAGTCTCGAGGGTCACGGACGCGAGGAACCGGTGGTCCCGGGGGCTGACCTTGCTCGTACCGTCGGATGGTTCACGTCGATTTTCCCGGTGCGCCTCGATTTGAGCGGAGTGGATCCGAGTGATGCCTACGCCGGCGGTCCGGCTTCAGGCTTGGCTGTCAAGACTGTCAAGGAACAACTCCGGGAGGTACCGGAACGCGGCATCGGATACGGCCTACTTCGATACTTGAACGATGCGACAGCACAGTCTCTTTCGCAATTCGCTGCGCCACAGATCAGTTTCAACTACCTCGGGCGCGTCGGTGGATCCGATGCCGATGCTTCAACGGAATGGATACCGATCCGTGACGAGGGTCTGCGGGCAGTTGCGGTCACCGAGCTGCCGCTGGCGGCTGTCCTCGAGGTCAACATCATGATCATCGAGGGCAGCGACACTGCAGATCGCCCGGAGCTCGTTGCCGCCTGGACCTATTCGCCGGACATTCTGCGCGAGGACGAGGTCCGCCACCTTGCGCAGTTGTGGGTCGACGCACTCGCCGGGCTCTGCGAGTACGCAGCGGACGGTGGCGGATTCACACCCTCGGATTTCGATCTGGTCGAGCTTCGACAGGATGCGATCGACGACCTCGAGATTCGGTGCGACGACCTTCGCGACGTCTGGCCACTCTCACCACTGCAAGCAGGTCTGCTGTTCCATGCCGAACTGGCCGAAGAGTCCGTCGACGCCTACCTCGTGCAGGTGACCCTCGACCTCGTCGGCGACCTCGATGCGGAACGCCTTCGCCGCGCGGCCGATACGCTGCTCGACAGGCATGACAACTTGCGCAGCGCCTTCCTTCACGACGCGGACGGCCGGGCCGTCCAGGTGGTCCGAAGCAAAGTGGCTGCGCCATGGCAGGCAGTCGACCTCGCTGCCAAGTCAACTCGGGATCTCGAGCAAGTACTGGCGCAGGACCGAGCGCTCCCGTTCGACATCTCGCGTGCGCCGCTGATCAGGTTCACGCTCATCGCGATTGCCCCGGAAACGTTCAAGCTTGTGCTGACCAACCACCACATCCTTCTGGACGGCTGGTCGATGCCACTTCTGATCAGGGAGTTGGCGACCCTGTACGTTGCGGACGGCGAGGCGTCGGAGTTGCCGCGTGCACGCCCCTACCTCGACTACCTGACCTGGATGAACCGTCGCGACCGGGAAGCCTCCCGCGGGGTGTGGGCGAGGGCACTGCAGGGAATAGACGGACCGACGCTGCTGGCCCCGCAGGATCGGTCGCGTCGACTCTCCACCATGGCGGCCGAGTGGGTGTTCGATCTGGACGAGGATTTCACGACGACACTTCGCGGCGTAGCGAGGAGCCGAGGGCTGACGTTCAATTCGATAGTCCAGGCGTCGTGGGGGATCGTCCTCTCGGCGCTGACCGGGCGAGACGATGTCGTGTTCGGAGCGACTGTATCGGGTCGACCTCCCGAGCTGACCGGGATCGAGACCATGATCGGGCTGTTCATCAACACAATTCCGGTCCGAATCACGGTGCGCCATGGTGAGAGTGTCGGCGCTCTCCTACAGCGGATTCAGTCTGAGCAGGCGGAGTTGTCGGATCACCTCTATCTCGGACTTTCCGAGATCCAAGACGCCTCCGGGCCGGAGATCGGCTTCGACACGTTGACAGTCTTCGAGTCGTACCCCGTTGACCGTCAAGGACTGTCGACCGATACGGACAACGCGGGGATCCGCATCGCCGGCGTCGAGGCGAAGGATGCTGCCCACTATCCGCTCAGTTTGGTGGCGTCGGTCGATACCAGGCTTCGGCTGAAGTTCGAGTATCTACCCGAGGTTTTCGACTCGGGCGATATCGAGTCCATCGCCGGCCGACTGCGGCGCGTGCTCGAAGCGTGTGTCCATCCGGATCAATCCTCGGCCGCGGTGTCGGTGCTGACGGAGATCGAACGCGACCAACTGGTGCCCGTCCGTGGTGCGGTTGGTGGGTCGACCCGCATTTTTCCAGAGATCTTCGACGCGGCAGTTCAGCAGGATCCGGATGCACTCGCTGTTGTATCGGCGAGCGGCAGCATGACCTATGGCGAGCTGGATTTCCTGTCGAATCGTATTGCTCGCGTACTCGTCTCGCGAGGACTGGGGACCGAGGACTACGTCGCAGTCGGTGTTCCGCGTTCTCTCACCTCGGTATTGTCGATACTCGCCGTGGCCAAAACAGGCGCTGCATACGTGCCGATCGATCCGAACTACCCTGACGAGCGGATCACCCACATGTTGAGCGATTCCAACGTCGGCGTCGGATTGACCACTACCGCATGTCGTGATCGGCTGCCCGATATCGCAGAGTGGCTGATTCTCGACGATCCGGACTTCACCGAGAAGTGCGAAGGATTCTCGGGCCGCCCTCTGACCGACAGCGACCGACTCCGTCCGATCGGGTTGGATTCCGCGGCCTACGTCGTTTACACCTCGGGGTCGACCGGCGTGCCCAAGGGAGTGGTGGTCACTCATCGCGGCCTCGACAATTTCGCGCGGGACCAGGTCGAACGCTACGGTGCAACACCACAATCGCGCACACTGCACTTCTCCACTCCGAGTTTCGACGGGTCGCTCTTCGAGTATCTGCAGGCTTTCGGTGCCGGCGCGGCCATGGTGATCGCTTCGCCCGGGGTGTACGGGGGCGAGGAGCTTGCGGAGCTTCTGGCCGAGCACGCCGTCACCCACGCGTTTATCACCACCGCCGCACTGGCTTCGGTGGATCCAGCTGGGCTCGAGCAACTTTCGGATGTCGTGTTCGGTGGTGAAGCCTGCCCGCCCGACCTTGTCGCTCGCTGGGCGGCCGGCCGCAGGCTGTACAACGCCTACGGACCGACCGAGGCGACGATCATGTCCAACGTCAGCCCGCCGATGGCGGCTGGTGAACGCATCACGATCGGTGGACCCATCAGGGGTGTAAGCGAATTGGTGCTCGATTCGCGGCTGCAAGCCGTTCCCGTCGGGGCGCCTGGCGAGCTGTACCTTGCCGGGCCTGGAGTGGCGCGGGGATACCACTGTAGGCCGGGATTGACGGCAGAACGCTTTGTCGCCAACCCGAGTGACCCGGGAACGCGGATGTACCGCACCGGAGACATCGTGCGATGGACGGCCGAATCGCGTATCGAATACATCGGCCGCACCGACTTCCAAGTCAAGATTCGGGGCTTCCGTGTCGAACTGGGTGAGATCGACAGCGCGCTCATGGCGGAGACGAACGTCGGGTTTGCCGTCACCATTGCTCACCGCGGCTCCGCGGGAGACTCCCGGCTCGTGTCGTACGTCGTGCCGGCAGAGGGCCGATTGGACACCAGGTTCCTGATTAATGCCCTGGCCGAGCGATTGCCTTCGCACATGGTGCCCGCCGCAATTGTCGTGCTGGAGAGCATTCCGCTGACAGCCGTCGGCAAACTCGACCGCTCGGCGTTGCCCAGACCCGAGATCCGCACTACGGCAAGGGGTTTTCGTTCACCTGTCGGCCCGATCGAGCAGGCGGTGTCGAACGTGTTTGCAGAGGTGCTCGGCCTCGAGTGCGTCGGTGCCGACGGAAATTTCTTCGACCTCGGCGGAAATTCTCTCAGCGCTACATCGGTCGCGGCCAGGCTGCGGGCAGTGCTGGAAGCCGCCGTCGGCGTGCGGGATCTGTTCGAGGCGCCGACGGTTGGCGCCTTGGCTGCGGTGATCGAACAGTCGGTTGCCGGACAGTCGGTTGTTGGACAGGCGGTTGTTGGACAGGCGGGGCGCCCGGTGTCGGAGCCGCGCCCTCGACCCGAGAACATCCCGTTGTCGTTTGCTCAGCAGCGAATGTGGTTCGTCAATCAGCTGGACACCAGTTCGCCCGCGTACAACATCCCGCTCGTGGTGCGACTGACCGGTGAACTCGACAAGCCGGCATTGCGAGCAGCGGTGTCCGACGTCATCGCCCGCCACGAATCGCTACGAACGATGTTCCCCGTTTGCGGCGACGAACCCGTCCAGCACATAGTGCCCAGCGACAGCACGGCGCTGCCGAAATTGATCGAACCACCTGTTGCCGACGAACATCACCTCCGCGACGAGCTTGCCAGAATGGTCTCGGCAGGTTTTGACGTAGCAGCGCGAATCCCATTGCGGGCAGCGTTGTTCACATTGGGCGAGCGCGGACACGTACTTGCGGTTGTGGTGCACCACATCTCGGCCGACGGTTTCTCGATGTCCCCGTTGGTGCAGGATGTGATGACGGCCTACGAGGCCCGCGTGCACGGCAAAGAACCAGAATGGGCGCCTCTGGCGATCCAGTACGCCGACTTCACCCTCTGGCAGCGAGAGCTTCTGGGTTCCGATGAAAACCCGGCATCGGTGATCTCCGAACAGCTGGACTACTGGCGACGCACACTCTCGGGCGCACCCGACCTCCTGGAACTTCCGCTCGATCGGGACCGGCCCGCACAGCAGACCTTTCACGGCTCGCGCATCCACTTCTCGATCGGCAGTGACCTCCATCGTCGTATCCAGGAGCTGTCGAGGCGGCATCAGTCCACTGCATTCATGACAGTGCACGCCGCGCTCGCGGTACTGCTGGCACGTCTGGGCAGCACTGACGACGTCGTGATCGGGACACCGATCGCCGGTCGAGGGGATCGCGCCCTCGACGACCTGATCGGCATGTTCGTCGGAACACTTGCCCTGCGTACACAGGTGGACTCGGCTCAGTCGTTCCGGGACTTCGCGGCGCATTGTCGCGAGGTCGACCTGGAAGCGTTTGCGCATTCCGAGGTTCCGTTCGAGCGGGTTGTCGATGCGGTCGGGCCGAAGCGGTCGACGGCCTACGCTCCCATTGCTTCGGTGTCGTTGGAATTCCAGAACAACGAACGGCCGAATCTGCGACTGCCGGAGTTGGAAGTCCGCGGCATCGACCCCCAACTCGACGTCGTGAAGGTGGACCTGGAATTCCTCCTGGCCGAGGAATTCGACGAAAGTGGAGCGCCCCGAGGGTTGAGCGGCGCGGTCGACTTCGCCACTGATCTCTTCGATCCAGGTACGGTCAGCAGCTTTGCCGACATGTTCGTACGTGTTCTCGAATCCGTGACTGTGCATCCCGAAGCGGCCATCGGTGACATTGCGCTGTTCGGTGATCTCGAAACTCGCGAGTTGGTGCCGGCGCGTGGACAGACGGGAGTACCACCGAAACTATGGCCCGACTTGTTGGCGACCGCTGCTGCGGTCAACCCGGACTCGGTGGCTCTGTCACTCGAGAACCGGCAGATCAGCTACCGCGAACTGGACGATTGGTCGAACCGTGTGGCCCGGGAACTGTGCGGTCGGGGTGTGGGCCCGGAGACCTTCGTGGCGTTGGGAATGCCCCGATCGATCGAGTCGGTGGTGGCAATCTGGTCGGTGGCCAAAGCCGGAGCTGCTTTTGTGCCCGTCGATCCCGACTACCCGCGTGGGCGCGTCGAATACATGCTCGCCGATTGCCGAGCCTCACTGGGATTGACGGTTCGCGGAAGCCGAGCCCAGCTACCCGACGTAGTTCCTTGGCTCGAAATCGACGATCCTGACTTCGATCAGCGGGTGGCGACCTTGTCGCCCGAACCGATCACCGACGACGACCGAACCAGTGAATTGCGCCTCGACCATCCTGCCTATTTGATCTATACCTCGGGGTCTACCGGAAAACCCAAGGGAGTGAACATCACTCATCGCGGTCTGGCCAACTTCACGGCAGAGACTCGAGAGAGGTTCGAGGTCACTCACGATGCGCATGTCTCGCAGTTGGCCTCGCCGAGTTTCGACGCGTCCATCTTCGAGTTGACCATGGCGTTCAGCGCGTCCGCACGGGTCGTGATCGTTCCACCGGCGGTGTACGGTGGCGCCGAATTGGCTGATGTCTTCCGCCGCGAGCAGGTCACTCATGCCACCATCACGCCGACTGCGCTGGCGGCGCTCGGTGACAACGGATTCGAGGCGCTTCGTGTCCTCGATCTGGTGGGCGAGGCCTGTCCGCCGGAGGTGGTCACGCAGTGGGCGCCGGGGCGGAGGCTCCACAACGGATACGGCCCGACGGAAACCATGGTGCAGGCAAGCGTCAGTGATTCGATGAAACCCGGGGCAGGAGTGAACATCGGCTCGCCCGCAGTGGGATTCGGTTTCCTGGTGCTGGACGAGCGTTTGCAACCCGTCCCGGTGGGTGTGCCGGGGGAGTTGTACATCATCGGCCCTGGTATGGCACGTGGGTACCATAATCGGGCGGCATTGACGTCGGAGCGATTTGTGGCCTGCTTGTACGGGGCCCCGGGGCGCCGGATGTACCGCACCGGGGATGTCGTGCGCTGGCGTGAGTCCGCCGGTGACAGTGCACGTGATGACGGCAGTGCACGTGATGACGGCAGTGCAAGTACTGCGTCACATCACACGCTGGAGTACATCGGGCGCAGCGACTTCCAGGTCAAGATCCGTGGATTCCGGATCGAACTCGGCGAAATCGATGCAGTTCTCACGCGTCACCCGTCCGTGGACTTCGCTGCCACCATCGGCCAAGTCGGACCGTCGGGTGAAACTGTCCTGGTGTCGTATGTGCGCGCGTCGGATGCCGAAGCCAGGGACAGCGAAACCAGGGACAGCGAAACCCCGTACAGCGACGAGATACGCGTGTACGCGGCCGACCGACTGCCCGCGCACATGGTTCCGTCGGCGGTGGTACTTCTCGAGCGAATACCGATGACGCCGGTGGGTAAGCTCGACCGGAAGGCTCTACCGGCACCCGAATTCAGTTCTGCCGCAGCAGAGTTCCGCGAACCGGTCACCGAGACCGAACACGCAGTGGTCGACGCATTTGTCGAGGTTCTGGGCGTTGATCGGGTGAGCACCGCGGACAGCTTCTTCGATCTGGGCGGCTCGTCTCTCGTTGCCACCCGAATCGTCAGCGCACTGCACTCCCGATTCCAACGCAGGATTCCACTTCAATGGATGTTCCTCGACCCGACACCCGCCGGAATTGCTCGACGCCTCGACCTGCCGACAGTGAGCACTGACATGGAAGAGTTTCTCGCCGTGGTTGTTCCGCTGCGCGCAGAAGGAAATGGGCGACCGCTGTTCTGTGTGCACCCAGGTATGGGTCTGTCCTGGGGGTATGCCGGCCTGGTGCGGTACCTGCCCGAGGACCGACCGGTATACGGACTTCAGCTACCCGCAATCAGCGACGACGGCGACTATCAATCGATCGAACAGTTGGCGCATCGCTATGTCGAAGAGATGGAGGCCGTGTTCCCGGACGGGCCCTACGACTTGCTCGGGTGGTCGCTCGGTGGCGTCATCGCGCACGCTATGGCCGTCGAATTGCAATCGTCCGGTAGTGAAGTCGCAACACTGACGATGATGGACAGTTACCCCGACAACGGCGATCCGGCACCGTCAGCCGACCTCGACGTCCGGGACCTGCTGAGAGGACTCGGCCTCGAGGTCGAGACCGACGAAGATCTGACCTTCGACGAGGCGGCGGCCGTGTTGACCCAGTCAGTCGGGACCGAGACCGGAGTCGACGGCCGGGACCTCGAGCGGATTGCCCGTGCGTACGAAACCTCGCAGCGAATCAAGCACCAGTTCGTTCCACAGGTCTACGAAGGAGACCTGGTGATTTTCCCGGCAACCGGAGGAAACGCCACGATTGCGCGCAAAAGGTCGACCCAGGAATGGGGTCCGCTCGTGACCGGCCGGATCCTGGAGATACCGGTGGGCTGCGGACACAACGAGATGATCGAGCCTGCGGCCATGGCGGTCATCGGACCGGAGATGGCTCGGCTCCTCACGATGTTTTCGGGCCACTCCGAACGGGCATGACAACTTCAAGCCACCAAGCCACCAAGCCGCAAGCCCGCGAAGCGAGCGCCACCAAGCTGTTGCCGGGCACCGCAATCGAGCACGAGGAGCGGCAATGAGAAGGATCGGACGCACTCGGGCGGTACTTGCCGTCGCCCTCGTCGCATGGACAGGATTGTTCGGTGAAGCAGCGCTGGCCTCGGCAGATCAGGCGCGGACATTGCCTGCAGGTGGATCAGCTCTCGATCACGTCGAGCAGATCAACGCCCGTCAACTGACGATGTACGTCTACTCGGCTGCAATGGACAAGGTGATCCCACTCGAGGTGATTCGGCCGGCGGACACCAGTGCGCCGAGGCCGACTCTCTATCTGCTCAACGGCGCCGGCGGCGGCGAGGACACGGCTACGTGGCAGACACGGACGGACGTCGTCGACTTCTTCGGCGACAAGAACGTCAACGTCGTGAATCCCATCGGCGGTGCATACAGCTATTACACCGACTGGGAGAAGCCTGATCCTGTTCTGGGACTGAACAAGTGGACCACGTTCCTCACTCAGGAGTTGCCGCCGATCGTCGACGCCACACTCAGTACGACGGGTGCGAACGCCGTCGCCGGATTGTCGATGGCCGGTACGTCGGTTCTGAGCCTGGCCGAGGCCGCGCCGACGGTTTACCGTGCCGTCGGCGCCTTCAGCGGTTGCGCCGAGACGAGTACTCAGCCAGGTCAGGACTACGTGAGATTCGTGGTCGGATTCCGCGGCGGCAACGTCGACAACATGTGGGGTCCCGTCGGTGGTCCGGGGTGGGTGGCCAACGATCCGGTGGTCAACGCCGAGAGATTGCGAGGCATCGATCTCTACATCAGCAACGGAACGGGGCTTCCGGGTCCACACGAGAATCTGGGTGGACCGATGGTCAACGGTGATCCGGGCGTTCTGGCCAACCAGGTGATCGTGGGCGGAGTCATCGAGGCCGGGACCAACCAGTGCACCCATCGTCTGGCCGAGCGGCTCGACTCCCTGGGGATCCCCGCCACCTACGATTTCCGGGCAACGGGCACGCACTCCTGGGGATATTGGCAGGACGATCTTCACAACTCGTGGCCGGTGATTGCCGAGTCGATCGGTGCGAGTTAGCCGGCGACCCGAGGGGTTGGCGGCTGAGTTGTTTCTCACTTCGGGACCCAGTCTCCGAACCTGACCGCCCGAACTGCAGGTCAGCGGCGTTATAGTCGCCAGATGAGTTCAGATACACTCGCGCCCCTCGACACCGATGTACTCGCGCGCAGGTTTGCGTGCCTGGGTGATCCCACGCGGTTGCGAGTGCTTCGACTTGCAGCTGCCGGCCCGGTAGAGGTCGAGGAGATCGCACGTGCTGCATCACTCGAACCGTCCGCCCTGGGTGTTCACCTCGAGGCGTTGAGCGAGGTCGGCTTCGTCGAGGTGACCATGCACGAAGGTAGCTCGGTTGTCAGTGTTGCCGGAACCGCGTACTCGGATCTGATGGCAGCGGCCGCCGTCGCAGCTGCGCGCGGTCCGGTCAGAGACACCTTGGGGCTGCTTCCCTCCGATGTGGTTCTGCGCCGCATGGACTCGAGTGACTGGGACGCCGTGCGGTCGATCTACCGCGAGGGAATCGACACCGGAACCGCGACCTTCACCACGTCGGTGCCATCCGCCGAGAAGCTCGACGCTCAATGGTTGCCTGATCATCGATGGGTCGCAGAGATCGACGGACGCGTCGAAGGCTGGGCGAGCCTGAGCCCGGTGTCCTCGCGTGACTGCTACCGCGGGGTCGCCGAGAACTCCATTTACGTCGGCAGTGGTGCTCGCGGTCGCGGGGTCGGCAAGCTGCTGCTTCGCCAGCAGGTGCAGGCCGCCGACGCCAGCGAGATCTGGACTGTGCAGTCGTCGATCTTCCCCGAGAACCGCGCGAGTGTCGCGCTGCACCAGGCCGTCGGGTTCCGAATCGTCGGGACTCGCTCGCGTATCGCTCAACTGGGTGGGCGGTGGCGTGACACGTTGTTCCTCGAACGTCGCAGCGAGGATGCTGTCGCTGACATTTGAGAACAGACGCTCAGCCCTTGGCAGCGCTGACTCCGGCGCGTCGACCGTAGAAGCTGCCGTCACCGAGGGACGTGCCTGAGGCATAACCGCCGGCGCAGACGCCGGCGGTGCAGCGGCCGGCGGCAAAAAGCCCGGGTATCGGCTCGCCCGAGACGTGCAGGACCTCGGAGTTGATCGATGTGCGAAGACCGCCGAGTGTGAATCCGGCGGTGAAGTTGCGAAGATCGAGCGCCGCGACGGGCGAGCCGATCGGCTTGACCCACTCCTTCTTCTTACCGAGTACCGGGTCTTCACCACGGGCAGCGTGGCGGTTGTAGACCTCCACGGTCGACTGCAGCGTGCCCGCAGGCAGCCCCATGTCGGATTCGAGTTCCTCGACGGTTTCGGCTACCCACTTGGGCTGGAACCTGAAGAACGGTGTGGAACTGTCTGCGGCGCAACCCTCTTCGTAGGAAGCTTCGTCGATGATCAAGTAGGCCTGATTCTCGTTGCGTAGCAACGTTTCCTGCCCGATCCTGCCCGGGTACGTGTCCTCGTTGACGTAGCGCTGGCCGCGTCCGTTGACCAGTATGCCGCGGATCATCAACTGGGGATCGCCGAAGAATGCGACCTCGGTTGCGTCCATGTGCGCGAGGTCGGCGCCCAGGGCCTGCGCCATCTGGATCGCCTTGCCGTCGTGCTCCTCGATGGCTGCGCCGGGTCGACCGATGAGTCTCGGTGCGTACGACTGAATCATCGATTCGTTGTAGGCGAAGCTTCCCGTCGCCAGCACGACGCCCGTGCGTGCTCGGACCGCCACTTCTTTGCCGTACTGCTTGGCGATGATGCCGACGACTCGATCGCCGTCGACGACCAAGCGTTGTACCCGCATGTCGTATTCGGCTCGTACTCCCAGGCTTTCGGCTGTCTCGATCAACGGCTTCATCAACATGAAGCCGCCGCCCTTCTCGCCGGTGCGTTTGCCGCTCATCTGCGGAACGTGACCGCGCGGGGCCGGTGTTGCGACCGTGTTGAACGGTGCCGAGTTCTCGCCGCCGGAATACATGAGACCGTCGTCGAAGGGCGTTTCCCAACCCGGTTGGCCGTAGAAACTTTCCTTGAACGGAACACCGTTGGCGACGAGCCAGTTGTAGTGTTCGACGCTGCCTTCGCAGTAGTCGGTGATCTTCTCCTCATCCGCACCGGGACCGAGCGCGGCCATCATGAACGATTTCATGTTCGCGGGGGAGTCTTCGAACCCGAGCGCCTGCTGCAACGGGGTTCCGCCGCCCAGATAGATGAATCCGCCGGCCAACGCGGCGGCGCCGCCCCATCCACTCGTGCGTTCGAGCACCAGCACTTCGGCGCCCGCGCGGGCCGCCTCGATCGACGCGCTGACGCCGGCGATGCCGTAGCCGGCGACGACAACGTCGGCCTCGAAGTGCCACTTCTCGATGCTTGATGCGGACTGCGGACGGATTGAACTGGCCTCGGCCATGGATTCGGGTCCTTCGTTCTTCGGTAAGTTGATTGCAGTATCTCGATCGACGGTTCAGTCGGTGTCTGTTTTCGCGGAATCCGCGGCAGCCTTCTCCTTGGCGCGTGCGGCTTTGCGTCGGTCGGCCTTCACGGCGATCAGCGCGTTGTTGAGGCCGGTGGCCAGCGGCCAGCCGACGTAGTGGCACAAAAAGATCGCGGCCTCGTCGAACTGCTGCTCGGTCAACTCTTCGTTGTGGAGAGCAGCGTTGATCTGGATCTTTGCGACGTCGCTCTGCCCCTGGGCGGTGATGGCGCCGATCAGCAGCAGTCGGCGATCACGCACCGACAGCCCCGGTCGTGTCCAGATGTCGGCGAAGAGATGGTCGGCGGTCACCGCGAAGAAATCGCCGGGAACATCAGCGGGGAGTTCCCAGCCGTACACCTCGTTCATCTTCGCGACGCCGCGAGCACGGGTCTCGGAGATGCGGTTTCCGTCGGCTCCGCTGGTGTCGGTCATGTGGGTGGTGTCGGTCATGCGTGCTCCCGTGTCGTAGATGCCGGTGAAGGTTCGCCGTCCCCGTTTCCATCCCCGTGATCGACGCCGAGTCCGACGCCGAGTCCGGAGAGTGCAAGGTGCGCGAGCGGCAGTTCGAGATTCAGCCGGTCACCGAGGTCGATGGCCAAGGCCAAGTCCTTCTCCCCGAGATTGCGAACGTGCTGCAGTATCGAGAACCACGGATCATCCTCCGAGACCGGTGCGGTGGTGTCGCGAAGCATGATCGCGCCGGCGCCACCGGTGATAGCATCGGTATGCCTGACGACCTTTCCGAGCGTGCGGAGATTCAGTCCTGCAGCCTCGGCGAGTCGCGCAGCCTCGGTCGTGGCGGTGAACGAGACGAAATGAAGAAGGTTGCGTGCGAGCTTCATTCGAGTTCCTGCGCCGACATCACCGGCACGAACCACCAGTTCGGCCCAGCATCCGAATGGCTCACGGACGGCCTCGAACGCCTCCTCCGATCCACCGATCATCACCGCCAACCTGCCCTGGGCGGCACCGCCCGCACCGCCGCTGATCGGCGCGTCGATCAGCAGAACACCACGAACCTCGCAGATACGTGCGAGTTCCACCGCCGTGGTGTCCGAGATGGTCGAGTGAATCGCGACGACGGTTCCCGGGTGCGCAGTCGTCAGGATCCCGTGCGGCCCGTCGACGACGTCGCGGACCTGCGCGTCGTCGAGGACCGTGACGGAGATGATGCTCGCGCGCGCAGCCACCTCGGCGGGCGTCGATGCTGCGCCTGCACCCGCGGTGGTGAACGGCTCGAGCGCTTCGGGGCGGGCATCACACACCACGAGCCCTCCCGGCCAGTCCAGGAGGCGCGTCGCCATGGGCGCACCCATGTTGCCCAGACCGATGTACCCCAGACGGGGTTTCGAAGAGCTGGGCTCAGAAGCGGATTCCGTCACGACCGGTACACCTGCCCGCCGTCGACGTTGAAGATCTGCCCGGTCACCCAGCCTGCGTCGTCCGAGAGGAGGAACAGGCACATGCCGACGAGATCATCCGGTGTTCCCATGCGCTGCAACGGTATTCGCTTGACCATGTCCTTGACGATGTTGCCGGGGGTGACGGTTCGAGTCGCCTCGGTGTCGATGGGACCGGGAGCTATGGCGTTGATGCGGATGTTCGACCAGCCGAGTTCGGTCGCGAGTTGTTGCGTCAGGCTGTTGACCCCGGCTTTCGCGAGTCCGTAGTAGTTCGAGTACAACCAGGCTGCCGTGGAGGACTGGTTGACGATCGAGCCACCCTTCTCCCGCATGTGAGGTACGACGGCGCGGCACACCTGCAATGCGCCGTCCATGTTGACGCTCATGAACTTTCGGTAGTAGTCCCAGTCGACGGTCAAGAGGGAATCGATCTTCATTCCGCCGTAGATGGCAGCGTTGTTCACCAGATGCTCGATGCTTCCGAACTGCTCGATAGTGAACTCGGCAAGTGCTGCAGTCGATTCCCCGTCGGCGACGTCGACGTCCTTGAACACCGCGCGCCCTCCGTCCGCGGTGATCTGTTTTGCGACAGCTTCGCCGAGTTCGCGATTGAGGTCGGCGATGACCACGTTGGCGCCCTCGGTGGCCAACGCACGTGCGTACGCCTCCCCGATGCCCTGCGCCGCGCCGGTGACTATCGCAGTGCGACCGTCGAAACGTCCCATGTCGACCTACTTTCGTGGTGATGATGTGCGGTGATGGTGGGGTGTGAATGTCAGGAAGGTGAGGCGACGAGCTTGGTTTCGAGGTATTCCTCGAAACCTGCGAGACCCATTTCCCGGCCGATCCCGGATTGTTTGTAGCCCCCGAACGGCGCATCGGCCGAGTACCAGACGCCGCCGTTGACGCTCAGCGTTCCGGTTCTGACACCCGCCACGACGTGCGCGATGCGATCGGGATCGGTGCCCCACACCGACCCGGACAGTCCGTAGGGCGAATCGTTGGCGATCCGGATGGCGTCGTCGTCGCTGTCGTACGGAAGGATCACGAGAACGGGCCCGAAAATCTCCTCCTGCGCTACGCGAGACGAGTTGTCCAGCCCCGCAATGAGAGTGGGCTCGACGAAGAAGCCCCTCTCGCGATCGTCGGGACGGCCTCCACCCGTCACGATCGTGCCGCCCTCGTCGACCGCGAGCGCGAGGTAGCTCTCCACCCTCTCGCGCTGGCGCGCCGAGATGACCGGACCGCATACCGTTCCGCGGGCGCTGGGGTCACCTGCCCGAATACCGGCCATCGCTGTGGACGCCGCAGCCAGAGCATCGTCGTACCGACTGCGCGGCACGAGAAGCCTGGTACTGAGCGCGCAGCCCTGACCGGCGTGAACACAGACGGAGAACGCTGCAACCGAGCATGCACCCTTGATGTCCGCATCGTCGAGGACGATGAATGCCGACTTGCCCCCGAGTTCGAGGAAGACTTTCTTGAGTGTCTGGGCGGCAGAGGCCATGACCGCGCGTCCGGTGGCGGTGGAACCGGTGAAGGACACCAGATCGACCCGCGGGTCGCTGCACAATTGTGCGCCGAGTGAATGATCCGTGGACGTCACTACGTTGACGACTCCCGCGGGGATCTCGGTTTCTTCGGCGATCACCTTGGCGACCAACGCAGCGCACCAGGGTGTATCCGGTGCGGGTTTGAGAACGATGGTGTTGCCGGCTGCGAGGGCGGGACCGAGCTTGGCGAAATTGATCTGGTGCGGGAAGTTCCACGGTGTGATCGCACCTACGACGCCAACTGCTTCCTTGAGTAATCGGCGATGGGTGGGTATGCCTATGGGTGACGCGTGGCCGAGATCTTGTTCCCACGCATAGGATTCGATCAGGTCGGCCCAGTAGCGAAGATCTTCGATCGGGCCCTCGAGTTGTGGGCCGCTCGTCAGCATGACGGGCGCGCCCACCTCGGCAACGGTGATCTCACGTAGTTCTTCGATGTGGGACTGGAGTGCCTCACACAGCTGGCGCAGGCAGCGAGCGCGAAATTCGTGATCGCGTGCCCACTCGGTGCCGTCGAAGGCACGGCGTGCGGCGGCGATGGCCGCATCCATGTCCGCGGCGGTGCCTTCGGCAGCGCGGCCGATCAGTTCCTCTGTTGCCGGATTGAAAACTTCGAAGGTTCCGCCGGATCCGGGAATCAGCTTTCCGTCGACGAGAAGTGCAGAACTGTCTGCGGGTCGAAGCGTCATAGCGCGAGCCCTCTCTTTCTGGACATGTGTCTGGACTCTAGTTCACACTTCGGATTGAGGCAATGGGTTTTGGGGCATAAGAGATTTCGAGCCAAGTTGTTCGAAAGTCGGTGGATCGGCCTCGACGAAAAGCGCCTCACGTCCGGTGAGGCGCCGCTACGGTTCACCACACCGTCCATACCCGCAGAGGAGTAATCGAATGAACAGAGTTGACGGAAAAGTGGTGCTGGTGACCGGCGCTGCGCGAGGTCAGGGGCGCAGTCATGCCGTTCACCTGGCACGCGAGGGCGCGCATGTCATCGCCTTCGACCTGTGTGCCGACATCGCCAGCAACGAGTATCCACTCGCCAGTCCTGCCGATCTCGAGGAGACGGCTCGACTGGTGAAAGAGACAGGGCAGCAGGTGGTGGCGGCCCGGGTCGACGTCCGCGATCGCGCCGGACTCGAAACGGCCCTGGCGGAGGCGGTGAGCCAATTGGGCGGACTGCATGTCGTCGTGGCGAATGCCGGTATCTGTCCGCTCGGCAAGCATGTGTCCACCGCAGGTTTTGTCGACGCGTTCGACGTGAACTTTCTCGGTGTCGTCAACACAGTGCACGCGTCGATGGAGTATCTCGGCGCAGGGGGTTCGATCATCGCGATCGGATCTGTCGCCGGCCTGGTGCCGCAGACCGGATTCAACGGTCAGCAGGCGCTCCAGGGTCCGGGAGGAGATGGATACGGCCTGGCCAAGAAGCTGATTCAGGCCTACACCAGTTCGTTGGCGCTGACCCTCGGGCCGAGCTCCATTCGAGTCAACGCGATTCACCCGACCAACGTGAACACCGACATGTTGCAGAGCATGCCGATGTACCGGACGTTCCGTCCTGATCTCGAGAATCCGACCGCCGAGGATGCAGCAGTGACGTTCCCGTTCATGCAGGCGATGCCGACTCCGTGGGTCGAGCCCGCGGACATCTCGCATGCAGTCGTGTACCTGTCCTCCGACGAGTCGCGTTTCGTGACTGGTCAGCAACTGCGCGTCGACGCCGGTGCCGGGATGAAGATCGGTCTGTAGTAAAACTTTTCGCCTTGCTGCTGCCTGTCGGCGGTGAATTTTCGGAGTTTCGCCGTTTCGTTGCCCTGGACACGACGCTGTAGTAACGTCCAGACACGTGTCCAGCAAACGGGGCGAGCGAAGTGGCGGGGGATCGGTTGTCTACGAATCCACCCGTCGGCGCCTCACGGGCAAACAGGCGGAGACGGTAGCCAGACTGGCCGAGGCGACCGTGAAAGTGTTACGCGAACAAGAGTTTTCCGGTCTGAGTATCCGTTCGGTTGCGGCCGAGGCCGGCGTGGGAACTGCCACCGCCTACACGTACTTCGCGTCCAAGGAGCATCTGGTCGCCGAGGTCTTCTGGAGAAGACTTCAGGGGTCGTCGGCGCCCGATGGTGCCGGACTGGATCGCACCGCGCACGTGCTGTCTGTGCTTCGCAACATCGCACTGCTTCTCGCGGACGAACCGGAGGTGTCTGCAGCCGTGACCAACGCCCTGCTCGGCACCGATCCGGAAGTGGAGCATCTCCGCGGCCGGATCGGGTTCGAGATCCACCGCAGACTCGCCTCGGCACTGGATCCGAATGGCGAGCCCGAAGTGCTGGAAGCGCTCGAAATGCTCTATGCGGGAGCGCTTCTGCGCGCAGGTATCGGGTACGGAACCTACGCGCAAATTGCCGGACGCCTCGAGGCATCCGCACTACTGATCCTGGAGAAATCATGACAGAAGCTTTGATCGATCCGGTGGTCTTCAATCCGTACGACTACCACTTCCACGACGACCCGTATCCGACGTACAAGCGTCTGCGCGAGGAATCCCCGCTCTATCACAATCCGGACGTGGGCTTCTGGGCGTTGTCGCGGTACACGGACGTGGTCGAGGGGTTCAAGGACAACAAGCGCCTGTCGAGCGCAAACGGAGTGTCTCTCGATCCCGCGGCATACGGGCCACACGCACACTATGTGATGTCGTTTCTCGCGATGGACGACCCTCGCCATATGCGGTTGCGCCAGTTGGTCTCTCGCGGATTCACACCGCGGCGGGTTGCGGAACTCGACGGACGGATACTCGAACTGACGAAGCAACACCTGATACCTGCGCTGGGCGCAGGGGAGTTCGACTGGATCACGGAGGTGGCGGGAAAGCTGCCGATGGACGTCATCTCCGAACTCATGGGAGTCCCCGAACCCGATCGAGCCGAACTGCGGCGTAAGGCGGACCTGGTGGTACATCGGGAGGCGGGTGTCCTCGACGTCCCGCAACCAGCGGTGGAAGCCTCGATCAGCCTGATGGGCTACTACAAGGACATGATCGCGCAGCGTCGGCGCGCGCGGACGGAAGATCTGACCTCGGCGTTGCTCGACGCCGAGATCGACGGAGACAAGCTCTCGGATCAGGAGATCCTCGGGTTCATGTTCTTGATGGTGGTGGCGGGAAACGAAACCACGACCAAGCTTCTCGGAAACGCGCTGTACTGGGGCTCGCACCACCGCGCACAGATCACACCCGTGCTCGACGATCCCGAACGAGCCTCGGAGTGGGTGGAAGAGACCCTCCGCTACGACACGTCGAGCCAGATCGTGGCGAGAACGAGTGTTGTCGACCTCGAATATCACGGGCGCACAATTCCCGCGGGAGAGAAGGTATTGCTCCTGATCGGTTCGGCCAATCGTGATGCGGACGTGTTCGAAGACGCGGACAGCTTCCAGATCGGTCGAAGCTCATCCGGCAAGCTTGCCAGTTTCGGTGGCGGCGTTCACTTTTGCCTCGGCGCCCACCTCGCAAAGCTCGAAGCCAAGATCGCCCTCGCAGAATTCGGCCGTCGGGTCAGCAGCTACGAGGTCGACGAGTCCGGAATCGAACGTGTTCATTCGACCAATGTCCGGGGCTTTGCGGCCCTACCCGTGAAAGTGCAGGTGCGCTGATGCCTCGTTTCGAACCCAACCCGGCTCGCCGGCCCGCACTGATCAGTGGTGCGTCGTCGGGAATCGGTACCGCTACCGCGTATGCCCTGGCCGAACTCGGCCACCCCGTTGCCCTCGGTGCGCGTCGACTTGCAGAGTGCGAGGCCATTGCCGAGAAGATCCGCAGTAACGGCGGCGAGGCCTACGCACACTTCCTCGACGTCACCGACGGTGATTCGGTCGACGGATTCGTCGCGGCAGCGGAGGCGGTGCACGGTCCCACCGAGATTGTCGTCTCCGGTGCCGGTGACCTCGAATTCGGTGCCGCGGACGAGATGGATCCGGAGGCGTTTCTCCGGCAGATCCAAGTCCACCTCGTTGGTGCGCAGCGATTGGCGCACCGCGTTCTCCCCGGTATGCGTCAACGTCAGCGTGGTGACTTCGTCCTGATCGGCTCCGACTGCGCTGAACGCCAGCGGCCGCTCATGGGTGCGTACGACGCAGCCAAAGCCGGACTCGAAGCCATGGGACGGCAGATGCGAATGGAACTGGAGGGAACAGGTATTCGCGCGTCGATCGTGCGGCCAGGGCCGACACTGACCGGCATGGGGATGGACACGACGCCGGAGATCATCGGGCCGGTCGGGGAATCGTGGAGTAAATGGGGGTTTGCCCGCCACGGCTACTTTCTGCGTGCCTCGGACATCGCCAATGCCATCGTCGCCGTCGTGTCGGCGCCGCGCGGGGCTCACATCGTGCTCCTCGAAGTTCAGCCCGAGGCACCACTGGACAAACTTCCCACTGCGAACTCACAGGAGACGACATGACGCACGGAGTGCAGGAGACGTCGCGAACACTGCCCGAGCCACCGCGGGTGTCCGGTGGGGACCTCCCGCACGGGCACCTCGAGGAACTGAGAACCGACCCGATTGCGCTGATGCGCAGGGTGCGCGAAGAGTGCGGTGACGTCGGTGCCTTTCAACTTGCCGACCGCACCGTGATCTTGTTGTCGGGAGCGGAGGCAAACGAGTTCTTCTTCCGTTCCACTGACGAAGATCTCGACCAGCAAGCTGCGTACCCGTTCATGAAGCCGATCTTCGGTGAGGGCGTGGTCTTCGATGCCAGCCCGGAGCGGCGTAAGGAGATGCTGCACAACTCGGCACTGCGCGGTGAACAGATGCGTGGGCACGCCGCCACGATCGGCCGCGAGGTCGAGGCGATGGTCGCGCAGTGGGGAGACGAAGGTGAGATCGATCTGCTGGACTTCTTCGCCGAGCTGACCATCTACACCTCGTCGGCGTGCCTGATCGGCAAGAAGTTCCGCGACGAACTCGACGATA
This sequence comes from Rhodococcus sp. NPDC055024, assembly GCF_053608585.1. Taxonomy (NCBI): domain Bacteria; kingdom Bacillati; phylum Actinomycetota; class Actinomycetes; order Mycobacteriales; family Nocardiaceae; genus Rhodococcus; species Rhodococcus sp. NPDC055024. The sequence continues at coordinate 24,379 of NZ_JBSGVT010000016.1, forward strand.
GCTTCGCCAAGCTGTATCACGAGCTCGAACAAGGCACGGATGCTTTGGCTTTCGTGGATCCGTACGCGCCGATCGAGAGCTTCCGCCGACGCGATGAGGCCCGGTTGGCGTTGGTCGCTCTGGTGCAGGAGATCATGAACGGCCGGATCGCGAATCCTCCACAGGGCAAGGAGGACCGTGACATGTTGGACGTGTTGGTTTCGGTCAAGGACGAGAACGGCGACCTCCGGTTCAGTGCCGACGAGATCACCGGAATCTTCATCTCGATGATGTTTGCAGGCCACCACACGACTTCCGGCACGGCAGCGTGGTCGCTGATCGAGATGTTGCGGCATCCGGACACCATGACGGACGTGGTCGAGGAACTCGACAATCTGTACTCCGACGGCGCTGACATCAGTTTCCATGCTTTGCGACAGATTCCGGTTCTCGAGGCAGTGGTCAAGGAAACCCTTCGACTGCATCCGCCGTTGATCATCCTGTTACGAGTGGCGCGTGGAGATTTCGAAGTGGGCGGCTTCGAGATCAGGGAAGGCCACCTTGTCGCCGCGACACCCGCGATCTCCAATCGAATTGCCGAGGACTTCCCGCGTCCGGACACCTTCGATCCCGGCAGGTACATCGACCCGAATCAAGAGGACATCGTCAACCGCTGGACGTGGATTCCGTTCGGAGCCGGCCGGCATCGCTGCGTCGGCGCCGCGTTCGCTCAGATGCAGCTCAAGGCGATCTTCTCGATCTTGCTGCGGGACTACGAGTTCGAGATGGCGCAACCGTCGCAGCCCTACCGAAACGATCACAGCAAGATGGTCGTCCAGCTGCAGCAGCCGTGCGCGGTGAGGTACCGGCGCCGAACGAGTCCCGGGAGCGAGGGGTGATCATGCACGTCGAAGTCGACCTCGACCTGTGTCAAGGCCATGCGGCATGCGAACTGGAAGCACCGGAGATATTCGTCGTTCCGAAGCGAGGGAAGGTCAGTCTTCTGGACTCCGACCCACCTGAGTCGCTCCGCGGTGAAGCCGAGATGGCAGTCAGGTATTGCCCGACCGGCGCACTGAGAATTGTCGACTGATTGCAGCGGATTGTCGACTGATTGCAGCGAATTCACGTACTCGAGGGAGGAAGTTCAGATGACCGGTTTCGACCGCGCAGAGCTCGACGAGATGGTCCAACGCTGGATCGAGGCGAACAAGAAGGCCGAAGCCGCCGGCGATTGGAAGCCGTTGGCGGACATGTACACCGAGGACGCCACGTACGGTTGGAACTACGGCCCCAAGCAGGATTTCATGGCGGTGGGGCGCGAGGAAATTCGCGAAGTCGCGCTCGGTCTCGAGATGAAAGTCCTCGAAGGCTGGGAGTACCCGTATCAAGACTTCGTCATCGACGATCGAAGCGGCAACGTGATCGGTTTGTGGAAGCAGATTTCCGACGCCAAGCGTGAGGACGGGAGCAATTACTCCGTCTACGGTATCGGCGGAAGTTGGTTCCGCTACGGCGGGGATTTCCAATGGTCCTGGCAGCGTGACTTCTTCGACTTCGGGAACGTGTCGGCACTGTTCATGGAGATGATCGGCAACAACGCACTCTCGAAGGGGATGCAGGGGCGGATCCAGCGATCGATTTCGGGCGACCCGCTACCGGGTTGGTATCGCGTGGGAACCGCGCCGGTTCCGCTGTGGTGAGTCCGATGTCGGTGCGCGATTCCTTCGAGGCACTCTCGCAGCGCGACCTTGCCGTGCTGGTGCCCGAGTTGCTCCTGTGCGGGCAACTCATCGACCGCTCGGGCATGGCACATCTGATCGTCGAGTTCGGCCGCGAAGGAATGGCGCAGGTGGCCGTCGAGGAATGGGAATCGGCCAGTCCCTGGTACACCCGCCGCATGCAGAAGGCCCTCGGATACGAGGGCGACGACGTTGTGACGATTTTCAAAGGGCTACAACTCGACATCGGCGCGCCGCCACAGTTCATGGACTTTCGATACCGGGTCGACGATCCGCTGCACGGTGAATTCTGGCTCGATCATTGCGGAGCGCTCATGGACGTCGAACCGTTGGGAGACGAGTTCGTCACTTCGATGTGCCACGACATCGAGGACCCGACCTTCGATGCGACTGCCATCGCGACCAACCCGCACGCCCAGATCCGCCCGATTCACCGACCCCCGCGCAGACCCGCGGACCGACATCCGCACTGCGCCTGGACCGTTGTCATCGACCCGTCACACACTCCACCGGTGATGACCGCACACACCGAGCAGATCGGACGCACTGAAGCGGTGACGGTCGTGCTGAGCCCGATCGATCACGGCGGGGACGGTAATTCGGACTATTCGGGGCCGTTGTTGTCGGACCTGAGGTTCTCCGACTTCTCACGTTCGGCCTTGGTTCGTATCGCAGAGGAGATCTGCGTGCAGCATCACTTGTTGGCGTTGGGTTTTCTGGCCGCGGTACGCCGTCGTGCCAGTGAGGACAAGGCGCGCGAGATCACGCGGAAGCAACTCACGGGAATCGCAGGAGTGGCTGCACAGCGCATCCGAGATGCGCTCGGCCTTCCTTCGACTCTGGAATCGCTGGCGTTGGTCCTGTCCTTGCACCCCTTGCTCAGTCCGAAGCAGTACGTGGAGAGCGAGATTCGACCCCACGGCGATGCTCTGGAGCTGTGGATCTCGCGAGAAGGTCTTGTCGACCGCGACGGTGGTTGGCCGACCTTGTTGGACAGCGGGCATCTCGATGCCCTCCAGGCATTGGTTCGCGGAGTGAATCCGCATTTCACCGTGAAGGTGGTGGCCGAAGATGCCGCGGGACTCCTTCTGGCCGTGGACATCACCGAAGCTCCGGCTCCGGAATGCGTCGAAGTAGCCATTACGAAGGTCAGTACCGGCGCGGCCTTCGTATTCGAAGATCGCGGAATTCCCTTGCCTCTCTTCGTCGTCTGAGTGACCGAACCCGAAGGACTCATCCAATGGCCTACACGTTCGCAGACCTGTTCGAGCATTCTGTCGACGCGATGCCCGATCGCCTCGCGCTGATCGTGTCCGGTGAGGAGGTGACTTACCGTGAGCTCGACGAGCGGGCCAACCAATTGGCGCACTACTTCCAGTCCGTCGGGTTGGGTGCCGGTTCGCACATCGGCATTCACCTGCACAACTCGATCGAGGCGATGGTCGCAGTCCTCGCGGCCTTTAAGATCCGCGGGGTTCCCATTACGGTGAACTACCGCTACACGAGCGACGAATTGGTCTATCTGTACGAGAACGCGGATCTCGAGGCGTTGGTTTTCCATCGTGGTTTCGCCGAACGAGTCGCCGAAGCCCTGCTGTCCACAGCGCGGGTGAAGCACGTCGTCGAGGTGCCCGACGAACTCGCTCTCGGGAATGAACCGTCGGTTCCGAGGGCAGTGGCGTACGGCGATGCCCTAGGTGACCAATCCCCGCTTCGTACAGGTGAACACGCATTTCCGGAGCGTTCCGGCGACGACGTCTACGTTCTCTACACGGGCGGAACCACCGGACGACCGAAAGGCGTCGTCTGGCGTCAGGAAGACATCTGGCGGGTGTTGGCCGGCGGCTACGACTTCTATTCGGGAGAGCCGATCGCCGACGAGTACCAACAGTCGCGTGGTGGCGCCGCGGCAGCCGAACCCATGCGGTGGTGCATGCTTCCACCGCTTATCCACACGTCCGCGTTGATGCCGACGTTCAATGCGCTGTTCTCGGGCAACACCGTCATCTTCGAACCCAAATTCGATGCCGCACACGTCTGGCGGGTCGTCGCCGAATATCGGCCGCAGGTCATGGTCATCACCGGTGACGCCATGGGTCGTCCACTGGTCGAAGCCCATCGCGAATTGCAACCTGATGCGTCGAGCCTGGCTGTACTCGCGTCCGGCGCTGCACTCTTCTCCGGTTCGGTCAAAGACGCGTTCTTCGACGTATTTCCGAATCTGATGATCTCCGATTCGGTCGGTTCCTCCGAAACAGGCTTCGGCGGAATCGGATTCGCAACCAAGGGTCTCGAGCAGCGCGGTGGCCCCAAGGTGGGAGCCAACAGATTCACTGTCGTCGTCGACGACGACAACCGAGTGTTGGAGCCGGGCTCGGGCGCCGAAGGATGGCTGGCGAAACTCGGTAACGTTCCACTCGGCTACTACAAGGATCCGGTGAAGTCGGCCGAGATATTCCGCGAGGTGAACGGTGCACGGGCAGTGGTGACCGGAGACCGGGCACGGATCGAGGACGACGGCTCGGTCACCCTCCTCGGACGGGGAAACATGGTGGTCAACACCGGCGGCGAGAAGGTCTTCGTGGAAGAAGTCGAAGCCGTGGTGAAGGCCCATCCCGACATCTACGACGCGACGGTGATCGGTGTTGCCGACGAGCGGTGGGGCAATCGGGTGGCGGCTGTGCTTCGCATCCGCGACGGTGTGGAACCGGATTTCGAATCCATCGAGAAGCACGCCCGCAGTCATCTCGCCGGCTACAAGATTCCGCGTTCCTTCTGGATCGCCGACGACGTTGTTCGAGCGCCGAGCGGTAAACCGGACTACCGGTGGGCAAAGGAGTTCTCGCAGAGCCGAGACCCTGCCCACCGGATCGACTAGCGCTCGCACGCCGCACCCGGCACCCCGTTACCCATCCGTAAAGGAGCATCTGCAATGCGTGAGATCGACCTTCCCGACGGGTTCGACGTGACCGACCCCCAGCTGTACGGCGAGCGCGTCCCGCTTGCCGAATTCGCCGAACTACGACGGTGCGCTCCGGTCTGGTGGAACGCGCAGGAACCGGGCACCGGCGGATTCCACGACGGTGGTTGTTGGGTGGTCTCTCGTCACGCAGACGTTCGCGACGTCTCGTTGCGCAGCGAGGAGTTCTCCAGCAACGTCAACGGTTGTATTCCGCGCCACGAGGACAACATCTCCGCTGAGGAGTTGGAGGCAACCAAACACGTCCTGATCAACAAGGACGCCCCCGAGCACACGCAGTTGCGCAAGTTGGTGGCGCGCTTGTTCACTCCGCGGTCGGTGGAAGCGATGCGAGCCGGCCTTCAAGCGCGCGCGGAGGCCATCACGTCGGCCGCAGTAGCGGAAGGTAGTGGTGATTTTGTCAGTCAGGTCGCCAGTGAGCTACCCATGCAGGCGATCTCGGAGCTGATCGGTGTCCCGCAGGACGGGCGTCGTCAGCTCTACGAATGGTCGAATCAGATGACGGGCTACGACGACGAGTCACTCGCCGGCGAGTCCCGGATGGCGTCGGCGCAGATCTTGGGCTACGCCTATCAACTGGCCGAGGCGAGACGTGACGAACCGCTCGACGACATCATCTCGCGCTTGGTTCATGCCGACATCGACGGACAGAAACTCACCCCGGAACAGTTCGGTTTCTTCGTCATCATGTTGGCCGTCGCCGGCAACGAGACTACGCGCAACGCCACGACGCTCGGCATGATGGCGTTTCTCGAACATCCGGATCAGTGGGAGCTGTACAAGCGTGAACGTCCGCGCACCGCTGCGGACGAGATCATCCGCTGGGCTTCGCCGCTCACGTCGATGCAGCGGACAGCAGTGGTGGACACACAGATCTCCGGCACCGCAATTGCGAAGGGACAGCGCGTCGTACTGCTCTACGGCTCGGCCAACTTCGACGAGACCGTGTTCGAGAACCCCGACGTCTTCGACATCACCCGAGATCCGAACCCGCACCTCGCATTCGGGGGAACCGGACCTCACTACTGTGTCGGCGCAAACCTGGCCAGAATGGAGGTCGACCTGATCTTCGGCAAGATCGCCGATCATATGCCCGACATCAGCAAACTCGGCGATCCGAGCCGCCTGTCGTCCGGATGGCTCAACGGAATCAAGGAATTCAAGGTCGATTACGGCAACTCCACGTCGTGTCCTTCGGGGCATTGACATGTACAGCGGAAAAGTTTCACTTGCCGGCCCGATGCGCGAACTCGGCCAGTTCTACCGGATGGGCGCCGATGTTGCAGTGGGCTTGTTCCGCACCCGCTTTCAGGTGCAGGAGTTTCTCGAGCAGAGCTGGATGATCGCCAGGGTGTCGATCGTGCCGACGGTGTTGGTGGCCGTGCCGTTCACGGTCCTGGTGAGTTTCACGCTCAACATCCTGCTCCGCGAGATCGGAGCCGCCGACCTCAGCGGCGCCGGGGCGGCGCTCGGCGCCGTGACCCAGGTCGGTCCGGTGGTGACCGTGCTGATCGTGGCAGGTGCCGGCGCGACAGCCATCGCCGCCGATCTGGGATCGAGAACAATTCGCGAAGAGATCGACGCCATGGAGGTGCTCGGGATCGATCCGATCAATCGTCTGGTGATTCCGCGGGTGGTCGCGTCGACCGTGGTGGCTTTGCTGCTCAACGGACTTGTCTGCGTCATCGGTATTGCCGGGGGCTACGCCTTCTCGGTGTTTCTCCAGGGCGTCAACCCCGGCGCGTTCGTCGAGGGAATCACGTTGCTGACCGGCCTGCCCGAGGTGGCGTTGTCGATGGTCAAAGCCGCACTGTTCGGGATGCTCGCGGGATTGGTGGCCTGTTATCGCGGACTGTCGGTACGTGGTGGGCCGAAAGGTGTGGGGGAGGCCGTGAACGAAACGGTGGTGTACGCGTTCATGGCGTTGTTCGTGGTCAACACCATCGTCACCGCGGTCGGCATCCGATTGACGGCGGGGTGACCCCGGTGACCTTGTCGCAATCGCTCGCACAGATCGGCAAGTTCGGACGCACGCGCGCGCGGGTGGCCCGGACGTCGCGCTCGATCGACGACGTCGGGCGACAAGCTGTCTTCTTCGCGCGCGCCATCGCTCACATCCCGTGGGCCATTCGCAAGCACCCGAAAGAAGTACTTCGACTGGTCGCCGAGATCAGCATGGGCACAGGCGCTTTGGCGGTGATCGGCGGCACCGTCGCAGTCGTGGGATTCTTGACTCTCGCCTCGGGCGGCACTATAGCGATTCAGGGTTTCAGCTCGTTGGGCAACATCGGAGTCGAAGCGCTGACCGGTTTCTTCTCGGCATTCATCAACGTGCGTATCGCCGCGCCGGTCATCGCGGGAATCGGTTTGTCCGCCACGATCGGCGCAGGTTCGACCGCACAGATCGGTGCCATGCGCATCAGCGAGGAGATCGACGCCCTCGAATCGATGGCGATCAGTTCGGTGCCGTACGTCGTCAGCACACGCGTCACTGCGGGGATGCTCGCGATTCTGCCGTTGTACTCCCTGGCGCTCGTAGGATCTTTTCTGGCCGGAAGGTTCACCACGGTCGTCCTGTTCGGTCAGTCGTCCGGCCTCTACGACCACTACTTCACGACGTTCCTCGATCCTGTGGACGTCGCGTGGTCGTTCGTTCAGGTGCTCGTGATGGCACTACTGGTGATGTTGATCCACACGTACTACGGATACAACGCGTCCGGCGGGCCGTCGGGTGTGGGAACCGCAGTGGGCCGCGGGGTTCGGCTCTCGCTTATCTGCGTCGTTGCGGTGACCCTGCTCGTCTCACTCGCACTCTACGGCGGTTCCGGCAACTTCAATCTGTCCGGTTAGGGGGACTGCGTGCACAGATACGGCTACAAGTTGGCTGCGCTCGGCCTGGCCGCGGCGATCATCGGGGTCATCGCCCTGGCGGTCGCGTCTTTCAACCAGACGTTTGTCCCGCGCGTGCCGATCACGGTGATTGCGGAGCGCGCGGGACTCGTGATGGATCCCGGCGCACGGGTGAAGATGGCCGGGGTGACGGTCGGCTCGGTGGAGTCCATCACGCCGAGCGACGACGCCACTGCACGACTGTCGTTGTCGATCGATCCCGCAGTGCTCGAGTCGATTCCGGCCAACGTAGAGGTGGCGATCACGTCGAATACAGCCTTCGGCGCGAAGTTCGTCAGTCTGTCCTCCCCGGAGCGGCCCGCGAGCACGCGCCTTGCCTCCGGGGCGACGATCGATGCTTCCCGGGTGACCGTCGAGTTGAACACCTTGTTCGAGAAACTGACCACCGTGCTCAGGACGGTGGATCCGGGCAAGCTCGATTCGACATTGGGCGCACTTTCGACCGCCCTGCAAGGACGTGGCGAGCGCCTCGGTGTCGCACTCGAACAAGCTGATACGTCATTGACCGAATTCAACACTGCACGTGAGGCGCTCGATCACGTGCTGACCGACCTGCCGACCGTCACGCAGACCTACCGCGACGCTGTTCTTGACCTCTTGGACACCCTCGGCTCGCTCACGACCACGGGCACCACTGTTCTCGACGAGCAGGAGAATCTCGACCTACTCCTGCTCAATGTGATCGGGCTGGCCCGCACCGGCGAGGACGTACTGGGAGCCAACGCCGACGGCGTCGACACCGTTCTTTCCCTGCTACGTCCGACGACCGCTCTGCTCGAGGAATACTCCCCGGTGATTCCCTGTATGTTCCACGGTCTGCAGGAGAGCAAGCGGATCGGCGACGGCGCCTACAACGGTCAACCGGGCATCAAGATGTCGATAGGTCTGATTGCCGGAACCGAACCGTACCGCTATCCCGACGACCTGCCCAAGGTGGCGGCTACCGGCGGTCCGCAGTGTATGGGTCTCCCTTTGCGTGATCCGAACGTCAACGCGCCGTACCTGGTGACCGACACCGGGGTGAATCCGTTTGCGCCCGAGCGTCAACCGAATGGTGGGCAGCCGATGAACACGGTCCCGGACCTGATGAGCTATCTGTTCGGGACGGAGATCCGATGAATGTTCGTGGGTACACCGTCAAGTTCGGGCTCTTCGTCCTGGTGATGATCCTCGTCAACGCCGGGCTGATCCTCGTATTCGGCCAGATGCGGGGCGGCGACGCCAAGTCGTACTCGGCGGAGTTCGTCAACGCCTCCGGGCTCAGAGCGGGCGACAAGGTGCGCATCGCCGGTGTACCGGTCGGCTCCGTCAGCTCGGTTGAATTCGGTGGGAATCATCGTGCCCACGTGAGCTTCAGCGTGGATGCGGGTGAGACCGTGACCACGTCGACGAGGGCCGCTGTTCGATATCAGGATCTGGTGGGCAATCGGTACCTCGAACTGCTCGACGACCCGGGAATCGCGGAACCGCAACCCGAGGGCGAGAGCATCCCCGTCGATCGCACCGCGCCGGCACTGGACCTCGATGCGTTACTCGGCGGCTTCAGACCGCTGTTCCAAGCGCTGGACCCGGAGCAGGTCAACGCGTTGTCGATGTCCTTGCTCGACGTGTTCCAAGGACAGTCCGGAACTGTGGCTTCGGTGCTGGCGCACACCGGCTCGATCACCAACACACTCGCCGATCGTGACCAACTGATCGGCCGTGTCATCGACAACCTCGACGGCGTGCTCAGTGAATTGCGCAGCCGCGGTAGCCAGTTCAGCGACACTCTCGATCACCTACAGCAGCTGGTCAGTGGGCTCGCGGCGGATCGGGAGATGATCGGGAGCGCCGTCGACAGCGTGAACACCGCATCGGGTACCTTCGCCGATCTCCTTGCCGGAGTTCGCCCGGACATCGCTGGGAACCTGTCGAAACTGGATGCAAGCCTGACTCCGCTGATCGACCAGCAGAGTGAGCTCGATCGGATTCTCGCATCGATGCCGTCGAACTACAGGCAGTTGATCCGAGTGGGTTCGTACGGATCGTTCTTCAATTTCTATCTCTGCGGTATCGCGCTGAAAGTCGACGGGGCAGACGGCACACCGCTCACTGTCGATTTGGTGGACCAGACGACCGGAAGGTGTGCGCCCCGATGAGAGAGATGGCACAGAACCAGGCAGTACGAGTGGGCGTCGTGGGATTGGTCGTCACGGCGGCCGTCGTACTGGCGTCGTTGCAGTATCAGAACCTCCAGTTCTTGAAATCAGGCGTCGGATACAGCGCGGTGTTCGCCGACGCCGGCGGCCTGGCTCAGGGAGACGAGGTCAATGCCGCAGGCGTGAAGATCGGGACGGTGGACAGGATCGAGGTCGAGAACGGACTCGCGCGCGTGGACTTCACACTGGACGGGTCGATCGGTCTGGGGGAAAGCACGTCTGCGGCGATCACCACGATGTCGCTCCTGGGCAAGCGGGCTGTGTCACTCGATGTGGACGGTGCGGGAAGGATCGCGGTCGGCGGCGAGATCCCGGTCGAGCGAACGAGATCGGCGTATTCGCTGCCCGACGTACTCGGCGATCTCACTACGACCGTGGAGGACATCGATCTCGACCAGCTCTCCGAATCGCTCGACGCGGTGGGGCAGGTGATGGGGGCCAGTGCGCCGAATCTGCGGCCGGCACTCGACGGTGTCGCGCGGATCTCCGACAGCGTCAATCGACGGGACGAGATGTTGCGCGGCTTGTTGTCCGATGCAAACGACGTCGCCGGGACGCTGGCCGAACGTGGACCACAGGTCAATGCACTACTCGTCGACGGCAACGCCCTGTTGGGTGAACTGGATCGGCGACAGGCGGCGCTGGGGGAAGTGATCACGAACATCTCGGCATTGTCGACCGAGCTGAGCGGACTCGTTCACGACAACGAGGCGCAATTGCAACCGGTCCTCGTCAAACTCGACACGGTTGTCGGCATTCTGCAGAACAACAAGGACAACCTCTCCCAAGGAATCGACGGTCTCGGCACGTACGTGGGCACGCTCGGTGACACCGTGGCCAGTGGGCCCTTCTACTACGCGTACGTCCAGAACCTGGTGCCGGCTCAATACACCCAACCCTTGATCAACGCGATGTTCGGGCTTCCGCCTGCGCCGCTACCGATTCCGGAGGTCAAGTGATGGGTGCAGCACACGTTCGTCTGTCGTCGAAGTGGCGCCGAATCGCCGCCGTCGGCGCAGGGATCATCGGCGCCGCGATCATCGTCGTATCGGGATACGTTGTGCTGCAACACGTGCGCTACTACAACGTGACGGCATACTTCACCTCGACGACCGGACTGTACGTCGGCGACGACGTTCGTGTCGTGGGAGTCGACGTCGGTCACGTCACCGGCATCACCCCGCAAGGAGACCGGATGCGCGTCGAACTGACACTGGCACGCGAGGTTCCGGTGGCCAGAGACGCAAAGGCGGTGATCGTCGCGCAGTCTCTGGTCTCGGCTCGCTTCGTGCAGTTGACGCCGGCGGTGACGGACGGCGGCGACGCGCTGGCCGACGGGGCGGAGATCGGGCTCGACCGCACGGCCGTCCCGGTGGAATGGGACCAGATCAAGGAACAGTTGGGCCGGGCCGCGGATGCATTGGGCCCGAACGGAGACGATCGGGGGCCTGCCGCCAACTTCCTGGACGGTGCCGGATCTGCACTCGCGGGCAATGGTGAAGCTCTGGGACGCTCGGTGACCGAACTCTCGGAGGCGATGAGCACGCTCGACGAAGGCGGCGCCGACCTGTTCGGCACGATCCGCGGCCTGCAGACTTTCACCACCGCACTCGCGGCAAGCGATGAACAGATCGTCCAGTTCCAAGGTCGGCTGGCGAATGTCACGAGCGTGCTCGCCGAGAGCCGGACGCAATTGGCGCCTGCTCTTGCCGATCTGGACGCCGCCGTCGGCGACGTGCGGCGATTTGTCGAACAGAACCGGGTTGGACTGACGGAGCAGGTCGCGAAGTTGGCGGATGTGTCGCAGGTGCTGGTCGACAAGCGCGCGGGCTTGGAAAAGGTGCTGCATCTGGCTCCGACGGCGTTGTCCAACTATTACAACGTGTACCGGCCGGCGCAGGGAGCAATGGTGGGTGTGCCCGCATTTCAGAACGTGGGTAATCCGATCGACTTGATCTGCGGCGGAATCGCCGGTCTGGCCAACGACACCTCGAAGAAGGGTGCGGATTTGTGCATCGAATACCTCGGCCCGTTGCTCAACACGATCAAGGCGAACTACCCGGATCTGAGCCTCAATCCGACCAGGGCACTCGGCGCGTTACCGGATCAGTTGATGTACAGCGAGCCTGATCTGAAACCGACTGCTGCGTTGGGCTTTCCGACCATGCCCCCGGCGCCTGACCTGGGCGGACTGCTCATGCCGTCGACGGAACCCCGATGACTACCCGGAGGTGGGTGACAGTGTGTCTGGGGGCGAGCACCGTGCTGGTTCTGGCGGGTTGCCAATGGAGCGGGCTGAATTCGGTTTCGCTGCCAGGCGCGGCTGGGCGCGGTGAGGGGAGTTTCGCAGTCGTGATCGAGATGCCGGACGTCACGTCGATAAGTCCCAACTCTCCGGTCATGGTCAACGACGTGACGGTCGGAAGTATCAGCGCGATCGAGACCGACAACTGGCACGCAAGGGTGACGGTCGCACTCGACGGTTCGGTGTCCCTGCCCGCCAATGCGACGGCCAAGATCGGCCAAACCAGCCTGCTCGGGTCAAAACACGTAGCGCTTGCGCCGCCTACCGATGTTGCGCCGGAAGGGCGGTTGTCGGAGGGATCGGTGATCCCCCTCGCGTCGGCCGGCGTCTATCCCACCACCGAGGAAGCGTTGACGGCACTGTCATTGGTCCTCAACGGCGGCGGGCTCGCTCAGATTCACAGCATCACCACGGAGCTGAACACGGCGCTCGGCGGACGGACCGACGCGGCTCGCGACCTGCTGAGTCAGATGGATACCGTGACCGAAACACTCGACCGCCAACGTGATGCGATGGTCACGACCATGGAGAATCTCGACGTCTTCGCCGGTGAAATCACGGCCCAGAGAGATGTTCTCGGTCAGGCATTGGAGACGCTCGATCCCGCCTTGGCGGAACTGAGCGCCCAGCGCGTGAGCCTGACCACCGCGCTCGATGCGGTCGGTAGGTTCGGGGACGTCGGGACCGATCTGGTCGATCGGACCCGCGACGATCTGAAAGCCAATTTGACCTCCTTGGAATCGACGCTGCAGAAGGTGGTCGAAACGGGGCCGGACCTGATCAACAATTTGGGCAACCTGAGTACCTTTCCCTTCCCTCAGACGACCATCGACGACGGAATGCGCGGCGATTACACCAATCTGTGGGCGCTGATCGACCTCACGAGTAATCGTCTCCAGTCGGGGCTCGGCTTCGGCACTCCGTTCGGGGCGCCGCAAACCTCCGTGGAGAACGGAATCCTGGTAGATCCCTTGACCGCCCCACTCGGCACAGGGCAGCCCGGCCCACTTGGCACAGGGCAGCCCGCCCCACTTGGCACAGGGCAGCCCGCCCAGGGCGGTGGACGATGATTCTCACGAAGTTGGTGCGAAGGCAATTGACGATCTTCGCGATCCTCGCCGTGATAGGCATGAGCGCGGCCGCGATCTCGTATCTGAGAGTTCCGACGATGCTCGGAATCGGGCGCTACACGGTGACAGTCGAACTGCCCGACGCCGGCGGTCTCTATCGCAACGCGAACGTGACGTACCGCGGCGACACCATAGGTCAGGTCAGGTCGGTGCGTCTCCTTCCAGGAGTTGTGCGCGCCGAATTATCCTTGGAGAGTGCGATTCCCGTTCCCGCCCGCGAGCTGACGGTAGCGGTGCGAAGTGTGTCGGCCATCGGCGAGCAATACGTCGACATGCAACCGAGTACCGCTGACGGACCCTTTCTGGCCGACGGAGCCGTGATCGGCCCCGACGCTGTCACGATCCCGACCGAGATCGGACCGGTCCTCGATCAGGCGCAGGCGATGCTCGCATCGGTACCGCAGGACAAGTTGCGATCGGTGATCGACGAGTCCGCGGCAGCGTTCGGTGGCAGGGGAGAGGACCTGGCTCGGCTGCTGGATTCGACCACCTCGTTCGTCGATCAGATGTCTGCTGCCACAACCCCGGCCACGACGCTCGTACAGCAGTTGGATCCGCTCCTTCAGACCCAGGTGGTGACGGGCGACCAGATCCGCCAGTGGGCGTCCAGTGTCGCTCAGCTCAGTGGGCAGTTGGAGGTCGCGGACGGCTCCGTGCGCAACATCCTCGAAACCGGACCGGGCCTTGCGACCGAGGCCGACTTGCTCTTTCAAGGCCTGAAACCCACTTTGCCTGTGTTGCTTGCCAATTTCACCAGCACCGCTCAGGTGGCCCTGACCTACAACGCGGGGTTGGAGCAGGTACTGGTCATCCTGCCGCCACTGGTCGCCGCTCAGGAAACCGTTGTCCAACGCGGGCAGGTGGACGGCGCCGCGAACGTCAACTTCCACCTCCAGGCGCAGGACCCTGCGGCCTGCTCGACCGGCTATCTTCCGGCCGATCAGCGACGAGACCCGACCCAGATGAGTGTCCCGGACACCCCGGCCGACTTGTACTGCAAAGTTCCGCAGAACTCGGTCTTCGCAGTTCGTGGATCCCGGAACATTCCCTGTATGGAGGTGCCGGGCAAACGAGCACCGAGCCCGGAGATCTGTCGGAGCCCAGATCCGTACGTCCCCTCGGGAACCAATGCTCCCGGCGAGTTGTACACGGGGCCAGACGGAGTCGACTATCAACACACGGAATTGGCTCCTGCTGCTTCCGATTCGGGGGAGGGTGAGCCGTGGCAACAGTTGCTGACGCCGACGAATCGCTGAGGGGCGAGGTGCTCGAGCCGGTCCGAGGGAAACGCGGTGTTCTCACTGCCCTGGCATGGATCGCACTCGCGGCTCTGAGCGTCGTTGTCGTCTTCGGTGCTCTGGCAGTTCGATCCGACCGGGCGCGAGAGACCCAGCGTCAAGAGTACGTCGACGGTGCGGTCGCAGGAGCCCTCGCTCTGATCGACGTTCACTCCGCCACAGTCGACGAGGATCTCGAGACACTGCAGTCGCTGAGTACGGGAACCTTTGCCGACGAACTGAAGTCCGGCGAATCTGCGTTCGTCGCGTCCATCCGTGATTTTGCCGTCGAATCCGACGGGCGTGTCGACACCGCAGCCTTGGCATCGGAATCCGGTAACTCGGGAGTGGTGCTGATCGCGGCATCTGCCCAGGTCGGCAATTCAGCGGGAGAGTCTTCGGCGCGCACCTACCGTCTGCGCGTCGGTGTCGAGGACGTCGACGGGCGGGTCCTGATGTCGAGTGTGGAGTTCGTGCCGTGAAGCGCATGGTCATGGCGCTTGCAGCGCTGGTCTTGATGGGAATCGGCGGCACTGCGATCTGGAGTCACCACCGTTCGGGGGACGCTGAAACCGCACGTGCCGAGGTGATCGGTGTGGCGCCCACGCTCGTCGAGAAGCTCCTGAGCTACAACAGCGATACCGTCGACGACGATCTCGCACGAGCGGCCGAGGGCGCCGGCGGATCGTTTCAGGACAGTTTCACCGAATTCGGATCGAAAACAGTTGCCCCACAGTCGAAGGAGCAGGGAATCAGCACGAAAGCCCGAGTCGTCGATGTCGGTGTGCTCTCCGTTGCCGCGGACCGCGCGGAAGTGCTCGTGTTCGTCGATCAGATCACGACGAGTACCGCGCAACCGGCACCTGCGTCGACGTCGAGCCGAGTCGAGGTGACGCTCGATCGAGTCGAGGGAACATGGTTGGTGAGTGCCATGACTCCGGTCTAGTGGAGGTTGTCGCGACCGGCCATGATCAGCCTGGCGGTGACTTCGAGACGATCTGCGATCTGCGAATACGACTCGTACCCCATGCCTGCTCGGACAAGCGCTCCGGACCAGGAGATTTCGAGTGCTTCGAGCACGTCGGGATCGTACGACGGACCCAGGGCCTCGATGAGCCGCTCGCGGATGTTCTTGCCGATACGTCCGCGGAGGTGTTCGACGTCGGGATCATTGCCCATCATCGCCGTGGTCACTGCCGCCGCCAGCTCCGGTTCGTCGGAAACGAGCAGTGCGACGCTGCGTAGGACCGAACAGACCTGCGCTTCCCGTTCCGCCTCGGGGGAGGGCTCGTGGGGTACCGCGTCGAGGCGACGCCAGAACAGTTCTGCCACAAGGTGACTCTTGGACGAGAAATAGGTATATGCCGTAGCCGCGGCGACACCGGCCTCTGCTGCCACCATCCGCACGGTCAGATCGGCAAACCCTTTGTCGCGCAGGACCGTGATCGCTGCCGCGGTCAATCGATCGACGGTTTCGGCTTGCTGCTGGGTCAGTCGGCGGCGAGTGGACTCGAACTTGGTCTTACCAGACATGTGTCCAGACACTACGGGATCAGACCCATGCGAGCAAAGTGTGCGCTATCTCCGCCTGTTCTCGCTCCCGCTCGGTGTCATGTCTCGCTCCCGCTCGGTGTCATGTCTCGCTCCCGCTCGGTGGGAGAGAATTTCGAACCCCCGCGATCGCTAAGTCCATGTGTTAGAACGATTTCTAGAACATGTTCGGAAATTGTGCCCAGAATCAGAGAGGCTGACGATGACGAAGTGGGACGAGACGTGCGACGTACTCGCTGTGGGATCAGGCGGTGGACTCGCCGGCGCGTACACGGCAGCCCGCGAAGGCCTCGACGTCATTGCGATCGAAGCAACCGACAAGTACGGCGGAACAACGGCGTACTCGGGCGGCGGCGGAATGTGGTTCCCGTGCAACGCTGTTCTCCGCCGCGGTTGCGACGACGACACCATCGAGGATGCGCTGGAGTACTACCGATCAGTGGTGGGTGATCGTACGCCCGCCGACATTCAGGAAGCCTACGTTCGAGGTGGCGCCGGGTTGATCGACTACCTCGAGGAGGACTCGAACTTCGAGTTTCAGATACTGCCGTGGCCCGATTACTTCGGTGAAGAGCCCAAGGCGCGAGCGAGCGGACGGCACATTGTTCCCAAGCCGATGAACGCGAACAAGCTGGGTGCGCTTCGTGATTCGCTTCGTCCGCCGCTGGCGACGGAACGGCTGGGGGAGGAGTTGCCGAAGTACCTCGTCGGCGGCCAGTCGTTGATCGGTCGATTTCTGTTGGCTCTTGCCGAACTCCCGAACGTCACCATGCACCTGAAGACCACTCTCGAGGAACTGGTTGTCGAGGACGGAGCGGTGGTCGGAGCCGTCGTCGACCGAGATGGTCGGCGTCGAACCATTCAGGCACGCAGAGGAGTGATCCTCGCCGCCGGTGGATTCGAGCAGAACGAGACCATGCGTGCCGAATTCGGTGTCCCGGGATCAGCTCTCGACACGATGGGCTGCCCCGGCAACCTCGGGAAGGCGCACCAGGCGGCGGTCGCCGCGGGTGCCGACACCGACCTGATGGGCGAGGCCTGGTGGTCGCCGGGACTCACCCATCCAGATGGGCGCTCCGCGTTTGCGCTGTGGTTCACGGGCGGAATTTTCGTGGACGACAACGGTTGTCGGTTCGTCAACGAATCTGCACCGTACGACCGCTTGGGCCGCGCCGTCATCGAACACATGCGGGCTGGGAAAGTAACCACGCCGTATTGGATGATCTACGACAGCCGGGAAGGCTCAGTGCCGCCGGTGAAGGCACCCAACGTCCCGTTGGC
This sequence comes from Rhodococcus sp. NPDC055024, assembly GCF_053608585.1. NCBI lineage: Bacteria > Bacillati > Actinomycetota > Actinomycetes > Mycobacteriales > Nocardiaceae > Rhodococcus > Rhodococcus sp. NPDC055024. The sequence goes on from NZ_JBSGVT010000016.1 coordinate 41,732, forward strand.
TCCGTCGGAGCAGTACGTGGATGCCGGATTGTGGAAGAGCGCCGAGACACTCGAAGACCTTGCCTCCCAGATCAATGTTCCCGCGGAGAATCTGGTGGAAGCCGTGAAGCGGTTCAACGCATCGGCGGCAACCGGCGTCGACACGGACTTCGGTCGAGGAGGTACCGCGTACGACCGAGCCTTCTCGGAGGGCGCGTCGCCGCTCGTCCCGATAGATCGGGGACCGTTCCACGCCGCTGCTTTCGGTATCTCCGATCTCGGAACGAAAGGTGGTCTACGTACCGACGCGACCGGGCGCGTGCTGAAGACTTACGGGACGGTTATCGCGGGGTTGTATGCGGCCGGAAACACGATGGCAGCGGCCAGCGGGACGGTGTATCCGGGCGGTGGAAACCCGATCGGTGCGAGCATGCTGTTCAGCCACCTGGCGGCGATGGACCTGACGAAGCCGCCGTCGTAGGCAGCAGTCGCCCGTTTCGGGACTGGCTGGTCAGGCCTTGCCGAGTCCGGCGGCGATTCCCTTGTCCAGTTGGGTGAGCATTGCCGTACCCAGGGACGAAAGCTGGGCAACCTGGCGATCGTCGAGGCCCTCGAAGAGCAGGCCCTGGACAGACGCGACGTGCGGTGGCGCGGCCGCGACAACTTTTGCCATGCCTTCGTCGGTGAGTACCGCGTTGGATCCACGGCTCCCGCGGATGACTTCCCGTTTCACCCAACCGGCCTTCTCCATCTTCGTGATGACGTGAGAGAGACGGGACAGGGACGCGTTCGCGCGCTGCGCCAGTACCGACAACTGGAGTTTGTGGTCGGGGGCGTCCGAGAGTGCGGCCAGCACGAAGTACTCGAAGTGAGTGAGTGCCGAATCTCGTTGCAGTTGAGTGTCGAGTGCGGCCGGCAACCGAGTCACCAGAGCGATCAGTGTCAGCCAGGCTTCCTGCTGCTCGGCTGTGAGCCACTTCGTCTGAGACTGCGCGTCGGTCTGCGCGGTCGGTTCACTCATCGGTGACTTCTCCTTCGGGTCGAGCATTCTTCTTGCACAGAGCGTGCTGGTGTACAGCGTCTCAGACGCATGTCCAGAAGAATCTTGCGGGGAATAGTTGCGGGACGCAAGTGTTGAGTTCTATATTAGGTTGAACCTTCAACTTAACGACGAATGTCTATCCCGAGGAGTCCGTATGTCCACCACGACAATGCCTGCGCTGTATCTCAGCCACGGTGCTCCACCCCTGGTGGACAGTGCGTTGTGGGTCGAGCAGTTGGGGGCGTGGGCCGGCGATCTTCCGAGACCGACGGCAATTCTCGTCGTCTCGGCGCACTGGGAATCAGCACCGCTGACGATCGGATCGACGACAACGGGGACCCCGCTCATCTACGACTTCGGCGGTTTTCCCGCGAGGTTCTACCGCGCGAAGTACAACTCTCCCGGCGCTCCGGACCTCGCCGCACAGGTCGCCGCATTGATGCCGGACAACGAACGGGTGGTTCAGCAGCCGAATCGGGGCCTCGATCACGGTGCCTACGTGCCGCTCACGGTGATGTACCCGGATGCGGACATCCCGGTCCTGCAGATTTCGCTGCCCACTCTCGACCCCGAGCGTTTGCTCCATCTCGGTGAGCGCCTACGGCCCCTCCGCGAGCAAGGTGTGCTGATCGTGGGATCTGGATTCACCACGCACGGGCTACCGTTCCTGCGCGATCCGTCGCCGGAAGCGCAGGCCCCGGGATGGTCGGCGGAATTCGATGCGTGGGCAGGGGAGAGGTTCGCTGCCGGTGACGTCGATTCGTTGATCGACTTCCGCGCCCAAGCTCCCGGGATGCCGTACGCGCATCCGACCATCGAGCACTTCGCCCCGTTGTTCGTCACGCTCGGTGCGTCGTCCGATCCGGAACAGATACCCACCCAGGTGATCGACGGATTCTGGATGGGACTTGCGAAGCGCTCGATTCAGGTCGCCTAGAGATTCGGGTAGCCCGGAGAATCGGGTTGCCCAGGGAAGTCAGCTCCGATTGCGAAGGAACTCGAGTGCCTGGTCGCCGTGTGTGTTGGCGCGCAGCTCGCTCGAGATGACTTTGAGAACGGTGCGGTCGGTGTCGATCACGAAGGTCGAGCGTTTGACCGGAGCCAGCTTGCCCAGAAGCCCGCGCTTGACGCCGAACTGTTCGGCTACCGCGCCGTCGGTGTCGGCAAGCAAGGGGTAGTCGAACGACTGTGCGGTTGCAAAGGTGGACTGCGCTTCGATCGTGTCGGTGCTGATGCCGGCCCGCGAAGCACCCACCGCTGCGAATTCGCCGCCGAGGTCACGGAAGTGGCACGCCTCGGCGGTGCACACCGGCGTCGAGGCTGCCGGGTAGAAGAAGAGGACCAGGGGTCCGTTCTCGAGCAGGCTCGTCAGCGAGCGCGGAGTTCCGTCCTGGTCGGGCAGCGAGAATTCGGGAGCGAGTTGGCCTGGTTTCATTCGGCCGAGGTTACCCGCGCACGACGACCGCGTGGGGGAGCCTGGGATGATGGAGCCATGCACGGCGAGCCCACCTCCATGTCCGCACGGTCGTCCGACACCGCGATCGTCGGTGACGCGTCCGATTCCACCACCACTCGGGAGCAGTTCCGTGCTCTCGCAGCCGAGCACCGGGTCGTACCGGTCACTCGGAAAGTGTTGGCGGACTCCGAAACTCCGCTCTCGGCATACGAGAAGTTGGCCGGCAATCGTCCCGGCACCTTCCTGCTCGAGTCGGCCGAGAACGGTCGTTCGTGGTCGCGGTGGTCGTTCATCGGCGTCGGAAGCCCGGCCGCACTGACCGTCGTGGACGGAGAAGCCGCGTGGTACGGCAATGTTCCCGCCGGCGCTCCGGCCGGCGGCGACCCGATCGATGCGCTCGGTGCCACCCTTGAACTACTTCGTTCGGAGCGGCTGCCCGACCTGCCGCCTCTGACGGGTGGGATGGTCGGATTCCTCGGCTACGACGCGGTTCGGCGACTCGAGAAATTGGGTGACTCGGCGGTCGACGACCTGCAGATCCCCGAGATGGTCATGCTGCTCGCTGCCGACATCGCCGCCGTCGATCACCACGAAGGGGCGATCACCCTCATCGCCAATGCCGTCAACTGGGACGGTACCGACGAGCGTGTCGACACGGCCTACGACGACGCGGTCGCCAGGTTGGACGCGATGACTCGCGCTCTCGCGGCGCCGGCGAAATCGACCGTCTCGACCTTCTCGAAAGCGACTCCGAACTACCGCCGTCAGCGCACCACCGAAAGTTTCGGTGTCGACGTCAAGAAGCTGATCGGCGACATCGAAGCGGGCGAGGCATTCCAGGTAGTGCTCTCGCAGCGATTCGAGATCGATTGCACTGCAGCGCCGATCGACGTGTACCGGATGCTGCGCGCGTCGAACCCCAGCCCGTACATGTATCTGCTCAACGTGCCGAACGGTGATGGTGAGACCGCGTTTTCGATCGTCGGTTCGAGTCCGGAGGCACTGGTCACGGTCGCCGAGGGTGTCGCGACAACGCACCCGATTGCGGGCACCAGATGGCGCGGTGCCACCGAGGAGGACGACATCCTGCTGGAGAAGGATCTCCTCGCCGACGAGAAGGAGAACTCCGAGCACCTCATGCTCGTCGATCTCGGGCGCAATGATCTGGGTCGTGTCTGCCGACCGGGCACGGTGAAGGTGCACGACTATCGGCACATCGAGCGTTACAGCCATGTCATGCATCTCGTCTCGACCGTCACCGGTCATCTGGCCGAGGGAAAGCACGCTCTCGACGCGGTGACCGCATGCTTCCCCGCTGGAACCCTCTCGGGCGCGCCCAAAGTGCGGGCAATGCAGTTGATCGAAGAACTCGAGCCCACCAGGCGGGGTATCTACGGCGGCATCGTCGGCTACCTCGACTTCGCCGGTGACGCCGACACCGCGATCGCTATCCGAACGGCATTGATCAAGGACGGGGTCGGATACGTCCAAGCGGGCGCCGGCGTCGTGGCCGACTCGGATCCTGTCTACGAGGACACCGAGGCACGCAACAAGGCGATGGCAGTACTGAGCGCCATCGCGTCGGCGCACACCCTGCGCACCATCGGAGGTGACGACCTGTGAGTGAGAACGAGTCGATTGCAGCGGAGCAGCCTACAAGCGCTTCTCGTGGCACCGCTGTGCCGAGAACGCTTCTGCTGGCGTTGTCGGCGGCAGCTTTGTGGGGCAGCTCACGAATGACGTGGGTTCATCTGACCTCGAGTGACGGCAAGACGCTGGAGCGGTCGACGGACCTCGACGGCAGCACGTGGGCGGCGGCGATGACTCCACTCGCGCTTGCGCTGCTAGCGGCTATCGCGGCTTCGTTTGCGGTGCGAGGTTGGGCCCTGCGGGTAGTCGGACTGTTGGTGGCACTCGTCGCTATCGCGGTTGCGGTTCCGGCGGTGCAGTTGTTGGTTTCCGGAGCTCCTGCGGATCGAGCGGTGGAGTTGGCCGAGTTGTCCGGTCACCCGGAAGATCTCTCGACGACTGTTTCGGTACTGCCTGCCTTGCTTGCGTTGCTCGGAGCGGTGGCGGCGCTCGGCGCAGCAGTACTTCTGATGCGCAAACCTCCAGTGCGAGGCGGGTTGTCGTCGAAGTACGACAACCCTGCCGCGCGCCGCGAAGCTGCAACCAAGCTCGGTCAGGGAGACACACCCGCGTCGGACGAGCCTGTGACACAACGGATGTTGTGGGACGCGCTCGATGCCGGAGAGGACCCGACAGTGGCTGACGGGGACGAGGGAGCTGGGGGAGGCAACGGTGCGAAACCGGGTTCGTCGCACTGAGTAAGACTGAACCCTCACCTGCGTGGGTACCCCGACGGAGTAGCAAAATTTCGTCCCACTAGGCTGAGACCACCCTGATGACGTATCTCACATCGGGCTCTTGCCCAGAAAGGATTTCGGGCCACGATGACCGTACTCGACTCGATTCTCGACGGGGTGCGCGCTGATGTCGCCGCCCGCGAAGCCGTACTCGACTTCGCTGCAGTCAAGGCTGCTGCGGCCGCTGCACCGCCTGCACTCGATGCTGCAGCAGCACTTCTGGAATCGAGCATCGGCGTCATCGCCGAGGTCAAGCGAGCGAGCCCGTCAAAGGGTGCGTTGGCCGACATCGCCGATCCCGCAGAGCTTGCCGCGGCCTACCAAGCCGGTGGCGCACGCATCATCAGTGTTCTCACCGAAGAGCGCCGTTTTCACGGCTCGCTCGCCGATCTCGACGCGGTTCGCAAAGCTGTCACCATTCCGGTGCTGCGCAAGGACTTCATCGTGGGGCCGTACCAGATTCACGAGGCTCGCGCTCATGGCGCCGACGTCATCTTGCTGATCGTTGCCGCGCTCGAACAGCAGGCGCTCGCCTCGCTGATCGATCGCACCGAATCCCTCGGAATGACGGCCCTCGTCGAGGTGCACACGGAAGAAGAAGCCAACCGCGCGCTCGAAGCCGGCGCCAAGGTGATCGGTGTGAACGCCCGCAATCTCAAGACTCTCGAGGTGGACAAGAACACCTTCGGTCGGATTGCTCCCGGTCTACCGACCGAGACGATCAAGATCGCCGAGTCGGGTGTTCGCGGAACTGCTGATCTGTTGGCGTACGCCGGTGCGGGTGCCGACGCGGTGCTCGTCGGTGAAGGCCTCGTGACCAGCGGTGACCCTCGCAAAGCCGTCGCAGATCTGGTCAACGCCGGCGCACACCCGTCCTGCCCGAAACCGTCTCGATAAAGCGCATCACCGGCCCGGCGTGCTTTGACGCACCCGGGCGGTGACCAGCGGCACCCTTGGGGCAGACTGGTGGGGTGACTTCACGTACTCAGGAACCAGGCTCCGGTGCAGTATCAAGTGCAGCATTCAAGGGCGGCAATCTGCCGCTCGCCAGCGCGGGACTCACCGAGCGCTCACATGATCCCGATGCCGGGGGCCATTTCGGCGTCTACGGCGGACGGCATGTGCCGGAAGCTCTCATGGCGGTCATCGAAGAGGTCACCGCGGAGTACGAAAAGGCTCGTGCGGACGACACGTTCTTGAACGAACTCGATCGCTTGCAGCGCGATTACACCGGACGACCGTCGCCAATTTTCGAGGCAACGCGAATGAGTGAGTTCGCCGGTGGTGCGCGCATCCTTCTCAAGCGTGAAGATCTGAACCACACCGGTTCTCACAAGATCAACAACGTTCTCGGTCAGGTTCTGCTGGCAAAGCGCATGGGTAAGACCCGCATCATCGCCGAGACCGGAGCAGGCCAGCACGGTGTGGCGTCGGCCACCGCCTGTGCACTGCTCGGTCTCGAGTGCGTCATCTACATGGGTGCTGTCGACACCGAACGTCAAGCACTGAACGTCGCCCGCATGCGCCTACTCGGCGCGGAGGTCGTCTCTGTCGAGACCGGTTCGCGCACGCTCAAGGATGCGATCAACGAAGCCTTACGGGACTGGGTTTCCCACGCGGACAACACCTATTACTGCTTCGGTACCGCGGCAGGTCCGCACCCGTTCCCCACCATCGTTCGCGACTTCCAGCGAGTGGTCGGCCTCGAAACTCGTGTCCAGGTTCAGGCACTGACCGGCCGCCTGCCTGATGCAGTCACAGCCTGCGTCGGAGGTGGCTCCAACGCAATCGGAATCTTCCACCCCTTCATCGACGATCTGTCGGTACGGCTGGTTGGCTACGAAGCAGCCGGCGACGGTGTCGAAACCGGAAGGCATGCAGCAACGTTCGCCGGCGGTACCCCTGGCGCTTTCCAGGGTGCCTACTCCTACCTGCTCCAGGACGAAGATGGTCAGACCATCGAATCGCACTCGATCTCTGCTGGTCTGGACTACCCGGGCGTCGGACCCGAGCACGCTTACCTGAGCGATATCGGGCGTGCCACCTACGAACCCGTCACCGACAGCGAAGCGATGGATGCTCTTCTGCTGCTCTCGCGCCGCGAAGGCATCATCCCGGCCATCGAATCCGCCCACGCCGTTGCCGGCGCGCTCCGACTGGGCAAGGAACTCGGCGAGGGCGCGATCATCGTCGTCAATCTCTCCGGTCGCGGTGACAAGGACATGGATACCGCCGCAAGCTGGTTCGGCCTTTTCGACGGATCTTCGGATCAGGCGACCGCTCCCGATGACGCTGCAGTTCCGGATAACACAGCAGACCAGAACGACAACACGGAAGGCTCGGACAAGTGAGCGAACGACCATCACGCCTCGCACCCACTTTTGCTGCGTGCAAGGCTGACAAGCGCGCCGCCCTCGTCGGATACCTTCCTGCCGGTTACCCGACGGTTCCCGAGTCGATCGACGTGTTCAAGGCGATGGTCGACGGTGGCTGCGACATCATCGAAGTCGGTGTCGCGTACTCCGATCCGGTCATGGACGGTCCGACCATCCAGCGCGCAGCCGAAACTGCACTCTCGAACGGTGTCCGTCTGCGCGACATCTTCACCGTGATCGAGCAGATCAGCTCGGTCGGCGGCAAGGCCGTCGTGATGACGTACTGGAACCCGGTGCTGCAGTACGGCGTCGAGAAGTTCGCACGGGACCTCGCCTCCGCCGGTGGACTCGGACTGATCACCCCCAACCTCATTCCGGAAGAAGCAGGCGCCTGGATGGAAGCATCCGAGGAGCACCACCTCGACCGGATATTCCTTGTCGCTCCGTCCTCGACCGAGGAACGGCTCGCCATGACGCTCGACGCGAGCAGCGGATTCATCTACGCGGCCTCGACAATGGGTGTCACCGGCGCGCGAGACGCCGTCTCGTCCATGGCTCCGGAACTGACCGCACGAATCCGCGCGCACTCCGACATCCCTGTCGGCGTCGGACTGGGAGTTCGCTCCGGCGCGCAAGCTGCCGAAATCGCGGCATACGCCGATGCCGTCATCGTGGGTTCGGCCCTGGTCTCCGCGGTCGAGAACGGGTTGGGTGCGGTTCGCTCGCTCACCGAAGAACTCGCCGAGGGCGTCCGCTCGGCTACCGTGGCGTCGTGACCTCAACTGTGGACCTGCTGGCCTATATCCCCAGCCCGCCCCAAGGCGTCTGGTACGTCGGACCGGTGGCGCTGCGCGCCTACGCGCTCTTCATCATCCTCGGCATCATCGTCGCGATCGTGTGGGGAGATCGTCGTTGGGTCGCCCGCGGTGGCGAGAAGGGGACCGTTCTCGACATCGCGATCTGGGCTGTTCCCTTCGGTCTGATCGGTGGCAGGCTCTACCACGTATTGACCGACTGGCCTGCCTATTTCGGTGAGAACGGTACGCCTCTCGACGCGCTCAAGGTGTGGCAGGGCGGCCTCGGAATCTGGGGAGCTGTCTTCCTCGGCGGTATCGGTGCGTGGATCGGCTGCCGGCGACGCGGCATTCCCGTATCTGCCCTCGGTGACGCGATTGCGCCCGGCATCCTGCTCGCGCAGGCCATCGGCCGTATCGGCAACTACTTCAACCAGGAGTTGTACGGTCGCGAGACCACCGTGCCGTGGGGCCTCGAGATCTTCGAGCGTGTGAACTCTTCCGGCCAACTCGATCAGCTCGCAGGTGTCTCCAACGGAGAAGTCATCCGGGTCGTTCACCCGACGTTCCTCTACGAGGCTGTGTGGAACGTCCTGATTGTGATCCTGCTTGTCCTCGTCGACCGCCGATTCAAGATCGGCCACGGACGCCTCTTTGCTCTGTACGTCGCGGGCTACTGCCTGGGCCGGTTCGTCGTCGAGCTGATGCGCGACGATTTTGCCTACGAGATCGCCGGCATTCGAGTCAATACCTTCACTTCGGGGATCGTGTTCTTCGCCGCGCTTGCCTACTTCTTCCTGGCGAAGAAGGGGCGTGAGGATCCGGCTGATTTGAAGTCGAAGAACCACGTTGCTGCGGTATCTGTCGGTGAAGCAGGAGTCGCGACGCCCGTTACCGAGACTGATTCAGCGAAGGCCGATGCGAAGGCCGATGCACAGGCTGATGCAAAGGCCACTGAATCTGATTCCCCTCAATTCGATTCCGGTGAGGCAAGCGCCTCAACGGCAGCGTCGGACGAGTCGTCGGACGCGGTGAAGCTGTCGAAGAAAGACAAGCCGTGACAGGTCCCTATTCGCAGGGAGGATTCCCCGAGGATCAGGGCCCGGTGTACGGCGCGCCCAATCCGTACGGCTATCAGCAGCCACTGCCGGCTCCGTCGATGTACGGGTTCGGTGATCCGTACGCGCCGTACGGTCGGCACCCGGTAACCGGGGAACCGTATTCCGACAAGTCGAAGGCCACCGCCGGCCTGTTGCAGATTTTGCTGGGCTTCTTCGGAATCTGTGGAGTCGGGCGTCTCTATATCGGAAGTGTCGGCATCGGACTGTGCCAACTGCTCGGCATGTTCTTCGCGCTGTTCATGTCTGCGTTCCTCATCGGAATTCCATTTGCCATCGGAATTTGGATCTGGGCGTTCATCGACGGCATCGTGATACTTTCGGGCAATGCGCGGGACGGTGCTCGCCGGCCATTGCGAGGATGAGTCGCGAGCACGAACTGAGGATCGATGTGTGGGGGACTGGCCTCGAGAAGGTCGAACCCTTCTCGCGGCCCGATAACAAAAGCTATTACGTACCGTCGTCGAATCGAAGGAAAGTACGTTGCCTAACTTGAACAAGAATCCGGAACCTTCCGAGTCGGGGGACTCGTCTGGATCGCAGCCGCCAGTTCCACCGCAGTTCGGGTCGCCCTTCGACTACGACGCGACGGCGGATGCGTCGTTGACGGAGACATCGGCGCCCACGGAAAAGACGCCGTCGACGGAGACCACCGGCACCGGTCCAGGCTGGGACACGTATTCGGGAGTCGGAAACGGTCCGGGTTGGGGAAACCACCCCATCTACCCGCCGCCGACCGGAACCGAATCGACCACAGCGTTTCCCACTGCTGATTCCACACCGAATCAGCCCACAGCGCCGTACACGTCGCAGGAAAGCTACGCCGCTCAAAACTATCCGGCGCCTGACTACTCGAGCCCGACCCAATCCCCGACGGACGGTCCGGTCTACGGTTCGCCGGCAGATCAGACTCCGAATCCCTACGCGGCTCCGCCGCAGGGAAGCCAGAGTTACGGTCAGCCGCAGGGCTACCCTCAGCCCGGATATTCACAACCCGGATATTCACAGCCGGGTTACGGTCAGCCGCAGGGATACCCACAAGCGCAGGGTTATCCTCAGGCTGGTTACGGCCTGGTTGATCCGTCCGCACCGTACGGACGTGACCCGATGACCGGCGAACCGTACTCGGACAAGTCGAAGACGACCGCCGGATTGCTGGGTATTCTGCTCGGAGGATTCGGAGCGGGACGGTTCTATCTCAATCAGCCCGGCATGGCTGTTGCGCAGATCGCGGTCACTTGGTTGACGTGTGGCATCGGCGCAATCTGGCCGCTCATTGACGGAATCATGATGTTGACCGGCAGCGTGCGCGATCAGTACAACCGTCCTTTGCGTAGCTGATCGAGACGACGTTCGGAACTGTGACCCTCTGATGCCTCGGTATCAGGGGGTCACAGTTTTATTCTCGCGACCTGCGGTTATGGGCTGATAAACTAGCGCTCGTCGGCTGCATGTCCGTGTGGAGGTCGCCGAGTGCCGTTTTCTCGAATACCTGATCCTCGAGGCCTGTACGACCCCGATCAGGAAACCGATTCATGTGGTGTAGCCGTGGTGGCAGACACCTCTGGACGGCACATGCATTCCATTGTCGACGAGGCGCTCGCGGTCTTGGGCAATCTCTCCCATCGCGGCGCAGTCGGGCGCGAACCCAACAGCGGAGACGGAGCGGGCATTCTGATTCAGCTGCCGACGGAGTTCTTCGACGCGGTGACCGAGTTCGAGCTTCCACCGCCCAATTCGATGGGTGAGAACACCTATGCGGCCGGAAACTGCTTTCTTCCGGTGGCCGAGGGAGCACGTCGCCGCGCGATTGTTCGGATCGATCAGTGCGCAGCGGCAGAAGGACTGCGGGTTATCGGGTGGCGAGAGGTACCGGTCGACAACGACTGCGTCGGAGCCGTTGCCGCGCAGTACGCTCCGTACATCAGCCAATGTTTTGTGATGTGCTCCGAGCCAAGAGATCGCCATGTGGGCGGAATTGCCTTGGACCGACGAGTATTTGCGCTCCGGAGGCAAGTCGAGCGGATTCACTCGGACGGCACTGCAGTGTATTTCCCCTCGTTGTCTGCGCGAACCATCGTGTACAAGGGCATGCTCACCCCGGCGCAGTTGCCCGGTTACTTCACCGACCTACGCGATGGCAGAATGCGAACTGCCTTGGCAGTCGTGCACAGTCGATACTCCACGAACACTTTTCCGTCATGGCCTCTCGCCCAGCCGTATCGCTGCATCGCCCATAACGGCGAGATCAATACGATTGTGGGAAACAGGAATTGGATGCGTGCTCGCGAGCCGATGTTGCGGAGCGCACTTTTCGGCGGGGACATCGATCGCCTGTTTCCGATCTGCACCCCGGGCGGATCCGACTCTTCCTCGTTCGACGAAGTGCTCGAGCTTTTGACGCTCGGGGGCCGCAGTGTGCAACACGCCATCGCGATGATGGTTCCCGGCGCCTGGGAGAACGATCCTTCGATGCCCGACGAGGAAAGGGCCTTCTGTCAATTTCACGGTTGCCTGATGGAACCGTGGGACGGTCCGGCGTCGGTGACATTCAGCGACGGCACCGTTGTGGGGGCGGTGTTGGATCGCAACGGACTTCGACCAGGGCGATGGTGGCGGATGAAGAACGGCCGTATCGTGTTGGCCAGTGAGAGCGGTGTGTTCGACGCCCCCCCATCCGAGGTGCTGGAAAAGGGGCGCCTCGAACCGGGGCGCATGTTCCTCGTCGACACTGCTCGCCGTCGCATCGTTCCCGATGCGGAGATCAAGTCGGAACTTGCGAGCACAGCTCCCTACCGGGATTGGCTGGCCGGGGGATTGGTCGATCTCGAGGACATCCCCGAGTCTGCGACTGCCCGAGGCGATCCGGCTCCGCTGTTGCAACGTCAGCTGCTCTACGGATACCAGGCCGAGGACTTGCAGGACATTCTTGTCCCGATGGCAAGCTCGGGATCGGAGCCGTTGGGATCGATGGGCGTCGATACGCCGCTCGCTGTTCTTTCGGATCGACCGAAGCTCTTGTACGACTACTTCGTTCAGCTCTTTGCTCAGGTGACGAACCCGCCGTTGGACGCGATTCGCGAGGAAATCGTCACGACTCTCGCAACCACGCTCGGTGCCGAGCAGAACTTGTTCGAAGCATCTGCCCGATCGTGCCGGAGGATCGTTCTGCAGAAACCGGTAATTGGTCCCGTGGAAATGCAGAAGATCGCCGAACTCCGCGGCCCTCGAACTCCGACAAGCACTGTCCTGCAGGGAATCTTCGATGCGCGGGGCGGTCTCGCCGAGGGTGTCGAGAGGCTTCGTGAGTCCGCCCGAACAGCCGCTGCCGCCGGTATCGACATCCTTGTGATCTCCGACCGTGGATCGGATTGCGAGCAGGCTCCCATTCCGTCGTTACTCGCAGTGTCAAGCGTGCACCACGATCTTGTTCGTCATGGCCTGCGAACCAAGGTCTCACTCGTTGTCGAGTCTGGTGACGCCCGCGAAGTTCATCACATCGCCTTGCTGATCGGCTACGGTGCGGCGGCTGTCCACCCGTATCTTGCTCTCGAATCGGTAGAGGCACTCAGCGAGCGAGACGAACTTCCCGGGATAGATCCGAAGACGGCAACGGACAACTATCTGAGAGCAACAAATTCCGGCGTGCTCAAGGTGATGTCGAAGATGGGAATCGCTACGGTTCACTCCTACACGGGCGCTCAGGTTTTCGAGGCCGTGGGTGTGGGCCGAGAGTTGGTCGACGAGTATTTCTGCGATACACGAAGCCGGATCGGCGGTATCGGTATCACCGAAGTCGCCCGAGAAGTTCTGATGCGTCACGCGGCAGCGTTCTCGGGGTCAGCGGTGCGGCATCGTCAGTTGAGTAGCAGTGGAGAGTTCCGGTATCGCCGCGGTGGTGAATTGCATCTGTTCACGCCAGAGTCCGTGTTTTTTCTTCAACATGCGACACGGTCAGGACGTAGTGACATGTTTCGTTGCTACAGCGAAGAAGTCGATCGACTGAGTGCGCAGGGCGGAACACTGCGGGGATTGTTTCGATTCCGACGCGGGATCCGTCCGCCGGTTCCGCTCCGTCATGTCGAACCCGTCGAGATGATTCTCGCTCGATTCAACACCGGTGCTATGAGCTACGGCTCCCTCTCTGCCGAGGCGCACGAGACGATGGCGGTTGCGATGAACGCTCTCGGCGGACGTTCCAACACCGGTGAGGGCGGAGAGTCACCGGAGCGGTTACGTGACAAAAAGCGTCGAAGCGCCGTCAAGCAGGTCGCGAGTGGTCGCTTCGGGGTGACCAGTGATTACCTCGTCAACGCCACCGACATTCAGATCAAGATGGCCCAAGGTGCCAAACCGGGTGAAGGAGGGCAGCTTCCGGGGTCCAAGGTGTACCCGTGGATCGCGGAAACCCGGTACTCGACGCCAGGGGTCGGTCTCATATCTCCGCCCCCTCACCATGACATCTATTCGATCGAGGATCTCGCCCAACTGATCTACGACCTCAGATCCGCAAACGATCGTGCGCGGATACACGTCAAGCTGGTCAGCGCGGTCGGAGTCGGGACAGTTGCGGCAGGTGTGGCCAAAGCGCACGCCGACGTTGTGCTGATCTCCGGTCACGACGGTGGGACGGGCGCGGCGGCACTCTCGTCCATCCATCACGCGGGTACCCCGTGGGAGATCGGGCTGGCCGAAACTCAGCAGACGTTGGTACTCAACGGGTTGCGCGATCGTATCGTTGTCCAGTGTGACGGGGGTTTACGTACGGCGCGGGACGTCGTCATTGCCGCGTTGCTGGGGGCCCAGGAGTACGGGTTTTCCACGGCGCCACTCATCGCGGCCGGTTGCGTCATGATGCGGGTATGTCACCTCGACACCTGCCCCGTCGGAGTAGCAACGCAGAATCCCGAACTGCGCGAGCGATTCACCGGCCGGCCCGAGTACGTCGAGAACTTCTTCCGCTTCATCGCCGACGACGTACGACGGTTGTTGGCAGAACTGGGGTTTCGAAGTATCGATGACGCTCTGGGACACGCGGACGTATTGGAAATGGCTCCGGAGGTGGCGCACTGGAAGAGTCGGACGTTGGAACTCTCACCACTTTTCGACGTTCCGCCGGCGCCGGCCGGCGCGCCCTACCAGCCGTGTGTACCTGTTTCGAGCGAACTCGAACGCACCCTGATCGAGTGTGCCGCGGCCTCACTCGAGGACGCTCGACCCGTGAATATCGAACTGCCGATACACAATACGGATCGGGCGGTGGGAACGAGGCTGGGCGCTGAGGTGACCAGACGCTACGGCGCCGTCGGGCTACCTGAAGGCACCATCGACATCGTGCTCAGCGGAACGGCAGGCCAGTCGCTCGGTGCGTTCCTGCCACCGGGCATCTCGTTGGTCGTAGTCGGCGATGCAAACGATTATGTGGGAAAGGGTCTCTCGGGTGGACGGATCGTACTTCGCCCGAGCGAAGACGCGCCCTTCAAGGCCGAGGAACAGGTGATTGCGGGCAATACCGTGCTGTACGGCGCCACGAGCGGCGCACTCTATGCACGGGGGCGTGTGGGGGAGCGATTCGCCGTACGTAACTCGGGCGCGGTCGCTGTGGTGGAGGGCGTCGGAGATCACGCGTGTGAGTACATGACCGGGGGTCGCGTCGTCATACTCGGCCCGACTGGTAGGAACCTTGCTGCGGGAATGTCCGGCGGAATTGCCTTCGTACTCGACTTGAACGCCGAGAAGGTCAACTGCGACATGGTGGTTCTCGAGCGGCCTTCGGCGGAAGACTGTAGTCGGCTGGTCGAGATTCTCGGTGATCATCTGGCCGCGACCGGCTCGTCGGTCGCGGCAAAACTTCTCGACGATTGGGTCGGCCAGAGTCCTAGATTCACCAAGGTTCTGCCTGTCGACTATCAGAAGGTCGTTGAAGAGAACCAACTGGTGGAGCCGGCTCATGCCTGACCCACGTGGGTTCCTCAGCGTGAAACGATCCGGCGCACCGACCAGGCCGACCGATGTGCGTGTCGGGGACTGGGAATCGGTTTACGAGTCGATGGATCCCGTGGTGCGCAATCGAGACGTTTCCGCACAGGCCTCACGATGCATGGACTGTGCTGTGCCGTACTGCCATTCGGCCGGCGTCGGGTGTCCGCTCGGCAATCTCATCCCGGAATGGAACGACCTGGTTCGGCGTGGACGGTGGTCCGAAGCCTCCGAGAATCTGCATTCCACCAACAATTTTCCCGAGTTCACCGGACATCTGTGCCCCGCTCCGTGCGAAACGGCGTGCGTTCTCGCACTCGACGACGAGCACACGTCGGGAGGTGTCACCATCAAGCGCATCGAACAGACGATCGTCGACAACGCCTGGGAGTCGGGTTCGTTGGGGCCACGGGCGCCCGTAGTTCACAGCGGCCACCGTGTTGCGGTCGTGGGCTCGGGACCGGCGGGACTGGCTGCGGCTCAACAACTGACACGTGCCGGACATCGTGTCACGGTGTTCGAGCGGAGTGATCGAATCGGGGGACTGCTTCGCTACGGAATCCCGGAATTCAAGTTGCCCAAAGCCTTGATCAACCGGCGCTTGGCCCAGTTGACCGCCGAGGGAACCCGATTCGTCACCGGCTGCGCCGTCGGAGTCGACGTGAGCGCACACGACCTCATGACGGATTTCGAGGCGACAGTCCTGGCGGTCGGGGCCGATCGTGCTCGAGACACCGACGTACCGGGTCGTGGCCTTCGCGGAATCCATCTTGCGATGAAGTACCTGCGTGCTGCCAACCGTGACTGCGAGGGTGACGGCGCGTCGAGCATCTCGGCGCGAGGTGAGAACGTCGTGATCATCGGTGGCGGTGACACGGCGGCCGACTGCCTCGGCACGGTGCATCGCCAGGGTGCGCGCTCGGTGACGGAATTGGATTACCACATCCCACCCCCGTGGCATCGCGATCGAGATCGCGACCCGTGGCCGTTGTGGCCGCGGGTCCTACGCAGCTCCCCGGCAGACGAGGAGGGCAGTGACAAACGGTTCCGATGGGCGGCGCAGCAATTTCTCGACGACGGTGACGGTGCGGTGTGTGCAATCCGGATGGTTCCGGTCGCCGTGTCGCGGGGAGAGAACCGACAAAGGACCTTGGTACAGACCGGGGACACGACGGATCTCGTGTGCGAGATGGTGCTGCTCGCTCTCGGATTCGACGGCGTCGAAGAAGCCCCACTGCTCACCGACCTCGATATCGGCACCGATCCGCTCGGCAGAATCGAGTGCGATGTCGGGTGGCAGACCCGAACACCCGGCGTGTTCGTCTGCGGCGACGCGCATCGCGGGGCGTCGCTCGTCGTGTGGGCGATTGCCGAGGGGCGGTCGGCCGCACGTGCCGTCGACGTGTATCTCACCGGCGGGTCCGACCTTCCGTCGCCGGTACATCCGAAGGCATTTCCGCTGTTCGTGAGGTGAACAACTGAATCGAGTAAGAACAGAAAGTGCACGTCAGAAATGCCGGATAGAAGTGCGGTGGGGTAGCGACTAGGCTCGAGCCGTGAACCGACGGACAAAAATTGTATGCACACTTGGACCTGCGACAGCTTCTGGCGACCGCATCCGTGAGCTCGTGGAGAGCGGCATGGACGTGGCTCGCCTCAACTTCAGCCACGGCGAGCATGCCGATCACGAAGAAAACTACATTCGCGTCCGCGCCGCGTCGGACGCCACCGGAAAGGCCGTCGGTGTTCTCGCCGACCTCCAGGGGCCCAAGATCCGCCTCGGCCGATTCAAGGACGAGCGGACCACCTGGGCCAACGGTGAAGAGGTTCGTATCACCGTCGACGACGTCGAGGGAACACACGATCGCGTCGGGACCACGTACAAGGAATTGGCGCGCGACGCCAAGGCCGGCGACCGACTGCTGGTCGACGACGGAAAGGTCGGCCTGGTCGTCACGTCCATCGACGGTAACGACGTCGTCTGTCGGGTCACCGAAGGCGGTCCGGTCAGCAACAACAAAGGCCTTTCGCTGCCCGGCATGAACGTCTCCGTTCCTGCCCTGTCGGGCAAGGACATCGCCGACCTCGAGTTCGCCCTCAAGCTGGGCGTCGACTTCATTGCACTCTCCTTCGTTCGCTCACCCGCGGACGTCGAATTGGTTCACGCCATCATGGATCGAGTCGGGCGCCGCGTTCCCGTCATAGCGAAGCTCGAGAAGCCCGAGGCCATCGACAATCTCGAAGCCATCGTGCTCGCATTCGACGCCGTCATGGTCGCCCGCGGTGACCTCGGTGTCGAGTTGCCGCTCGAGCAGGTCCCGCTCGTCCAGAAGCGCGCAATCCAGATTGCTCGTGAGAACGCGAAGCCGGTCATCGTCGCCACGCAGATGCTCGAGTCGATGATCGAGAACTCGCGTCCCACCCGAGCAGAGGCATCCGACGTTGCCAATGCCGTTCTCGACGGCGCGGATGCAGTCATGCTCTCGGGCGAGACATCAGTGGGCAAGTACGTCATGGAAACCGTTCGCACCATGGCCCGCATCGTCGAGGCCGTCGAGAACGAATCGACCCGAGTCCCACCCCTGACTCACGTCCCCCGCACCAAGCGCGGTGTCATCTCGTACGCGGCACGTGACATCGGCGAACGTCTGGACGCCAAGGCGTTGGTTGCATTTACACAGTCCGGTGACACGGTGCGACGACTGGCTCGCCTGCACACTCCGCTGCCGCTTCTCGCCTTCACACCGTTGCCCGCAGTACGCAGTCAGCTGACGCTGACGTGGGGAACCGAGACGTTCCTGGTCGATGCGGTGGCCACCACCGACGAGATGGTGCGTCAGGTAGACAATGCTTTGCTCTCCCTCGGGCGGTACGTCAAGGGCGACCTCGTGGTCATCGTTGCCGGGTCCCCTCCGGGAACCGTCGGCTCCACCAACCTCATTCACGTCCACCGCATCGGCGAAGAGGACCACTGAGTGACCCACGCGAATGCGTCCACCGACCTCGGTACTCTCCTCGGTCTGTTGGATCTGGAGCAGATCGGTGACGACGCGTTCCGTGGACACCACCCCGAGCAAGTAGGTTCGCGGACGTTCGGCGGTCAGTTGGTGTCTCAGGCACTGATGGCCGCCGGACGGACCGTCGACGGTGAGCGCCCCATCCATGCCGTCAACGCGCATTTCATTCGGGGTGGAGATGTCAAGGCGCCCATCGAGTATCGGGTGGAGCGTCATCGTGACGGGCGTGCTTTCGCCAACCGTCAGGTGACGGCCTATCAGGGTGAGAACGAATTGTTCGTGATGCTCGCGGCGTTCCAGGACTCCGGCAAGGGGCTCGACCATGCCGTCGAGATTCCGGATGTTCCACTTCCGGAGTCACTGCCGCCGATCGGCGATCATCTGGTGGGGTACGAAGAGAAACTGCCGCATTTCAGTGCGGCACTCAAGCCGATCGACATGAGGTACGCCAACGATCCGGCGTGGATACTCAAAGGCACCGGTGAGAAACTCAACCACAATCGAGTGTGGATGCGCCCCGACGGTGATCTTCCGGATGATTCACTCGTACACGCTGCGACGCTTGCCTATTCGTCGGACACCACTGTGCTGGATTCGATTCTGACCACTCACGGATTGTCCTGGGGCCATGATCGTATCGTCGCGGCGACGGTCAACCACTCGATCTGGTTCCATCGCCCGTTCCGATTCAGCGACTGGGTTCTGTACGCGACCGAATCGCCGGTCGCCGCAGGTTCGCGCGGTCTGGCAACCGGACGGTACTTCTCGGTGGAAGGATTACTGTTGGCGACGGTGGTCCAAGAAGGAATGATCAGGCATTTCCCGCGTAAAGGGGAATGAGATGCGGGCCCGAGACTGAACTCGGGCCCAGATTCAGGCCGACTTGCGATATTGCGGTGAGAGTTCGTCGGCGCGGTCCCACGGAGACCAGTCGACTTCGCGTCCATCGAGTTGGGCCGCAACAACTTCCAAGCCCGCGTGCCAGCCGGCGGCGTGGGCGTACGCGGACTCTTCGTCTTCCATCGTGTGGGTGAGGGTCAGCCAACAGCCGCCGGTGCCGTCCGGAGCCAGCTCCCAATGCAGAGTGTCTGCGTCCCAGAGGAATTCGAGAATTCGGTGCGGGTGGACGCTGATGACCGTCCCGCGCGTCACGTGATCTGCGGGTAGTCCGAAACGCTCGACCTGTTCCGGTGTCACCTTGAACAGCAGATCCGCGCCGGGAGTGAGATCGAAATCGACGTCCGCCGGGAACCAGGCATCGAGGTACTCGCGTTCCGTTATCACTTTCCAGACCTTGTCCGGTGCGTGCGGAATCGCCAGTTGGAAGCTCAGTGACACCCGACCGTCGTAGGTCAGGTTTATCTTGCCGTTGTCCATCGGTGCCTCCAATGCTTGGTGCCCGTGCGGTTGCTCCCATCGTGCCATCTAATTGCACAGGATGGAATAACTGCAGGTCAGATCGTTACCTATTGATAGGTTATGACGATTTGTCTCGTTTTGAGAGCGGCGTTCCCGATGCGTTTCGTGGCGGTGAAACAACCGCGCGGTACGCTGACCACGCACGACTGGCGCGGGTGGGAACTACCACCGGGGAGTGCACATCGCGAGGCATCGACCGCCTGGGTGCTTCACACATCTTGTGTGAAGGGAGAAACTATGTGCGCGAAGAATCTGTCCGCCAAGAATCCGGCCACCCAGAACGAGCCCGCTCGAATTATCGACGGACGCGCCATTGCGGATTCTGCGGTCGCTGACCTGTCAGTGCGCACCAGGCAGTTTCGTGAACAGACCGGGCATGTTCCCGGCCTGGCAGCCGTCATCGTGGGATCGGACCCGGCCTCGAAGGCCTATGTGCAGATGAAGGCCAAACGGTCTGTTGCTGTAGGAATGACGTCGCGAACAATGGAACTACCGGTGAGTGCGACCACGGGAGAACTCGTCGACGTGCTGACGGCGTTGTCGGCGGACCCTTTGATCGACGGCATACTGCTTCAACACCCGGTGCCAGACCACATCGACGAACGGGCCGCGTTCGATGCCATCTCGGCCGACAAGGACGTCGACGGCGTCACTTCGGCATCGTTTGCGGCAATGGCGTTGACCGGAGGGGGATTCGAATCGTGTACGCCGAGTGGCATCCTGCGCCTCCTCGACGCCACCGGCGTCGAACTCGCCGGAAAGCATGCCGTTGTAGTCGGCAGAAGCCCCATCCTCGGATTGCCGATGGGGATGCTCCTCCTGCGTCGGGACGCAACTGTGACGTACTGCCATTCGCGAACGGTCGACCTGGCGGCTCACGTCGGTACGGCAGACGTCGTCGTCGCTGCCGTCGGTGTTCCGGAACTGATCAAAGGGGCGTGGATCAAGCGTGGGGCAGTGGTGATCGATGCGGGGTACAACGAGGGCAACGTCGGCGATGTGGAGTACGGCGCCGCGCTCACTCGCGCCGGTGCAATCACACCGGTGCCGGGGGGCGTCGGCCCGATGACGGTTGCAGTACTGCTGGAACAAACTCTCGCCGCGGCAGTTCGGGCGAGAGCAGTTCGGGCATACAGTGGGATTCATGACAAACGTGGTGGACCGAATCGGTGATGTCAGCGCTTCACTCGTAGATCTGTACAAAGATCTACACGCGCACCCCGAGTTGTCGTTCGCGGAGCATCGGACCGCCGGAATCGTCGCGGATCGATTGCGAGACCTCGGCTTCGAGGTTCATTCCGGAGTCGGTGGAACCGGAGTAGTAGGCGTTCTCCGAAACAGCAGTAGCCTCCGAAAGAGCAGTAGCGCAACCGTTCTGCTTCGGGCCGACATGGACGCATTGCCGGTCGAGGAAGCCACCGGTCTCGAGTATGCAAGCACGAAACGAGGAACCGACAAGGAGGGCAACGACGTTCCGATCATGCACGCGTGCGGGCACGACATGCATGTTGTTGCGTTGCTCGGCGCCGCTCGGATCCTCAGTGAAACCGTCGACTCGTGGTCGGGCACGCTCGAGGTCGTGTTCCAGCCCGCAGAGGAACTCGGTGCCGGCGCGCAGGCGATGGTCGACGACGGGTTGTACGAACTCGTTCCCAAACCCGATGTGGTTCTCGGCCAACACGTTGCACCAGCACCGGCGGGAATCGTCGGATTGCATTCCGGGGCAGCATTCGCTGCGGCTGACAGCATGCTGGTGCGGATGTTCGGGAGGGGCGGGCACGGATCGCGGCCCGAGACCACGATTGATCCGATCGTCATGGCGGCATCGGCAGTGATGCGGTTGCAGACGGTGGTCTCCCGCGAGATTGCCGGCAGCGACACAGGTGTATTGACAGTGGGCCAGTTTCACGCAGGTACGAAGAACAACATCATCGCCGATCATGCGGAGTTCGGTCTGAGCATTCGGACCGTCAATCCGGAAGTCCGAAACCGGGTATTGGACGCGGTGCACCGAATCGTCCGTGCAGAGGCGCAGGCATCCGGCGCCGTCCGTGAGCCCGAACTGATTGCACAAGAGTCATTTCCGGTGTTGATCAACGACGGCGCGGCCTGCGATCGTGTAAGCGCTGCGTTCAGGGGCGTGTTCGGGGAACACGGCGTCATCGATCCTGGACCGGTCACCGGGAGTGAAGACGTCGGGATCCTCGCCGACGCGGCCGGAGCGCCGCTGGTGTACTGGCTCCTCGGCGGTGCGGATCCCGAGGCGTATCTGAAGGCCGCAACAGCGGGAACCGTCGGGGAGGACATTGCATCGAACCACTCACCGCGGTACGCCCCGGTGATCCAGCCGACCCTCGACAACGGAATCACTGCGTTGACCACAGCTGCGCTGGAATGGCTGAGCTGAGCGCGTAATTGGGTATCGAGGGTCAGTTGTCGGCTGCGGGGATGTCGATAGTCAGCTGGGACGGGGAATCGGATGTCGACACCGTGTACGCCGGCCGGGTCTGGAGTGTGCCGACGAACGACTGCAGGATCGTATCGTTCGTACCGGCACTCTCCATGCGGGTGATGTTTGTGCCGTCGAGTGGAGCCGAGACACGAGTCGGATCCGACCGGACTCCCATCAGGTCGACCTGAAGTATCGATCGACTACCGACATCTATGACTGTGCTGTCTCCCGCTCGGATTGCTTCACTGACGTATTCGGTTTTCCAGAACACCGGTCCGTTGCCGTCGAAGCGATAGGTGATGCGGGTGAAACCCTCGTGATCGGTCATGTCGATCTCGGTCACGTCGACGGGTGGATTCGGTGAAGGGATCTCTGTGTCGTTGGGCAATGAGGGAAGCGTGGAGATCTCGGTGGACGCGGCCTCGATCGGGCGAGAGCCGACCTGAAGGGTGCCGGTCCGTGTTGCAGCGTCGAGGACGACCTGGGTGGAAGAGACGACCTGGGTGGAAGATCCGCCGGCAGTGTCGGATTCGTCGTCTGTCTGACATCCGGTGAGCAGGCAGAGACAAGACATGGTTCCGAGCAGAGCAATCAACCGGCGACCGTTCATGGATCGAACCTAGCGGCGGTTGATCCGGGGTACAGCCGAATGCCGAAACCTTGCGGTACGGCCGGCTGCTGCAGTGGTGCCCTCGGTGAGACTCGAACTCACACTGGACGGGTTTTGAATCCGTTTCCTCTGCCAATTGGGATACGAGGGCTTGTTGCGATGACTACATTAGAAGATGCGATTTCAATGTCAAACACCGGTACCCTCTAATCGTTCGCGTCTCGTGTCGGGGCGGTTCGATGGAGGAGGATGGTGGCCATGAATTCGCCGCAGCCGCAAGGCAATCAGCTCGCACCCCGTCGTGTTGTCGTCGCTGAAGACGAGGCGTTGATCCGCATGGATCTGGTCGAGATGCTCCGCGAAGAGGGCTACGACGTCGTCGGCGAGGCCGGTGACGGACAGGTGGCGGTCGAGTTGGCCGAGTCACTCAGGCCCGATCTGGTCATCATGGACGTGAAGATGCCCAGGAGGGACGGCATCGACGCGGCGTCGGAGATTGCCGCCAAGCGCATCGCTCCTGTTGTCATTCTCACAGCGTTCAGTCAGCGCGAGTTGGTCGAGCGCGCACGCGATGCCGGCGCCATGGCCTACTTGGTCAAGCCGTTCTCCATCAGTGACTTGGTGCCTGCCGTCGAATTGGCGGTCAGTCGCTTTCGAGAGGTGACCGCGCTCGAGCGTGAGGTCGCCGATCTGTCCGACCGCCTGGAAGCACGCAAGCTGATCGAGCGCGCCAAGAGTGTTCTGATGGTTCGCCAAGCGCTCACCGAACCCGAGGCGTTCAAGTGGATTCAGCGCGCCGCGATGGACCGGCGCTCCACGATGAAGGCCGTCGCACAGGTCGTACTGGAAACTCTGGGCGGCGAACCGGACGCGTGAGCAAAGAGTCCGGGTTATCCGGCTGCTGCGTCGACCGTCGAAACGTCGCGCAGCGCTACAGCCGTGTAAACACTGTGCGCCTTCAGATAACAGTCAGGTCACAGGGCTTTCTTGACGGATCGCGAAACGGTTCCAAGGTCTAGCGTCTGATCCCACAGCGAGCGCCAGTTCGGGTGGCGCGAGCACCGGCTGATCTTAGGAGCGTGGGATGGCTAGACGAACACTTGTGCGTACTGCTGCAATTCTCGGCGCGGCATCACTGGCACTTGCAGGCTGTAGCTCGGACAAGTCGGATGACTCGTCGTCGAGTGGCTCTACGTCCGGCGCTTCCGCCGCGACGACATCCGTCACGACCGATTGCACCCCGGAGCAGGCCAAGGCCGGCGCCACCCCGTCCACGGAAGCGCTGCGCATCGGCACGCTACTTCCCGATACAGGCAGCTTGTCGTTCCTCGGGCCGCCGATGGTCGCGGGCACCCAGCTGGGAGTCAACGATGTCAATGCGGCCGGAGGCGTTCTCGGCCAACCGGTCCAGCTGATTCCCGGCGATTCGGGTGACACCACGACGGACACCGCCAACTCCACCGTCGATCGCGAATTGGCGGCAGGCACTCAGGTGATCGTCGGCGCCGCGTCGTCATCGGTCTCGCTCAAGGTGATCGACAAGGTCGCCAGCGCCGGCGTCGTGATGTTCTCGCCGGCCAACACCTCGGACCAGTTTGTCTGCTACCCCGACAAGGGCATGTACTTCCGCACCGCTCCGACGGACGTACTGCAGGCTCAGGCCGTCGCACAGCTCATTTCGGACGATGGTGGTCAGCGCGTAGCCATCATGGCCCTCAACGACCCGTACGGGACGGGTCTGGCCGACAACATCGAAAAGAATCTGATCGATTCGGGTGTCCCCTCCGATCAGATCGAGAAGATCATCTACGACCCGAACGCGCAGTCGTTCAACTCCGAGGTCGATCAGGTCAAGAACTTCAATCCGGATGCAGTTGCATTGGTGGGCTTCGAGGAGTCGGCGAAGATCATCACGCGAATGCACGAGGTGGGCATCGGCCCGTCGGACGGAATGGCGATGTACGGCGTCGACGGCAACATGGGAAATGCGCTCGGAGAATCCGTGGCGAAGCCGTTGCTCGACACGATGCAGGGAACGACGCCGCTGACGGATGTCGGAGCTGCCTTCCAAGATCGTCTGAAGGCAGTCAACCCGTCACTGATCGACTTCAACTACGCCGGAGAGTCGTACGACGCAGTGGTGATCTCGGCACTTGCTGCCGAGCAGGCGAAGTCGACGGCGGGCACGGACATCGCTGCGAACATCAACAGCGTCACCGAAGGCGGCACCAAGTGCACGTCCTACGTGGAGTGCCTGCCGTTGGTGAAGGCGGGAACCGACATCGACTACGACGGCATCACCGGCGAGTTGGACTTCAACGATTCGGGAGAGCCGTCCATCGGTTCGTACGGCAAGCTCAAGTTCGGCCCTGAGAACACGCTGACCACAGAAGGATTCGTGGTGGTGGGCAAGTAAGTCGTGGGCAAGTAAGCAGTCGACGAGAATGGGCCAGGGTCGCGAGACCCTGGCCCATTCTCATGTCGTGCCTACTTCTCTTTGCTCCCGGCGAGCGTTCCCAGATACAGCTCGATCACCTTGGGGTCGTTCATCAGATTGGCGCCGGTATCGGTGTACGCGTTCTTGCCCTGATCGAGCACGTAGCCGCGATCGCAGATCTGAAGGCAGCGGCGCGCGTTCTGCTCGACCATGATGACCGAGACACCCGCAGCATTGATCTTCTTGCAACGGATGAACACCTCGTCCTGGAACATCGGGGACAGGCCCGCGGACGGTTCGTCGAGGAGCAGGACCGACGGATCCATCATCAAAGCCCGGCCCATCGCGACCATCTGACGTTCGCCGCCCGAGAGTGCGCCGGCCTTCACCTTTCGTCGTTCACTCAGGAGTGGGAACAATTCACTCACGAAGGCAAATCGCTCCGCGAATGCCTTAGGGCGCAGATAAATTCCCATCTCGAGGTTTTCTTCGATAGTCAGAGCCTGAAAGACGTTCTGTGTCTGAGGGACGTACCCGACTCCCTTCTGCACGAGGACGTGAGCGGGCGCGGACGTGATGTCGTCCTCGCGGAGAGTGACCGACCCTTCGCGAACCGGTATCAAACCGAACAGTGACTTCAGGAGTGTCGACTTGCCTGCGCCGTTCGGTCCGATGATTCCGACGATCTCGCCCTCCTTCAGGAAGAAGTTGCACTCACGCAGGATGTTGACGCCGGGAATGTAGCCGGCGACGAGGCTGTCGGCGCGGAGCAGGGCACCTGCCGACAGTCGCTGATGCTCTTGCGCTGTCGCGGCGAACTCTGCGGGCGTGAGTGAACGTGCTTGGTTCTCGCTCATGGCTTCTCGTGCCTTCCGCGCGGTTCCTCGGGACTCGATTCCAGCGTCGCGGCGAGATCGGCCGGAAGGTTGTCGATGTCTGGTTCCGAGAGGTCACCGCCCGCCTCGAGGGTTTCGACCTCGGCTTCTGCCAGGGCGGCGGCCAGAACGGCCGTCTCGCCCACCGGATTTCCGTTGTCGTCGAACTCGAGGGCCTGGTCGTGGTGGCTGCCCAGATACGCGTCGACGACAGCTGTGTTGGACGAGAGTTCGTCCGGAGTGGACTCGGCGATGACGCTGCCCTGTGCCATGACCACCACCCAGTCGCTGATGTCTCGGATCACGTCCATGTCGTGCTCGACGAAGACGACCGTCATTCCGTCGTCGCGCAATGATTTGATGTGACCGAGCAGGCTTTGCGTCAGAGCGGGATTGACGCCTGCCATGGGTTCGTCGAGCATCACCACCGAGGGCGAGGTCATGAGTGCGCGAGCCATTTCGAGCAGTTTGCGCTGTCCGCCGGAGAGGGAACCGGCGAGGTCGTCAGCTTTCGTGTCGAGTTTGAAACGCGCGAGGAGTTCGTTGGCGCGCTCGGTGATCTCGCGTTCCTGGCTCTTCCAGATCCACGGGACAAGCGAGGCGAAGATGCGTTCACCTCGTTGACCGGTGGCGCCCAGGCGTACGTTGTCCAGCACCGTGAGTTTGGACAGCGCCTTGGTCAACTGGAACGTCCGTACCACTCCTTTCCTGGCTACCTGGTGGGGATACATGCGGCCCAGCGATTGACCGTCCATCGACCACGTACCGGTGTCCGGCCGGTCGAAGCCGGTGAGGAGGTTGAAGAGGGTGGTTTTCCCGGCGCCGTTGGGGCCGATCAGACCCGTGATGCACCCGCGTTGAATCTCGAGGTGGTCGACATCGACGGCTTTGAGGCCGCCGAACGTGCGCGAGACGTTGTCCGCGATCAGTACCGGGTCGGGTTTTGCCGATCCCGGAAGATGAGGAACGTCGCCAAAGATTTGTGCTCTGGTATCGGCGTCAAGCATTGAGTTGCACCTCCCGCTTGTTACCCAGTATTCCCTGCGGTCTGAAGACCATCAGAAGAGCGATCATCAATCCGAGCAACACGTATCTGGTGGCTCCGACCTGTTGTTCGGTCAGCGAGAGCAGCGGATTTTCGCCGGAGATCGCCTGACGCAACAAAGCGTCGGGAATGGCGAGGAGGAACCAGAACAGCATTGCGCCCACTACCGGGCCGAAAACCGTTGCCGCCCCGCCCAGAATCAGTGCGCCGAATGCAAAGAACGTCTGCGCGGTCGAGTAGAAGTCCGGGTTGATGGACTTGGTCTGGAGGGCGTTGAAAACACCGGCCAGACCACCGATCACGCCGCCGAGAACCAGAGCCTGCATCTTGTACACGAAGACGTTCTTGCCCAACGATCGTGCTGCATCCTCGTCTTCACGAACCGCCTTGAGGACACGCCCCCACGGGCTGTGCGTCAAGAGGTAGACAAATCCGCACAAGATCAGGACCAGGGTCCATCCGACGACCATCGACCAGAGGTCGTCTCCGTAGAACTTCACACCGAGAAACGAGTACTGCTTGGCCGAGTCGAATGGGCTCAGTGCGGTGAACGGATCTGCGAAACCGAACAGGCCGTTGGTGGAACCGGTCACCGAATCCGACGCCGTCGAGCGGAAGATCAGACGCAAGATCTCCGAAGCCGCAATGGTGACGATGGCGAGATAGTCGGCGCGCAGACGCAGCGTCGGGATACCGAGCACGAGTGCGAGGAGGCCGGCCGCGGTGAGTCCGACGAGGATACCGAGCCACAACGGTTGGTCGTAGGTCACGGTCATGATGCCGACGCCGTAGCCGCCGAGGAGGGCAAAACCGATCTGACCGAAGTTGAGCAGTCCGGCGTAGCCGAAGTGCAGGTTCAGCCCGATTGCGAGCAGTGCGTAGAAGATTGCCGACGGCCCGATCAACTGGGCGAAGGAAACCTGGAAAGCTCCCATGATGTCCATGTTCGTCACCCGATCCTTTGTCTGGATCCGAGGATGCCCTGGGGGCGAACCACGAGGATCACGATCAAGACGAGAAGTCCGCCGATGTATTTGAGGTCGGGGTTGATGATGAGTGTCGAGAGTTGGACCAGAAGTCCGACGATGACGCAGCCGAGTAGCGCCCCGTACGCCGTTCCCAGACCACCGAGGGTGATTCCGGCAAACATCAGCAGCAACAGTTTGAAGCCCATCTCCCACTGGACTCGTCCGCCGAGCTCGGAGATACCGAACAGCACACCGCCGAGTGCAGCCAATCCGCCGCCGAGGCCCCAGACGAACATGATCACGCGCTCGACGTTGATTCCCGACGAAGCGGCGAGGTCACGGTTGTCGGAGACGGCGCGCATGGCTTTTCCGATGCGAGTCCTCTGCAGAAGTAGTGCGACGCCGACCAGGACGACCAGACTGACGATCATGACTACGGCGTTCGCGTCGGTCAAAGCGATGGGGCCCCAGTTCTTCTCGACCTGGCCCTGGTAGTCGTCGAAGGGTTCTGCTCGATCGGAGAAGAAGATGAGGATCAGGTAGCGCAGGGAAATCGCGAGACCGATGGAGACCACCAGTTGTGCGATCAACCCGGTCTTGCGTTTACGTAGGGGCTTCCAGACGATTCCGTTGGTCAACAGTCCGATCCCGATACCGACGAAGATCGCGAGAACGGTGGCGGGAATCAGCGGAATGCCGAACGAGGTGTTGATCACCCAGGCAGCGACGGCACCGAGGGTGACCATCTCGCCGTGCGCGAAGTTCGTCAGGCCGGTCGTGCCGTAGATCAAACTCAGACCCACACCGGCGATCGCGATCACGAGACCGAACCGCAGACCGTCGACAGTCGTGCGGATGAGCTTCTCGCCGAAGCTGACATTCGAGGCGGTACGAACCTCGCCGAACGAGAAGATTACGGTGTTCGCGCGGCCGGCCACCACCTCGCGTTCGACAGTGGCTTGCACACTCACTCCGTCGGGGAGCGTGTCCGCAACGATCTCGAACGTGTAGGTGCCCGGTGCCACGGCCAACTCCCAACGACCGTTCGACGCCGACTCGCCGGTGGCGACCTCGGTGCCGGAGGAATCGAGCGCGCGCACCTTAACGCCCTCGAGCCGGGTGCCTCCGTTGTTGAGATTGCCGCTGACGGGGACGGCGTTGTCGGGAACCGGTTTTGCCGGTCCTGACGAGGTCGGCGGTGCAGGGGAGTTGGTCGGTGCAGGGGAGTTGGTCGGTTCCTGGGCCCCGGCGGTTCCGGCCAGGCTGAGTAATGCGAAGAACGTGAGTAACGCAAAGGCCAGTAGTCGGCTGAGTGTTGCGAGGGTATGCCGTTTCACTACGGGTGGGGCCACGTACGTCCTCCGAGCGGGTCGGGACTAGCGCGTCTGGACAAAGGTGCCACGCAGCGAAGGGCTTGATCCGTTGCTGCGATTTCCGGACTCTAACGGCTCTGTTCGCTTCAGATGGGGTTCTGAGATTTCCGGGATGTTTCGGTTCCGTATCGAAGGCCGCTGGCTGCATCAATTGTCCGATTCTTGTGCCTGTTCCTGCGTAAACAACGGCGAAGGCGTCGATGTCGGTCGCGATCCCTAGACTGATGAACCGTGAGCCCCGCAACCACAACTCGGTCCAGCACGTCCACCGCTTCAGCCGGCACCACAGGCAAGGCGGACGATCGCCCTCTTCTGATGCTTCTCGACGGGCATTCGTTGGCGTTTCGCGCCTTCTACGCGCTGCCCGCAGAGAACTTCAAGACACACAGTGGGCAGGCCACCAATGCGGTGTACGGCTTCACGTCGATGTTGATCAATCTTCTTCGCGACGAACAGCCGACCCACTTGGCTGCGGCCTTCGACGTGTCGCGTCAGACGTTTCGCGCCGACCTGTTCCCTGAATACAAGGCGCAGCGTGCGAAGGCTCCGGACGAATTCAAAGGCCAGATCGACATCACCAAGGACGTTCTCGGCGCGCTGGGAATCCCGGTCATGGCCGAGGAAGGTTTCGAAGCCGACGACGTGATTGCCACATTGACCACGCAGGCAGAGGCCCTCGGATACCGAGTTCTCGTCGTGACCGGCGACCGCGACTCGTTGCAGCTGGTGACAGACAACGTCACTGTGCTCTACCCGAAGAAGGGCGTCTCGGAGCTCACCCGATTCACGCCGACGGCCGTCGAGGAGAAGTACAGCCTCACCCCGTCGCAGTATCCGGATTTTGCTGCCCTGCGCGGCGACCCGAGTGACAACCTCCCCGGTATCCCCGGCGTCGGTGAGAAGACCGCCACCAAGTGGATCCGTGAGTACGGCGACCTGCAGGGTCTGGTCGACAACGTAGACAAGGTCCGCGGCAAGGTCGGCGACTCACTACGCGAGAACCTTGCAAACGTGCTGCTCAATCGCCAGCTGACCGAAATGGTTCGCGACGTTCCGTTGCCGTACACGCCCGAGCAGTTGGTGTTGGCTCCGTGGGACCGCGAGAAGATTCATGCGTTGTTCGACGATCTCGAGTTCAAGGTCCTCCGCGATCGACTGTTCGCGACCCTGTCGTCGTCCGAACCCGAAGCAGAAGAGGGCTTCGAGGTCAGCGGCGACGCACTCGCCCCGGGTGCGGTTGCCGCATGGCTCGACGCTCACGCGCGAACCGGTGATCGTCACGGCGTGACGGTGCTCGGAACCAGAACTCCGTTTGCCGGTGACGTCACTGCCCTCGCGATCGCGGCCTCCGACGGCGAATGCGCATACATCGCGGCATCGACGGCAACGCCGGAAGATGAAGCGGCTGTCGGTGATTGGCTTGCGGATGCATCCCAGCCGAAGGCGCTGCACGAAGCCAAGTGGGCGATCCACGCTCTGCGTGGGCGTGGTTGGACGCTCGGCGGACTGACCAGCGACACCGCTCTGGCCGCCTATCTCGTCCGGCCAGGTCAGCGCACCTTCAATCTCGATGATCTGTCGCTCCGCTACCTCAAGCGTGAACTGCGTGCCGAAACATCCGGCCAGGAACAGCTTTCACTTCTCGACGACACCGAACAGCTCGATGCCGAAGCGGCCGAGACCGCGATGCTCAGTGCTCAGGCCGTTCTCGACTTGGCGGCTGCGTTGGACACCGAGTTGGAGTCGATCGAGTCCAAGGCGCTCCTCTCCGACATGGAACTGCCGTTGACGATCGAGCTCGCGCAGATCGAGGCCACCGGCATCGCCGTCGACAGCGCGCATCTGCACGATCTTCAGAGCCGTTTCGCGTCCCAGGTCGCCGACGCCGCAAACTCCGCGTACGAGGTGATCGACAAGCAGATCAACCTGGGTTCGCCGAAGCAGCTTCAGGTGGTCTTGTTCGAAGAACTCGACATGCCCAAGACCAAGAAGACGAAAACGGGCTACACCACCGACGCCGAGGCGCTGCAGGGTCTGTTCGACAAGACGGGGCACCCGTTCCTCGAACACCTTCTCGCGCACCGTGATGCGACGCGTATGAAGGTGACCGTCGACGGTCTGCTCAAGGCCGTGGCCGAAGACGGTCGCATCCACACGACGTTCAACCAGACGGTTGCAGCGACCGGACGTCTGTCGTCGACCGATCCCAACCTGCAGAACATCCCGGTCCGCAACGATGCGGGGCGCGAGATCCGCGACGGATTTGTGGTCGGGCAGGGGTTCGATGTTCTGCTTACGGCCGATTACAGCCAGATCGAAATGCGCATCATGGCGCACGTGTCAGGTGACGAGGGACTGATCGAGGCATTCAACACCGGTGAGGATCTGCACAGCTTTGTCGGCTCACGCGCATTCGGAGTTCCGATCGAAGAGGTCACTCCTGAACTGCGTCGCCGGGTCAAGGCGATGTCCTACGGTCTGGCTTACGGACTGAGCGCTTACGGATTGGCTTCGCAGCTGAAGATTTCGACCGAAGAAGCGAAGCAGCAGATGGATGCGTACTTCGCTCGTTTCGGCGGTGTGCGGGATTACCTCCACGCCGTAGTCGAGCAAGCGCGTAAGGACGGTTACACCTCGACGCTCTACGGCCGTCGTCGGTATCTGCCCGATCTAAACAGTGACAACCGTCAGCGTCGTGAGGTGGCCGAACGTGCTGCCTTGAACGCGCCGATCCAGGGCACCGCGGCCGACATCATCAAGGTCGCGATGATCAACGTGCAGAAGGCTCTCGCCGACGCCGGATTGAAGTCGCGCATGCTGTTGCAGGTTCACGACGAATTGGTGCTCGAAGTGGTTGCCTCCGAGTTGGAGGAGGTCACTGCATTGGTCAGGGACAAGATGGCCACAGCCATCGAGTTGTCGGTACCGCTGGATGTTTCGGTGGGAACTGGTCGAAGCTGGGACAGCGCGGCTCACTGAGTCGGCAACAAAGGGCTGGCTACGAAAAAGGCTGGGCCGGAATCGCATTCGATTCCGGCCCAGCCTTCTTTCGCTACTCGGCAGAGGCAGTCTGCTCTGCGATCTGCTTGCGGACCTCGTCCATGTCGAGTGCCTTGACCTGAGTCACCAGCTCTTCGAGCTGAGCGGCGGGAAGTGCGCCGGCCTGGTTGAACACGAGAACGCCTTCACGGAAGGCCATGATCGTGGGGATGGAGCGGATGTTGGCGGCCGCTGCGATTCCCTGCTCGGCTTCGGTGTCCACCTTGGCGTGAACGACATCGCTGTGCTTCTCGGAGGAGGCTTCGAACGTCGGCGCGAACTGGCGGCACGGGCCGCACCAGGAAGCCCAGAAGTCCACGAGGACGACGTCGCTGCCGTTGATCGTTTCGTCGAAGTTCTGCTGGGTGAGTGTCTGGGTGGCCACAGGGGTCCTTTCCATTGTGCGGGCTGTTGGTGTGTGCAACGCCCCGGAACCGCTGATTCTTCCCTGAGTGGATTTCAGCTTGCGTTCTCGGTCGCCCGAAACGTCCGGCGGTACGCCTGGGGCGTGGTGCAACGCAGGCGAATGAAGTGCTGGCGAAGTACGGCGCCGCCGCCGAATCCGACGCGTTCTGCGATGACGTCGACGGAGAGGTCCGAATTCTCGAGTAGTTGCTGGGCGGCCAGTACTCGCTGATCGCTGAGCCAACGCGCGGGGGTAGTCCCTGTTTCCGCTTGGAAACGACGCGCAAAGGTGCGAGCGGACATGTTCGCTCGCGCTGCAACCATGCCGACAGTGAGGTCGACGGCGAGGTTCTCCGTCATCCAGTCGAGGAGCGGGGCAAGAGTTGCGCTCGGCGTCGAGGTGAGGGGAGTGGCGACGTACTGAGCCTGACCGCCGTCACGATGGGGCGGTACCACCATCCTTCTCGCGATGCCGTTGGCCACGCGAGAGCCCTGTTCCTTGCGGACGATGTGCAGGCACAGATCGATTCCTGCTGCGGTGCCGGCGCTGGTGAACACCGGATCTTCGTCCACGTACAGCACGTCCGGATCGACCTTGGCTTCCGGATACGTCTGGGCCAGCCTTTCGGCGTGACGCCAATGCGTCGTGCATCGCTTCCCGTCCAGCAGTCCCGCCGCCCCGAGGACAAACGCGCCGGTGCACAGGCTGGCCACCTTGGCGCCCCGGGCCACGGCCTCACGGAGCTTGATCAGCAGGGGATCGACACTCGAGTCGGGACTCGGCGAGCACATGTACGCGTCGCCTGCGTCGTAGGTGCCACCGGCGGAAACGACGATGAGATCGGCGTCATCGAGAGAGTCGAGGTTGTACGGAACATCGATGTTGTAGCCGAAGCGTGTTCGGATCGGGCCCGGAACTGCGGCGATCAGAGAGAAGTCGTACGTCGGGAGGCCGTCGTCGGATCGGTCGAAGCCGAATACTTCACATGCCACGCCGAGTTCGAACGCCTCGGTCATCGGCATCAGTGGGACCACCACTTTCGCGAGCATCTTTCGAGTGTGACAGAAAAACGGCAAAGTGGCAGAAAATCGACCAAGTCTGGCTTTTCTGCCACTATTGAAGGGTGCGGCCTTGCGTCAGGCTGGACACATGGCAATCATCGTCATCGCTCTCCTGGTCCTCCTGGTCCTGAACGTACTAGCTCTTGCCGGCCGTACGCCCGACACCCGTCACGACGTCAGTCCTCATGGAGACTTCACTCTGTGAGGGTGAGTCTGGTTTTTCAATACACCGCAGCTGCGGTGGTGTGGGGAGCCAGTTTCCTCTTCATGAAGATCGGGCTCGAGGGTTTGTCCTTCACGCAGGTAGTTCTGTGGCGCTTGGTCTTCGGCGCTCTCGCGCTTGTTCTCGTGTCAGCGGTGAGTCGGATCGGCATACCGAGGGACTTTCGCGTCTGGAAACACATGGCGTTTCTCGCAGCGACGCAATGCATCGTGCCGTGGCTGCTGTTCAGTTGGGCCGAGCAGAGCATGTCTTCCGGACTCGCGAGTATCTACAACGCCACCACGCCATTGATGACTATGGCTGTCTCGCTTGCCTTTCTGCCGGGTGAGACGCTGACGCGATACAAATCGCTGGGGTTACTGCTCGGATTCGCTGGAGTGCTGATCGTGTTGGCGCCGTGGAATCTCGGCGTCGGCGGAAGTCTCGGCTCTCAGATGGCCTGCCTGGGAGCGACTGCGTCGTACGGGATTTCGTTTGTCTACCTCAGACGCTTCGTGCTTCCGCTCGGGATCGACACCCGTACTATCGCGCTATTGCAGATCTGTATCGGTGCACTCGTGATGGTCCTCGCCTCTCCGGTCATCGCGAATACACCGATGCATCTGACGCCGGCAGTTGTCCTGTCGATGATCGCGCTGGGCGCGCTGGGGACTGGGCTCGCGTTCATCTGGAACACCAATGTGGTTCAAGGGTGGGGGCCGACTGCAGCGTCGACTGTCACCTACCTCAGCCCAGTAGTGGGCGTCGCGCTCGGGGCAATAGTGTTGAACGAGAGGATCGGCTGGAATCAGCCGGTTGGTGCACTCGCGGTGATCGCGGGAATCCTGGTGACCCGACGAGCAACCCGATCTGTCACAGTGGCGGCGTCAGTAACCATTCCGCCTTCTGTTCGCCGTCCCAGCGCCTGATCGCTCCACTGCGCCCGTGAATCACGTCGGTGCCGACCAAAGCGATGGCCTCACCCAGTCGTGCAGGTTCGACGCGCCGGGCGAGCGTCACATGCGGCGTCCACCCGCCGGGCTCGACGTGGGCGGGTAGCGCGTTCGAACCGACTGTTGCTTCGGCTATTTCTTGGTGCAGGTGAAGGAGCGCGCGCGAAGGAATGACCGAGCGGGCCAAGACCATCTGCTTGCCGCCGAATACGACGTAGCCACCCAGCCGGATCTCGAAGTCCGGGGCCGAGAAGCGTCGCTTCAACAGTTCGTCGATCTCCGCGGGGATCTCGCGGGCGACGAACAGCGTGATGTGCGGGCGGTTGGACGGGCTGTGATGGGAGGCCTGACTTGGGAATCCGGCGTCGGCGAGAAGCTGCCATTGCGCGCGGACTGCCGACTCACTCACCGGATCGAGGAGCAATTCCACCGACTGGACCATGGTGAGCAATGATTGCCTGATGGCAGGTGCGAGCGCAATCGGTACGCCGGCCATGCGGCTGGGACTCATGCACGGCGACGGAATCGGCCACGAAATCGTCCCGGCGACACGGCAGATCGTGGACGCGGCGTTGTCAGCGGTTCATGCGCCGCCCGTCGAGTGGGTCGAGCTTCCGCTCGGGAGCACGGCCATCGACAGCCACGGCACACCGATTCCCGACGAGACCGTCGATGCGTTGGAGCTGCTGCAGGGTTGGATTCTCGGACCCCACGACAGTGCGTCGTATCCGGAGAGGTTTCGCGGACAACTCACACCCGGCGGCGTCATCCGGAAGAAGTTCGAGTTGTTCGCGAACATTCGACCGGCAGCAGCGTTTCCCGGTGTCAAGGCGATGGTCCCCGACATGGATCTGGTGATCGTCCGCGAGAACACCGAAGGGTTGTACGCGGACCGGAACATGGCAGTCGGCAGCGGTGAATTCATGCCGACGCCCGACATCGCCTTGGCAGTCGGTGTGTTCACGCGCGCCGCGTGTGAACGGATCGCACGCACTGCCTTCGCGTTGGCGTCGCGTCGGCGCAATCACGTCACGATCGTCCACAAGGCCAACGTCCTCACGCTGACCACCGGCCTCTTCCGCGACGCCTGCCGAACCGTCGCCGCAGAGTTCCCACACGTCGTCGTCGACGACGAGCATGTCGACGCGATGGCGGCGCACCTGGTTCGACGCGGCGGCGACTTCGACGTCGTAGTGACCGAAAACATGTTCGGCGATATATTGTCCGATCTGGCGGGCGAGCTGTCCGGTTCACTCGGAACCGCGCCGTCGATCAACGCTTCCGAGACGCAGGTCATGGCTCAGGCCGCGCACGGTGCAGCACCCGACATCGCCGGGAAGAATCGCGCGAACCCAACGGCACTGTTCCTCTCGAGCGCGATGATGCTCGACTGGCTCGGCGATGCGCGTGGCGATCGGTTGTTGTCTGCGGCGGCAGGCCGGATTTCGGACGCCGTTCGCACGACCATCGCGTCGGGCATCGCCACCGCCGACCTCGGCGGTTTGGCATCGACCAGCGAATTTTCCGAAGTCGTGTACGCACACACTCTGCGTCGCTGATTCTTGTACGACAGGCCGGAATCTTGCGAAGTCGGCGACGGTGGAACTCCTGCCGTA
Source organism: Rhodococcus sp. NPDC055024 (assembly GCF_053608585.1). NCBI lineage: Bacteria > Bacillati > Actinomycetota > Actinomycetes > Mycobacteriales > Nocardiaceae > Rhodococcus > Rhodococcus sp. NPDC055024. The sequence continues at coordinate 78,314 of NZ_JBSGVT010000016.1, forward strand.
ACCTACCGTTCGACTGAATTTCGGATGGACGTTGCAAGTGCGGCGATCGACGAGTGGAGAGCAGAGTCGTGGTCGGTGAAAACGCACGGGCACCAAGGCCACGTGGCTGGGGTAGTGGCATGGGGAGTGGTGGGGGAATGCGTGCCAACCTGGTGCGAGTCCTGTTGGTGGGCTTGATCGTCGCTCTGTGCGGTGGGTGCGTCACCAACAACGAGGGTCTCGTTCCCGAAGGACCTCCACTCGATATCCAGAAGGTGCCGGAAATCGCTGCTCTCCTGCCGCCCAAGGTGACGGAGTCGGGCAAGCTGCAGGTCGGGGTGAACATTCCGTACGCCCCAAACGAATTCAAAGATGAGAATGGCAATATCGTCGGCTTCGACGTCGACGTCATGAACGCAGTGGCGACCGTGCTCGGGGTCGAAGCTGTCTTCAACCAAGCCGACTTCGACAAGATCATCCCCGCCATCCAGTCGGGAAGCTACGACCTCGGCATGTCTTCGTTCACCGACACCAAGGAGCGGGAGAAGACGGTCGACTTCGTCACGTACTACAGCGCGGGTATCCAGTGGGCGCAACGTCCGGACAATCCCGTCGATCCCAACAGTGCGTGCGGATTGCGGGTTGCGGTGCAGACCACAACCACCGAGGACATCGACGAAGTACCTGCCAAGAGCGATGCGTGCGTTGCCGCGGGCAAGCCGCCGATCGACAAGATCAAGTACGACAGCCAGGACGATGCGGCCAATGCTCTCATCCTGGGTCGAGTCGACGCGTTGTCTGCGGATTCACCGGTGACCGGCTACGCGATCAAACGGAGCAAGGGGCGGATGGAAGCTGCGGGTGAGCCTTTTGATTCCGCGCCGTACGGTTGGCCGATCGTGAAGGGTTCCGCCCTTGGACCCGCCCTGCAGCAGGCAATGCAGTACCTGATCGACAACGGCGTCTATCAACAGATCGCGCAGACCTGGAGTGTCGAGGCCGGCGTCATCGAAGTATCCAAGATCAACGGCGCGGAGAGCTGATGAACATGACAACAACTGAGACTGGCGAGCCTGCGCCGATCAAGGCGATTCCACTGCGTAGACCGGGGCGGTGGGTCGCAGCAGTCGTGGTGCTGGTTCTGGTGGGGCTCTTTCTCTATGGTTCAGCGACCAACGAACAGTTCGGCTGGGCGACCTACCGTCAGTACCTCTTCGACGCTCGAATTTCGAAGGCGGCCTGGGTCACCATCCAACTGACTGTCTTGTCGATGGCGGCGGCGATCCTTCTGGGCATCGTCCTCGCGGTAATGCGGCTGTCGCCGAACCCGGTGTTGAAGTCCGCTGCCTGGGTGTATTTGTGGGTCTTCCGCGGTACACCCGTCTACGTCCAGCTTGTCTTCTGGGGTCTCTTCCCGTCCATATACAAGAGCATCGATCTCGGTGTTCCGTTCGTCCACCAGTTCGTGCACTTCGACATGCAAGATCTCCAGGCGGCATTCCTCTTCGCGGTCATCGGACTCGCATTGAACGAGGCGGCGTACATGGCCGAGATCGTCCGTGCAGGTATCGCCTCGGTCAACGAAGGTCAAACCGAAGCGTCAGTGGCTTTGGGAATGACGTGGGGTCAGACGATGCGGCGAACGGTCCTTCCGCAGGCGATGCGGGTGATCATCCCACCGACCGGCAATGAATTGATCAGCTTGCTCAAGACGACTTCACTGGTGACAGCCGTGCCGCTGAGTACCGAACTCTACGGGCGTGCGAGAGACATATCCGGTGCAAATTTCGAGCCGATCCCTCTCTTGATGGTCGCGGTTACGTGGTACCTCGCAATGACCAGTGTCCTCATGGTGGGCCAGTACTACGTCGAACGCCACTATTCGAAAGGGTCGACGAGGACGCTCACCACTCGCCAACTTCAGGCACTCGCCGACGCGCAGGGCAAAGAAACGGTAGTGGAGACACTCCCGGATATTCCAGGAGGAGAACGCAGATGACACCGATGGTGAAGGCAGACCGAGTCTGTAAGAACTTCGGCGCGCTCGAGGTTCTCAAAGGGGTCTCACTCGAAATCGACCCTGGCCAAGTTCTGTGCCTTGTCGGACCGTCAGGGTCGGGCAAGTCGACGTTCCTGCGCTGTATCAATCACCTCGAGCAGGTCAACGCCGGCCGTCTGTACGTCGACGGCGACCTGGTGGGCTACTCGGAGAAGAACGGCAAGCTGTACGAACTCCACCCGCGAGCAGCGGCCAAACAACGCCGCGACATCGGGATGGTGTTTCAGCACTTCAACCTGTTCCCGCACCGCACCGCTCTCGAGAACATCATCGAAGCGCCGACGCAGGTCAAGCGCGTCAGCAAGAAGAAGGCCGTCGAAAGAGCGAAGGACCTCCTCGATCAGGTCGGGTTGAGCGCCAAAGCCAACGCGTACCCGGCCCAGTTGTCTGGCGGTCAGCAGCAGAGAGTTGCCATCGCCCGCGCTCTCGCGATGGACCCCAAGCTGATGCTGTTCGACGAGCCGACGTCCGCGCTCGACCCCGAACTGGTCGGTGAAGTTCTCACCGTGATGAAGCAGTTGGCCAAAGAGGGCATGACGATGGTGGTCGTCACCCACGAGATGGGTTTCGCCCGCGAGGTCGCAGATCAGTTGGTGTTCATGGACGGCGGAGTTGTGGTCGAGGCAGGCGAGCCCCGCGAACTCCTGGCCAATCCGCAGCACGATCGGACCAAGGCGTTCCTGTCGAAACTGCTGTAGCCGTCAGGGTTTGACGGCGCTGAAAATTGCAGTGCCCGGAAAGAGTTGGCCGCGGAGGGGACTCCACTGTCCCCATTCGCGGTCCAACCACTCCGGCCATTCGGGCTCGATGATGTCGCGGATCTGAAGTCCGGCCGCGACGATCTCACGGACCCGGTCACCGATGGTTCGGTGATGCTCGACGTAGGTGGGGACTCCGTTGTCGTCGACCTCGACGTACGGGGTGCGGTCGAAGTAGGGGAGCGTTGCCGTCAATCCCTTGGGCCCGGGATCGTCGGGGAAGATCCATCGAATCGGATGGTTGACCGCGAAGACCCACGATCCGCCGGGACGCAGAACTCGGGCGACCTCGTTCATGACCCGTTGTGAATCGGCCACGAACGGGACGGCTCCGAACGCCGAACAGACGATGTCGAAACTCTCGTCGGCAAACGGCAGGAGTTCGGCACTCGCCTGAATCAACGGGACTGCCGGTCCGCCGGCCTTCATTGCGTCCTGTCCGCGCGCGAGCATCCCCATCGAGATGTCGAGGCCGACGGCCCGAGCGCCGTGTCCGGCGAGCCACCGGGCACAGGGAGCCGAGCCGCAACCGACCTCCAAAATATCTTTGTCGACTATGTCGCCCAGCAAGTGATGATCGCCCTCGTGCAGTCCTTCGGGGCACCAGACGAATTCACCTTCTGCGCTGTTCACGCCCAGAAACTCGCCGTGGGTTCTGTGGTAATCGTCGGCGTCGGCGTCCCACCACGCGCGGCTGGCGCGGTCGCTTGCACTCGAATCGACACGGACCCGGCCGACACCGCTGGTACCGAGAATGGAATTGGCGGCGGCATGGCGCTCGTCAGACATGAACAACACAGTAGAACGGGTGACTCGGCCGCAGGGTACCCGGGTTTGCCCGGCAAGATAGCCGACGCGTAGTCTTACCCACGCGAGTGTCTGTCATCCGACCGATTGTCTATACGAGGTCTTTACCAAGATCATCTTGGCCAGGATCTCGGAGTCAGTCGGAACGAGAGAGCTCGCGGTGCGGTTCTGCGGTGTGGAATGTGATCCGGTATTCGGTTGTTCGTTATTGATGCAGCTGGGTACATAGATCTAGTACTTCCAAAAAAGTACTTCCAACATTTGTACGCCACAGTTGCGCATCTCGTCCGACAAAATCCATCAACCGACCACAACTCGTCCGGAGCAATTCAACATATGCCCTCCACAACCGTCACCTCGCCGCAGGTTGCCATTAACGACATTGGCTCCGCCGAGGACTTCCTCGCCGCCATCGATGCCACGATCAAGTACTTCAACGATGGTGACATCGTCGAAGGAACCATCGTCAAGGTCGACCGCGACGAGGTTCTGCTCGACATCGGTTACAAGACCGAAGGCGTCATCCCTTCTCGTGAGCTCTCCATCAAGCACGACGTCGACCCCAACGAGGTCGTCTCCGTGGGAGATGCGGTCGAGGCTCTCGTCCTCACCAAGGAGGACAAAGAAGGTCGACTGATCCTGTCGAAGAAGCGCGCTCAGTACGAGCGTGCCTGGGGCACCATCGAGGAGCTCAAGGAGAAGGACGAGGCCGTCAAGGGCACCGTCATCGAGGTCGTCAAGGGCGGCCTCATCCTTGACATCGGTCTTCGTGGCTTCCTCCCCGCTTCGCTCGTCGAAATGCGTCGCGTCCGCGACCTCCAGCCGTACGTCGGCAAGGAGATCGAGGCCAAGATCATCGAGCTCGACAAGAACCGCAACAACGTGGTCCTGTCGCGCCGCGCATGGCTCGAGCAGACTCAGTCCGAGGTTCGCAGCGAATTCCTGCACCAGCTCCAGAAGGGCCAGGTCCGCAAGGGCGTCGTGTCCTCCATCGTCAACTTCGGTGCATTCGTGGACCTGGGCGGCGTAGACGGTCTGGTTCACGTTTCCGAGCTGTCTTGGAAGCACATCGATCACCCGTCCGAGGTTGTAGAGGTCGGCACCGAGGTCACCGTCGAGGTTCTCGACGTCGACCTGGACCGCGAGCGCGTCTCCCTGTCGCTCAAGGCAACGCAGGAAGATCCGTGGCGTCAGTTCGCCCGCACGCACGCCATCGGTCAGATCGTGCCCGGCAAGGTCACGAAGCTGGTTCCGTTCGGTGCATTCGTGCGCGTCGAAGAGGGAATCGAAGGCCTCGTTCACATCTCGGAGCTCGCTGAGCGCCACGTCGAGGTTCCGGACCAGGTTGTCGGCGTCGGCGACGATGCACTCGTCAAGGTCATCGACATCGACCTCGAGCGTCGTCGTATCTCGCTGTCGCTGAAGCAGGCCAACGAGGATTACAACGCCGAGTTCGATCCGTCCAAGTACGGCATGGCCGACTCGTACGACGATCAGGGCAACTACATCTTCCCCGAGGGCTTCGATCCCGAGACCAACGAATGGCTCGAGGGCTTCGACAAGCAGCGTGAAGAGTGGGAGAACCGCTACGCCGAGGCTGAGCGTCGCCACAAGATGCATACCACTCAGATGGAGAAGACTGCTGCAGACGAGGCCGCTGAGGCTGCCACCGCTGCTGCCGGCTACTCCTCGGAGACGGCTGCTGCAGACGACACCGAGGCTCCGGCTGCTGCCGGCTCCGCTCCGGCCGAGTCTGCTGGCGGATCGCTTGCCAGCGATGCACAGCTCGCCGCACTTCGCGAGAAGCTGTCGGGCAACGCATAAGGATTACCGCTTGATCTGATCAAGCGAGATCTGTGAAGAACCCCGCACCTGCACTTGCAGGGGCGGGGTTCTTTCTCTGTCAGGTGTCACTTGTCGGCGGAAGATTGCGTGAGTGAACACAAAAATGACCGGCACCGAATGGTTGCCGGTCATTTTGTATTTCGTGAAGAGAACTCAGTTTGCGGGAGCAGGCACCCAATAGGTGGCGGTGGCTTCGGCTGTGCGCTTACGCATCGATGCGAAGCTGTGTCGGCCTTGGCTCACGAGCATCGTGAACCACGTACGACGGTGCTCTGCCAGGGCAAAAGCAACTTCGGGAAACTCTATGCAGTGCACGCCGTTCGGCATTCCGAGGCGGTGCTGACCGTGATGGTCGCGATCTGCTCGCATGGCGTCCACTTTCTCGAGAAGTTGCAGGTACAGGTGCGTTCGCTAGAACATAACCGCACGGTCACCGAAATTGTGGTATTTGAGCCTCGAAGGCCTCGGCGTGTTCGATCCGTAGGCGTGTCTGAATCTCTCGGGCGCGGAGATGAGAGACTGTCGAGTGTGTTGAGAGTAGGCCTCACTGGAGGCATCGGAGCCGGTAAGTCGACAGTGTCGAAAATCCTCAGCGAACTGGGAGCCGTCATCGTCGATGCCGACTTGATCGCCCGAGAAGTGGTCGAGCCCGGTACTCCTGGACTTGCCGCTCTGGTCGATGCATTCGGCGACGGGATTCTGTCCGAGGACGGCAGCCTCAACCGCCCCGCGTTGGCGTCGTTGGCGTTTGCCGACGACACGTCACGCGGAACTCTGAACGGCATCCTTCACCCACTGATCGGTGCGCGGACGATGGAGCAGATCTCGTCCGCGCCGTCGGATGCAGTGCTCGTTCAAGACATTCCGCTCTTGGTCGAGGGTTCCATGGCGCCGGCATTCAACCTGGTCGTCATCGTCTACGTCGACGAGGAGGAGCGAGTTCGACGCCTGGTGGGCTCACGCGGTATGCCGGAATCCGACGCGCGTGCGCGCATCGCAGCGCAGGCAAGTGACGATCAGCGTCGTGCTGTTGCCGACGTGGGGCTCGACAACAGCGGCGAGCCGGGTTCACTTGACGACGTGGTCCGCGACCTGTGGGCGAATCGACTTGTTCCCTTCGAGAAGAACCTCCGCGAGGGCACGGTGGTGCGCGCGCTTCCCGAGCTGACTCCAGCTGACCCGTCGTGGCCGGCGCAGGCGGAACGAATCATCGGCCGGTTGTCACTGGCGGCCGGTGACCGCGCGCGCCGTATCGATCACATCGGATCGACCGCAGTGCCTGGTCTTGATGCCAAGGACGTGATCGACATTCAGATCACTGTCGAGCACCTCGGCGTTGCCGACGACCTCGCGCAGGATCTGGCCGCTGCCGGGTTCCCCCGGATCGAGCACATCGTCGCTGACGACCCGAAACCGTCGTACCTCGGTGGCGAGACCGATCCGGCGGTGTGGGCGAAGCGAATTCACGGAAGCGCCGATCCGGGGCGCCGCGCGAACATCCACATTCGGGTGGACGGTTGGCCGGGTCAGCAGTTCGCGATCCTCTTCCGTGACTGGCTTCGCGCCGACGCATCGGCGCGTGCCGAGTACACCGAACTCAAGGTCAAGGCGGCTGCGAGCGCTGCCGGCATCGACGACTACGCCTTAGCGATCGACGCCTATCTGGGGGTCAAGACCCCGTGGTTCGACGCCGCATTCCACCGTGCGTGGGAATGGGCCGAGAAATCAGGCTGGTCCCTCTAACGGCTCAGCCCCACGTGACCGGCATGCCCAACGAGTCCAGCCAGGCGTCGAGGTTGTGACCGTGGGCGGCGATACCGTCGATGGCTCGGGCAGCGTTCAGCATTGCGCGCTCGGACGTCTTCGGGTCCAGGATGCCGGCGGTGTTTGCCTCGAGTAACTCGTCGACGTCGAGCAATTCGATGCTGTGTCCGGTCTGCACGATCAGGTCGAGGTAGTGGTCCTCGGATGTCCAGACCTGGTCGCTGCGAGTGAAGTCACCGATGTCGACGTAGATATCCCAGTCTCGGGCGTGCTCAGGGGTGAAGTGGAAAATCGATGCCCGAATTCCGAGTTCGGGAATGATCCAGGACTCGAGATAGTGAAACTGGGGATGGTCGGCGTGGCGCGCCATGTACAGCCCCCACGGTTCTTCGCGGTAGTGCTCGACCGGGCGAACGAAACCCTTGGGATCGACGTTGGTACGAGCTGCGATGTCGAAGGTTTCGACCTTCGGCCGGTGAATGTGGGGACGTTCCTCGCTCATGGTCGAAGAACCTACCGCCGAAGTGCATTTTCAGCTGAATGCGGACGAGCAGGCATTGTGTCGGTGGGTGCGCTTACCCTGGTTTCATGGCGTTTGCTTCCGAACATCCCGTGGTCGCGCATTCCGAGTTTCGTCCGGTTGGTGACATCGAGCGCTCAGACGCGCGCTTCGAGGTCGTCAGTCCGTACGAACCGGCAGGCGATCAGCCGGCGGCTATCGCCGAGCTGGAAAAACGGATCAACGAGGGGGAGAAGGACGTTGTCCTCCTCGGTGCGACCGGTACCGGTAAGTCCGCGACCACAGCGTGGTTGATCGAAAAGTTGCAACGCCCCGCTCTGGTGATGGCTCCGAACAAGACTCTGGCTGCTCAGCTCGCGAATGAGCTTCGGGAAATGCTTCCCAACAATGCGGTCGAGTACTTCGTCTCGTACTACGACTACTACCAACCCGAGGCGTACATCGCCCAGACCGACACCTACATCGAGAAGGATTCGTCGGTCAACGACGACGTGGAGCGACTGCGCCACTCGGCGACGTCCAGTCTTCTGTCACGACGGGACGTGGTCGTGGTGGCCTCGGTGTCGTGCATCTACGGCCTCGGTACGCCGCAGTCGTACCTCGATCGCTCGATTCAGCTCGACGTCGGTGTCGAGGTACCGCGCGATGCGTTCCTGCGTCTACTCGTCGATGTCCAGTACAACCGCAACGACATGGCGTTCACGCGAGGTTCGTTCCGCGTGCGCGGCGACACGGTCGAGATCATTCCGTCCTACGAAGAGTTGGCGGTACGCATCGAATTCTTCGGTGACGAGATCGAAGCGCTGTACTACCTGCATCCACTGACCGGTGACATCGTTCGTCAGGTCGACACGGTCCGTATCTTTCCGGCGACGCACTACGTCGCCGGCCCTGAACGCATGGAGCGTGCGGCCAAGGACATCGAGGCAGAACTCGAAGAGCGGCTCGCCGAACTCGAGGGCAAGGGCAAGCTTCTCGAAGCTCAGCGTCTGCGCATGCGAACGCAGTACGACCTCGAGATGATCAAGCAGGTCGGGTTCTGCTCCGGCATCGAGAACTACTCGCGCCACATCGACGGCCGTGGTCCTGGAACTGCCCCCGCAACCCTGATCGACTACTTCCCCGAAGATTTCCTTCTGGTCATCGACGAGTCGCACGTGACCGTCCCGCAGATCGGCGCCATGTACGAAGGCGATATGTCGCGCAAGCGCAACCTGGTCGAATTCGGATTCCGGCTACCGTCGGCCACCGACAACCGCCCTCTGACGTGGGAAGAATTCAGTAAGCGGATCGGTCAGACCGTCTACCTGTCGGCAACCCCCGGCAAGTACGAGTTGGGTCAGTCCGGCGGTGAGTTCGTCGAGCAGGTGATTCGCCCGACCGGATTGATCGACCCCGAGGTCATCGTCAAACCCACCAAGGGGCAGATCGACGATCTCGTCCACGAGATCCGTGAGCGCGCCGAACGCGACGAGCGCGTGCTGGTGACGACTCTGACCAAGAAGATGTCGGAAGACCTGACCGACTACCTTCTCGAACTCGGTATTCGCGTCCGGTATCTGCACTCGGATATCGATACGCTCCGGCGAGTCGAGCTGCTCCGGCAGCTCCGCCTGGGGGAGTACGACGTGCTGGTCGGCATCAACCTCCTGCGTGAGGGACTCGACCTTCCCGAGGTGTCGCTGGTCGCGATCCTCGATGCCGACAAGGAAGGCTTCCTCCGTAGCTCCACCAGCCTCATTCAGACGATTGGTCGAGCGGCTCGAAATGTGTCCGGCCAAGTACACATGTATGCGGACAAGATCACCGCATCCATGGCGCAGGCGATCGAGGAAACCGAGCGACGGCGCGAGAAGCAGGTCGCCTACAACGAGAAGATGGGCGTCGACCCACAACCGCTACGCAAGAAGATCGCGGACATTCTCGATCAGGTGTACGAGGAGGCAGAGGACACTGCGGCGTCCGTGGACGTCGGTGGTTCAGGTCGCAACGCGACGCGTGGTCGGCGCGCGCAGGGTGAGGCCGGTCGCGCGGTCAGTGCCGGTGTGTACGAGGGGCGCGACACCAAGTCGATGCCTCGCGCCGAATTGGCAGATCTGGTCAAGGAACTCACCGATCAGATGATGAATGCTGCACGCGACCTTCAGTTCGAGTTGGCTGGGCGATTGCGAGACGAAATCTCGGATTTGAAGAAGGAACTTCGAGGGATGGACGCCGCAGGCCTCAAGTAGGTCGCCGCGCGCGCGTTCGTGCTCGCGCCCGCTACGGTTTCAGGTATGGATGCACAGACTGCAGGCAAGACCGCGCGGACTCTCGAACTTCTTCACTCGCTGGCGTACTTCGTGCCGGAGACGGAGAAGGAACTTGTCGGCGTCGGGTTGGAGCCTGGCCGAATGGTGTACTTCGCGGGGCGGTCAGCGCCGCTCGGCGCTCCACCCGCGACTGTCGTCACGGCCACCTTCTTCAACTTCAATCCTGAATTGATCGCCAGTGTCATTCCGCGTGCCTGGGAATTGGCAAGGCCCGCAGAGGTTGTCGCGGCGCGGTATCGGGCAATCGACGCGGCTTACGTTCGTCTGTTCGGTGCAGATGTGACGGGGTCGGCGGACATGGCCGAGGCCGCCGAACTCGTGTCGATCGCGGCTCAGAACATTCCCGGAGTCGACGGCCGCTCCCTGTACGCGGGCTGGGCGTCGCTCGACTGGCCGACCGAACCGCACCTGCGTTTCTGGCATGCGCTGACACTGCTGCGTGAGTATCGCGGCGACGGCCACATTGCGGCCCTTCAGACTGCGGGATTGAACGGACTGGACGCGTTGATCACGCACACAGCCACGGGAATCGGTTTTCAGCGTAAGTTCGCACAGACTCGCCGCGGGTGGTCGCAGGAACAGTGGGACGAGGCAGTGGAGAGCCTGAAGGATCGTGAACTGCTCGACCGTTCGTCCGGTGCGCTGACCGAGGACGGGCAGGAACTGCGCGACGTCGTCGAAGACCTGACGGACGATCTTGCCCTGGCCCCGTGGGATGCGCTTGGAGAAGAAGGTGCCAAGCGATTGCTGGAATTGGCGACGCCATGGCGTGCTGCCCTGGTCGAGCAGGAAGTTTTCCCGGCGGCGCTGTTCGGGCCTCGCTTCGGCAAACTTCGCTGATCGGTCACTGTAGGACAATTGTGTCTGTGACTGATGATCACATTCACTGTGAGCTTGTGGCGTGTACTGCAAATAACACTATCCGCGGCACAATCCCGCTAATGTCAGCGCAGCGGTTGTCGAGCGGGCGCAACAGCGTTGCGCCCGGTGCCGGCCGTACCGTCCGTCCCGTAACCATGGAGGAATGAATGAGTGCCTACCGGACCGTTGTCGTAGGAACCGATGGCTCCGAGTCGTCACTGAAGGCAGTCGACAGAGCTGCCGCCATCGCCAGTGGCTCGGACGCTCAGCTTGTCATCGCGTGTGCGTACTACCCGGCTGATCCCAAGGACGTGAGCGCTGCCGCTGACGCATTGGGTAACGAGGCCTACCAGGTCACCGGTTCCGCTCCGACCTACGAGATCCTTCGTACGGCGCGAGAGCGTGCACACGCCCAGGGCGCCAAGGACGTTGTCGAACGCGCCATCGTCGGCGCTCCCGTCGAATCGCTTCTTGCTTTGCTCGACGAGGTCAAGGGCGATTTGCTCGTCGTCGGAAATCGCGGATTGAACACTCTGACCGGGCGTCTGCTCGGTTCGGTGCCTTCCGATGCCGCGCGCAAGGCGACGTCCGACGTTCTGATCGTGCACACCGTTCGTTGATTTACCGGCAGTAGTCGGCCTCGGCCGCATCGACGAACACTTCAGCCAGCTGATCAACGCTGGGAAGTGGCGTCGATGCGGCCGAGCCGTTTCCGCTCGTGATCACCGGTTCGCTCGCTCCATTGAGTGATACCTGCCGCAGATTCGCGATGATCGTCCCTCGATCCGTGCCGGCCGCGAGCTGCTGGCAGACGCCGTCACCGAGCGCCTGCAACATGTCGTCGGAAAACGCGGGGTTCACCCCGGACGACGCGATCGCCGCTCGCAGACGTTCGGCGTCGTCCACCGGGGTTTCTGTGGGTGCGGCAGCAACAGCAGCGATGTCGTCGCTGCCTGCAGCTGCCGTCGAACTCGAATCGTCTTTTGAACAACCTGCGGTCACCGCTGCCAGCATCCCGACACCGATCATCACGCGACAGATTTTGCGGATGGGTGCGGCGGAACTTGCGGGCAGGCCAAGCACGAGGGGTCATTCCTTCAGTCGTCGACACAAATCGGAGTGACACCACCATTCGTGGTGTCACGCACGAACCTACTCCGTGAGGCTCACGAATCGAAGGCCAACTCTGCGGCCTCGACGCCGTCGAGAACCGCGGGGAGCGACTCGATGTGAATGATGCCGAGCCTCTGGGTAGCTCGGGTCAACGCGACGTAGAGGTCGTTCATTCCCCGGGGTGACTCGTCGAGAATGTCGGCGGGTTCGACTATCAACACGGTGTCGAACTCGAGCCCCTTGACGTCCTTGACCGACAGGACGCTCACGGTCTCACTCGCAAGGCCCGCCAGATCGGCAACAACCCCGGAGCCGGCGATCACGGCGGTGATCCCGGGATGTGACTCGGACTCGATGCAGCGGCGCACGGTCGATTCCAATTCTTCGGCCGTGGTCTTGAGCGCCCAAGGCGCGAATCCGCTGTCGCGCACCGACCGGGGCACCGACTGCTCCGGGTCGATCTCTTCGAGCACGCGGTGAGCGACATCCATGATCTCCGACGGAGTTCGGTAGTTCACGGTCAGTTCGGTGAGCTTCCAGCGCTTGGCGACGTAAGGCTCGAGGATCGTCTGCCAGGACGAGGTTCCCGCAGGATCACCGGTCTGGGCCGTATCGCCGACCAACGTCATCCACCGATTCGGTATGCGCCGCATCAGCATTCGCCACGCCATCTCGGAGAGCTCTTGGGCTTCGTCGACAATCACGTGACCGTAGGTCCAGGTTCGGTCGCCGGCAGCGCGCTCCGCCGTGGTCTGGCGCTGGCCTTGATCGTGGCGCTGGGCGAGTTGGCTGGCGTCGATCAAGTCGTACGCCATCAGGATCTCCGGATCCATCTCGTCCTCGAGGTCCTGTGGTGCGGAGCCGGTGAGGATGTCGAGAGCACCCTGGGCGTCGGCGATCTGTGCGCGCCATTCGCGTTGTGCGCGTTCGCGTTCGGCGGCATCGTCGACGCCGAGGATCTCGGCGAGTTCGTCGAGAAGGGGAGCGTCGGCCGCACTGAATCCTGGCCCGACGCTCTGCAGAAGCTCGTCGCGTTGTCCGTCGTCGAGTTGCGGCGCTGCCTTGGCCAACCTCGCCGGAGACGTCCACAGTTCCGCGAGGATTTGCTGCGGCGACAATTCTGGCCAGAGCTTTCCGATGGCGGACATGATGTCGGAGTCCTCGCGCATCTCGTCGCGAATGTCGGCGATGTCGTCCCGGCTGAGGAGTGAGCCGCCGTCGACGAGGTTTCCGCCGATGAGTTCGGCCATCTGCAGCGCCAACGCCTCGATGACCGCTGCTACGAAGATCGGGCGCGCCAGGTTGTGTGGGCGACGCGACGATCGAGCCCGACCGCGCGCCTTCGTGACGGTTTTGCGATCCAGCTTCAAGTCGTACGTGTCGAATCGCAGGGTGATCGGCTTGGACGGAACTTCCTGTCGATCCCGGACGGCGTTCTTGAGCACGTCGAGAATCGCGAGCGAACCCTTGATCTCACCGGCGGCGAGGGAATCGGTACGTGTTGCGCGCACTCCGGGGTACAGGTCACCAATCGTCGAGAGCAGGACGCCGGTCTCACCGAGTGAAGGGAGGACCTGGCTGATGTAGTCGAGGAAGGTCGCGTTCGGCCCGATGATGAGAACGCCGGCCTTGGCCAGCTGCTGACGGTACGTGTAGAGCAGGAAGGCGGCACGGTGAAGTGCGACAGCTGTTTTGCCGGTACCCGGACCGCCCTGGACCACCAGAACGCTCTTGTGTTCGGAGCGGATGATGGCATCCTGCTCGCTCTGGATGGTCTCGACGATGTCGTTCATCTGGCCCGTACGTGCTGCGTTCAGAGCATCCAGGAGTGCGCTCTCACCGGCGACGCCGCCGGCTTCGGTGACTACTCCGGCGGCGCGGGCTGCATCGAGGTCCAGGTATTCGTCGTTGATGCCCGTAACCGTGCGGCTACGGCTGCGAATATGACGTCGCCGTTTCACACCTTCAGGTGCCGCCGGCGTCGCCAGATAGAACGGCCGTGCCATCGGGGCACGCCAGTCGAGGAGCAGCGTTTCGTAGTCGTTGTCGGTGTCCAGAATTCCGAGTCGGCCGACGTAGCGTCGCTCGTCGTCGAAGTCGATGCGTCCGAAACACATTCCGTTCTCGGCTGCGTCGTACTTGGCGAGATCCTCGGTGTACATGGCATTGAAGGATTCGCGTTCACTGCGTGCCTGCGGGGTGCCGCCGGTCTCGAGGAGAACCGTGCTCAAGCGTGTTTGGGCATACTTTCGAAGATCGTCGAGACGGGAGTACAGCATCGTCACGTACTGCTGCTCGAGCTCTTGCTCGTTCAGTGACGGGTCCGCGTCGGGCAAAGGATCTCCTAGGCTTGATGAGAAATTCATGCGCTGCAAAAGCGCCAAGACAGTCTAGTTCCCCCAGATGAACTGCCGCATAGATACAGGTCAGGCCACCCGAAGGTGGCCTGACCGTGATTTTCGGTGCACTCAGTGCGTCAATTCATCCTTCTTGGCGCGAGCCTTTTCGAGCGCCTTCTCGGCACGCTTGCGAGCCCGCTTACCCAACACCTCGGTCTGTTCCGACGCCGTCTCTGCCCACTCGTTGCTCTTCTCGAGCGCGAGTTCGGCGAACTCGGAGCTGCGCTTGCTCGCCAGCTCGGCCAGTTCGGCGCTGCGCTCGCGTGCGGTCTCGGCCAGTTCGGAGCCGCGCTTCTGCGCGACTTCGAGGATGTCCGGGCCGCGCTCCTTGGCGACCTCGCTGAATTCAGCGGCACGCTTGCTCGCGATCTCCGCGAACTCGGAACCACGCCCCTTGGCGAGTTCGAGCCAATCCGTTCCGTGTGCCTTCGCGGTTTCGGCAAGTTCGGAACCGCGCTCGGATGCCACCGACAAAGCATGTTCGACGCGATCGCTCGTGTGATCGGTCTGCGATGCGACCAATGGAAGCGCCGCGGCGATAGACGCCTGTGCCTTCCTCGCGGCGCGGCGGCCACGCCAGCCGAGCGACGGCTTGCCCTCGGTGTCGACGGACGCGATCATCAGTCCGCCGAGCAAGCTGACGTTCTTGATGAAGTTGGTGCGCTGCATCGCTCGCAGTGACGGATCGGTTTCGTTCCAGAAGTCGTGGCCGGCCAGTGTGGTGGGCACCAGGCTTCCGGCGAGGACCAACGACGCGAGCCGCGGAGCCTTGCCCGTGGCGAGCAGGGCACCGCCACCGATCTGGACCGCGGCGTTGATCTTGACGAGTGTTTCCGGATCAGCAGGCACCTTCTGCGTCACTGCTCCTGGCAGCGTCTCGACGGATTTGTCGATCAGGGGTGACGCTTTGGCTGCTCGCTGAGCGGGGTTGCGCAAAGCATCGATTCCCCCGGCGATGAAGATCGTGGAAAGCAGTGGACGAGCAATTCGACGTACCAGCATGTTTCAAGCCTCCCGATGTAGGTTCGTTTTCCACCCTAGCGATCTCACAAGGAATTGGTCCGGTTCGGCGATCCCGCGACGCCTGACCCGGTTGACGGATTCCTGGTCGCCGAAGTGCGTTGTCCTGCGTCGATGACTTCGTCGTGGGTTCGGACAACTCGCTCGGAAGTATCCGTTACCGCGTATCCGCCCACGGCGTGTTCGTGGTTTGCCACAAGGAGCTGGCGGGTGACGGGCACAAGCGAGGCAAGTCGCTGACTCTCTCGAATTGTTGCTGGACTGCATTCGCGAGCGCCTTGTAGGTAGCCGGCACCGACGAGGTACGCCCGTCACTGCGCAGCATCATGGTGATCTTCGCGGCACCGGCGAGCCCGTGCTTCGATGCACACACGGCGTACAGCCATCGCGGCCGGAACCGCCCAGCGGTTGAGCGGCCTTGAGGCCAGGAATGGACCCACTGTGGCGCAGTCCTGACGGCAGGAGGAGGCACTGGGTTCGTGTTCACGACCGGTGCTCCGCGATGAGGTGCCGGTCATGTGAGTCGAACTTGCCGCGGTTGCACGCTCTGCAGGATGGGTGGCAGTTCTCCACGCTATGGTGGCCGCCCGCGGCGACCTGGACTCGCTGGTCGATGCACTCGAATGGGCCGCCACAGTCGGCACAGGAAGACCCCCAACGAGCGATTGGATCAGCCCAGAGTTGATCCCCACTTTCGTAGCTCTCCGGCCACCTGGGAGCCAAGGGTATGGGTGCGGCCTTGTTCAGTCATGCCTGAGCCGCAACCCGAACGATTCCGCGCAGCTCCTCGGGCGTTCTCCACGTCTGTCCGCGGTGCAGCATCACGTGACAATTGGCGCAGACGAGAACCAGATCGTCCAGGGAATTCCTGACCTCGCCGGAGGCGTGTAGCGGGACCACGTGGTGAACGTGGATATAGCCCTCGCCGAGCGGCCCGTAGGTGCCCTTGAAGCTGAACGAGCACACCTCACAGATTAGTGAATCCGATTGCGCCATAGCTTGTTTGATCTTGAGGGCGCGGAGTTTTGGGTCGCGCTCGCGGGTGCGGATCAGGCGATGGATGACCCGGCCCTCGATCGAGGTTGGGTCGGGATCGATCGGTGCGCCCACTGCTTCCTCGATGTCTCGCCCAAGGTTCGCGGCTGTTCGAAGCTCATTAGCGGCGTAATGGTAACGGGCCGGATCGGAGAGGTAAGCGAGGACAACATCGGCAGTTGTGCGGCCTCCTTTGGTTCGAGCACCGATGTAGTCCGGGTGCGCAGTCATGACGTCGGTAGTCTTCCGGGAAACTCCATTCGGATTACGGAAATCGGGGTCCGAGTGAAGTACGTCGCCGGTCGCTTGTGCGCGAAGGAACCCCGATAGTGCGATCACCTGACTGTCGCCGGGGCGAAGTTCCTTCCAGTTGTTCTCGGCCACGAGGTCACACGCGAGCAGAATTTCATCCCACTGCCATTTCGCCATGTGAACACCCTATGCAGGGATCGAGTCGACATATCTGGACAGGGTCCGTGGAAGGTTCGGGTGCGCATGGGTCCCGAGTGCAACTGCTCGTGTCCAGCGCGGCTTCGCACGATCCCCTGGGATTCTTGAGTTGCCAAGGGGATAGCCCGATGTCGGGCACCTGGCGTGCGCGCTTTGCCATACTGTCGCGATGGAGAACCTGGCTAGATGGGCGCTGGGCGTCGCGGTGGTGTCACTCGGAGTATCGACGTTCGTCCTATGCTCCACCAGAGGACGGCGTCGGCGTCGGGTATCAAGCGGACTTCAGATGTGGTTCTGGATTTCCTGCCTTGTGGCAGCAACGTCAGCTCTTTCCTTGGCCGTGTTGGTCGGGGCAGCGCTGCATTGGGACTGGGTCGCCGGTCGAGTTGGCGGTGTGCTGGCTCCGCTCGGAGCGATGGTGGCCGCGGCGATCGCGTCAGCTGGTGCTGCTCGGACCCTGATGGCTCAGAGCGAGATCGCACAAAAGAACAGGGTCGAAGACGCAGAATCGCTTCTGTGGACGCGGTTCGAGAAGGCGGCCCAACAGCTCGCAAGTTCTGAACACTTCTCGATCCGCACCGCTGGGGTGTACACGCTGGTCGGCCTTGCCGACGACTGGCTTCATCATCACAGGCGGTTGATTGAGTTGGGTGTTGAGGGGCGTGTTGAGGTGGCCGAGTGCGAGACGATCGTCGACATTTTATGTGCCTACCTCCGCCAGAACACACACCTGGTCTCGCCCTCGCCAGCCGTCTTGAACATTGAGGCCGGTGAACGGGTCGTCAACGAGGCAATCATTGCGCAGTTCTGTAGTCATATGAGGCAGGCGCAGGCCGCAAAACCAGGAGGTACGGCACCCGTTTCTGCGGTGCCGGCCGGATTGTGGGCCGGACGTGGACTGGTGCTGAATCTATACGGCGCGGACTTGTCCAAATCGCTTTGGTCCAAGGTAGACATGCGGCTAGCGGTATTGAGGCACGCGAATCTGAACGACGCCGACCTCTCGGGGGCCGATCTGTCTGGTAGTGATGTTCAAAGGTCAGATTTGCGCAATGCCGATCTGGGGAAGACTGACATGCACGGCGCTATTTTGCGATGTGTGGATTTATCGGCCGCGGACTTACGCTGGGCGGATCTCCGTAAGGCGGATCTACGTGGCGCTCTATTGAATGCTGCCAAGCTTGAAAATGTAATTTACGACGCGGGTACGCGGTGGCCGGATGCAACATTTAGCCCACCGAGTTTATCGTGGGAGATCCCCGTAGGGATGGCGCACAAGCGATGAGCCAGACGAGTCCGCAGCAAGCACACGGTGTCAGAGAGGGGATGAGTACTGCAAGGCGCTGACGACATCCAGAGCGCTGAAATGTGCAACGATGGGCCGTCGCGAATTGAGTACTCGTCGTTGCAGGAAGCAGTGACCCGGCAGATCAGATGAATTCCAGTCTAGTTCGGAGTGTCAACGACTTCTCTCGTTGACTGCAGGCCAAACCCGGGGGTATTGGGGTTTTACGTTGTGACCGAAGTGAGCCCGTCAGCAGAGGTCGATACGATCCAACGGAAGACCGTCGAGACCTTGACGAGTGGCTTGCCGTTTTCCTGATCGGATCCTCGGCATCCGCTAGTTGGATCCGGTACGTCCGGTACTAGACACTGCAGGCCGTGATGGCAACAGAACTACTTGCATGGGCAGGTGCGATCGGGGCTGAAGGTGCAGTATTCGTGGGGATCCCCGGTGCTCTATTCGCGATCAAGGAGTGGCGCAAGGAACCGTTTGTTCTCACGCCCGAAAAGATCGGCATCGCACACCTGGTCCGAATACAGAAGAAGCCCATGCAGATCAAAGGCACCTTTGTGTTCGGCCACTCGCCTGTCCATCCCACCTATAATGTCGGGACCTCGCAGAAACGAGTCCTCCGTCGCAATCAGCGGTTGGTGCTTGATGTGCGTTCAATCCCCGCTGGTGATGTGGTCACTGTGCACTACAGGAAGCTCGGCAGGCGGGATGTTGAGCTCGACAAGAAGATCACCGAGAGTCGCGAATTGCGTGTCAAACGGAACGCCCAGCGATACCGACTGGCCGACAATCACGACGCATGGGAGCAGTCGCACGGGTACATCGTCTAGCGGCAGGACAGTAGTGTGGTGCAGCAATTGTGCCGTCCTCTGCTCGGCCGCCCAACTCCGCGGAGCAGTTGAGCGTCGTAGTACCCGGTTCATGCCAATGGTCGATATCGTGTAGGCCTTATGGAGCAGTGGATGGCATTACTCGCGAAGTTGCGGCTGGTCTTCCTCCCGGAGACTTTTCGGATGCCGTGAATTGGCCTCGATGGAGTAACCTACGTCGAACCGAAATCCATTACTCTTCGCCAGTTTGTGATGTACAGGATCGAAGCGGCCCGTGCTTCCTTGCGACCTAAACCTTCCGCTCGAAATGTATTAATCATTGTTTTCTGGAATATTTTCTCCCAGATAGGTCCGAAACCGGTGGCAGGTAGTTCAATATTTATTCGTGGTCTGCCCTGCGTGGAAGATGGAGTGTCGCCGAGGACGCCATTCTGCAGCTGAAACATTCCAGCCTGCAGGATGTTGTCGATCGCGCCAGCGTGGAGTGGAAGTTCGAACTCAATAACGAACTCAAGGCCAATTGGTCGTTCGAATTTCAGGTTCAGCAGAACTTGATCATTACTGCCGAGGACCGTGGACCACTGTAAAACACAGTCGCCGGCCGGTAGGTGTTCGTGCACTCGAATCAGCTCGTTCACATCGTTGCGATCGCTGCAATCGACCATGATTATCGGAACGACCGCACCGCCGGCGACGTACATGTTGGCGATCCCAGCAGTGGCCGTCGCACGGAGAATCTTGGCGGGATCAAGTCGCTGCGGGATTCTCATGGTGTGAGCCTTTGTTCGTGTACCACCTTCGTCGAGAATTCGATCTTGTTTTGGAAGGTGTCAGTTAGCCTGACTGTCAGATCTCGCACTGTATGACCATCCAAAACAGCGTTCGCAAATGCGAAATGTATTGATCCTTCGATGGACGAGCCGGATCCAATCTCGGTAGGAAAAGTCAGGTCAATATTTCCCTCTGAGTTCAGTGACGTACTACGAACTTTAAGGGTAATTGGGCGCTCTCTGCCTCCGTACTTGATAATTAACTCCGCTTCACTTACCGAGTTGGCACTTTCGGATGGGTTTTTGATGTTCACCTTGAATGCATAATCTCGCTCGGAGGGACCCACGAAACAGGAGCTTTCGAGGTACGTGACTCTAAGCCCCGGAGACTTGCGAGCAGATTGGGCTTTCGACCACCGAAGCGCCTGACGGGCAGTTAGAGCACTGGTGAACGCGAATCCGGCGCTCAGGACTGCCACGATCAGCGCAAGTGCGCTTATTTTGACTGCGGGTTGTTGGGATGCGAACCAATCAATCAACCCGGTCACTGTCGTCCTCCGCTTGGGTCGTTGGTTTGCTCCCGCAATTGCCCTACCAACCCCGTTCCTTCCATTCAGCAAGGGACGGGCGTTCGGCTCCGAGCGTGGTGTCCTTCCCATGCCCGGGGTAGATGACGGTGTCGTCGCCGTACACGTCGAAAATCTTGGTCGCCACGTCGTGGAAGAGGGATTCGAACTCCTCCGGTTTTGTTGTCCGTCCAAGACCACCGGGGAAGAGTGAATCACCGGTAAAAAGGTGAACCTGCCCGCTCGGTTCGGTGAGAGCCAGTGCAATGGAGCCGGGCGTGTGGCCGGACAGGTGAATGACGTCGAGGCTCAAGTTGCCAACGGTCACCTTGTCGCCGTCTTCGAGGAGAACGTCCGGGGTGACGGGAAGGACATCCGCATCGAGGGGGTGAGCGGCGGTCGGCGCCTTCGTGGCGGCGTGGACGTCCTGCAAGGCCAGCCAGTGATCGCCGTGCTGGTGGGTGGTGACGATGGAATCGAAAACAGGTGCTTCCTGTTCGATGAGCGTGATGATCTTCTCGGCTTCGTTGGCCGCATCGATCAGGAGAGATTTCCCGGTCGTGGAACAGACGACGAGGTAAGTGTTGTTGTCCATGGGGCCGACCGACATCTTCGTGATGACGGCGCCTTCGACTGTGCGCCGCTGAGGGGCAGAATCGGGGGAGACCTGACCGGTGTAGGAGTCGTCGATCACGATGGGCTGATTCGTCATGAATCGCAGGCTACCTTCGAATAGGGGCAGGTAGAGCGATGGGCTCGCTTGGTGAGATAAACGTGTCGGTGGCTCGGCCTACGATGACGATCGCTCGAGGACTCGCGTTTGCGAGGCCGCTCGAGACTTCTCCGGGGGGACGGCCCCAGATGATTGACAATGAAGGGAATTGGTGTGGCGGATCGCCTGATCGTGCGGGGTGCGCGTGAGCACAATCTGCGAGGAGTCGATCTCGACCTCCCGCGAGACAGCCTGATCGTCTTCACCGGGTTGTCGGGCTCCGGCAAGTCCAGCCTCGCCTTCGACACGATCTTCGCCGAAGGTCAGCGCCGCTACGTCGAGTCGCTCTCGGCATACGCGCGTCAGTTCCTCGGTCAGATGGATAAGCCGGACGTGGATTTCATCGAAGGACTGTCTCCTGCGGTGTCGATCGACCAGAAGTCGACCAACCGCAACCCGCGTTCGACGGTGGGCACCATCACCGAGGTCTACGACTACCTCCGACTCCTCTATGCCCGCGCAGGTTCAGCGCACTGCCCGGTGTGTGGTGAGAAGATCGCACGTCAGACGCCCCAGCAGATCGTCGATCAGGTGCTCGAGATGGACGAGGGCATCAAGTTCCAGGTACTCGCACCGGTGGTTCGTACACGCAAGGGCGAGTTCGTCGATCTCTTCGATCAGCTCAACACCCAGGGCTATTCGCGAGTGCGCGTCGACGGTGTGGTCCATTCGCTCGCAGATCCGCCGAAGCTCAAGAAGCAGGAAAAGCACGACATCGAAGTTGTTGTCGACCGCTTGCAGGTCAAGGCGAGCTCGAAGCAGCGCCTGACCGATTCGGTCGAGACCGCCCTTCGATTGGCCGAAGGCATCGTCGTCCTCGACTTCGTCGACCGCGAGGAAAATGCACCTGATCGAGAGCGTCGTTTCTCTGAGAAGCTGGCCTGCCCGAATGGCCACGCTCTTGCCATAGACGATCTCGAACCGCGCTCGTTTTCCTTCAACTCGCCCTACGGTGCCTGCCCCGAATGCACCGGTCTCGGTATCCGCAAGGAGGTCGACCCGGATCTGGTGGTTCCCGATCCCGACCTGAGTCTCGAAGACGGAGCAATCGCGCCGTGGTCGATGGGCCAGAGTTCGGAGTACTTCGGACGTTTGCTGTCCGGCCTCGGCGACATCCTCGGTTTCGACATGAAAACGCCGTGGAACAAGTTGCCGGCGAAGGCCCGCAAAGCGATCCTCGAAGGTAGTGAGGAGCAGGTTCACGTCCGGTACAAAAATCGGTACGGCCGTACCCGTTCTTATTACGCCGAGTTCGAAGGTGTGATGCCGTTCCTGCACCGCCGCCTGGAACAGACTGAGTCCGATCAGATGAAGGAACGCTACGACGGGTACATGCGCGACACCCCGTGCCCGGCGTGTGGTGGAGCTCGCCTGCGCCCGGAAATCCTGTCAGTAACTATCGCGGCTGGAGATTTCGGCAGTAAGTCCATCGCCGAGGTCTGTGAACTCTCCATCTCGGACTGCGCGGACTTCCTCAACAGCCTCACTCTCGGTTCGCGCGAAGAGGCCATTGCGGGTCAGGTCCTCAAGGAAGTTCAGGCGCGCCTCGGGTTCCTGCTCGACGTCGGCCTTGAATACCTGTCTCTCTCGCGTGCTGCGGGCACGTTGTCCGGTGGCGAAGCCCAGCGAATCCGCTTGGCAACGCAGATCGGATCCGGACTCGTCGGCGTGCTGTACGTCCTCGACGAGCCGTCCATCGGCCTGCATCAGCGCGACAACCGGCGACTGATCGAAACTCTGACGCGTCTGCGTGACCTCGGCAACACATTGATCGTGGTCGAGCATGACGAAGACACCATCCGTACATCTGACTGGGTGGTCGACATCGGACCGTACGCCGGCGAGCACGGCGGCAAGGTCGTCCACAGTGGGCCGTACGAAGAACTGCTGACGTGTGAAGAGTCCCTGACCGGCGCCTACCTGTCGGGTCGCAGCTTCATTGAGGTTCCGGCCATTCGTCGGCCGGTGGACCGCAAGCGTCAGGTCACGGTCGTCGGAGCTCGCGAGCACAATCTCGACGGCATCGACGTGAGCTTCCCGCTGGGCGTTCTCACCGCTGTCACCGGTGTCTCCGGTTCGGGTAAGTCGACGTTGGTCAACGACATTCTCGCGACCGTCATGGCGAACAAGCTCAACGGTGCACGCCAGGTGCCCGGCCGTCACACACGAATCAACGGTCTCGATCAGCTGGACAAGCTCGTGCAGGTCGATCAGTCTCCGATCGGCCGGACTCCGCGATCGAATGCGGCGACGTACACCGGTGTGTTCGACAAGATCCGAACCCTCTTCGCAGCCACCACGGAAGCGAAGGTCCGCGGATACCAGCCTGGTCGGTTCTCGTTCAACGTCAAGGGCGGACGCTGTGAGGCGTGCTCCGGCGACGGAACGCTGAAGATCGAGATGAACTTCTTGCCGGACGTCTACGTGCCGTGCGAGGTGTGCCACGGCGCTCGGTACAACCGCGAAACGCTCGAGGTCCACTACAAGGGCAAGTCGATCGCCGAGGTTCTCGACATGCCGATCGAGGAAGCAGCCGAGTTCTTCCAACCGGTCACCTCCATTCACCGGTACCTCAAGACTCTGGTCGACGTCGGTCTGGGCTACGTTCGACTGGGTCAGCCGGCTCCCACCCTGTCCGGTGGTGAGGCACAACGCGTCAAGCTCGCCGCCGAACTGCAGAAACGGTCGACCGGCCGGACCGTGTACATCCTCGACGAGCCCACCACGGGTCTGCATTTCGAGGACATCCGCAAGCTCTTGATCGTGATCAACGGTCTGGTCGAAAAGGGCAACAGCGTGATCGTGATCGAGCACAACCTCGACGTGATCAAGACGTCGGACTGGGTCGTCGACATGGGACCCGAAGGTGGATCCGGCGGCGGAACCGTTGTGGCGCAAGGTACTCCGGAAGACGTGGCCGCGGTCCCCGAGAGCTATACGGGCAAGTTCCTCAGTGAAGTTCTCACCGCGCAGCACGCACCGGTCAAGGCCAAGCCGATCACCAAGAAGCGCGCAACGAAGGCAGTTGCAGCTAAGAAGGCTGCGCCACGGAAGAAAGCTGCTTCCGTGAGCTAGCAGAAGTCGGTCAGTGATGCCGGGTCGGAATCCGACCCGGCATCACTGCTCTGTCGGTCAGGAAGCGGTGGCCTCGAGGATCACCTGGGCAACGTCTTCGGGGCGCGACCACATCGGCCAATGGCCGGTCGGGAGGTCGACATACGTCACTGGGAGTTTCGCCAGTTCCGCGGCCATCGGATGACCGCCGTCGGCCATCTGGGCGATCACCGCTGACGGGAACGTGCTGCAAACTACGGTTGACGGCACCTGGTAGCGCTTCTCGTTCGTCAGGACAACCGGCTCACGTGCCGGTCCGGCCGGTTCGGGGACGGCGTTGGCGCGGAACGCGTCGAGAGCTTTCTCGTCGAGTCCTTCGAGGCTGCTGCCGTCTGCTTCGAGCTCTGCCCACGTCGGCAGAGGTATCTCGACGACATCTGCGGCCAAATCCGGTCGCAGCGCTGCGCCGTCGGGCATCGGGCCCGAGTCGACGTAGACGATCCGAGCGACGCGGTCCGGGATGCGATCGGTGACTGCGTACCCCACGGGGCCGGCGCCGCTGTGAACGACCAGGACCGTGCGTTCGTCGGAATCCGTTACAGCGTCGATGACTGCGCGGACGTGGGCGTCGAAGGTGACCGCTGATCGATCTGCATCGACGGCGTCGAGTCCGGGCAGCGTCAGACTGGTCACGCGGGTGTCGGAACGCTCGAGGTGCGGGAGGACTGCATCCCATGCCCATGAACCGAGCCAGAATCCGGGAACAAGAACGATGTGAGTTTTCATGTACTCACTGTGCAGCCGGGATGGTGACAACGGACTGTCACTAATTATGTCACCGTTTGGTATCGAAATCTGAGACACTTGTGGGTGTGAATCGAGCTGCGAGATTGCATGCTCTTGTCGAGGAACTTCGGCGACAGGGCGATCGAGGGACTACGTGTTCCCGATTGTCCGAGGAATTCGGTGTCACCACCCGGACGATCAAACGCGATATCGAGACGCTGATGATGTCGGGTGCGGCGATCGAGGCGCGCTCAGGTCCTGGGGGTGGATACCGACTCGTAGGTCGCGCCACGCTACCGCCGGTGAATTTCACTGTTCCGCAAGCAGTTTCAATCGCGTTGGCGTTGACGGCGATGGGCGATGCTCCGTTTGCGCCGGATGGACGTGCGGCGCTGGCAAAATTGCTCGACGTGATGGACGAGGAGAGTCGTCGTAAGGTCGCCGAACTCGGTGGCCGCGTGTGGATTCGCGGAGACGTCGGGGCTCTGACGGATTCGCGCGCGAACCGGCAGGCCGTCGAGCAGGGTCTCGAACAGAGTCGCGTCGTGTCGTTGCACTATGTGGATGGGGACGGTTCGGAGACGGTGCGGGCAGTTGAGCCGCACATTCTGGCGCAGGACCGTGGACTGTGGTTTCTCATCGGCTGGTGTCGCCAGCGCGACGCCGTGCGGTGGTTTCGACTCGATCGAATGCGTCGGGCCACGCTGACGAACAATCACTTCACACCACGGGATTCGAGCGTCTTCGGCCAACCGCCCGACGACGCTCGGCCTGTCGCGCCCCGAAGGTGAGTGACTCAGTCGATCATGTTGCGGGCTGCGGCAACGGAATCCGTGATCAGCTCGGTCAAGACGGCTGGGTCGACGTCGCTCAGCCGTTTGACGTACAGGCAGCCTTTACCGATCTTGTGCTTGCCGAGGCGCGCGAGCGTGTCCGTGTAATCGTCGAAGTTCAGCGACAGGTACAACGTGAGTGCGGTGGCCCTGGGGGAGAACCCGATCAGTGGAGTGTCTCCCTCGTGGCCACTCGCATACCGGTAGTGCCGTGCCCCGAATCCGATGATGCTCGAGCCCCACATCACAGCAGGCTCGCCCGTGGCGGCCGACAGCAAGGAGATCAACTCCACACTGTCGGCGCGCTTGCGATCGTCGACGCGGGAAATGAACGCGTCGACGTCCTCGGGCGTCGGTTGAGTCTTGTTGGCGGTTGCCAACTCAGTAGACCGGGCCGGTGAACTTCTCGCCCGGTCCCTTTCCTGGCTCGTCCGGATGCGAGGAGGCCTCACGGAATGCGCGCTGCAAGGCTTGGAGACCTTCGCGGATGGGTCCGGCGTGGGGGCCGAGGTACTCGACCGACGCAGTCACCAATCCGGCAAGCGCGGTGATGACTCGACGCGCTTCGTCGAGGTCGAGGTAGGGGCTGGAAGACGGGTCGGCATCGGAGAGGCCGAGCTTTTCGGCAGCCGAACTCATCAGCATCACTGCGGCGCGGCTGATGACCTCGACCGCGGGAACTTCGGAGAGTTCGCGGACGTCGGGATTCGCGCCGTCGGTGTTCTGATCTGCCTCGAAGTTCTCACTCATGGATGTAAGGATTCCATCAGGCCGTGATCGTGTTGAATCGGGCCTCTCCCCGATGTGGGGGACCGGCACCGATTTCTTTCATCTCCGGCGACCTGTTACTCTTGTTGCAACGACCGCCTCCGACTTGTTCGGGGGCAGCAAGTGGAGTCCGACTCCCACCTCTGCACGGCAGGTAATACTGCAGTTCAGCGGTTCCGGTCACCTGATAGCGAAGATCCGTTCTTGTAATGGAGATCAGTTCTTCGTCAGGTTCCTCGCACAGTCGAGGAGATAGGTTTCGGCGCGAGCTGGATCTTATGTGATCGGTCGACATCGGGCCCCGCGGATGAGCAATCATCACAGCGGGGCTTTTTTGTTGGGGTGCGGGCGGTACGGGCTGCGTGCGGTCATGAAGACCGCACCGTTCAACCTAGGAGGCCCCATCAGCACTGAGACCCGCATCAACGATCGTATCCGCGTTCCCGAGGTTCGTTTGGTCGGACCTGGCGGCGAACAGGTAGGCATCGTGCGTGTTGAAGATGCACTCCGCTTGGCCCTTGAGGCCGACCTCGACCTGGTCGAGGTAGCTCCTGATGCCCGTCCACCGGTCTGCAAGATCATGGACTACGGCAAGTTCAAGTACGAGGCTGCACAGAAGGCACGTGAGTCACGTAAGAACCAGCAGCTGACGGTCATCAAGGAGCAGAAGCTCCGACCCAAGATCGACGACCACGACTACGAGACCAAGAAGCGCAACGTCGTTCGCTTCCTCGAAGCCGGTTCCAAGGTCAAGGTCACGATCATGTTCCGCGGACGTGAGCAGTCACGCCCCGAACTCGGCTACCGCCTTCTGCAGCGTCTGGGAGCAGACGTCGCAGATCTCGGATTCGTCGAAACCTCGGCAAAGCAGGACGGCCGAAACATGACGATGGTGTTGGCACCGCACAAGGGCGCGAAGACTCGCGTCAAGGCGCAGGAGAGCGCTCAGGCGCCAGTGGCTCAGGCCGCACCGCGTCCGGCTCCGGCCGCACCGGCTACGAGTGAAGCAGCTCCGGAAGCACCGGCGACCGGCGATGCCGCTCCCGAGGCTCCGGCCAGCTAGTCGATTTCCCAAGATCCACCACGTAACAAGAACTGAGGACTCCATGCCCAAGATGAAGAGCCACAGCGGCGCCTCGAAGCGATTCAAGGTGTCCGGCAGCGGAAAGCTCATGCGCCAGAAGGCCGGCCGTCGCCACCTTCTCGAGCACAAGTCCAGCAGGGTTACCCGTCGTCTCGACGGTGTCGCTGTTGTCAGCCCTGACGACGCTCCGCGCATCAAGCGCATGCTCGGCATCTGAGTCGCCCCCTTACTGACCACCCGGGGTCGTACTTTCAGCCCCTAGATTGACAGGATTTTTCAAGTGGCACGCGTAAAGAGGGCGGTCAACGCCCAGAAGAAGCGTCGTTCAATTCTTGCTGCATCCAGCGGCTACCGTGGACAGCGTTCGCGTCTGTACACCAAGGCCAAGGAGCAGCAGCTCCACTCGCTCACCTACGCGTACCGCGACCGTCGTGCGCGCAAGGGCGAGTTCCGCAAGCTGTGGATCACGCGTATCAACGCTGCAGCTCGCGCAAACGACATCACGTACAACCGCCTCATCCAGGGCCTGCGCCTGGCAGAGGTCGAGGTCGACCGCAAGATCCTGGCTGAGCTCGCTGTCTCCGATGCCGAGGCCTTTGCCGGCCTGGTCGCACTCGCGAAGGCCGCTCTGCCGGCTGACGTGAACGCTCCTGCCGGAGAAGCAGCCTGATTCACGCATCACAGCAACGGCCCGTGGACCCGCTCACCGAGCGGACTCCGCGGGTCGTTTCTGCTGTCAAGCTCCTGCGCACAGCAGAACGACGTAAAGCAGGACGTTTCCTCGTCGAAGGCGAGAACTCGGTCACCGAACTGTTGAACGGTGCGCTCGCGAACGGCGAGAACCGCCCGGTCCACGACCTCTTCTACACAGAAGACGCAGCCGAGCGGTATCAGCACGTCATCGATCGGGCGCTGACCGCGGGAGTTCGCGTTTCTCTTGTCACCGATCGGGCAATCAAAGCTCTGAGCGATACCGTCACGCCGCCCGGTCTTGTTGCTGTCAGTGATCTCCTCGACGTACAGCTGAGCGCAGCCGTCAACCAGGACACCCGCCTGCTAGCAGTGCCGGTCGAGGTCAACGAACCCGGCAATGCCGGCACCGTCATTCGCATCGCCGACGCGGTGGGTGCCGATGCGGCAATCCTCGCCGGTGACAGCGTCGATCCGCACAACGGCAAGGTGGTTCGTTCGTCGGCGGGCAGCCTCTTTCACCTGCCGGTTGTCCGCGAACGAGACACGGTGTCGGTGATCGAACAGATTCGCGCCGCCGGCATTCAAATTCTCGCGACCGCGGCCGACGGCGAGGTCGATCTCGACGAGGCCGACGAGTTGCTGAGCAAGCCGACGGCTTGGCTGTTCGGAAACGAAGCTCACGGTCTCGATCCGGCGATCGCAGCGCAGGCCGATCATCGGGTGCGGATTCCGATCCACGGCCGCGCCGAAAGTCTGAACCTTGCAACAGCGGCGGCAATTTGCCTGTATGCAAGCGCGAGGGTGCAGAATCGCACGACCGATCGCAGCTGAAAACGCGCGCGAAGACCTCACGGAATCCCATTTGCGGAAGCCTGAGACAATACAAGAGCAGAGACAATGCTCGAACGGGCTCGAAAGCTCGCAAGCAGTACGAGAAGCAAACCGAGAAGCGACAGGAGTGTCACAGCCGTGGCCAAAAATGAGGGCGCGACACCGCCGGAGGTCGACGCGAGTGTGCTCACCGAAGAGGCGTTGACCGCTGCGGCTGAGAATGCCGAGAAGGCGCTCGCGGACGCCGCTGACCTGGATGCGCTGGCGCACGTCAAGGTGGAGCATCTGGGGGACAAGTCCCCGATCGCCCTCGCTCGCCGGGGACTCGGCAGCCTTCCGGGTAAGGAAAAGGCTGACGCCGGCAAGCGCGTCAACATCTTCCGCACCCGGATCAACAACGCGTACGACGCTCGTCGTGAGGTCCTTCTCGCCGAGCGCGACGCCGCGGTGTTGGTCGCCGAGGCAATCGACGTCACTCTGCCCTCCGATCGCCACCCCGTCGGTGCGCGTCACCCGATCAGCCTGATTTCCGAGCAGGTCGCCGACGTATTCGTCGCGATGGGTTGGGAAGTGGCCGAGGGCCCGGAGGTGGAGACCGAGCATTTCAACTTCGACGCGCTCAACTTCCTGCCGGATCACCCTGCCCGCACGATGCAGGACACCTTCCACCTGGCGCCCGAGAATTCTCGCCAGGTGCTGCGCACCCACACCTCGCCGGTGCAGGTCCGCACCATGCTCTCGCGTGAGGTGCCGATCTACGTGGTGTGCCCGGGTCGCACGTTCCGCACCGACGAACTCGATGCAACCCACACGCCTGTCTTCTCGCAGGTCGAAGGACTGGCCGTCGACAAGGGCCTGACGATGGCCAACCTGCGCGGAACTCTCGACGCGTTCGCTCGCGCACTTTTCGGCCCCGAGACGCGTACCCGTATGCGCCCCAACTACTTCCCGTTCACCGAACCGTCCGCAGAAGTCGACGTCTGGTTCGCGAACAAGAAGGGCGGGGCAGGCTGGGTCGAGTGGGGTGGCTGCGGCATGGTCAACCCGAACGTTCTGCGCGCCAGCGGTATCGATCCTGACGAGTACTCGGGTTTCGCATTCGGAATGGGCCTCGAGCGGACCCTGCAGTTCCGCAACGGCATCCCGGACATGCGTGACATCGTCGAAGGCGACGTGCGTTTCACGCTGCCCTTCGGTGTCGCAGGCTAACTGACCCGGTACGCGGAACCTTCACAAAGACTTATCGACAAACGAGAGAGCTGAGCAGACGTGCGAGTAGCGCAATCCTGGCTGACCGAGATCCTGCAGCGGGCAACTCCGGACTGGGAGGTGACCCCGGAAGAGTTGGACGCCGGGTTCGTCCGGGTGGGACTCGAAGTCGAGGAACTCGACACACTCGAGGCGATCGACGGCCCCTTGGTCGTCGGCAAGGTCGTCTCCATCACCGAACTGACCGAGTTCAAGAAGCCGATCCGCTTCTGTCAGGTCGAGGTCGGTGAGCCCGAGCCTCGCGGCATCGTCTGCGGCGCGCGCAATTTCAACGAGGGTGACCTCGTCGTTGTTGCACTGCCCGGCGCGGTGCTGCCCGGCGGATTCGAAATCGCCACTCGCAAGACGTACGGCCAGGTGTCCGACGGCATGATCTGCTCCGTCTCTGAACTCGGTATCGGCAAGGACCATTCGGGCATTCTGGTGCTCGAGCCCGGTACCGCCGAACCCGGCGCCGATGGCAACGAGTTGCTCGGTCTCGGTGACACGATCATCGAACTGAACATCACCCCGGACCGTGGCTACTGCTTCTCGGTCCGCGGCCTCACACGTGAACTCGCCTGCGGATTCGATCTCGAATACGCCGATCCCGCTTCGGTTCCCGCGCATCCGGCCGAGGGTGAAGCCTGGCCGGTGCATCTCGAACCGGAGTCCAAGGCGTCGCGTTTCGTGATGCGGAAGATCACGGGAATCGATCCCGAGGCGGTGAGCCCGTGGTGGCTGCAGCGTCGACTGCTGCTCTCCGGTGTTCGCCCGATCTCGCCGGCCGTCGACGTCACCAATTACGTGATGCTCGAACTCGGTCAGCCTCTGCACGCGTTCGATGCGACCGCGGTGCAAGGCGACCTGGTGGTCCGTCGTGCCAAGGCGGGGGAGAAGCTGACGACGCTCGACGACGTCGAACGCACGCTTGATCCCGAAGATGTTGTCATCGCCGACGATTCCGGAGTCATTTCTCTGGCGGCCGTCATGGGCGGCGCCACCACCGAGGTGGGAACGGCAACGACGGACATCCTGCTCGAAGGAGCTACCTGGGATCCGCTCGCAGTCTTCAAGACAGCGCGCCGGCACAAGCTGCCGAGCGAGGCGAGCAAGCGTTTCGAGCGCGTCGTCGATCCGGCGATTCCGCTCGCGGCTGTTGATCGCGCAGCCGCTCTGCTGGTCGAGATTGCCGGCGGACGGATCGAGCCGGTCCTGACCGACGTCGGTGACGTCGCCCCTCGCGCTGCCATTCGCATGGATATCGACCTGCCCGACCGTGTCGCCGGAGTCACGTACCCGAACGGTACCGCCGCTCGCCGCCTCACCCAGGTCGGGTGCAACGTCGAGGTCGGCGTCAGCGAAGAGGGACACGGCCAGTTGGTCGCGACGCCACCGTCGTGGCGTCCGGACCTGGTGCAGCCTGCAGACCTCGTCGAGGAAGTACTCCGCCTCGAAGGTCTCGAGCAGATCCCGTCGGTTCTTCCCGCCGCTCCGGCCGGACGCGGTTTGACTGCGTCGCAGCGGCGCAAGCGCACGGTCTCGAAGGCTGTCGCTCACGCCGGCTATGTCGAGGTCCTTCCTCCGGTGTTCCTGCCTACCAACGTCTTCGACGTCTGGGGCCTCGACGCGGACGATCCGCGCCGTAACACCAGCAAGGTTCTCAACCCGCTCGAAGCCGATCGTCCGGAGTTGGCGACAACTCTGCTTCCGGGTCTGCTGGAGATCTTGGCTCGCAACGCTTCTCGCGGCCAGCGTGATCTGTCGCTGTACGGCATCGCGCAGGTCGTGCTGCCAGGTCCCGACACCAAGCCCGTGGATGCATTGCCGGTCGATCGCCGTCCGACGGATGAGCAGATCGCAAACCTGATCGCGTCGTTGCCGGCGCAGCCCGTTCACCTCGCTGCTGTGCTGAGTGGATTGCGGGAGCCAAGCGGCCCCTGGGGTCCGGGTCGTCAGGCCGAGGCTTCGGACACTTTTGCAGCAGTGCGCGTCATCGCGGCTGCAGCGGGCGTCGAGGTGGAACTGCGTGCGGCGCAGTATCTGCCGTGGCATCCCGGCCGCTGCGCCGAGGTGCTGGTCGACGGCAACGTTGTCGGTCATGCCGGCGAATTGCACCCGGCTGTACTCGAGCGTGCCGGACTGCCTGCGCGTACCTGCGCATTGGAAATCGACCTCGACGCTTTGCCGTTGGTCGAGAACCTGCCGGCGCCGCGCATTTCGCCGTTCCCCGCAGTGCT
Organism: Rhodococcus sp. NPDC055024; assembly: GCF_053608585.1. Classification (NCBI taxonomy): domain Bacteria; kingdom Bacillati; phylum Actinomycetota; class Actinomycetes; order Mycobacteriales; family Nocardiaceae; genus Rhodococcus; species Rhodococcus sp. NPDC055024. Next base: position 111,008 of record NZ_JBSGVT010000016.1, read on the forward strand.
CCAGGATGTGGCAGTTGTCGTCGATCGCGACATTCCGGCGGCCAAGGTGCAGGAAGCTCTGCGTTCCGGCGGTGGCGAGCTTCTCGAAGACATCCGCCTCTTCGACGTCTTCGAAGGTGAGCAGGTCGGTGAAGGTCGCAAGTCGCTCGCGTTCGCATTGCGATTCCGCGGCGTCGACCGCACGCTGACAGAGGACGAGGCCAGTGCCGCGCGTGATGCGGCAGTGGAGGCGGCGTCCAAGGCCGTCGGTGCGCAGATGCGGGGCTGATTTTCCCAACTGATCACAGAGCCCACGACCATCCCTGGTGGTCGTGGGCTCTTTCGTGCTATCGATTTCCCGGTGATTCGGTGTGGCTCGGCAACCACACGTCCGGGGCGATCGTCGATGTCCTGCGTCCGTTCTGATCGAGTACGTGACCGAGGAGTTTGCGTAAGTAGAGGACGATCGACCGTTCGCCGACGTGCAGTCCTGGGAATTCTTGGCGCAGGCGAATCTCGAAGGCATCGAGTTCTGCCAGAGAATGCAGCCACAACTGAACAACCAGGTTGTCAGCGCCGACCACGGCGAAGCAATTCCGAACTTCCGGCGCCCGACTCAGTATTCGACCTGCTGCATCGAGAAGTTCGGGTTCGATGCGGCACCACAGAGTGGCGAGTACAGGAAGCCCGGCCAGTGGACGGGCGAATTCACACCGCAGCGCCACCAACCCGGACGACGTGAGCCGGTCGACCTGGCGTTTGCACGCAGCGGGACTGACACCGATCGCGTCGGCCAACTCCCGCATGGGAGCGCGCCCGTCGTAGGCGAGCATTGTCAGAACCTTGCGATCCTGTTCCGAGATGCCGACTGTGCGTGCTCTTCCGGCTTGACGTGTGTCACCAGTGGTCAGGACACCGCGCTCGGCAGGTGCCAGCGCGTTGAGTCGCCAACGACCTCCTTCGGTGAACCAACGTGTGATGACAGACGTGCGTAGCGCCGATACGCCGTCGATCGTTGCGACCTCCTCCGAGATGAAACGTGACATCGACGCCAAGTCCGCAGTACCGGCCGTGACGAGCAGATCTGCTCTGCCCGTTGATGCTTCGATGGTCACGGCGTGGGCCGAGCGAGTCAGCCGTGCCGCGACGGCGTTGAGAAGTGCAGGTGAGCAATCGATTTCGATGATCGCTGTGACGATGCTGCCCAGCACCTGTCGCCCTGGAGTGATCGTGACCCAGGCCAACGACGATTCGGAGAGTCGATTCCAACGACGGGCGAGAGTCGCGGCGTCGAGTTCGAGTGGTCCGGCCAACGAAAGCCACGTGGATCGAGGTGCGAGCTGGAGCGCATTGATTATCCTCAGATCGATTTCATCTATCCCGCGACCGTTGCCGACATCTGGTGCGCTCATAACGTCATTATCCGGCATATTGCTGCAAGATTCGGACTATCTGCGACGCTCGACGGATGATCACAGAGGAGAAGTACGCGCTGATCGGAGCGGGCCCGTCTGGATTGGCCGGCGCGCGAAACCTCGATCGGGCCGGGATAGCGTTCGACGGCTTCGAGAGCCACGACAACGTCGGTGGGCTCTGGGACATCGACAACCCGCACAGCACCGTCTACGAGTCGGCGCACCTCATCTCTTCGAAGGGCACCACCGCGTTCGCGGAGTTCCCGATGGCGGATTCGGTGGCCGACTACCCGAGCCACGTCGAACTCGCCGAGTATTTCCGCGACTATGCCGACACTCACGATCTTCGCAGGCACTTCACCTTCGGCACTACGGTCATCGACGTTTCGCCCGTGGATTCGCTGTGGCAGGTCACCACGCGCAGCCGCAACGGTGAGACAACGGTTGCGCGGTACCGAGGCGTGATCATCGCAAACGGAACATTGTCGAAGCCGAACATGCCGACGTTCCGCGGCGACTTCACCGGCACGTTGATGCACACGAGCGAGTACCGCAGCGCCGAAATATTCCGTGGGAAGAAGGTACTAATCATCGGAGCGGGCAACAGTGGCTGTGACATCGCAGTTGACGCCGTCCACCGAGCAGAGTCCGTCGACCTGAGCGTTCGGCGAGGCTACTACTTCGTTCCCAAGTATCTGTTCGGCCGTCCCTCGGACACCTTGAATCAGGGAAAGCCGTTGCCGCCGTGGATCAAACAACGCGTCGATACGCTGGTGCTCAAGCAGTTCACGGGAGATCCGGTGCGGTTCGGATTTCCGCCGCCGGACTACAAAATCTATGAATCGCATCCGGTCGTGAACTCGTTGATCCTGCACCACGTCGGGCACGGTGACGTGCACGTGCGCGGCGATGTCGACCGGTTCGACGGCAGGACGGTTCATTTCGTCGACGGTTCGTCCGCCGATTACGACCTCGTTCTCTGCGCCACGGGGTATCACCTCGACTACCCCTTCATCGCGCGCGCGGACCTGGACTGGTCGGGCGCTGCCCCGGACCTGTTCCTCAACGTCGCGAGTCGTCGCCACGACAGTCTCTTCGTTCTCGGGATGGTGGAAGCCTCCGGGCTCGGGTGGCAGGGCCGCTTCGAGCAAGCGGAGTTGGTGGCCAAATTGATCACAGCACGCACCGAAGCTCCCGACGCTGCCCGCGAGTTCTCGGCGGCGGCAGCCGGTCCACCACCCGATCTGTCCGGGGGATACAAGTACCTGAAGCTGGGTCGAATGGCCTACTACGTGAACAAGGACGCCTACCGATCGGCGATCAAGCGGCACATCGGACTGCTCGATACTGCTCTGGCGAAGGGAGGGCAGTGATGCCGATCGACGACGTGGTTCTCAACTTCAACCCGGGATCGTTGATGATCCTCAACGTGGTGCTCGCTGCGATCATGCTGGGGATCGCCCTCGACACCTCGCTCGACGACTTCCGTCGTGCGCTCACCAAACCCAAGGCGATGGCGGTGGGTATCGCTGCCCAGTTCCTGCTGTTGCCGGCAGTGACTTTTCTCCTGACGCTGATTCTCTCGCCGGCTCCGTCGGTAGCACTCGGCATGATCCTGGTGGCATGCTGCCCACCAGGAAACATCTCGAACGTCCTGACGCACCGGGCGGGCGGCGACGTCGCGCTCTCGGTGTCCATGACGGCGGTGTCGAACGTCCTCGCGATCTTCCTCATGCCGCTCAATCTTGCGTTCTGGGGGAGCCGACGCTCGGAGACCGACGCGCTGTTGCAGTCGGTGAACTTGAATGCGCTCGAGATGGTCGTTCAAATCGCGCTCATCATCGGTGTGCCGTTTGTTGTCGGCATCTGGGCGGCGCGAAAGTTCCCGGAGGTCGCGGCGAAAGCGCAGCCGTGGGTGAAGAACGGCTCGTTGGTGGCGCTTTTGATCTTCATCGTTGCGGGAGTGTCGGGGAACGCGTCGTACTTCGTCGACTACATCGGGGTGGTACTACTTGCGGTCTTCCTGCACGACACGGTTGCCCTCGCACTGGGATACTTCTGCGGCGCCGTCACCGGGTTGAACGAATACAGCCGTCGCGCAGTTTCGTTCGAGGTCGGCATCCGCAACGCCGGACTGGGCCTCGGATTGGTATTCACGTTCTTCGACGGACTCGGCGGTATGGCCATCGTGGCCGGCTGGTGGGGGATCTGGGACATCATCGCCGGGTTGGCTTTGGCGACGATCTGGTCCAAGCGCCGTACCAGAAAGGCGGTGCCGGCATGACTGTCGCACTGGTAACGGGCGGAAACGGCTTCCTGGGCACGGCTGTCATCGACGCACTGATCGCACGAGGCATCACCGTCGTCTGTGCCGACCTCACGGTGAAGGCAACACCGGACGATCGAGTCCACCGCGTGCGAGCGGACGTGTGCGACCCCGCAGAATTGGGGCGGGTGTTCGGTGAGCACCGACCGGACGTCGTGATCCACCTCGCTTCTATCGTGAATCCCGGCAAGAACACGACAGCGGAGCAGGAGTACCGCGTCGACGTCGACGGGACACGAAACGTGCTCGCGGCCTGCGTCGAACACGGGGTTGGACGGATTGTCGTGTCTTCGTCCGGGGCGGCGTACGGCTACCACTCCGACAGCCCGGCGTGGATCACCGAGGACGTTCCCGTTCGCGGCAACGACGAATTCACTTACAGTCGGCACAAACGCCTGGTCGAGGAGATGCTCGCCGAGTATCGCGTCGTACATCCGCGGTTGGAGCAAGTTGTATTCCGGATCGGCACGATCTTGGGGGAGAGCGTCGACAACCAGATCACCGCGTTATTCGATCGCCGCAAGCTGCTCAAGGTCGCCGGGAGCGACAGCCCTTTCGTGTTCGTCTGGCACACGGACGTGGCGAGCGCCTTTGCCGAGGCTGTGACCGGAAACCAGGTGGGCATCTTCAACGTCGCGGGCGACGGTGCGCTGACAGTCGATGAACTGGCTTCCCGGATGGGCAAGAGCACGGTGACGCTTCCCGCGTGGCTGCTCCGGGGCGTTCTACGCGTCGGACGGCGATTGGGTTTGACGGAACACGGTCCGGAGCGGGTCGGATTTCTCCAGTACCGGCCGGTCCTCGACAATCGGCGGCTCAAGGAACAGTTCGGATACGTCCCCGAGTATTCGAGCGAGGGCGCGTTTGCGGCTTACCTCGCCTCACGCTGACCCCTTTCGGCAGACGGTCGTGGAAGGATCGGAGTTGTCCGTCGACGTTTCGAGAAGGGACTGCCAGTGTCACACGATGATGGGGCCGAGAATGATGGGTCAGCACCCGGTTTTTCCGTGCACCAGGTAGTCGAAGCTGCTGATGCACTCGACGACAAGGACTTCCTCGCGGTCGTCCGCGCAGTGGTCGAGCGTCGTCCGAGCTTGTCGGTCCTTCTTTCCGTGGTGGACACCGCTGCCGCAAGCCTCGAACCGAACCGTGTCGAGGAAGCGGACACGATCACCGACGCCGAAGAAGTCGAACTGCCCGACACTGTTGTGGAGGTCGACGAGATCATCGATGTCCCGGTGGTCCTTGCGACAGATCCGAGAATCCCCGAACCCGACTACACCGAAGGGGGAGTCCCCACTTTCGACCGCGTTCGGGAGAAGATAGAGGGGCGCTTCGGTACCTCCATAGGTTCGGCCGAATTGGCACACGAAAGTCCTGCCGGAAAGTCCGTCGACGAGCAGTGGGACGAGCGCCAGAAGGCTGCAAAAGCCAAGCTCGAGGAGATCCGGCGATCCATGGGTAAGTAATTATGCATTCCGATGCACAATGATGCATACTGTGTGACATGACTGAAGGTGGTACGACCGAGAACACACGCAAGCCGATCAGAGTCGCCGTTGCCGGCGCCAGTGGGTACGCCGGTGGTGAGGTTCTGCGTCTGCTTCTCGGACACCCCTCCTATGCCGACGGGACTCTGGTGATCGGTTCGCTGACCGCCGGTGGCAACGCCGGTTCGACGCTCGGTGAGCATCACCCGCACTTGCTCCCACTCTCGTCGCGGGTACTCGAAGAGACCACTGTTGAAATCCTCTCGGGTCACGACGTCGTCTTCCTCGGTCTCCCACACGGAAATTCGGCTCAGTACGCCAAGCTGCTACCCGAATCGACGGTCATCATCGACTGCGGTGCGGACTTCCGGCTGCAAGATTCCGCAGCCTGGGAGAAGTACTACAAGAGCACTCATGCCGGTACCTGGCCCTACGGGCTTCCTGAACTGCCCGGTGCCCGCGAAAAATTGGTAGGCGCAACCCGCATCGCCGTTCCGGGCTGCTACCCGACGGCAGCGAGCCTCGCGCTGGCCCCCGCCGTTGCCGCGGGGATCGTGGACTCACACGTGAACGTGGTTGCAGTCAGTGGCACTTCGGGCGCCGGCCGGGCACCGAAGGCTGATCTGCTGGGTTCGGAGGTCATGGGCTCGGTCCGCGCATACGGCGTCGGCGGCGTGCATCGCCACACCCCTGAGATCATTCAGAATCTCTCGGCAGCAGGCGGCAAGGACATCAGCGTGTCGTTCACTCCGGTCCTCGCGCCCATGCCGCGCGGTATCCTCGCGACCTGCACGGCGGCCACCACCGCGACCGAAGAGCAGGCACGCGAAATCTACGAAAAGGCATACAACGACGAGCCGTTCATCCACGTGCTGCCTGCCGGAGTCTTCCCGCAGACCGGCGCCGTGATCGGATCCAACGCAGTACAGATCGGTGTCACCGTGGACGCCGACGCCGGTCAGCTCGTTGTCATCTCGGCAATCGACAATCTCACCAAGGGCACCGCCGGTGGCGCTGTGCAATCGATGAACCTTGCCCTTGGCCTACCCGAGACCGCAGGTCTCTCTACCGTGGGAGTAGCTCCGTGAGCACCGACAATCCGCAGCAGATCGACAACCCAACCGAATCCGACGTGGTTCACGTCGCCGGAGGACGTCTGCTCCGTACACAGGGCGTCACCGCGCCTGCCGGATTCCGCGGTGCCGGAATTGCTGCCGGTATCAAGAAGAGTGGCAAGTCGGACCTCGCACTGGTGCTCAACGAGGGCCCTGATCTGGCCGCTGCCGGCGTCTTCACCCTGAACAAGGTCAAGGCGGCTCCGGTGTTGTGGTCTCAGCAGGTCTTGACGACGGGCAAGCTGCGCGCGGTGGTGCTCAACTCGGGCGGCGCGAACGCCTGCACGGGCGCGGGTGGATTCCAGGATGCACACAAGACTGCCGAGGAAGTTGCTTCGGCACTGAGCAATTGGGGAACCGAGACGGGCGCGATCGAGGTCGCCGTCTGTTCCACCGGACTCATCGGTGACCGGTTGCCCATGGACAAGCTGATCCCCGGTGTCACGGAGGTCGTGCACGAACTTGCCGGCGGAATCTCCGGCGGCACCGACGCGGCATACGCGATCATGACCACGGACACCGTGCCGAAGCAGGCATCGCTGCACCACGCGAACAAGTGGAACGTCGGCGGAATGGCCAAGGGCGCAGGCATGCTCGCGCCTGCGCTGGCCACCATGCTGTGCGTCGTCACGACCGATGCCGTCGCAACGGCCGAGCAGCTCGACACCGCGTTGCGCGCCGCCACCCACCTGAGCTTCGATCGCCTCGACGTCGACGGCGCCACGTCCACCAACGACACAGTGCTCTTGTTGGCCTCCGGCGCCAGCGGTGTCACGCCGACGCAGGACGAGCTCAACGCCGCAGTATTCGCCGTGTGTGACGATCTCGCGGATCAGTTGATGGCAGACGCCGAGGGCGTCACCAAACGGGTCAAGGTGACGGTTCGCGGCGCAGCGTCCGAATCCGACGCGCTGATCGGCGCCCGGACCGTTGCTCGGGACAGCTTGGTCAAGACGGCGCTTTTCGGATCCGATCCCAACTGGGGCCGCGTCCTCGCAGCAGTGGGTATCGCTCCCATCGAGCTCGATCCAGACCGAATCAGTGTGTCCTTCAACGGGAGTCCGGTCTGCATCGACGGCGTCGGCGCTCCGGGGGCACGTGAGGTCGACCTGAGCGGGATCGACATCGAACTCGACATCGATCTGGGAATCGGCAACGAGTCCGTGAGCATTCGCACCACGGACCTCTCGCATGCCTACGTCGAAGAGAACTCGGCGTACTCGTCATGACCGAGACGTATCCCGTCATCAGCGAGCATCAGAAGGCACATGTCCTTGCGGACGCGCTGCCGTGGCTGCAGCGATTCCGCGACAAGGTGGTCGTGGTCAAGTACGGCGGAAACGCCATGATCGACGAGACGCTCAAGACGGCATTTGCCGCCGACATGGCGTTTCTGCGGACTGTCGGCATCCATCCCGTCGTCGTTCACGGCGGTGGCCCGCAGATCAATGCGATGCTGGCACGCCTTGGCATGAAGGGTGAGTTCCGCGGTGGTTTCCGTGTGACGACGCCCGAGGTGATGGATGTCGTGCGGATGGTGCTTTTCGGTCAGGTCGGCCGTGAACTCGTCGGCTTGATCAACGCGCACGGTCCTTACGCGGTCGGTATCTCCGGTGAAGATGCGCACCTGTTCACCGCTACTCGACGCACTGTTGCGGTCGAGGGGGAGCAGACCGACATCGGTCTGGTCGGAGACGTCACTACCGTGAACCCGGACGCGGTACTCGATCTCATTGCGGCAGGACGTATTCCGGTGGTCTCGACCATCGCCCCCGACGCCGACGGTGTCGTCCACAACATCAATGCCGATACCGCTGCTGCGGCACTGGCCGAGGCAATCGGTGCGGAGAAGCTCGTTGTCCTCACCGATGTCGAAGGTCTGTACACCGATTGGCCGGACCGATCCTCGCTGGCCACCGAAATCGACACCGACGCCCTTGCTCAGTTGTTGCCGAGTCTCGATGCCGGCATGGTGCCCAAGATGGAGGCCTGCCTTCGCGCGGTGCGCGGAGGTGTGCCGTCGGCGCACGTGATCGACGGCCGGCTCGAACATTCAGTCCTACTCGAACTTTTCACCGGCGAAGGAATCGGCACGATGGTCGTGCCGGGCTCCTCGGTCGCCGGTCCCCAGCAGGGAGCTACCTCATGAGCACGATCGATCTCCAGCAGCGGTGGTCCGCTTCGCTGATGAACAATTATGGCGTACCCCGGGTTGCTCTCGTCCGCGGTGACGGGGCCGTCCTCACTGACGCCGACGGCAAGCAGTACGTCGACTTCCTGGCCGGAATTGCCGTCAACATCCTCGGACACGGGCATCCGGCCGTCGTCGAAGCCGTCACGACGCAGTTGTCGACACTGGGCCATGTGTCCAACCTGTACGCCAGCGAGCCGGTCGTCGAGTTGGCGGAGCAGCTGCTCGCTCATCTCGGCAATGTGAGCGGGCGCGCGTTCTTCTGCAACTCCGGTACCGAGGCGAACGAGGCTGCCTTCAAGCTCGCTCGCGCCACCGGACGGAAGAAGATCATCGCAGCCGAGGGCTCTTTCCACGGTCGCACGATGGGCGCACTCGCTCTGACGGGTCAGCCTGCCAAGCGGGCGCCGTTCGAACCGATGCCTGCCGGTGTCGAGTTCGTGCCGTACGGCGACGTCGAGGCACTCGAGCGGGCCGTCGATTCCGACACCGCCGCTGTGTTCCTCGAACCGATCATGGGTGAGAGCGGCGTCGTGGTGCCACCGGAGGGATACCTCGTGGAGGCTCGGCGGATCACCGCCGAACGCGGTGCGCTTCTCGTACTCGACGAAGTGCAGACCGGCATCGGCCGGACGGGCTGGTTCTACGCCCATCAGGCCGTCGGCATCGTTCCCGACGTCATCACGCTTGCGAAGGGGCTCGGCGGCGGAATGCCGATCGGCGCCTGCATCGCGACCGGAGCAACGGCAGAGTTGTTCGGGCCGGGTAAGCACGGGACGACGTTCGGTGGAAATCCGGTGTGCGCCGCGGCGGCACTTGCCGTGCTGAAAACCATTGCAGCGGAAGACCTGATCTCGCGCGCGGACAGTTTGGGTAAGTCGATCTCGACTGGCATCGAAGATCTGGGCCATCCGTTGGTCGACTACGTACGGGGATCAGGACTGCTGCTGGGTGTCGTGCTGACCGAGGACGTCGCGCCGGCGGTGGAAAATGCAGCCCGCGAAGCCGGGTACCTTGTGAATGCAGCGCAACCCGGAGTAATCCGGTTGGCGCCGCCGCTGATCCTCACGGATGAGCAGGCCGAAACCTTCGTGGCAGCATTACCTGCCATCTTCGACAGTGCACTATCGGCTGACCAGCCGGGGGAGAAGTGACTACCGTGGTGAAACACTTTCTCAGGGACGACGATCTGACTCCGGCGCAGCAGGCCGAAGTTCTGGAACTCGCTGCGATTCTCAAGAAGGACCCGTTCGCTCGGCGTCCACTCGAGGGTCCACGCGGAGTCGGCGTCATCTTCGAGAAGAACTCGACGCGTACACGTTTCTCGTTCGAGATGGGCATCGCACAGATGGGCGGCCACGCCGTCGTCGTCGACGGGCGCAGCACCCAACTCGGGCGTGAAGAGACGCTGGCGGACACCGGACGCGTTCTCTCCCGCTACGTCGACGCCGTCGTGTGGCGCACGTTCGGCCAGAAGCGCTTGGAGCAGATGGCAACGGGCGCAACCATTCCCATCGTCAACGCGTTGTCGGACGAGTTTCACCCCTGTCAGGTTCTGGCCGATCTGCAAACGCTGATCGAGCAGAAGGGTGAGCTCAAGGGGCTGAAGCTGACCTACCTGGGTGACGGCGCCAACAACATGGCTCACTCACTGATGCTCGGCGGAGTCACCGCAGGCATCGACGTCACCATTGCCAGCCCCGCGGGCTTCGAACCGGCGGACTGGGTAGTGGCAGCAGCACGCAAACGCGCCGAGGAAACCGGCGCGACCATCACGCTGACGCAGGACCCGCAGGCCGGCGTCGTCGGCGCCGACGCGTTGGTCACAGACACCTGGACCTCTATGGGTCAGGAGAACGACGGACTCGATCGGGTCGGACCTTTCCGTCCGTTCCAGATCAACAAGGAGCTGCTCGCAAAGGCAGATCCGAAGGCTGTCGTCCTGCACTGCCTGCCTGCACATCGCGGCGAAGAAGTCACCGACGAGGTTCTCGACGGGCCGCAGAGTGTTGTCTGGGACGAGGCGGAGAACCGTCTGCACGCCCAGAAGGCATTGCTCGTGTGGCTGCTGGAACAGCGAACCCAACTGGACCCGGCGTGAGCGTCGCTCCCACTCGGGCTGGTCGCCAGTCGCGCATCATCGCGCTTCTGGCGGCTCACCCTGTCCGAAGTCAGACGGAGCTGGCGGCGTTGCTCGGTGCCGAGGGTATCGAAGCAACGCAGGCGACGCTCTCGCGTGACCTCGAAGAGCTGGGAGCGGTGAAACTGCGTGCCGCCGACGGCGGCGCCGGTGTTTACGTGGTGCCGGAGGACGGGAACCCGGTACGCGGTGTGTCCGGCGGTACCGACCGCCTCTCACGGCTGTTGGGCGAGCTGTTGGTCTCCACCGATTTCAGCGGCAACATGGCGATCCTCCGGACACCGCCGGGAGCTGCGCACTACCTCGCGAGCGCACTGGATCGGTCCTCGATGCCGGACATCGTGGGCACGATCGCCGGAGATGACACCATCTTCGTAGTGGCCCGGGAACCGCTTTCCGGAGCGGAACTCGCGGCCATGATCGAATCGCTCGCCTGACCCCTTATTCTTTGATAGAGATTTTCAACCGAAGGAGCACAAAAACCATGGCCGATCGCGTCGTACTCGCCTACTCGGGCGGGCTGGACACTTCTGTTGCCATCAGTTGGATCGGTAAGGAGACGGGCGCTGAAGTTGTCGCCGTCGCCATCGATCTGGGGCAGGGTGGCGAGGACATGGAGGTCGTGCGTCAGCGCGCGATCGACTGCGGCGCAGTCGAATCCGTTGTCGTCGACGCCCGCGACGAGTTCGCGGACGAATACTGCCTGCCGACCATCGCGGCCAACGCCCTGTACATGGACCGCTACCCGCTCGTCTCGGCCATCAGCCGTCCGCTGATCGTCAAGCACATCGTCGAAGCTGCACGCTCGCACGGCGGCACCATCGTCTCGCACGGTTGCACCGGTAAGGGCAACGACCAGGTTCGCTTCGAGGTCGGATTCGGCGCCCTCGCACCCGACCTGCAGGTCATCGCACCGGTCCGCGACTACGCCTGGACCCGCGAGAAGGCCATCGCCTTCGCCGAAGAGAACAACATCCCGATCAACGTCTCCAAGAAGTCGCCGTTCTCGATCGACCAGAACGTCTGGGGCCGCGCCGTCGAGACCGGATTCCTCGAGGATCTGTGGAACGCGCCGACGAAGGACGTCTACGACTACACCCAGGACCCGACGGTCAACTGGAACGCACCCGACGAGCTCATCATCAGCTTCGACAAGGGCCGCCCGGTCGCCATCGACGGCCGCCCGGTGTCGGTTCTCGAAGCCATTCAGGAACTGAACAAGCGCGCAGGCGCTCAGGGCGTCGGCCGCCTCGACGTCGTGGAGGACCGTCTCGTGGGCATCAAGAGCCGTGAGATCTATGAAGCTCCCGGCGCGATGGTTCTCATCACCGCACACCAGGAACTCGAGCACGTCACCCTCGAACGCGAACTCGGTCGCTACAAGCGTCAGATGGAGCAGCGTTGGTCCGAGCTGGTCTACGACGGCCTCTGGTTCTCGCCCCTCAAGGACGCACTGGACACGTTCGTCGACAAGACGCAGGAACGCGTCACCGGCGACATCCGTCTCTTCCTGCACGGTGGAGCCATCACCGTCAACGGTCGTCGTAGCCCCGAGTCGCTCTACGACTTCAACCTCGCGACGTACGACGAGGGCGACAGCTTCGACCAGTCTGCATCGAAGGGCTTCGTCGAGATCCACGGTCTGTCGTCGAAGGTCGCCGCGAAGCGCGATCTGGGACTCTGAGCCATGACGGCTCACGGTGACGGAGACGCTCAGAAACACGGCACCAACGAAGGCGCGCTGTGGGGCGGACGGTTCGAGTCCGGACCGGCCGCTGCCATGGCGGCGCTGAGCAAGTCGACTCACTTCGACTGGGTCCTCGCTCCGTACGACGTGCGGGCGTCGCAGGCGCATGCACGTGTGCTGAACAAGGCCGGCCTGCTCAGCGAAGCCGACCTCGCGACGATGCTCGACGGTCTCGACCGTCTGGCGGCAGATGTCGCCAGTGGCGCCTTCGCGCCCAGTGATTCGGACGAGGACGTACACGGCGCACTCGAGCGTGGTCTGATCGAGCGCGTCGGGCCTGAGGTCGGTGGACGCCTGCGTGCTGGTCGTTCACGTAACGACCAGGTGGCCACGCTGTTCCGCATGTGGCTTCGCGATGCGGTCCGCCGCATCTCCACCGGAGTTCTCGACGTGGTCGACGCATTGGCGACTCAGGCCGGGGCGCATCCGGATGCCGTGATGCCGGGCAAGACGCACCTGCAGGCGGCTCAGCCGGTCCTGTTGGCGCATCACCTGCTCGCTCACGCACATCCACTGTTGCGGGACGTGCAGCGCCTTCGCGACTTCGACGTGCGAGCTGCGGTGTCCCCGTACGGTTCCGGTGCACTCGCCGGTTCCTCACTCGGACTCGATCCCGAAGCGATTGCGGCGGAACTGAAGTTCGACAGCTCGGCCGAGAACTCGATCGACGCAACGGCTTCGCGTGATTTCGCAGCCGAGGCAGCGTTCGTGCTCGCAATGATCGGTGTCGATCTCTCCCGTATGGCGGAAGAGATCATCATCTGGAGCACACCGGAGTTCGGCTACATCACTCTTGCCGACGCGTGGTCCACGGGATCGTCGATCATGCCGCAGAAGAAGAATCCGGATGTCTCGGAACTCACGCGCGGTAAGTCGGGTCGTTTGATCGGTAACCTCACCGGATTGTTGGCGACGCTGAAGGCTCAGCCGCTGGCGTACAACCGCGATCTGCAAGAGGACAAGGAACCGGTCTTCGACTCGGTTGCGCAGCTCGAGATGTTGCTCCCGGCCATCACCGGTCTGGTGCAGACTCTCGAGTTCCACACCGAGCGTATGGCGGAACTTGCTCCGGCAGGGTTCACGTTGGCCACCGACATCGCGGAGTGGATGGTGCGTCAGGGCGTGCCGTTCCGGGTTGCACACGAGGCAGCCGGAGCGTGTGTGCGTGTCGCCGAAGCGCGAGGCGTCGGACTCGAAGATCTCACGGACGAGGAACTGGCCGGCGTCGACAGCGCGCTGACGCCCGCTGTTCGTGAGGTGCTGACAGTCGAGGGTTCCATCTCTTCGCGTAATGCACGGGGCGGCACCGCGGGGGTGCGGGTGGCAGAGCAGTTGGACGGAGTCCGAGCAGTGGCGCAGTCGCTGCGGGGATGGACACTCTGACCTCGAGGTCGCGAGTGTCGTCCCTCTCTTTTCGGCAGTAGTCCTTCGGTCGTACGCGGTCAGGGAGCAGAATTTGCTCCCTGACCGCGTACGCGTATTCGTCGTCAGTAGGCTTGTCGCGCGCGGGAAAAATGAGACTGACGTCACATGGTGAGTAACTTGGGAGTGAAATGGTGGGATTGAATTCCAAGTCTGTGCTGGGCCCGATTCGTCGGGTGGTTGCGACAGCACAAAACGGCCTCGAGGTCGTCCGGTTGGGTGGGTTGGAAACGGATGCGACCACGTCGCCGTTCGAGATCGTCGAACGCGCAGCGATGTATCGGCTACGGCGCTACTTCCCGGACAGTGACCCGGAAACCGTCGGCGCACCGATCTTGCTGATCCCGCCGATGATGATGTCGGCGAACGTGTACGACGTGACCCGCGACCAGGGCGCTGTGGGAATTCTGCACGAGATGGGCCTTGACCCTTGGGTCGTCGATTTCGGTTCGCCCGACTCCGAAGAGGGCGGTTGGGATCGCAATCTTGCCGATCACATCATCGCTCTCAGCGACATCGTCGATCACATCCACCGTCACACCGGTAAAGATGTTCACATCTCCGGTTACTCGCAGGGTGGAATGTTCGCCTATCAGGCGGCTGCCTACCGACGCAGCCGAAACATAGCCAGTGTCATCACCTTCGGCAGCCCGGTCGACACACTCGCTGCATTGCCTTTCGGTATCCCGGCCGGATTGGCTACCAAGGGTGCGGATTTCCTCGCCGATCACGTCTTCAATCGCCTGGCAGTCACCGGATGGATGGCTCGTACCGGGTTCCAGTTGCTCGATCCCGTGAAGTCGCTGAAGATGCGCGTCGACTTCCTGCTTCAACTGCACGACCGTGAGGCGTTGCTACCGAGAGAGCAGCAGCGACGCTTCCTCGCCACCGAGGGTTGGGTCGCGTGGTCGGGGCCTGCGGTAGCCGAACTGCTCAAGCAGTTCATCGTGCACAACAGGATGATGACCGGCGGTTTTGTCATCAAGGATCAATTGGTCTCTCTCGCCGAAATCACCTGCCCCATCCTGGCGTTTGTCGGCGAGGTCGACGACATCGGTCAGCCGCAGGCGGTTCGCGGTATCAGTCAAGCGGCTCCGCGGGCGAAGGTCTATGAATCTACTTTGCGTGCAGGTCATTTCGGTTTGGTTGTCGGTTCCACCGCGGCCAATCACACCTGGCCGACAACCGGTGAATTCGTGCAGTGGACCGAAACGGGTGGGCCGCTCCCGGACCGCATCGCGAACATGGTCTACGGCGCCGACCTCGAAGACCAGACCGGTGTGTCGATCAGCAATCGGATCATCCACACCGTCGCCTCGGTCGCCGAAGTAGGGGCAGGCGTCACCAAGGGAATCAGTGACCTTGCCGCCGGTGCCCTGCGCGGCACTTTCGAGTTGTCCGGCGAGGCAGCGCGCGCGTTGCCACGTCTGGCGCGGCTCAACCAGATTCAGCCGCACACCAAGATCTCCCTGAGCCAATTGCTCGCGGAGCAGCGTCGAAAGGCGCCGAACGGCGAGTGCTTCCTCTTCGACAATCGCGTGCACACCTACGAAGCGGTCAACGCCCGCATCGACAATGTCGTACGTGGATTGATCTCCGTGGGCGTGCGTCCGGCAGCACACGTCGGTGTCCTGATGGAGACCCGTCCCAGCGCGCTCGCGGCCATCGCGGCTCTCTCGCGCCTCGGTGCCGTCGCGGTCATGCTTCCGCCAGGGTCCGACATCACGGCGGCGGTCAAGCTGGGATCGGTCGATCGGATCATCACCGATCCGGAGAACGTCGATGCCGCAGTGGTTACCGGTAGGCCTGTTCTGGTTCTCGGCGGCGGCGATGCCCGTGGCCTCGAGGTGGATCCGTCGCACGACGTGATCGATCTCGAACAAATCGATCCGACGAAGGTCAATCTGCCCGGGTGGTACCGACCGGATCCCGGTGTCGCCCGCGAACTCGCGTTCATCATCTTTGCGGAATCCGGCGGTGTGCTCGAAGCCAAGCAGATCACCAACTACCGGTGGGCATTGTCGGCCTTCGGCACGGCCACGGCGGCAGATCTCGATCGCGGTGACACCGTGTACTGCCTTGCGCCGCTCCACCATTCGTCGAGTTTGCTCGCGACCATCGGTGGCGCAATGGCCGGTGGTTCCCGGATTGCTCTCTCACGCGGACTGAACCCGGCGAGGTTTGTCGAAGAAATCCACCGCTACGGCGTGACGGTCGTGAGTTACACGTGGTCGATGATGCGCGAGATCCTCGACGAGGATCTTCTCCTCATCGACGGTAGCCATCCGGTCCGCCTGTTCATCGGTTCGGGAATGCCCCATGGTCTGTGGAAGCGGACCACGGAGGCGTTCGACCCCGCGCAGGTGCTCGAGTTCTATGCGTCGACCGAAGGCGATGTGATTCTCGCCAACGTCGCAGGCTCCAAAGTTGGCTCCAAGGGTCGCCCGCTGCCGGGGAGCGCGCAGGTTCGGTTGGCGGCCTACGACCCGCTCAGTGGTCGGCTCCTCGAAAACGGCAACGGATTTGTCCGTGAGTGCGCCGAAGACGAGGTCGGCTTGCTGCTCGGGCGCGCGGGATTCACCGCCGATCTCTCGGGCGGCGCCATGCGAGGCCTCTTCCAAGCCGGCGATTCGTGGATTCCCACCGAGAATCTCTTCCGCCGAGACGGCGACGGCGACTACTGGCTGATCGATCACAAGAACACGGTCATTTCCACCCTCCGCGGTCCCGTGTTCACCCAGCCGATCGTCGACGCTTTGTCGAGTGTTGCGCGGGTAGATCTTGCTGTCGCGTACGGCGTCGGCGACGCACCGCATCAGTTGGCGGTCGCTGCCGTGACCTGGCGTCCGGGGCGGCAGTTCCGGTCTGCCGAGCTTGCAGAGGCTCTCTCGCGCATCGATTTCGACGCGCGCCCGGACATCGTGCACGTGGTGGACGAGATCCCGGTGGGCTCGTCGTACCGTCCGAGCTCTACTGCTTTGGCTGCGGCCGGACTGCCGGCGCCGGGGCCACGGACCTGGTTCCTCGATTCCGAGACGCAGTCGTACAAGCGGCTGACCAAGGCAATCGCCGCGCAGTTGATGCCGACGAGGGTGGGCACCGGAGCACGGTAGCCTGAGGACATTCTGTTTGATCGGTTCGAGAGGACTCACGTGGCTATTGATTCGACGTTGCTCAGCATTCTGGCCTGCCCCCAGGACAAGGGCCCGCTGCTGCTGGTCGGGGACGAGTTGCTCTACAACCCCCGTTTGCGGCGCGCGTATCCGATCGAGAATGGCATTCCTGTTCTGTTGATCGACGAGGCACGCGATGTGGCCGACGACGAGCACGAGAAGTTGCTCGCACGGGCCGAAGGCTAGATCGGCAACTCGCCGGTGAGGTACCGCTGGAGGTTCGGAGCTACCAGCGGTACCAGTGCGTCGACGCTCAACATCGCGAGCGGTTCGAGTCCGAACACGTATCGCGTGACCAGTAGCCCGGCCATCTGAGAGGCCACCAATTCTGCTCTGATCAGGCCGGTGCCGGGTGGTGTGTCCACCCGCGGAATGATGTCGCGCAATACGATATCGAGCAGAAAGCTCTGGATCAGTTGCGATCCGTCTCCGGAAATGGCTGATCGAAAAGCCGCCAGAATCGCCGGCTGATGTTCCGAATCCCATAGCCCGATCACCGCCCGGAGAAGGCTTTCGCCGAGATTTTCGGTCGGGGAGGTGCGAACCGGCCCCAGTACCTGTGCTGGATCGATCGGTAGCGCGATCGCAGCGGTGAACAACTGCTCCTTGCTCCCGAAATGGTGATGAATCATGGCTGGATCGACGTCAGCCGCCGCGGCTATCGATCGAACGGTAGTTCTTCGAAAACCGTTCCGGGAGAACTCTCGTCGCGCCGAATCGAGAATCTGCGCGCGAGTCTCCGACTTGCCCGGTCGTCGCCCCGAACGAGTCGGCGTCGGCGCGGTGCTGTTGTCGGTCATGGAGTGCGGCGATCGAGTGTGGCTGCGGCCAGCGATAGTGCGGCGGCGGCAAAGCCTGCCATGACGGCGAGATCACGCCACATCTGACCTGTCGCGTCGGCATGCATCGACACTTGTTGAAGCGCGTCGACGGCGTAGCTCAAGGGGAGTACGTTGCTGATCCATTCGAGCCAGGTCGGCAATTGGTCACGAGGTACCAGGAGTCCGCAGAGGAAGAGCTGTGGAACCACTACGACAGGCATGAACTGCACTGCTTGGAATTCGGTCTTCGCGAACGCACTGGCCAACAGACCAAGAGCAACGCCGAGGATCGCGCCGAGAACTGCAATGACGATGACCCACGCAAGACTGCCCGCGATGGTGAGCCCGAGAAATCCGAAAGCTACCGCGCACGCGAGAGCTGCCTGAGCGGCTGCGGAGAGCGAAAATGCTGCACCGTATCCGGCGAGAAGATCGAGTTTGCCCATCGGAGTGGTGAGCAGGCGTTCGAGTGTGCCTGAACTGCGTTCGCGTTGCATCGCGATGGACGTGACCAGGAACATGACGACAAACGGCAAGATTCCCAACATCGTGATCGCCACTCGCTGGAAGAGCGAAACCTGGCCGGGCGGCGTCGGGACGTCTTGGTAGAGGAAATAGAGCAGAATCATCAGCAACGACGGGACCAACAAGATCATGGCCACCGTGCGGTGATCTTGGCGGAGCTGAAGCAGAATTCGGACGGTAGTAGCACCGAAGATCCTGATGCTCATGATATTTCGCCTCCGACGGGTGAAGTCCGAATCAGTTCGAGGAAGGCGTCCTCGAGCCGTTCACATCTGGTTTTTGCACGCAGTTCGTCAGGGGTGAGTTGCGCGAGAAGGTACCCGTCGCGCATCAGAATCAGTTCTGCGCAGTGGTCCGCCTCGTCCATGACGTGGCTCGAGACCAACAGGGTGGTTCCGCTGCGAGCGAGGTCGGCAAATCGTTCCCACAATTCGACGCGAAGGACTGGATCGAGCCCAACGGTCGGTTCGTCGAGGATCAACACGTCAGGTGACGCCACCAGCGCGCATGCCAGCGAAACTCGACCGCGTTGACCGCCGGACAGGTCGGCTGCGGTCTGGTCGGCATAACGGCTCAATCCGACGGCGTCGACCGCTGCTGCGACGTCTGCGCCGGATTTTCCGTACAGAGCGCCGAAATACTGAACATTTCGCGTCACCGTCAGGTCGCCGTACACACTGGGGGATTGGGTGACGTACCCGATCCGACGGCGAAGGGCGACGGACCCGGCGCGATTTCCCAGGACTCTGACCTCACCACTTTCGACGATCTGCGTTCCGACTATCGCGCGCATGAGGGTTGTCTTGCCGCAACCGGAGGGTCCGAGCAGTCCGGTGATCGATCCCGCCGAGACTTGCAGGTCAAGCGAGTGGAGTACTTCGTGTTTGCCGCGAATGACTCGGAGTCCGCGGATGTCTATTGCCGGCGTTGTGGTCACTGTGCGCCTCGTTTCAATAATTCATCACTTGTTGAATTATGCGACTCGGCCGACCGGCGAGCCAACGGTGTGGGCACAATCGAAGGGTGAGTATCGAGACCTTGGTAAATGTGAAAAACCCGTTGGAAGCGGGCTTGGCGGTTCTCGGCTCGACCCTGATCGTCGACGAGGTCGCTCTGAGAATTGTCGAGGTGGAGGCTTACGGCGGGGAGAAGGACGGGCCCTGGCCGGATCCGGCAGCGCATTCGTATCGGGGGCAAACGCCGCGAAACAGCGTGATGTTCGGGCGGGCGGGGCGGCTGTACGTCTACCGCAGCTACGGAATGCACTTTTGCATGAACATCTCGTACGGCCCGGATGGTGTCGCGGGCGGTGTTCTGCTCCGAGCCGCCGAAATCGAAGCCGGCCACGATGTGGTGTCCGCACGGAGATCGCCGGACCGGCCATCTCACCAATGGGCCAGAGGGCCAGGTAATCTCGGCGCTTCCGTAGCAATCACGCTGGGGGACAATGGAACAGACGTGTTCGACCCGGTGTCGCGGATTCGGCTCGAATTGGGGGAGTCGAAGGAATGGGTGAGCGGACCGCGGGTGGGTGTCAGCACCGCGGCGGAGGTCCCGTGGCGGCTCTGGATTCCGGACTCCCCGGCGGTGTCCGCGTATCGCCGAAGCCCGCGAGCACCGGCCACTTCGTGAAGATGGGATGATCGAGTCCGTGACTGAGAATATTCTCGACGAACTGACCTGGCGCGGGCTGATCGCCCAATCAACCGATCTCGACGCTTTGCGTAAAGATCTCGAGGCCGGACCGGTCACGCTGTATGCGGGGTTCGACCCGACCGGACCGAGTCTGCACGCAGGCCACCTGGTTCCGCTCCTTGCGCTCAAGCGTTTTCAGCGCGCCGGCAACCGCCCGATCGTTCTTGCCGGCGGTGCAACGGGCTTGATCGGTGACCCCCGTGACGTCGGGGAACGGACGATGAACTCCGCCGACACCGTCGCAGACTGGGCGGGTCGCATCCGTGGTCAGCTCGAACGATTCGTGGATTTCGACGATTCGCCGACGAGTGCGGTCATCGAGAACAACATGAACTGGACCGGCAAGATGTCGGCCATCGATTTCTTGCGTGATGTGGGCAAACACTTCTCCGTGAACGTGATGCTCGCGCGCGACACCGTCAAGCGTCGCCTCGAATCGGACGGAATGTCGTACACCGAGTTCAGCTACATGCTGCTCCAGGCCAACGACTACCTGCACCTGCGGCGCGATCTCGGCTGCACGTTGCAGGTTGGTGGGTCCGATCAGTGGGGCAACATCATTGCCGGCGTCGAACTCAACCGTCGTGTCGACGGTGAGAGCGTGCACGCCATGACGGTTCCGCTGGTGACCTCGGCCGATGGCAAAAAGTTCGGAAAATCGACCGGTGGCGGCAGTTTGTGGCTCGACCCCGAGATGACCAGCCCGTACGCCTGGTACCAGTACTTCGTGAACACTGGCGACGCCGATGTGATCAAGTACCTGCGCTGGTTCACCTTCTTGACTGCGGACGAACTCGCGGAGTTGGAGACTGCAACGGCGGAGCGGCCGCATGCGCGAGAAGCACAGAAGCGACTCGCCGCGGAGATGACGACCTTGGTTCACGGAGAACACAACACCCGTGCTGTCGAGCTCGCCAGCCAGGCGTTGTTCGGCAAGGCGGAGCTGGCGGAACTCGACGAGTCGACGCTCGCTGCCGCGCTGAAAGAAGCATCTGTCAGCGAATTGGCGCCGGGGGAGCCGCGCACGATCATCGATCTGCTCGTGACGAGCGGTTTGTGTGAGAGCAAGGGAGCTGCTCGACGCGCAGTGAAAGAGGGCGGCGCTTCGGTGAACAACCAGAAGGTGTCGGCCGACGACTGGGAGCCCACCGCATCCGATCTGCTTCACGGCAGCTGGTTGGTCGTCCGGCGAGGAAAGCGCAACTTCGCCGGCGTGAAAATCCTTCCGAACTGACGTGTGTGGGGTCACAGTTGTCTTGCGAGGCTCCTGTGGCCGCTGGTGGCCCGCCTGCGGGCGGGCTACCAGCGGATTTAACCTGACGAACACCTGCGACCTGCACGTTTGACGCTCAGTTTTCATTCGCGTAACTTTGTCCAAGTCAGAGCGACACGGACACCAACCCCGACCGAGAGGCCGGGGAAACGCGGTTGGACGAAGTCGGAGACAGTCACGCTCA
Organism: Rhodococcus sp. NPDC055024; assembly: GCF_053608585.1. NCBI lineage: Bacteria > Bacillati > Actinomycetota > Actinomycetes > Mycobacteriales > Nocardiaceae > Rhodococcus > Rhodococcus sp. NPDC055024. Next base: position 132,504 of record NZ_JBSGVT010000016.1, read on the forward strand.
GCGGGAACTTGCTTCCCTAGAGCGAACAAGCTAAAATTGTAACCCTTGCCCCGGAGCTTTCAACCTGGTTGAAGTGATGGTGTGTGCATGTTCTTTGAGAACTCAACAGTGTGTCGATGAATGTCAGTGCCAAATATTTTTTGGTACTTCACATCCGCGAATGATCAACTGCCTCTTGGGGTTTGGTTGGTTTGTGTGTGGTGTGAGTATTTTTCGTCGGTGATTGTTCATTCTTCCGTCTGAATGGTTGCCGACACATTTTTTGCTAGTTGAGTTTTTTTTGCTAGTGATTTGACTCTTTTTGTCTATGACTGATTAGCCGGCCTTCGGGTTGGTGATATCTAGAGTCTTCAACGGAGAGTTTGATCCTGGCTCAGGACGAACGCTGGCGGCGTGCTTAACACATGCAAGTCGAGCGGTAAGGCCTTTCGGGG
>NZ_JBSGVT010000017.1:0-121955 GCF_053608585.1 Rhodococcus sp. NPDC055024
GGGTTGCATCTGCAACCCGGCGCCCCTTCGGTGTCGAAAACCTTCAGGCACTGGGCCCGGTCGTCAAACCTGGTGTCACCAGCCGCGCTCTGCGAGGCGGTGTCCAACCGGCAGGTCGTCGACGTTGATGCCGACCATTGCCTCGCCGAGTCCGCGCGAGACCTTGGCGAGCACGTCCGGGTCGTCGTAGAACGTGGTGGCCTTGACGATGGCCTCGGCGCGCTGCTTCGGGTTGCCGGACTTGAAGATGCCCGATCCGACGAACACGCCCTCGGCGCCGAGCTGCATCATCATCGCAGCGTCTGCCGGGGTGGCGATGCCGCCGGCGGTGAACATGGTGACCGGCAGCTTGCCGGCCTTGGCGACCTCGACGACCAGTTCGTACGGGGCCTGCAGTTCCTTGGCAGCGACGTACAGTTCGTCTTCGCTCAGCGACGTCAACCGACGGATCTCGCCGCGGATGGTGCGCATGTGGGTGGTGGCGTTGGAGACGTCTCCGGTGCCGGCTTCACCCTTCGAGCGGATCATGGCGGCACCTTCGTTGATGCGACGCAGCGCTTCGCCGAGGTTGGTGGCGCCACAGACGAAGGGAGCGGTGAACTTCCACTTGTCGATGTGGTTGGCGTAGTCGGCCGGGGTCAGGACCTCGGACTCGTCGATGTAGTCCACGCCGAGGCTCTGCAGGATCTGCGCTTCGACGAAGTGACCGATGCGTGCCTTTGCCATGACGGGAATGCTGACGGTGGAGATGATGCTGTCGATCATGTCCGGGTCGCTCATGCGCGAGACGCCGCCCTGTGCGCGAATGTCCGCGGGGACCCGCTCGAGTGCCATGACGGCGACGGCGCCTGCGTCTTCGGCGATCTTGGCCTGCTCAGCGGTGACAACGTCCATGATCACACCGCCCTTGAGCATTTCAGCCATGCCGCGCTTGACGCGTGCGGTGCCGATGGCGGTGGTGGGGGCAGAGTCGGGGGTGCTCACAGCAAACTCCTGCAGTAGTGGCGTGACAAAAGAAACGAGGCACGGCGAACACACGAGTTCATTCGCACGGAGGCCTCTGCCAGAACTCTAGGACCAACCGGCCTTCGATTCCGTATCCAATTTGCCATTGCTGGCCTTAAATGGCCGCGGCACCTGATCTGCCGAATGGATCAGCGGATGGAGCGCACTTCCGGATCCTCGGTACCGTCCGCAATCGTCGCCGCTTCCACCAGGAGGTTTGCCAGATCCAACGGGTAGACGGGCTCACCGGACTTGGCCAGTCGGCGGATCTCGTCGGCACTGCACCAGCGATGGCCCGTAATCGCGCGCTGCTCCAATTCCGTATGGCCTTGGAAGACCGGCTCGAAGCCGTGAGTGCGCGTTGCGAAGAACAGCTCTTCCGAACGGATCAGCTCACCGTCGAACGGGAAAATCGCCACACGACGCCAGAGCGGACCTCGCAGATCCTCCGAAGCCACGACAAATCCGGTTTCCTCCTCGATCTCACGAACGGCAGCGGCCCGCAGATGTTCACCGCGTTCGAGCCCGCCGCCGACGGTGAACCAGAAGTACGTGTTCGGGATCTGAGGATCGTGCCCGCGCAGCAGCAGCACCCGATCGTCCTCGTCCAGCATCACCACACGGGCGGAGGTCCGCGACGTATCGACGGTGATGCCCTCGGGCACCGCGGCCGCGGTGGTGCGCTCGGAGATCTCGAAATACTGAGGCAGCGGCGCAGTTCCACCGAGGTGAAGCCAGCGAACAAGTCGACGCGTACGGAGTGCAAGGGTGTCTCGCACCGCGTCGTTGTGGAACCGTCTGGCGATCAGAACCCGCGCTTCGGCGTCGGCCAGCTCGGCCACCAGTTGAGGTCGCAGCGACGTCGTGCCGTAGGCGGCTAGAGCGTTGGACAACCGGTTCTCCGCGAGTTCCCGGTCTTGCCGGTCTGCCCGTTCAGCGGCGTCCGCCAAGGTGACGAATCTGCGAGCGTCGTCGGCGCTCATGTCCACGGCCGCCGCGCGGACCACCGCTGCACGGCGGGACAGCGCCGCATCGAGCGCCAACCAGGACTGATCCGAACGCACATGCAGCCGATCGAGTCGATTCGCCGTCCCATAGGCCCACAGCCCGACGACCAAGACGACGGCGGCGACAAGTCCGAGAATGAAGATCGTCAGAGCGGAAAAGGTCATGACCCCACCACACGAACGCCGGTGCCGCCGACCGTGACGGTCTCGTAAACACGCAGGATCTGCTCGGCAACGACCGGCCAGTCGTATTCGGCGACAACACTTGTAGCGGTGTTGACCAGAGCACGGCGTCGGTCCGGATCGCCGAGAACGGAATCGATTGCCTCGGCCAGGGCATCGGAGTTCCCGATGGGGACCAGCAAGCCGGCCTGGCCGTCGCGAAGAACACGACGGAAGGCGTCCAACTCACTCGCGACGACGGCGGTACCAGCCGCCATGGCCTCGACCAGCACGATCCCGAAGCTCTCGCCGCCGAGGTTGGGCGCGCAGTAGACATCCGCGCTGCGAAGTGCCGACGCTTTCTCCTCGTCGCTGACCTGCCCGAGCAGTCGGAGATGCTTGAAGTACTTGCCCGCCTCTTTACGGAGTTTTTCCTCGTCGCCGCGCCCGACCACGATCACTTCGAGATCAGGATGACGCTCGACCAACTCCGGTAGTGCACCGAGGAGGACGGCCATTCCCTTGCGCGGTTCGTCGTAGCGCCCGAGGAACAGAATGGTTCCACCCTCGCGCGGATAGCCGGGCAACATGTCGGCCTCGGCAAACGCTGCGACGTCGACGCCGTTGGGTATTTCGACCGCGTCGGATCCGAGGGACTCGACCTGCCAACGACGCGCCAACTCCGAGACTGCGATCCGGCCACTGATCTTCTCGAGATACGGCGCCAGGACACCCTGAAATGTGCTCAGCACCAAAGACTTCGTGGTCGACGTGTGGAAGGTGGCCACGATCGGGCCTTCCGCGATACGCAACGCGAGCATGGACAGACTCGGCGCATTGGGTTCGTGGATGTGCAGAACGTCGAAGTCACCTTCCGCGATGAACTTGCGGAGGCGGGCATTCGCCGTCGGGCCGAAGGACAACCGCGCAACAGAACCGTTGTAAGGAATCGCGACGGCTTTACCAGCGGAGACCACAAAATCCGGCAACTCGTCATCGTCGGACGACGGCGCAAGGACGCTCACCTTGTGGCCGCGTTCGATCAGCACCTCGGCCAGATCCACCACGTGCGCCTGCACCCCGCCGGGGACGTCGAAGGAGTACGGGCAGATCATGCCGATTTTCATTCACCCTCCATGCGGGCGAGCCGCGATTCGGAGAGATCCGAGCGCCACAGCGGCTGAAGCATGTGCCAGTCAGCGGGGTGCTCTGCGATGTTGACCGCGAATCGGTCGGCCAGTGCCTGCGTGGCCGGGCCGACGCCGCCGGAAACGTCGATCGGCGGGTCGATCTTGAAACCCCACCCGTCGGGAGTGAACCAGCAGTGGACCGGTAGAAGCGGCGCTCCGGTGTCGATCGCGAGCTTCGCCGGGCCTGCCGGCATGCGTGTGGGTTCTCCGAAGAACGTGACGGGAACACCCTTCTTCGCCAGATCGCGCTCCCCCAACAGGCACACGATCTTGTTCTCACGCAGATGCTTGGAAAGTTCGACGAACGGAGGATGCTCTCCGCCGCTGAGCGGGAAGATCTCGAAGCCGAGACTCTCGCGATATTCGACGAACCGTTCGTACAGGGATTCGGGTTTGAGACGCTCGGCCACCGAGGTCAATCCACCCCACTGCTGAACGCACCACACGCCGGCCATGTCCCAGTTGCCACTGTGGGGCAGCGCCAGCACTGCGCCATGACCTGCCGCCATCGCTTTTTCCAGATATTCCTGGCCCTCGACCAGCGCATGCAATGCTTTACCGGTGGCGACCAGGTCCATCGACGGTAGACGGAACGCCTCACGCCAGTACCGGGCATACGAGCGCATCGAATCCTTGATCAGCTGATCCGGGACTTCCTCCGGTGTCGTCGCCAGAACTCTCGCGAGGTTCTTCCTGAGTTGTTCGGGTCCGCCTTTGCGGACCGCGAAATCCGCTCCGGCGTCGAACAGCTTGACCGCCACCGATTCCGGCAGGCTTCGGACCAGACGCCAACCCGCGGCGTATCCCAGATCGGTTGCACGCTCGGCAAAACTCATTGCTCTGCCTCGCCGTCGGTGTTCGACTCACCTTCGACCGTTGATGCGGCCGGGGCGATCGACAGAAGTTCCCGAGCGCCAGGTGAATTGCGGACCGCGAGCACTCGCTGGAAGACAGTGACGATACTTCCGGCGGCAAGTACCCACATCGCGATGTGGATTGCCCACGGTAGACCCATGCCCGTAAGGCCCGATCCGACCAACACGATGATCAGCCGGTCCGGACGCTCGATCCAACCACCGTCGGCGGTCAGCCCGCTCGCCTCGGCGCGTGCCTTCGCGTACGAGATGACCTGCGAGGTGACGAGGCAGATGAGCGTCGCCACGAGAAGCCACTTGCTGTTCTCGTGGTAGACCGCCCACCACGCAAGGCCGGCAAAAATCGCACCGTCGGCCACGCGATCACAGGTGGCGTCCAGGACGGCCCCGTAACGCGTTCCACCACCGCGGGCGCGGGCCATGGCGCCGTCGAGCATGTCGAACATGACGAAGAACCAAATGAACATGGTTCCCCAGAACAGGTGTCCGGACGGAAACAGAGTCACCGCCCCGGCGACACTCGCCACCGTGCCGATTACCGTCACCGCGTCTGGCGTCAGGCCGGTCTTGACCAGCGCCTTCCCCATAGGTGCCGTCACCTTGGACACCGATTCGCGTCCGAAGAAGCTCAACACCGCAGGAAACCTCCCCGTCGTGAGTTCCGGATTGGAACTCGTCGCAGCAAAGCATCCTGCCATGAAGCCGGACGCATCGATCTATTGTTGCCAGGCACCGGCGAGTAGTCCCCTGGTCTCCCGCAGCAGTTGCGGCATCACCTTCACCCCACCGAGCACGGTGATGAAGTTGGCGTCGCCACCCCAGCGGGGCACTACGTGTTGGTGAAGGTGCTCGGACAGCGAACCGCCCGCAGCGGCACCGAGATTCAGGCCGACGTTGAATCCGTGAGGATTCGACACACTCTTGATCACCCGCAGCGCACGCTGGGTGAACGCCATCAACTCGGCGCTCTCCTCCGGCGTCAGATCTTCGAGAGCCGCGACCTTGCGATACGGAACCACCATGAGATGCCCGGGGTTGTACGGGTACAGGTTCAGAACCGCGTAGACATGCTCACCGCGGGCGACGATGAGCCCTTCTTCGTCCGACATCTTCGGGATGTCGATGAACGGCTCACCCGTCGTACCCGGGGTGTTGGGCGCCTCGGTGATGTACGACATCCGATGCGGCGACCAAATGCGCTGCAAATGGTCAGGGTCACCGACGCCGTGGTCGATCAGCGAACCTGGTCCCTCGTCACCGGGGGCGCTCACTGCGCCACGCTTGGCTGCACCAGTTCGGCTGTCGGCGAGGCATTCTCGCGACGGCTGATCCACTCGGTGATGATCCGGACGGCGTCGTCGACGGGAATTCCGTTGATCTGGGTTCCGTCGCGGAAGCGGAAACTGACCGCGCCGGCTTCCACGTCACGCTCACCCGCCAGGAGCATGAACGGGACCTTCTGCGTGGTGTGGTTGCGGATCTTCTTCTGCATGCGGTCGTCACTGAAGTCGACCTCGGCGCGCACACCGGCAGCCTTGAGCTTCTTCGTGACGTCGAACAGGTGATCGGCGAATGCCTCGGCCACGGGGATTCCGACGACCTGCACCGGTGCCAGCCATGCCGGGAAAGCGCCGGCGTAGTGCTCGGTGAGGACACCGAAGAACCGTTCGATCGAGCCGAACAGAGCGCGGTGGATCATGACCGGACGAGTCTTGACGCCGTCGTTGCCGGTGTATTCGAGCTCGAACCGCTCGGGCAGGTTGAAGTCGAGCTGGATGGTCGACATCTGCCAGGTGCGGCCGAGTGCGTCCTTGACCTGAACGGAGATCTTGGGACCGTAGAACGCGGCTCCACCCGGGTCCGGGACCAGAGTCAGGCCGGAGGCTTCGCCGACCTCGGCGAGCGTTGCGGTCGCCTCTTCCCAGACGTCGTCGCTACCGACGAACTTGTCCGGGTTCTTGGTGGACAGCTCGAGGTAGAAGTCGTCGAGGCCGTAGTCCTTGAGCAAGTTCAGTACGAACTGCAGCGTGGTGGTCAGCTCATCGCGCATCTGCTCACGGGTGCAGTAGATGTGAGCGTCGTCCTGAGTCATGCCGCGCACACGGGTCAAACCGTGGATGACGCCGGACTTCTCGTAGCGGTAGACCGAGCCGAACTCGAAGAGCCGCAACGGCAATTCACGGTACGAACGTCCGCGCGCACGGAAGATCAGATTGTGCATCGGGCAGTTCATCGGCTTGAGGTAGTAGTCCTGGCCCGGCTTACGCACGGTGCCGTCCTCATTGAGTTCCTCGTCGACGTGCATCGCCGGGAACATGCCGTCGCGGTACCAGTCGAGGTGACCGGAGACCTCGTACAGATGGCCCTTGGTGATGTGCGGAGTGTTGACGAACTCGTAGCCGGCCTCGATGTGGCGGCTGCGGGAGTAATTCTCCATCTCGGTACGGATGATGCCGCCCTTGGGATGGAAGACCGGCAGACCGGAGCCGAGTTCGTCGGGGAAGCTGAAGAGGTCCAGTTCGGTACCGAGCTTGCGGTGATCACGACGCTCGGCCTCGGCGAGCAACTCGAGGTACTCGTCCTGAGCCTCGGTGGACTCCCACGCGGTGCCGTAGACACGCTGAAGATCGGCGTTGTCCTGATTTCCGCGCCAGTACGCGGCGGAGCTACGCGTCAGCTTGAACGCCGGGATGTGCTTGGTGGTCGGAATATGCGGACCGCGGCACAGATCGGACCAGATCTTGTCGCCGGTACGAGGATCGAGATTGTCGTAGATGGTCAGCTCGTTGCCACCCACCTCCATGATCTCGGGATCGTCGATTCCGGACTTGTCGTCGATGAGTTCGAGCTTGAAAGGCTCGCCGGCCAACTCGACCCGGGCGTCCTCGATCGAATCGACCACTCGACGCGAGAAGCGCTGCGATCCCTTGATGATCTGCTTCATACGCTTTTCGAGCTTGGTCAGATCTTCCGGAGTGAACGGACGATCCACCGCGAAGTCGTAGTAGAAGCCGTCCTTGATCGGCGGCCCGATGCCCAGCTTCGCATCGGGGAATTCCTTCTGGACCGCCTGAGCGAGGACGTGGGCCGCGGAGTGTCGGATGACGCTGCGACCGTCTTCGGTGGATGCCGCGACCGGCTCGACGTCGACATCGACCTCAGGAGTCCACGACAGATCCTTGAGCGTTCCCTCGCCGTCCCGCACGACGACGATCACGTCGGGCCCCTTCGTGGGGTATCCGGCTTCACGCACTGCAGTCCCGGCGGTCGTCCCCGCGGGCACCCGAAGTGGGGCGGCTGAGTGCTCTGGCGCGGGACTGGTCACGGCGATGTGCTCCTAAGGTATTGCGACAAGTAAGACAGGCGTCGCACCCACTGCGAGCACGCGCACGATCATGTTATCGGCCCTACCGACATGTCGAGACAACCGAGTGAAGGAAACCGACCTCGTTCAGCTCACAGTGGCGACTCGAGCCACGAGTAGTCCAGCCCTACCCATGTCCCGATCAGGCCGAAGGTGCCGAGCACCCACAAAGTCGCCAGGACGAACACTGTGGTGAACAGAACGCCCAACCCTTTGACGAACAGCGACTGCTTGCCGAACCATTCCATGAACCTGTCGTACCGAGCCTTCGCGAAATGAAGGAGTCTATGAGCCCAGGCGAACTCCGACGCCAAGATGCCCAGGCCGGCGAACACAATGAGCCATCCGGGGCCGGGGTACGGAATAGCTATGACACCTGCGGCGAGCACGATCACGCCGACGACTCCGACGCCGATGCGGTACGCAAGATTGAGGGTGGGGCGCGCGGCGATTCCAGCACGCCACCGCTCCCAGCGGGACTCAGCGTCTTGGAAGACGGACAGGTCTGAATCATCGACGGCAGCATCGACCTTTTCGGTACTCAAGTCGGTCACCTTTTCGGTCGCGAAATGTCTCTTCGACCAGGCTACCGAAATCGTCGCCCGGCGACCTGCGACGACGGTCTGCATGCCGAAACGACCGTGCCATCGAACAGCTGTGCTCTCAAACGACTGTGCTCTCAAACGACTGTGCTCTCAAACGACTGTGCTCTCAAACGACTGAAGGCGTCCCCGATAATCGGGAACGCCTTCAATGTTTTCTGTGGTCCCGGCTGGGATCGAACCAGCGACCTTCCGCGTGTGAAGCGGACGCTCTCCCACTGAGCCACGGGACCGTAAGTCATCCGAACGCATGCGCTCGAACGAGTTGGAACATTAACACGGCTGCGCGATGAATACGAATCACCAGGTTGGCATTCGTTTTGCTCCAGGCGACCCCGAAATCTACGAATTCGAGCTGATTTCAGACCGTATTCATCGCCGAGACGGACAGTTGCAACGCGCGCGACGGGCCGATTCGACTCCGAACACGCCACTGAGCTGGTGATTTGTGTGTATCCGACACGGTCGGCTAATGTTTCCAACGCACCGAGGAGAGCGAGCAGCTCCCCAAGCAACACGGTGCGATGCGGACGTGGCGCAGCTGGTAGCGCACAACCTTGCCAAGGTTGGGGTCGCGGGTTCGAATCCCGTCGTCCGCTCGAGAGGTGTGACTCAACCTTTTACGGTGGAGTGGCCGAGTGGTGAGGCAACGGCCTGCAAAGCCGTGCACACGGGTTCGATTCCCGTCTCCACCTCGCGCGATTAGCTCAGCGGGAGAGCGCTTCCCTGACACGGAAGAGGTCACTGGTTCAATCCCAGTATCGCGCACCACGTCAGGCCTTCGGGCCTGATGGTCAAGGCCTGCTTGCAGGTCTGATAAGTTAGAAAAGTACTGAGTTCCGGTAACGGAGTTCATTGCTCATGCGGACGTGGCGCAGCTGGTAGCGCACAACCTTGCCAAGGTTGGGGTCGCGGGTTCGAATCCCGTCGTCCGCTCCATTTTTCTCCAGAACCCGCGCGATTAGCTCAGCGGGAGAGCGCTTCCCTGACACGGAAGAGGTCACTGGTTCAATCCCAGTATCGCGCACCATTTGAGAATGCAAGAAGCCGGAACCTCAGGGTTCCGGCTTCTTGCGTTTGAGCACCGAAAACACTAACCGCAGTACTGACGCAAGCCCCCTGGGGAATCCGCGTCAGCGCTGCGTTTGAAGTAGCTGATCAGGGTGATGGAGCTGATCAGTGAGAGAAGCGGTTCGCTGCCGAGGTCATCGCGCGCAACGAGGACTCCGTGGACGACTCCGCAATACCCATCGCCCAGCTCCGACGTCCGTCGCACTCGGTGAAGATGAACGTCGCAGTGCGGTGACCAATCTGGTGCTGGTGGAAAGACAGGATCTCGAGCGAGATTCCCGCGTCGTGCAGCATCGAGGTCATAGCCGAGATCGCGCCGGTCGAGGTGGCGGACGCTTTCTGGATGCGCTCCCCCAGACCGAGAGTCGCTTCGAAGGTCCACCGACCCGGTGCAATCTTTTCGGATGACCACGCGCCCAGACGGACCGGGCCGCTCATAGCCGCGTACGTGGACTCGAACTCGGTCCAGGACATCGCAGAGCATTCTGCACGCAGGCCGGCAGGCAGAGATTTTCCGTGGCGCGCCGCGAAAGGATCAGCAGCCGTAGAAGAGGAATCAGAAGCGAAGGCGAAGTTGTAAGTCATGATCGTGGTCTTCCTGGAATGAAGTGGAGGACCAACTGGTAGCAAGACGACCCGCAGCGAGGGGTCGGTCCGATTCAGACCCCGCTACGGCGGCTTACTACGAGAATTCGCTTCATGAGAGAAGAGGCTAGGCGGCCTGATTCCATAAAGCAACCCTGACCGCCTCCGCACAGCAACCCAGACCGCTTACGCACAGGTCAGACCTGAGCCGCCTTGTGGTCGGCGATCAAAGCGCGGTACCACTCGAACGAGGACTTCGGTGTGCGCTTCTGAGTGTCGAAATCGACGTGCACCAGGCCGAATCGCTCCTTGTATCCAGCGGCCCATTCGAAGTTGTCGAGAAGCGACCACACAAAATAACCGCGGACGTCGACGCCGTCGTCGATGGCCGACCGGAGGGCGCGAAGGTGCGCATCGTGATAATCGATTCGTGCTTCGTCCTCGACGATCCCCGCGGCATCCGGCGAGTCGTGGAAAGAACATCCGCTTTCCGTGATGTAGATCGGCGGCAGTGCATCACCGAAGCGCGCGTGGAACGTCCGCAAGATCTCGCCCAGTCCTTCCGGAACGATCGGCCACCCGAAATCGGTTGTGGGATAACCAGTTATCGCGACAGGAGCAAAGGGCAGGCCTGGCGGTAGGTCGACCTCGAGCACGCCCTCGGTCCCCTGACCTTCCACTGGAGCGGCAATCATCGTCGGCTCGTAGTAATTGATCCCGTACCAGTCGAGCGGCGCCCCGATGATTTTCAAGTCCTCCTCGACAGGGCCGCTGAGCAGCTGTGCAAATTCGTCTGCGGGGTACTTTCCGACCAATACCGGGTCGGCGAACATCCAATTGACGACGTGTTCATAGATGTCGGCAGCCATCACGTCTTCCGGGGAATCCGAAGCTGCCCGCACCGGAGCATGATTGGAGGCGATTCCGATGTTCGTACACCCGGTTGACCGAAGCGCTTCGACAGCGAGGCCGTGCCCGAGCAGCTGGTGATGCGCGGCCTGGAAGGCCTCGAACCCCAAGGCCAGTCCCGGGGCGTGAACTCCCAAAGCATGCCCGTAGAGCGTGTGCACTACCGGTTCGTTGAGCGGCATCCACATTCCGACGCGATCCGACAGTCGCTCACCGACAACCTGCGCGTACTCCCCCAGTCGATACGAGGTGTCGCGGTTCATCCAGCCGCCCTGCTCCTGCAAGGCGAGGGGCAGATCCCAGTGAAAGAGCGTGACAGCGGGGGTAATTCCGACCGAACACAGTCGATCGATCAATCGGTCGTAGAAGTCGAGCCCTTTCGCGTTCACCGTCCCCGATCCGGTGGGGAGTATTCGCGACCAGGACAGCGAGAGCCGATAGGCGTCGAGCCCGAGCTGTGTCATCAGTTCGATGTCCGATTCCCAGCGGTGATAATGATCGGCAGCGACCGTCCCGGTGTCGCCCCCGACGACTACACCGGGACGGTCACAGAACTCGTCCCAGATCGACGGTCCGCGACCGTCTTCGGCCACAGCTCCCTCGATTTGATAGGCCGCAGTAGCGGTTCCCCAGACGAAGGAAGACGGAAATTCTGGTGTCGGCTGCCGAGTCATGTCGGTCAGTTAATCAAAGAACCGTGCAAAACACGCAGCTTTGTTGGACACTCGACCAGTATCAAGATCCAGTACCGTTCGGCCTAACCGAACGAACGAGACAAAGGCCCTGCTTGATGACGGATAACACCCGCACCCTGACGAGGGCCCGGATCGCCACTTCGGTGGCCTTCGGACTTCAAGGATTTCTGCTCGCCGCCATTCTGACGCAGCTTCCGCAGTACAAGGACTTGTTCGAGCTGAGCGAGACGCTGGTTGTGGTTGCGGTTGTCACTGTGTCCGTCATCGCCGGCCTCGGCAGCGTGCTCGCCGAGATGCTGGCGGTACGGACGTCGAGCAAGATGACTCTGCGAACCGGACTCGCCGTCATCGCAGTCTTCGGCGGGGCAACGGGTATTGCGCCCAACGCGGCCATGTTCTTCGTCTTCCTGGCGATCTACGGCATCGGACTCGGCATGGTCGACGCGGCCGCCAACATGCAGGCGGTCTCGATCCAACACGCCAAGGGCCGGTTCATCCTCTCCTCGTTCCATGCTTCCTGGAGCGTCGGAGCGATTGTCGGCGCTCTCTTCATCTCGGCAACCGCAGGTCTCGACATTTCGATCCGCGTGACGCAGGTGATCGCGGGAGTTGTTGTCGGACTGATGCTTCTGGCCTTCGGCCCGCAACTGCTGGATCGGTCCGAGTCTCCGGTTGCCGATGCAAACATCACGAGCACCGCGAAGTTCACCGTCCCTACCCGCGCCTTCGTCCTCCTCGGCGTCGCGATGGCTTTGTTCTACGCGGTCGACTTCAGCGTCGGAAACTGGTCGACTCTCTACGTCAAGGACGAACTGCTCGCCGACGCCGGTACCGCTGCCCTGTCCGTGGCGGCGTACCAAATCGCCGCACTGATCGCGCGACTGACCGGCGACTACTGGGTCGGGAAGTTCGGTGAGACTACCGTCGTGCGGATCGGCTCTCTCATCGGCGTAGTCGGTATGACAGTCGTTGTGCTCGCGCAATCTCCCGCCGTTGCCATCGCCGGTTTCCTCATCGTCGGGCTCGGCGTACCGGTGATCGCTCCGATCTGCTTCAGCGCCGCCGGCCGGATGGCGCCCCCGGATCAGGTCGACGCGGTGATCGCACGCATCAACCTCTTCAACTACGTCGGCACCGTGGTCGGTGGTGGCATCGTCGGCGCAGTCGCTGCCTTCAGTGACCTTCGCATCGGGTTCCTGATTCCGCTGGCGTTCTGCGCGATCTTGATAGTTCTTGCTCCCGCCTTCGCGCCGAAACGAGCCACAAGTCCGGTCACCGAGAACGCCGCTTGAGCATTGCGCCCATGGAAAGTGGTGTACTTGATCGACCGAATTGTGTGCGCGAGAGGTAGAAACTGACGTGACGATCACCGTTGACCGGGCCGGAATCTGGGATTCCGAAGCAATCGCCGACGTTGCAGCGGTGACATTTCCATTGGCGTGTCCGCCGGACGCGTCGGACGACGACATCAGCGCCTTCATCGACAACGTTCTCTCCGTCGACAAGTTCTCCGAGTACCTCACCGATCCGACGCGAACCGTTCTCAAGGTCATTCGCGACAATTCGATCGTCGGCTACGCGATGCTTGTCGACGATGAGCCCTCCGACCCGGACGTCAAAGCTGCTGTGACTCTCCGCCCGACGACAGAACTGAGCAAGTTGTACGTGCTTCCGGGTAATCACGGGACCGGCGCGGCAGCATCCTTGATGGACGCCGTCGTCGACCACGCACGACGCAGTGGAAGTGCCGGAATCTGGCTTGGTGTCAATCAGGAGAATCTGCGTGCCCAGAAGTTCTACGCCAAGCACGGTTTCACCCAGGTCGGCACGAAGACTTTCCTCGTGGGCGCACAACTCCACCACGATTTCGTGATGGAGCGCCCCGTCAGCTGACGGGCGTGCCGATCAGCCGGCCGCGACCTCGAAACGAGAAAGTGCGAGCAGCCGCGAGGTCGCGCGCAGGTACTTCTTCTTGTACCCGCCGGCGAGCATCTCGGGAGTGAAGATCTCGTCGAGGCGTGCGCCGGAGACGGTGACCGGGATGCTCGCGTCGTACAAGCGGTCGGCGAGAACCACGATGCGCAGTGCAACCGACTGATCCGTTGCGGGGTGGACGCCGTCGATGAAGACGGCCTTCACACCCTCGACCAGCTTGTTGTACCGCGACGGATGCAGAGTGCTGAGGTGCTTGCACAGCTCGTCGAAGTTGTCGAGCGTGGCGCCGTCGATGGCGTCGGCCCGAGAAACCAATTCCTCCGACGAGATGGGCTCCGGCGCGGGCGGAAGGTCACGGTGACGGTAGTCAGGGCCGTCGACGCGAATCGTCTCGAAGATCGAGCCGAGCTTCTTGATCTCGCGCAGGAAGTCCTGCGCGGCGAAGCGACCCTCACCGAGCTGACCGGGAAGCGTGTTCGACGTCGCGACGATGGACACGCCGCGCGCGGAAAGCTCCGAGAGGAGGCGGGAGACGAGCATGGTGTCGCCCGGATCGTCGAGCTCGAATTCGTCAATGCAGAGAACGCTGTGGTCGGCGAGCGCTTCGACAGCCTTGTTGAAGCCGAGAGCGCCGACGACGTGTGTCAGCTCGACGAAGGTTCCGAACGCCTTCGGCGACGGAACGCTGTGGAAGATCGATGCCAGCAAGTGCGTCTTACCGACACCGAATCCACCGTCGAGGTACAGGCCGGCGCCGGTCGCCTGGGTCTTCTTGCCGAACAATCCACGGCGTCCACCACTACGGATTTTGGTGACGCGCTTGGAGAATTCCTCGGCCTTGGCGACAGCGGCTGCCTGGCTCGGTTCCTTCGGATCAGGAATGTAGGACGCAAAACTCACCTCGTCGAACATTGCGGGAGGCACCATTTGAGCTACCAGTTGATCGGCGGGTACCACCGGGCTGCGATCGACAAGACGTTCATGCATCCGTCAAGGGTATCTACGTGATGTGATCTCTCATGTGCACCGTATGGATATTGCGACCTACTTCACACCAGGCCACGAAGACGAGCTCCGCAGCCTGTATGCCTATCCGGAGAATCTCTCGCAACCCTGGATGCGCGTGAACTTCGTTTCCAGCATCGACGGGTGCGTCTCCGTCGACGGGGTGAGCGGCGGACTGGGCACACCTGCAGACAAGTCGGTTTTCGGGATCTTGCGCGAACTCTGTGACGTCGTCGTGGTCGGCGCAGGCACAGCGCGAGCCGAGAACTACGGGGGTGTGCAGATCTCGGACGCAGCCCGGGCCCGACGCACGGCCGGCGGCCTTGCTCCGGTGCCACCGATCCTGGTCGTCTCGGCGCACGCGTCGATCGACCCCGGAAGCCGACTCCTTCGCGATACCGAAGTTCCACCGATCCTTGTCGTGGGTCGCGACGCGGACTCCGCGGCAATTTCGGCGCTGAGATCCGCCGGAGCGCAGGTGGAGGTGACGGACTCGCCGAACGTCACCAGCGGCGACATCGACAGGGCTTTGTCGGTTCGCAAACTCCGTCGCGTGCTGTGCGAGGGCGGCCCGTCACTTTTCGGCCAGTTGATCGAGGACAATGCCGTCGACGAACTCTGCATCACCACGTCACCTCAAATGGTGGGTAGCAAAGTCGGCCGAATCTCACTCTCCCCCAACGCAATGCCCACAGCCATGCGTCCCGCGCACATCCTCGGCGATTCGGACGGCACGATCCTCACTCGATGGGTTCGTCACCAGCCACATCGGTGAACCTGGCACTCTGGTCGGCATGCGCAGAGTTGCTTTGATGGCCGTCGTCCTCGCGACGTGTTGTGCGTGCGGCGCCGGACCGTCGCTTCGGCCCGCCGTCGCGGTCGAAGGCCGCACCGACGGCAGCCCTGCCCAGAGCGAGGGCCCGTCGCCCGATGCGCCGCCGGCTGTCCCTGGCGTCCCGACCGACGACCTACCGTGGCGAGACTGCACCGGCACGTCACTCGCAGACCAGGCTCTCGCAGCGTCGAGCGCCGGAGTCATCCTCGAATGCGCAGAATTCAGTGCCCCCATCGACGTGACCGGCGCCATCGACGGCAACTTCACGGCCGGGTTGACCCGCGCTCGTACGTCGTCGACGCCTGCCGACGCATACCCGATCGTGTTCACATCCGGCACCGATCGTTCGTCGGGAAACTCGCTCGCCATGCTCGCCGCATCCGGCTTGAACACGGTTCTCGCCGAACATCCCGTGGTTGCCCTCGATCGCCGCGGAATCGACAGGTCCACCGCAATCGACTGCATGACGCCGGAAATTCGGCGCGGACTTCACGATCTGGGCCAATTCGACTCGGACACCACCGGTGACGCCGCCGATGCGGTCGCGGCCCTCGGTCACGACGCCACCATTGCCTGCACGGACTACCTCGACCCCCAGGAACTGAAGTTCGGCGCCGACTCCGCAGCCGAGGACATCGACGCGTTGCGCACACGGTGGGGCGTCGAGACCATCGCTCTGTGGTCAGCAGGGTCCGGCTCGGACATAGCGCTGAGCTATGCGGCAGCCCACCCGAACAACCTCGCGAGATTGATCCTCGATTCTCCCGCTCCTGTGGCCACTGACGCTGCCACCGAAGCCGAGAGCCGCGTGCAGGGCGAGGAAGCGGCATTGACCGCGTTCGCTCAGCGATGCGTGGCGCTGGGGTGCTCGCTCGGACCGGATCCGAAAAAAGCGGTCACCGACTTGATGGAACGCGCTCGGGCCGATGAATTCCAACCACTGTCCGCCGCAGCAGTGTCTAACGCGATTTCGGCAAGCCTGTGGACAGCCGGAACCAATCGTGAGCAAGAGACCCGCTCACTCGCCGACGCTCTGACCGCGCTCGGTACCGGAAATGCTTCACCGATTCGAGAGCGCGCCGCCCGGGCGGAGAACGATGTGGATGGCGACGGCCAGTTCATCGGACGATGCACAGACGGTATGCAGTGGCCGGGGATCGGGCGTGCGCGTGAGCTTGCGGACACGTGGGGCACCAACTATCCGGTATTCGGTCGAGAAGCCGCGCTCGGATTGCTCGCATGCGCCAGCTGGCCGTCGACCGCCAACTCTCCCCTGCCAAATCAGTTGAAGCCCCCAGTCCTCGTGCTGAGCGGTCAGGGTGACCCGGCCGTCGGGAACTCCGGACTCTCGACCGTCACCGGCGTCGTGACTAACGCAGGGTCGCGCTTCGCAACCCTGGACTGGCAGGGTGCGGGTCATCCCGCGGCGCAGTCGACGTGCGCTCAACAGGCGATGCGCCTCTACCTCAGCGACGCCTCCCTGCCCAGCAACGGAAGCGTGTGCCCGGCCTGACTCGGGCGCTTGTCCACCACGACCGAAAAGGGGTGCATCCCCCGATCACACCCTGCTCCGGTGTACCGTGCCGAAGTGTTCCTTCGACAGCTCGAGCCGCGTACCGGGCGGACAACCCAACAAGTCGTCAACTTCGTTTTGTGGCCGATCGCCGTGATGACCGTGCTCAATCGTGTCATCGTCACAGCAGTCAACGGCGCCATCACCGATGACTTCCGACCGGTCTACAACGCCGCACTGGCGTTCTGGAACGGGCGTGACGTCTACACCGCAGATTTCAACTCGGTAGACCCCCATTACCTCTACCCACCATCGGGTTCGTTGTTGATGGCGCCCCTGGCCATCCTCGATCCCGAGCGTTCGCGGTGGCTGTTCATCGGTGTCAATGCCGTCGCCATCCTCGTGGCCCTCTACCTGCTGTTGCGCCTGTTCGACCTGACGATCAGTTCCATTGCCGCGCCGATTCTCGTGCTCGGCGCTTTCATGTCGGAGACGGTCACCAACACATTGGTGTTCACCAACATCAACGGGCTCGTACTGCTCGGCGAAATTGCCTTCCTCCTGCTGCTGATGCGCAAGAAGGATCTGTGGGCCGGCGCCGCGATCGGGCTCACCATCGCAGTGAAACCCACGCTCGCGCCGCTGCTCCTGCTGCCACTCGTTCGCGGCCAGTGGAAGGTGTTCGTCACCGCCCTGGGCATCCCGTTCATTCTCACCGTCGTGGCGTGGCCACTGGCGTCGGATCCGATGGACTTCGTCCGCCGCACCGTGCCGTACCTTCTCGAATCGCGTGACTACTTCAACAGTTCGATTGTCGGAAACGGCGCCTACTTCGGTCTGCCCGAATGGTTGATCCTGCTGCTGCGCGTCGTGTTGGCCGCCATGGTTGCCGTCTCTCTGTGGCTTCTGTACCGCTACTACCGCAACGACGAACTCTTCTTCCTCACCACCGCAACCGGTGTGATCATGACCGCATCGTTCCTGCTGCCCTCGCTCGGTCAGATGTACTACTCGATGATGCTGCTCCCGCTCCTGATGTCCGTGGTGCTCAAGAACTCGGTCATGCGGAACTGGCCGGCCTGGCTCGCCGTCTACGGCTTCATGACTTTCGACAGCTGGTGGTCGAACCGCTGGCCAACCTTCGGCCGGGCTGCCGAATACACCAAGAGCACCCTCGGCTGGAGCCTCCTGCTGATCGTGATCTTCTGTGTCCTCGGATACCGGTATCTGGTCGCGCGTCGCGAAGGCCGCTTGGATCGCGGAATCGATCCCGCCTACCTCCTCGATCTCCCGCTCGCAGCCGTCTCACCTGCCGGCGAAGCCGAAACGGCGACAAAGCATTAGCGTGGAGGCATGAGTTCTTCACACGATGGCATCGACAGCACACCTGAGGTCACGTACACCGAGAGCGAGTGGCGCGAAAAATTGACGCCGGAGGAGTTCGCGGTTCTGCGGCAAGCCGGCACCGAACGGCCCGGCGTGGGCGAATACACCGACACCACCACCGAAGGTGTGTACTCCTGCCGCGCGTGCGGCGCCGAGCTGTTCCGCAGCACGGAGAAATTCGAATCACATTGCGGGTGGCCGTCGTTCTTCGATCCCGCAAACTCCGACGCCGTCATCCTGAAGGAAGACGTGAGCCTCGGGATGCGCCGCGTCGAGGTGATCTGCAAGAAGTGCCACAGCCACCTGGGCCACGTCTTCGAGGGTGAGGGATACCCGACGCCGACCGATCAGCGGTACTGCATCAACTCGATCTCGCTGGTTCTCAAGCCTGCTGAGTAAGCAGTCCGTGGGCTACCCCCCGTGGTACGGGAGTAGCCCACGGTTCGAGACTTCGACTCAGAAGTCCCAGTTCAGCGCAGTCGGGTTCAGACCGGCCGCATTCAGGTCTTCGTTGCGAGCGACAAGACCGTCTTTGACGGACCCGGTCCCGCCACCGATCGCGCCGGAAGTGATGTCCGTCAGTGAGGCGTCGCCGCCCGTGACCTCCTTCGTCACGATCGCAGCGGACGCTCCCGAGACCGCGTCGTCGAAGGCGCCTCGCGCGATCTCCTGCAACCTCGAACCGGTCGGAAGCGGGTTCGGGTCCGGCCCGACACGATCCGGCGTCGTCTTCAATCCTGCGTTCGCGAGCCCCTTGATGAAACCGTCGCGCCCTTCGGTCACGACCTTGCCACCGTCGATCGACTGGCGGTGATCCATCGACATCTGGCCCAGTTGAATGGCGAGACCGGAGAAGACGGCTGCCGCAGCTTCCACTGCCGCAGCCTCGATCACTCGTATCAACAATTGCTGCAACAACATTCGGACCGTGAGGGTTGTTGCCACCTCAGCCGCCACGACCCCGGCGGTACTGACACCCAACGTCGGGACAGCGGCCGCCACCATGGCGGCAATTTCGAGCGCCAGTGCGCTCAGCGCCGCGAGGATCGACAGTTTGGTGTACTCGATGTCCGTGCCCGTATCGGTGCACGACTGGCCCAGTTCGGCTGCAGCAGAGGACAACCGCTCGAAGACCTCCGCAACTCCGCCGGCCTCCGACCAGTACCGAGACAACGAGTCGCCGGCTTGACCGTCGATCGATGCAAGTACGGCCTGCAATCCGTAACCACCGGCAGCAGCCGAAGCCTCGATTTGATCAGCCGCACCTGACCAGGCATCACCTAATCGCCACAGTGCCGTTTCGTCTCCTTGCGGCCAGTCGCTGCCTACCGCGACCGACGCAACCGCCTGTAACCAGCCCGGAATCTCGAGTCCCATCAGAGCCCACCCGCCATGTCGTCGGCGAGCGAGGAGTCGATCGATTCGAAACGATCGGCGATCTCGATCAGCGTGGCGGTCAATTCGCGCAGCGCGCCCGCGACCAGCGACATCCCACCGACCGCTGACGCCGAACCGGGAACATATGCGCCCGAGAATGTGGTTCCGAACTGGTCACCTCCCCAGCAACCCTCTTCGGCGGCGACCACTGCGTCGAGAGCGCTCCGAGCCTCGTCGAGATCGGCAGCGACCACCGCGAAGGCTGGTGCAGCACTCTTCATCGCGGCCACGTCCACACCTAGTTCAGACATTGCCGGAGCTCCTCAGAACGGTGCGGTCCCAGTGTTCGTCGCCGGTGACCGGTGTGGAGCTCGGACGAGGCTCGAGAATCTCGCGCAATCCGAGCACACCCGGAACCAGGTCCGGCAAGTCGATTGTGGCCGCCTCCGTGAACGGCTTCGTCATCTCGGCAACCTGTCGGCGCATGTCTTCTGCCGCAGAGGTGGCCGTATCCAGAATCAGATTCCCCAACGCTGCCGGCGAATGCTTGCCGTAAGAACTCCCCGAGAGGGTAACTCCCACAATTGCCCCCGAAGCGTCCACGACGATTTCCACGCAGCCGTCACTCGAACGCGCGCTCGCCCTGGATCGAGCGATCCTCTCCTGCAAGTCCGCCAGCGATCGCGTCCGCTCCAACAGAACGTCCTGCATCGAATCGATCTGGGCCCGAAGAACTTCGACTTGCCCCCGCATCGAACCAACATCCGCTGCACTCACGATGGCCCCCGCCTTCGATAGATCGTGACACCTGATTCAGGCGCTCACGAGGTTCGACGCGAGAGGTGGCCGATCGGTTCCGTCAGCGCGAACGAAGCACCGGCGGATCGAACGCCTTGACCGGCGGCAGGTCCCCGTCGAATTTCTCGATCTGTACCAGAACGTGCTGGCCGGTGCAGCCGTGCGAGAGTGACGACGTACCGATGTCCGGCGTCAGAACGTTGGGATTTCCGTGCACACACATGGCGTCGGGATCGGCAGGATCGAGCGGGTCGTACCACGCACCGGTGGACAGCTGGACGACATCGCTCCGCAAATCCGAATCGACGATCACACCAGCAAGGCACGCCCCACGATCGTTGAACACGCGCACCACGTCTCCGGCCGACACGCCGCGCGCGGCCGCTGCATCGGGGTGCATACGAATCGGCTCGCGTCCCTGAATCTTCGACGCCTGGCTCGCAGCGCCGTGATCGAGTTGGCTGTGCAGCCGCGACTTGGGCTGGTTGGCGATCAGGTGAAGCGGAAACTGCGAGGCACGCGGGCCACCCAACCATTCGTCGGGCTCGTACCAGCGCGGATGCCCGGAGCAGTCGTCGTAGCCGAAGGACTCGATGGTCTCGGAGAAGATCTCGATCTTCCCACTGGGAGTCGAGAGCGGATACTTCTCGGGATCCTCGCGGAAGTCGCCGAAGAGCACGAGGTTGTCTTCGGTTCGCATCCGGTAGTGCCCGTCTGCCCAGAAATCCTCGAACGTCGGTGTGTTGCCGCCGTCTGCATCGACAAACGGCCGCCATTGATCGTAGAGGTGCTCGATCCACTCCTGTGAGGATCGCCCCTCGGTGAACTGTTCCCCGAATCCGAGCGCAGAAGCCAGATCGGCAAACGTGTCGTAATCGTCACGCGAGTTCTCGAAAGGTGGAACGACCTGCTGCATCGCAACCAGAAGCGGGTCGTTCCGAGTGCAGCTCAGGTCATTTCGTTCGAGCGAGGTGGTCGACGGGACAACGATGTCGGCGCTGCGAGCCATCGGCGTCCAGTACGGATCGTGAACGACGATCGTGTCCGGCCGTGCAAACGCGCGTCGCAGCCGCGGGAGATCTTGATGGTGATGGAAGGGATTGCCACCGGTCCAGTAGACCAACCGGATGTCGGGATAGGTCAGGCGTCGGCCGTCGTAGTCGAACTCCTCCCCGGGCGAGAGCAGCAGATCGGAAATCGCGGCTACCGGTATGAAATCCGACACCGGATTCAGACCTTGGGAAAATGTCGGCAACGGGTACGGGACCGGGGCTAGACCGGGTTCGTTCATCGAACCGTAGCCGTGCCCGAAACCGCCACCCGGAAGACCGAACTGGCCGAGCATCGCTGCGAGTGTCACGCCCATCCACGGCGCCTGCTCACCGTGTTTGATGCGTTGCAACGACCACGTGACGGTCACCAGCGTCCGGCCAGACGCCATTCTCCGAGCCAGGTCGGTGATGAACTCGGCAGAAACTCCGGAGATCTCCTGCGCCCAGCGGGGATCCTTCGGGACTCCGTCCGTCCGTCCGAGCAGGTAGTCCTCGAAGCGTTCGTAGCCGACACAGAAGCGGCCCAGGAATTCGCGATCGTGCAGGTTCTCCGACGCCAGGACAAACGCCAGGGCAAGCATGATTGCCACGTCGGTGCCCGGAACGGGTGCGATCCACTCGCAGTCGCCATCGACGTCGTCACGCAGCGGACTGAACGACACGATCTTTCCGCCGCGGGCCCGAAACGCGTTGAGCGCCCCGAGCGTCGGATGATCGCTCGTACCACCGGCATTGACTCCGGTGTTCTTGATCGGCACTCCCCCGAACGAGACGAGGAGATCGGAATGCTCCGCGATGACGTCCCACGACGTGGAGCGCGCGAACAACTTCCAGTGCGTTCCGACCACACGCGGCATGATGACGCCGGTGGCACCGAGCGAGTAGCTGTGGACCGACTTGGTGTATCCACCCAGCTGATTCAGAAATCGGTGAACTTGGCTCTGCGCGTGATGGAATCGACCGGCGCTGGCCCAACCGTACGAGCCACCGAAGATCGCGTTGTTTCCATGTGTGTCGACCACGCGACGCAACTCGCGCGAGAGGAGTTCGGTCAGCTCGTCCCAGGAGACCGAGACGAATTCGTCCGCTCCACGTTGGTCGCTGGGACCCGGTCCGTTCTCGAGCCAACCTCGGCGCACCGCCGGGCCGGCAACGCGAGCTCGACTGCGCACCGAACCGGCGAGGTTACCGAGCATCGGCGAGGGGTTCGAATCACCCTCGTACGGATGCACTGCGGTCACCTCGCCGGCGACCGACTCGGCGGTGAACATTCCCCAATGGGACATGTGTTGACGACGCCGGTTCGGTGCAGTTGTCACAGAAACTACCTTCGAAGTAGGTCAGGGAAGGGAAAGGACCAGCTTCTCGATGTCCACGCGCGGCCCCGTGAAGAACGGCACCTCCTCGCGAACGTGCAAGCGAGCTTCGGTGGCACGCAGATCGCGCATCAGATCGACGATACGGATGAGCTCCGGCGCTTCGAACGCGAGAATCCACTCGTAGTCCCCCAGCGCGAAGGCCGGGACCGTGTTGGCGCGAACGTCCTTGTACGAACGAGCAGCCATACCGTGATCGGCGAGCATCTTGCGACGCTCCTCGTCGGGGAGCAGGTACCACTCGTACGAGCGGACGAACGGGTAGACGCAGATGTAGTCGCCCGGATCCTCACCCGCGATGAAGGAGGGCACGTGGCTCTTGTTGAACTCCGCGGGGCGGTGCACCGCCGAGTTGCTCCAGATCGGAGCACTCGCCTGTCCGAGGACCGTGGTGCGACGGAAATCCGCGTACGCGGCCTGCAGCTCCTCGATACTGGCCGCGTGGGTCCAGATCATGAAGTCCGCGTCGGCGCGCAAGCCTGCGACGTCGTAGATGCCGCGAACCACGACGCCCTTGTCTTCGAGACCCTCGAAGAACAAGCGGGCGTCCTTGACCGCAGCTTCCCGATCATCGCCCAGCACACCGGGTTCCACCTGGAACACGGAGAACATGAGGTAACGGATTTCAGAGTTCAGTTTGTCGAAATCAAGGCGTGCCATGGGTCTATCGTGCCACTCGCTCGAATATCCGTGTAGCCGCCGTCGTGCCGACTGCGACACACGCCGGAACCCCGACACCGTGCAGCCACGACCCAGCCACTTCGAGACCGTCGAACTGCGTCATCTCGGACTCGATTTCAGCCACGATTTCCGTGTGACCTGGGGCGTACTGCGGAAGGCCTCCGTGCCACCGCTGGACGAAGCTCGCTCTCGGCTCCTCGGTGATTCCGGTCACGACCTCGAGATCGGCCCGCGCGAGTTCGATCAGTTCCCCATCGGGCCGGTTGACGATCTCCGATGCACCGAATCGGCCGAACGACACCCGAACGAGATGCTCGCCGCGATCAGCGAGGTGCGTCCATTTTCGACTCGACAACGTGAACGCCTTGGCGGTCAGGTCGGCGTCGGTGGCAACAAGAATCCCCGAATTCTGCGGCAGTTCGACCTGCCCGGACAAGCGGAGCGCCACCACCGCGGACGACGCCAGTTCGATCCGAGCGACGGTACTCGCAATATCCGTATCGACTCCGGCCAACAGCGTCGCTGCACGCGGCGCCGGGACCGCCAGAATGACCGCGTCCACGGTGCCGAGCGGATCGACGTGCCAACCCGTCCCGTCCCGGCGTAACTCCGAGGCCTCTCCGCGGACGAATGTCGCGTCGGCGGCCTCCCGCAGCGCATCGAGCAGGACGCCGTAACCGTCCCTGAGCGCTCCGAACACCGGTCCGGGCCCAGGGGTCGGCAACGCAGCCGCGACTGCATCCGTGAGGCTCTGAGCCCCGGCATCGAGCGCCGCAGCGAGCGTCGGTAATGCTGCGCGGACGCCGATGGTCTCCGCCAGCCCCGAGTACACCCCTCCCAGAAGCGGATCCACCGATCGGCCGACCAC
The DNA here is from genome assembly GCF_053608585.1 of Rhodococcus sp. NPDC055024. Taxonomy (NCBI): domain Bacteria; kingdom Bacillati; phylum Actinomycetota; class Actinomycetes; order Mycobacteriales; family Nocardiaceae; genus Rhodococcus; species Rhodococcus sp. NPDC055024. The sequence goes on from NZ_JBSGVT010000017.1 coordinate 24,292, forward strand.
CTGATCACCGAATCGCTGCGAAACCAGTTCGGCAACACTGCAATCGGAACCGCGGGTCCACTCGAACGGGAAAGCCGGCTCGGCCGCTATGCGCGCCAGGGTCTGCTCGTCGACAAGATCTCGCACCGACTCCGCCGACGCCGGAATTCCCATCAGGGTTCCGGTGGGCAACCGATTCAGTGATCCCTGAGACCAGATCAACGGGCTCAGGCCCGCGGGATAGACGATCTGATCGGTCAGCCCCAGCTCGGCGAGAAGCGCGGGAACCTCGGGCCGACGGGCGATGAACGCCTCGGCACCGACGTCGATCGGTCCGCCGCCCAGATCGACTGTTCGCAGCTTCCCGCCCAGTCGCGGTGAGTCGTCGACGACCGTGATGTCGGCATCGGAACCCAGATTGCGCCGAAGCCGGTACGCGGCAACCAGACCGGAGATTCCGCCTCCGATCACCGCGACCGACGCCCGAGTGGTCGTCACAGCGAGTGCACCAGCTCCACCGCCGCGGTGATCGCCGAGGGATCGGTGTCGGGCAGGACGCCGTGGCCGAGGTTGAAGATGTGGCCGATGGCACCGGCTTCGATCGCGCGATCCCCTTCGGCGGCGATCCGGCGTACCTCGCGATCGATCACCTCGGGACCGGCGAACAGGACGGCGGGATCGAGGTTGCCCTGCAGTGCCTTACCCGGACCGACACGACCAGCCGCGACGTCGAGCGGGATCCGCCAGTCGACACCCACGACGTCGGCGCCGGCCTCCCCCATCGCGCCGAGGAGTTCACCGGTTCCGACACCGAAGTGGATGCGCGGAACGCCCGCAGCGGCAACCTCGGCGAATACGCGCTCGGAATGCGGGAGAACAAATTCCCGGTAGTCGGCCAGCGAGAGTGCGCCGGCCCACGAGTCGAACAACTGGACTGCGTCGACACCTGCCTTGAGCTGCGCTTGCAGGAAGCAGATCGTGGTGTCGGCCAAGCTTCCGAGCAACGCGTGCCAGGTCTTCGGGTCGGAGTGCATGAGCGCTTTGGTCTTCTCGTGGTTCCGGCTCGGACCGCCCTCGACCAGATACGACGCCAACGTGAACGGCGCTCCGGCAAAACCGATCAGCGGCGTCGAGCCCAACTCGGCGGTGAGAAGCCGAACGGCCTGCGCGATTGCTCCTACCTCTTCGGGGACCAGTCGCGGGAGTGCTGCAACGTCGGCGATAGAGCGAATCGGATTGGCGACCACCGGTCCGACCCCGGCAACGATGTCGAGATCGATTCCCGCGGCTTTGAGCGGAACGACGATGTCCGAGAACAGGATTGCCGCGTCCACGTCGTGACGGCGCACCGGCTGCATCGTGATCTCACAGACCAGCGCCGGATCGAAACATGATTCCAACATGCCGATCCCGGCGCGGATCTCGCGGTACTCCGGCAACGAACGCCCGGCCTGACGCATGAACCACACCGGCCGTCGACTCGGGGTGCGTCCGGTCGCCGCGGCAAGCAACGGTGCCTCGGGCAAAACTCGCCGAGCGCTGTATTCCGCCGACCCGGTGGTGCCTGAATTCATGTTGTCCAACCCGCTCATCAGTCCTCGCGCTCTCCGCCAACGTGTGTCTTCGATCGACTCAATGCTGCCATGTCCCACACTCCGGATCGGACACCCGAGCGGTTCGTGAGCGGCCACACACCCGAGCCACACTCGGTCGGCGCGCCTCCACCTACCCGCCCGCATCCCCGACTAACGTCCTGACCTGTGACGACATCCGGATCGACAGCCGACCCGGCCGAGTTCCGTGCCGCCGTGGAGGCGATGACCGCTGCGCGGGTTCGGCCCGAGATAGAGGTCGGTCCCATCCGTCCGCCGCAGCGTCTCGCTCCGTACAGCCACGCCGTGGGGGCGGAGGTACTGCATCCGGACTCCGACGTCGTGGCAGAGCAATCCGAAGGTGACGCTTTCGGCCGCCTCATCCTGCTGTTCGATCCGGACGGCGACGAGGCGTGGAACGGCACCATGCGGTTGGTCGCCTATATCCAGGCCGATCTCGACGAAGCGGTCGCCGCGGATCCACTGCTTCCCGAAGTAGCCTGGAGTTGGCTGGTGGACGCATTGGAGGCGGGGCCGGAACCTTTTGTCGCCCTGGGCGGTACGGTCACGGCCACAACTTCGGTGCGCTACGGCGACATTGCCGGGCCGCCCCGAGCCCATCAGCTCGAACTACGAGCGTCCTGGACTGCAACTTCGTCCGAACTGGCCCACCACGTCGAGGCTTTCTGTGAAGTTCTCGCCTATGCGGCGGGACTTCCTCCCGCCGGGATAACCACGCTGTCGCGGCAGAACGACTGACTCTGTTACTCGTTTGAGCATTCCCCCGGAAAAATACTAGAACCTGTTCTAAAATGAGTCATGCAACGTCTCAGCGGACTCGACGCGACCTTCCTCTACTTGGAAACACCGACCCAGCTATTGCACGTTTGTGGACTTGTCCTGCTCGACCCCACGACCATCCCGGGCGGTTACGACTACCGGAAGCTGCTTCGCGAGTTGGACTCGCGGATGGCCACCATGCCGACCTTCCGGCGCAAACTCAAGGATTCGCGCCTCAATCTCGACTACCCGGTGTGGGTCGACGATCACGATTTCGACATCGAGCGGCATTGCCATCGGACCGCGGTACCCGCGCCGGGCACCCACGCGGAACTGGCGGAACTTGCCGGGCACATCGCCAGCCAGCCATTGGATCGGTCGCGTCCGCTGTGGGAGATGTGGGTCATCGAGGGACTCGCCGACGGACAGATCGCGGTCATGTCGAAGATCCACCACAGCGCCGCCGACGGCATAACCGGCGCAAACATCCTGGCTCAGCTGTGCAGCCTCGAACCGGATTCACCGGCCCTGGTGGACCCCGACGCTCAAGGGGCAGGCGACGCGGGAACGCTGGACATCGCCATCGGCGGACTCATGGCCGTCATCGCCCGACCCGCACGAATTGCCCGTCTGGTCCCCGGCGGGATCGCCATGCTCCCGAAGTGGGTGACGCGTGCGCGAAAGGGTGAAGCGATGCCTGCTCCGTTCACCGCGCCGCGGACCTCGTTCAACGGCGCGATCACCGGTCACCGCAACGTCGCGTTCAGCCAACTCGATCTCGCGAAGGTCAAAGCCGTCAAGGACCGTCACGGCGTCAAGGTCAACGACGTGGTTCTCGCGCTCTGCGCCGGAGCATTGCGTAAGTATCTGGAGGACCGGGACGAACTGCCGGAGGATTCCCTCGTCGCCATGGTGCCGGTGTCGGTCCACGGCAAATCCGATCGTCCGGGCACGAACCAGATCTCGGGCATGTTCACGCAACTCGGCACCCAGATCGCCGATCCGGTCGAACGTCTGCACGCGATCAGCGATTACAACGCCACCTCGAAGAACCACAACGAAGCACTCGGGGCGAACATGCTTCAAGACTGGTCGCAGTTCGCATCGCCGGCGGTGTTCGGCGCCGCTATGCGCGTGTACTCGTCACTCAAGCTCGCCGAACGTCACCCCGTCGTGTCCAACCTGGTGGTCTCCAACGTGCCAGGGCCGCCGGTCCCGCTCTACTTTTTGGGCGCGCAAATCAAAGGAATGTTCCCACTCGGTCCGATCTTTCACGGGGCGGGCCTCAACGTGACGGTGATGTCGCTCGACGGAAAACTCGACGTCGGCATCGTCAGTTGCTCTGATCTGGCACCCGAATTGGATGAGCTCGCGCAAGGTTTCGGGGCAGCTCTCGACGAACTGTTCGAGGCTGAGGTGACAACCACTGTCCCCACTGCGACGTAGAGTCAGTGACCATGTCCGAAGTCACCGATGATGCGACCGAGCCCACCTCCGACGTAGTTCCGCTGCTCGTACCTCGTGACGGAGTTCCGGAAGTCATCACCACTGCCGCCGGCGTCGCAGCCGCCGCGGCCGCGTTGGCCTCCGGCCACGGCCCGCTCGCGGTGGACGCCGAGCGGGCATCTGGATTCCGCTATTCGGCACGGGCGTACCTGATCCAGCTCCGACGCGAAGGCGCGGGATCGTTCCTGCTCGATCCGATTCCGACGGCGCAGGATCTACAGCCGTTGGCCGAGGCGATCAACCCGTTGCAATGGGTGCTTCACTCTGCGGATCAAGATCTCCCCGGCCTCGCAGAATTGGGCCTGACACCGGCGGAACTCTTCGACACCGAATTGGCGGGACGACTGGCGGGCTTCGAGCGAGTCGGACTGGCCGCAATAGTCGAACGAACCCTGCGGGTGGAACTTCGCAAGGGTCACGGCGCTGCCGACTGGTCCACGCGTCCGCTGCCGGACGCGTGGTTGAACTACGCCGCCCTCGACGTCGAAGTGCTTCTCGAGCTGCGCGACGCGATGGAAGCTGAACTCGAATCGCAGGGAAAGCTCGAGTGGGCGAAGGAAGAGTTCGAGTACATCCGGCTGGCCGGCCCGCCCAAACCCAAGCCTGACCGTTGGCGTCGTACGTCGCACATCACCTCGCTCAAGACCACCCGTCAGTTGGCGGCAGTGCGGGCGCTGTGGCAGGCCCGTGAGGATCTCGCACGCAAACGCGACGTGTCTCCGAGCCGGGTACTTCCCGACTCCGCGATCATCGATGCCGCTCTCAAAGATCCTCAGTCGTTGGACGCGCTCCGCTCCCTTCCCGTCTTCGGCGGACCACGTCAACGCCGTTATTCGCGTATTTGGATGGATGCACTCGAAGCCGCGCGCAGGCTCCCCGACAGTGAGCTTCCGCCGAAGACTCCGCCGATCGTCGGGCCCCCCGCCGCCGGTCGCTGGGCTCGACAAGATCCAGCCGCTGCCGACCGGTTGACGGCGGCGCGCGCAGCACTGTCGGACCTGAGCAAAGAGGTTTCGGTACCGGTGGAAAACCTGCTCCAACCCGATCTGGTCAGGCGCCTGTGCTGGGACTGGAAATTGGAACCCGACTCGGACATCGCCGAAGTCGAGAATGCAATCGAGACCAAGCTCACTTCCGGTGGCGCACGTGGCTGGCAACGCACTTTGACGGTTCCCGTCCTCGCAGAGGCACTGAACTCCGTGGTCCCGGCCGAGCCCGAAGTGGAAGAGCCTGAATCCTGACCTGACCCCGGTGTGAAGTTGGAGCAATTCGGCACGTTAAGTTACCGGTCAGTAATGGGCAGTAGTACGCTCGATACGAGGCCGGACGCCTGGCCGTGATCGCCGAACCAACGTCTCACCGCCCTTCGGTGCGGTGGGCAGCTCCATCAGGAGGAATTCGCGTGGCTCCATCCACAAACAACCAACGCAACGTCGTCTTCGTCGACGGCATTCGCACCCCGTTCGGCAAGGCCGGCCCTAAAGGCATGTACGCCGACACACGCGCAGACGATCTCGTCGTCAAGGCGATTCGTGAGCTGCTTCGTCGTAACCCGCAGCTCGATCCCGCGCGGATCGACGAAGTGGCCGTCGCAGCCACGACGCAGACCGGTGACCAGGGCCTGACCATCGGCCGCACCGCTGCGATCCTCGCCGGTCTCCCCGAAACCGTCCCCGGATTCGCCATCGACCGCATGTGTGCCGGCGCGATGACCGCCGTCACCACCACCGCGTCGGGCATCGGCTTCGGCCAGTACGACGTCGTGATCGCCGGTGGCGTCGAGCACATGGGCCACCATCCGATGGGTGAGGGCGCAGACCCCAACCCGCGCTTCCTCGCCGACCGCCTGGTCGACCCGAGCGCACTCGTGATGGGTAACACCGCCGAGAACCTGCACGACCGGTTCCCGACCATCACGAAGGACCGCACGGACGCGTACGCCGTGAACAGCCAGAACAAGTACGACGCCGCCAAGAAGGCCGGCTTCATCGCCGATACCCTGGTTCCCGTCGCGACCCGCAGCTCAGCCGGTTGGGGCCTCGCCACCGAGGACGAGCCGCCGCGTCCCGGAACCACCGTCGAAGACCTCGCGAAGCTCAAGACGCCCTTCCGCCCGGCCGGACGCATCACCGCCGGTAACGCCGCCGGACTCAACGACGGCGCCACCGCCGCACTCCTCGCCGGCGAGGACACCGCAGCCGAACTCGGCCTGCCCGTCGGCATGCGCATGGTCGGCTTTGCTTACCAGGGCGTCGACCCCGCCGTCATGGGCATCGGACCGGTTCCCGCCACCGAGAAGCTTCTGGCCCGCACCGGCCTGAAGATCGAGGACATCGGACTCTTCGAGATCAACGAAGCCTTCGCCGTTCAGGTTCTCGCGTTCCTCGAGCACTACGGAATCGCCGACGACGACCCGCGCGTCAACCAGTGGGGCGGCGCCATCGCGTGTGGCCACCCCCTCGCTTCCTCGGGCGTTCGCCTGATGACGCAGCTCTCCCGCCAGTTCGCGACACGCCCCGACGTGCGCTACGGCTTGACCACCATGTGCATCGGCCTCGGCATGGGCGGCACCGTCATCTGGGAGAACCCGAACCACGCTGACTACCAGGCAGGAGTCAACTAAATGTCTGATATTGCAACAGCATTCGCCGACGAGGTCGTCACGAACGCCTACACCAAGATCATCTCGGTTCCCGGTATCGAGGGCCCGTTTGCACTGATCACCCTCGACAACGGCTTCGATCACACCAAGCCGTCGTCCTTCGGTCCCGGCGGACTCGCAGCATTCGACGCTGCCCTCGACGAAGCCTTTGCCGCCAACCCGGTTGCCGTCGCGGTCACCGGCAAGCCCTTCATCTTCGCCGCCGGCGCGGACCTCAAGGGTGTTCCCGCGATCACCTCGCGTGAGCAGGGACTCGAGCTGGGCCGCTTGGGCCACAAGGTGTTCCGACGCCTCCGTGAGTCCTCCGTTCCCACGTTCGCCTTCATCAACGGCGTCGCCCTGGGCGGCGGCCTCGAAGTAGGCCTGCACAGCCACTACCGCACGGTTGCCGCCAACGCGGGCGCGCTGGGGCTTCCGGAAGCATTCCTCGGTCTGGTCCCAGGTTGGGGCGGAACGCAGCTGCTCCCCAACCTGGTGGGCCCGTCCAACGCAGTCACCGTGGTGATCGAGAACTCGCTGAACCAGAACAAGGTGCTCTCCCCCAAGAAGGCACTCGAACTCGGCGTCGTCGACGTCGTTCTCGACTCCGCCGACTTCATCGAGCAGTCCCTCGCCTGGGCGTCGCAGGTCCTCGCCGGCACCGTCACCCCCGCTCGCCCGGAGATCGATCGTGGCCAGGGCTGGGACGACGCGATCGCCCGCGCGAAGGCAATCGTCGACGGCAAGACCAAGGGCAATGCACCCGGCGCCGTCAAGGCCGTCGAGCTGCTCGAACTGGCTCGCAGCACCGACATCACCGATGCCGCTTCGCTCGACAAGGGCTTCGCGGCCGAGGACGAGGCTCTTGCCGATCTCCTCCTGACGGACGAGCTCCGTGCTGGTCTGTACGCCTTCGATCTGGTGAACAAGCGCGCCAAGCGTCCCGCCGGAGCACCCGATCGCTCACTCGCTCGTAAGGTCAGCGGCGTCGGCATCGTCGGTGCTGGCCTCATGGCCAGCCAGCTCGCGCTGCTCTTCGTCCGCCAGCTCAAGGTGCCGGTCATCCTGACCGACATCGACCAGGAGCGCATCGACAAGGGTGTCGGCTACGTCCACACCGAGATCGAGAAGCTCCAGGGCAAGGGACGCCTGTCCCCCGACGCCGCGAACCGCCTCAAGGCACTCGTTTCCGGCTCGCTCGACAAGGCCGCGTTCGCCAAGACCGACTTCGTCATCGAAGCCGTCTTCGAGAACATGGACGTCAAGAAGAAGGTCTTCGCGGAACTCGAGCAGTTCATCGCTCCCGAAACCATCCTCGCGACCAACACCTCCTCGCTCTCCATCACGGAGATGGCGTCGGGGCTCGAGCATCCCGAGCGTGTGGTGGGCTTCCACTTCTTCAACCCGGTGGCCGTTCTTCCCCTCCTCGAGATCATCAAGGGTGAGAAGACCGACGACGCTACTCTCGCAACGGCTTTCGCCACCGCGAAGTCGCTGAAGAAGTCCGCCGTCCTCTGCGGCGACAAGGCCGGCTTCGTCTTCAACCGCCTCGTCACCCGCACCTTGGGTGAGGTCATGTCCGCCGTCGACGAAGGCACCCCCTTCGACGTCGCAGACAATGCGATCGCCGAACTCGGCATGCCGATGTCGCCGTTCACGCTGCTGGCCCTCGTCGGACCCGCCGTGGCACTGCACACCGGCGAGACCCTGCAGGAGTCGTACCCGGACCGGTTCAAGAGCTCACCCGGACTCGAAGCACTCGTCGACGCCCGCAAGCCCGGCGTGTGGACCTGGGGCGAGAACGGTCAGGCCGTCGACCCCGAGGTCGCCGCACTGTGGCCGCAGGGTGACAAGGCGTCCACCTCGGAAGAGGTCCTCGAGCGCACACGTCGCGCGTTCGCCGAGGAAATTCAGATCATGCTCGACGAGGGCGTCGTAGCGGCGGCCGAGGACATCGACCTCTGCCTGCTGCTCGGCGGCGGATTCGGATTCTGGAACGGCGGCATCACGCCGTACCTGGACCGCACCGGTACCTCCGAGGCCGTCAACGGCAAGCGCTTCCTCGCGCCCGGTGTTGCCAGCGTCTGAGAAAGTCGATAGACCCGTCACGGACGGCGTGCCCTCGGGTACGCCGTCCGTGACGTTTGCGGCGACTCAGAAGAGTGTTCCCACATCGTCTTTCACGATGTTCTCGAGCGCGCGCTCCGCCACTGCGGCGATGGTCATCGATGGATTGCACGCGGCGGAGTTGCCCGGCAGCAGAGCACCGTCGAGCACGTACAACCCCCGCTGGCCGAGAACTCGACCGTCGAGGTCGCACACCGAGTTCATGCAGGCACCGCCGAGGGGATGCCACGTGGACGGCAGTATCGCGTTCGTGTCGGTGAGTAGACCGTCTGCCGCGATCCGGTGGGCCGCCGGCCCGATGTGGCCTTGCTGGATCGCCGAATCCCCGTCCTTCGGCCAACGGAGCACCGCCTCACCCCGCGCCGAGTCGTACACGAACCGACCTCGGTCGCGGCTCACACCGAATCCGACCATCACCGTGCTGTGGGCGTCGAACGCCACGGGCGGGAACGACGCCTGTATGACGGTGAACGCGTTGTGCGGGTCTTCCCAGTTCCGGCTGCCGTAGACGACCGGTCCGCCCTGCGTCGCACCGAAGTTCTCGGCGAGATCCGACCAGATGTAGATCCGGTCGGCATTGGTCCCCCACCCTGCGCCGAGATCGTCCGGCAGATCCGTGATCCGCCCCGTTGCCGCGGCGCGGACCAGGAGTTTGGTGGTGTTCATGCTGCCGGCAGCCATCACGAGCGCATCCGTCGTCAAGATCTTGTTCTCGAGAACGTTGCCGGAAATGTCGGTCCGGTCCACGTACACACGCCACCGCCCGTCGGCGGCCCGCTCGACGTCGGTGACCTGGTGCAGAGTCTCGACATTCACCAATCCGGTCGCTTCCGCGGCCGCAATGTAGGTGACGTCCACGGAATGCTTGCCACCGTTGTTGACCCCGAGCGCGCCGTCACCGTTGGTGTACGACGGCTTCATCTCACCCCGAAGTTCGGCCAACGCGAAGTTCCAGTCGATCGGCATCGGAATTTTCGACACCGGAAGACCGGAACGCGTTGCGTTGCGCGCGAAGACGCGTGCCGCCTCGTAGTTCGGACTGGAGATCAGTTCTTCGGGTGCAGTTTCCAGTTGTAGCATCCGTGCCACCCGCGGGTAGTGGACGCGGTCCATTCGTGCATAGTCGAGTTCCTCCGGGAAATGCACGTTGAATACCGCCGCTTCCGGCTGCAGCGTCATCCCTTGGTACACAAGCGATCCGCCGCCCACGCCGGCAGCGCAGATCGCTGTCATGTTCTCACCGGTCACTGTCTCCAGCAAACCTGCATAGGGCTCGAAGATCGCCGGCCTACCGAACAGGGTCGGGTTGGACTGATGCCAGAGGATGCGCTTGTCCGGACGTGCGGGATGCGGAAAAGTTTCGGCATTCGGCCCCGTCTGCCACCGAATCCCTCTCTCCAGCAGGGTGACCGGAACTCCGGCCTCAGCCAAGCGAAGAGCCGTCACGCCGCCCCCGAAACCTGAGCCGATTACCACGACGCGGTGCTCTTCACGTGTCAGCGGAATCCCGGTTGCGGCCTCGGCAGTGCGTGGCGCCATCATCGCAACTCCCACGGCGGCCGTACCGGCCAAGAACGATCTACGTTTGACTCCGGACATGACTGGTGCTCCCTCGAAGAATGTCGCCAGAGAATTCCGGGCACGCCAAAACTAGACACTCTCGCAATGAAGTGTCAAGGTGTTGACAGCAACGACGATCTACGAGGTCGACCGCATCGCGGGCCCAAGCCATCGCCCGAGAAAGGCCCGCAGGGAGTCGTCGGAATGGACGAATTCACTGTCGAAAGCAACAACCGAAAGCCCCAGGCGCACGGCGATTTCCACCGTCTCGTCCAACTCTGCCTCCGTGGCGAGACCACGCTCGACCATGGGAGCGAGCATCTGACGAGCGAAAGGTATTGCTCGACTCATCATTTCGAGGTCGAAGACGGGGTTGCCCCGCTCGGCAAGCAGCAGCGTCGCCAGAATCGGGTGCGCGCGAACCGCTGTGCGCGCGGCAACGATGAATTCCACGACATACTCACACGCAGTGGCAACCGACTCCACCTGCGCCGTGATCTCCCCGAGGACCTCGATCGCAAGGCCGCCCATCGCCTGGGAGACAACCTCTTCGCGCGTTCCGAAGTTCGAGTAGACGGTCTGACGTGAGACGCCCGCCGCCGTGGCCACCGCAGCGATATTCACAGCTTCGAACCCACCGCCTTCGATCAGGCCTAGGGCGGCGCTGAGAATCTTCTGCTGTGATCGCACGAGGAAAGTATCGCGCACCGAAATTCCGGGCGACGAAACGCAGTGCACATCTGAGTCCTACCTGCATAAACGGCACGAACGGTTTCGTTTGGCCGCCAAATAGCAGTAGGTTAGGCTGCCCTTCATGAAAACATCTGTTCGGGGCCTCGCCGCCCTCGGTGCGGCTGCGATTGCAGTCACCACTCTCGTTTCGTGCTCCTCAGATTCGGACACCTCGACAGCATCACAAGCTACGGACGGATTCCCCGTCAGTATCGAGAACACCTTCGGAACGACGACGATCGAATCCAAGCCCGAACGGCTCGTCACCCTCGGCTGGAACGCACAAGACATCCTGTACGCACTCGATCTCACTCCGGTCGGCCAGCCCAAGTACACCTACGGCGCGGACGCCAACGGAGTCATGCCGTGGGCGCAGGACTACTTCGACGCGGACAAGACCACACTCTTCGACATGCCGGCGAGCGGCGAGCCGCCGGTCGAGACCATTGCGTCATTGACACCGGATGTGATCCTGGCGCCGTACGAGGGCTTCGAGGAGTCCGTCTACAACCAGCTGAGCAAGATCGCACCGACGGCTGCTTACCCCGGCGCAGCGTGGCAGACGACCTGGCAGGACCAGACCCGAATCGTCGGCAAGGCTGTCGGTAAGAGCGAAGAGGCCGACAAGCTCGTCGACGGCCTCGACGCAACCCTCGCCGATACCGCCGCAGCCCACCCGGAGTTCGCCGGAAAGACACTGGCAGTGGTCAACTTCGACACCGATTCGAGCAACATCAACGTCTACCTGCCCACCGATCCGCGTGTCCAGGTGCTGACGGAACTCGGATTCGTCAATGCGCCCGGCGTCGAAAAGCTCGCGGCGGACAATGCAGGCGGAACCTTCTTCAAGACGATCTCCTACGAGAACATCGCCGACATCGACGCCGATGTGATCGTCGGCTTCACCGACGGCTCCGGCGATCCGTCCGGCATCCCTGCAGTCGGCGGGCTCGACGCGGTCAAGCGCGGATCTACCGCCTTCCTCAGCGACACCCGCGTCATCGGCGGACTGAGCAACGTCAACGTCCTCAGCACGCCCTGGGTCCTCGGCCAGATCACACCGACGTTGAGCGAAGCCGCAAAGCGCGCCTCGGCCTAGAAAAGATGCAGTGTCGGTCGCGGTCTTTATGCTCACCTGCATGGCTGAACTTTCGATCTCCGTGACCAGACACGTCAATGCACCGGTCGATACCGTGTGGCAGGTCCTCACGGACCTCGACAATGCTGCCGACACCCTCTCCGGCGTGATCCGGATCGAACGTCTCGCCGGAGAGGGATACGCCGTCGGCACCAAGTGGCGTGAAACGCGGAAGATGATGGGCAAGGAAGCAACCGAGGACATGTGGGTCACCGAGGTCGAGGCTCCCACCCGCACGGTCGTCAAAGCCAACTCCCACGGCATGAACTACACGAGTGGGTTCACCCTGAAGCCTGACGCCACAGGCACGATCCTCGAGATGTTTTTCTCCGGCGAATCCGAATCCACCTCACGCATCTCGAAGATCTTCACAGCGGTATTCGGTCGATTGGGCGCGCGGGTGACCCGGAAATTCATGGCCAAGGATCTCGAGGACATCGCGACAAAAGCCGAGCGTCTCGCGGGCAAGTAAACCGACTTCACCTGCATTGATCTTATTGTTTGCATAATCACTGTAATCAATACTCCATCTCTGCGAACGGTTGATTCGACCACGGAATGGACTCAGCTGGATAACGGCGCGTGAGTCCCCGCCAAATCTGCCCCGGTGGGCGTAGCGTGCAGAGTGCTCGCGGGATGGATCGACGCATCGGGGTGTCGACCGTAGGGCCTTTTGAGGGGGCAGGAATGGCATTCAGCGGAACCGCCGCCGGCGGTGGATCCGGCGCTACTCGCGCCGACGTCGGACATGCAGTGCTCTTCGCCGGCGCCGCCGCGCTCGGTGGTTTTCTGTTCGGATACGACACCGCCGTCATCAACGGGGCCGTCGGTGCGATCCGAGACAAGTACGACATCGGCGCATCGGGCACCGGGCTCACGGTCTCGCTGACCTTGCTCGGCGCAGCACTCGGCGCCTGGATCGCAGGCACACTCGCAGATCGCCTCGGCCGCATCCGCGTCATGCAGATAGCCGCGGTGCTGTTCATCATCGGCGCCGTCGGTTCCGCAATTCCGTTCAGCGTCTACGATCTCACCTTCTGGCGCGTAGTCGGCGGCCTGGCAGTGGGCTTCGCGTCCGTCATCGCCCCGGCGTACATCGCGGAGATCTCCCCCGCCGCGATACGCGGTCGCCTCGGTTCGATGTACCAGTTGGCGATCGTTCTCGGAATCGCTGTATCGCAGTTGGTCAACTACGCACTCCAAGCCGCGGCCGGTGGCGATCGCAATCAGATCGCGGGTCTCGAAGCCTGGCAGTGGATGCTGATGCTCGAGGCCGTTCCCGCAGTCCTGTACCTGATCATGACAACCACGATTCCGGAGTCTCCACGGTTCCTCGTGGCGCAGGGCAAGGACGATCGTGCGCGCAAGATCATCTCCGATCTCGAAGGTGGAGATCACGACGCCGTCACCGTGCGCATGAACGAGATCCGCGAATCACTGACGGAGAAACAAGCCAAAACCACGGTGCGTCAGCTCTTCTCGAAGCGGCTCGGCGTATCCCATCTGGTCTGGGTCGGCATCGCACTCGCCGCACTGCAGCAGCTGGTCGGCATCAACGTGATCTTCTACTACTCGAGCACCCTGTGGCAGGCAGTTGGTTTCGGAGCCGATCGCTCGCTGCTCATCAGCGTCGTGAGCGCCTTGGTGAACATCGTCGGTACGTTTGTCGCCATCGCCGTCATCGATCGCGTCGGGCGGAAGCCACTGCTCCTTGTCGGCTCTGTCGGTATGGCCATATCGCTGGGCACCGCAGCATTCTGTTTCCATTCGGCAACAGTGACGAAGAACGAGATCGGTGAATCCGTAGCGACGCTTTCCGGCGCCAACGCCACGATCGCACTCATCGGAGCCAACGCGTTCGTCTTCTTCTTCGCTTTGTCCTGGGGTCCCGTGGTGTGGGTACTGATCTCCGAAATGTTCCCGAACCGGGTACGCGCCGCTGCAGTCGGAATCGCCACCGCCACCAACTGGGTCGCGAACTTCCTGGTGTCCTGGACGTTCCCGGCACTCGCCGATTGGAATCTGTCGTACACCTACGCCGGATACGCAGTCATGGCGCTACTGTCGCTGTTCGTCGTCCTGAGATTCGTGAAGGAAACGCGAGGCAGCACACTCGAATCCGTGCAATAGCGCTCTCCCGGTTTCACACCTTCAACCGAAAAGCGGTGGCCCTCGGATTGATCCGAGGGCCACCGCTTTTCGAGATTTGTCGGTAGACGACCTGTCAGCCTTGTGCGACTTCACCCTGAGCCGAGGCCGAAGACGCGTCCTCCTGGACGTGGACTCCGACGCTACCCATTCCTGCCACCCAGCCGGTGATCTTGCGGGAGAGGTCCTGAGCCGTCAGGCCAAGCTCCTTGTGGATGGCCTCGCGACTGGCATGATCGAGGAACTGCTGGGGAACGCCCATGTCGCGGCACGAGGTGTGAACTCCGGCGGCGCGCATCGCAGCGGAGACCGTCGAACCGATACCGCCGTGTAGACCGCCGTCCTCGATGGTGACAACGAGCGCGTACTTGTCCGCCATCTTCACCAGCGAATCCGCGACCGGCAGAACCCAACGCGGATCAACGACGGCAACCGAGATGCCCTGCTTGTCGAGTCGATCGGCGATCTCGAGCGCCAAGGAGGCAAACGGACCCACCGCGACGAGCAGCACGTCGCCGCGCTCGCCCTCGCTGACCTTGAGAACGTCGACCATTCCGTCGAGTCGCTTCACGGCCGGAATCGCTTCGGGTACAGCGCCCTTCGGGAAGCGTACGACAGTTGGTCCGTCGTCGACGAGGAGTGCCTCGTCCAGTTCTTCACGCAGTGTGTCGGCGTCACGCGGTGCCGCGACGCGAATCCCGGGGACGATTCCGAGCAGCGAAAGATCCCAGACGCCGTTGTGGCTGGCGCCGTCGACTCCGGTGACCCCGGCGCGGTCGAGCACGATTGTCACCGGTTGCTTGAGCAGTGCGACGTCCATCAACAACTGGTCGAACGCTCGGTTGAGGAAGGTCGAGTAGATAGCGACCACGGGGTGCAGTCCGCCCAATGCAAGGCCGGCGGCCGAGGTCATCGCGTGCTGCTCGGCGATACCGACGTCGAACATGCGGTCGGGGAACTTCTCACCGAATGCCGCGAGCCCGGTGGGGCCGGCCATGGCCGCGGTGATGGCGACGATGTCCTCACGACGCGAAGCCTGCTCGATCAGTGCGGCCGAGAAGACCGACGTCCAGTCCGGCGCTGACGACTTGGTGCCGCGACCGGTGACGGGATCGATGACGCCGGTGGCATGCATCTGATCGGCCACGTCGTTCTCGGCGTGCGCGTAACCGTTGCCCTTGCGGGTGACGGCGTGAACGATGACGGGTCCGCCGTAGGCCTTCGCCCGGCGCAACGCCGATTCCATGGCAGCTTCGTCGTGACCGTCGACCGGTCCGAGGTACTTGATACCGAGATCGGTGAACATCACCTGAGGACTGACCGCGTCCTTGAGACCGGCCTTCATCCCATGCAGGACTGAGTAAGCAGTGCGCCCGACCCAGGGCAGTCTCTTGACCATGCGTCGGCCGCTGTCGAGGGCGCGCTCGTAACTCGGTGCGGTGCGCAGCGCCGAGAGATGATCGGCAAGGCCGCCGATGGTCGGTGCGTACGAGCGACCGTTGTCGTTGACCACGATCACCACCGAACGATCTTTGCCGGCTGCGATGTTGTTTAGCGCTTCCCAACACATTCCGCCGGTCAGGGCGCCGTCGCCGACAACGGCAACAACGTGGCGATTCTGACCCGTCAGCGCGAAGGCCTTCGCGAGGCCGTCGGCATAGGACAACGCGGCGGACGCATGAGAGGACTCGACCCAGTCGTGTTCGCTCTCGGCGCGGCACGGATATCCCGACAGTCCGCCCTGCTTGCGCAGCGTGTCGAACTGATCCTGACGACCGGTCAGGATCTTGTGTACATAGGCCTGATGGCCCGTGTCGAAAATGATCGCGTCCTGCGGCGAGTCGAAAATTCGGTGCAATGCGAGGGTCAATTCCACGACACCCAAGTTGGGCCCGAGGTGACCACCAGACGCAGCGACCTTCAGCACGAGGAACTCACGAATCTCGTCGGCCAACTCCGTCAACTCGGCGTGGCTCAACTGACGTAGATCGTCAGGACCCTGAATGCGGGCAAGAACACCCAACGAGATCGCTCCCTCCGTGCTTCACAGCTGCACCGGTGCGCGCCGCGGCTGTCTTCGCGACAGTGCTGCCAGTCTACGGAGCGTTCCGGCGAACCGACACGCGGACTCGGCCCGATTCCGGTGTGACTTCGCGTAACAGCGAATTCCCGCGGATCGCTCGTGATCGCAATCACAGACAAATGGGATCGGTCGCAATCGACTCGGCGACTCTTGTTCCACAAAACGACCGCCATGTCAGCTTAAGGTCGACGTATGGGAACTGTGGTCGACGACCTGATAGCGCGAGTATTCGACGAAGTCCGATCACTCGACGAGGGCGAGTTGGCCGACTACATCCCCGAACTCGCGGCGGTCGCCCCCGATTCGTTCGGGATCTGCATCGCCACAGTCGACGGCTACGTGTACGAGATCGGTGACTCACGAGTCCCGTTCACCATTCAGTCGATCTCGAAACCCTTCACCTATGCGTTGGCTCTCGCCGATCGGGGAAGTGAGGCGGTTGCCGCGAAAATCGATGTGGAACCGTCCGGCGAACCGTTCAACGAAATCAGCCTCGACCCGCTCACCGAACGTCCGCGAAACCCCATGATCAATGCCGGCGCGATCACGGCTGCATCCCTGGTCGCCGGCGTCAATGCCGAGGTCCGCTTCGAGCGGATTCGCTCGGCTTACTCGCGATATGCGGGACGGGAGCTGAGCTTCAACGAGTCGGTCTACACCTCGGAAGCTCGTACCGGTCACCGCAACCGCGCGATCGGCCACATGCTGCGATCCTTCGACGTCATCACCGGCAATCCCGACGAGGCCGTCGACCTGTACTTCCGTCAATGCTCGATCGACGTGACCTGCCGTGATCTGAGTCTGATGGCCGCGACGCTCGCGAACAACGGCCTGAATCCCGTCACGCGCGAGCGTGCGCTGGCTCCCGCGGGCGTCGAGCAGGTCCTCAGCGTCATGGCCACCTGCGGGATGTACGACGGCGCCGGCAAGTGGCTGGTAGAGGTCGGATTGCCGGCCAAGAGCGGCGTCGGCGGCGGGGTCCTGGCCGTTCTGCCCGGCCAGATCGGCATCGCGGTGTACTCCCCCAGACTCGACGTTCACGGAAACAGCGTTCGTGGAGTTGCTGCTGCCCGGGCGCTGTCGAAGGAACTCGAACTGCACTTCCTCCATGTGACGCGGGCGTCACGCTCCTCGATCCGGGCCAGGTACAGCGTCATCGAAGCGCCGTCGCGAGTGCGACGCACCCCAACCGAACAAGCTGTGCTCGACGACGTCGGCAAACGCAGCCGGGTCTACGAACTGCACGGGGATCTCCTCTTCACCGGCGCCGAATCGGCGGTGCGCGAAATCGGCTCGGTGGACGAGGGCCTCGAAGTTGTCGTCATCGACGTGCGCCGCGTCGACGACGCCAGTGACGTCGCGGTCCGCATGATCACTGCACTTCAAGTGCAACTGGCCGAACAAGCCTGCGCAGTGGCGGTCGTCGATCCGCAAGGACTACTGGGACAACGAAGTTCGAGCGTCGACCCCGCCAGAAGAAGTGGTCGAGTTTTTGCAGACCTCGATTCCGCGATGCAGTGGTGCGAGGACACGTTGCTTGCGGTGCACTGTGAGGCAGATCGACAGGCGTCGACGATCTCGATCGAGGATCATCCCGTTCTCGATGCTCTCTCCGCGGCACAGATCGAGGGATTCTCGGCGGAATTGGAGACGCGAACGTATGCCCGCGGCGAGAAGATCGCCCGCCGAGGTGAAGCGGCCTCGGGGTTCTATCTGATTCTCAGCGGCCAGGTCAGCACCATGTTCACCGACGCACACGGGGTCGAGCATCGCATCACTACGCTTTCCGCCGGAATGACGTTCGGCGAGATGACGATGTTCCTCGACACCCCGTTCCTCAACGACATTCGCGCCGATTCGACGGTCACCGTGGCCGTCCTGACACCGGAGCGATATGCAGAACTGACCGCGCAGGCGCCCGAGTTGAAACTTGCGCTTCTCGAACGTCTTGCAGCGGGAGCCTACGAGCAATTGGACCTGATGTTGCGGAGTGTCATCTCCGCCGGACGAATCGGATAGGACGTACACATGCCGACCACCGCCCTCACCTCGGAGTCGTCCACTGTCACGGTGACCGGAACCGCCACTGCAACAGCTGTTCCCGACATCGTTCGGTTGACGATCGGAGTATCGGTGACGCAGACAGCCGTTTCCGACGCATTCGATGCCGTCGCCCGCCTGTCCACTGCTCTGACCGAGACCCTGCACGCGCGCGGTGTACACGGAGCGGACCTCACCACCGCCGGACTGAGCGTGCATCCACAGATCCATTGGAGTGACGGTGGTCGGCAGGAGACAACAGGTTTCACCGCATCGACAACTTTTCGAGTCGTACTGCGTGAGCTGGAGCCGGACGCGGCCAACTCGCCCGCCGCCGTCATCGCGGCGTGTGTATCCGTGGGCGGGGATGCCATCCGCCTCGACGGACTGGAGTTCGACCTCGACGACCGCAGCGATCTGGCGACAAAAGCACGCGAGTTGGCATGGACGGCAGCCGAATCGAAGGCGAGGCAGTTCGCAGACCTGGCAGACAAAGATCTGGTCGAAGTCCTCGAGGTGCTCGAGGACTTCGACCAGGTCGTGCCGACGCGCGGACGTGTCGCGGCAATGAAAGCGGATTCGGCCCCGATACCCGTCGAACGCGGAGAGATCGAGGAATCGATCTCGGTCCGCGTTCGATGGGCTATGGCGTGAGCGAACTTTCAGAAGACGGGGCCTGAAGGTAGATCAGCCGGGCGTGAGGATCAGCGAGTGAGGTTCTTCTCCTCGTTCTTCTCTTCGCGCTCTTCCTCGAACTTCTGCTCTGCATCGGGAGTCGCGATGTCGATCGTGGTACGCAGCGGACGGTTCGGGATGAAGATGACCGATACGAGCGTGACCACCGCGACGACAGCTGCGACCAGGAAGATCCGTCCTGTTGCGTCGCCGTAAGCGAACCGGACGATCTGCGAGACGAAGTCAGGCATGTTGCTGAGGTCGAGTCCGTCCTGCAGGCTCTTTCCGGCTACCGCCTGCTGCTCGGGCGGCAAGGTGGAAACCGAATCGACTGTCAGTGTCTTGACCCGGGTCGCGAGAATCGAACCGAGCACCGAAACACCGATCGCGCCGCCGAAGGTGCGGAAGAACGCCACGATACTGCTGGCCGCGCCGATGTTCTCGACACTGACCGTGTTCTGCACCGCAAGCACGATGTTCTGCATCAACATGCCGGTACCCAGACCGACGATGGCGATGAAGATTCCGATGGTCCAGAGGCTGGTGGCGTGGTCGATCGTCGACAGAAGACCGAAACCGACCAGCAGGAGAACAGCGCCGGCGACGATGAAGGGCTTCCACTGACCGAACTTGGTGATCAGCTGTCCCGAGCCGACGGACGCGACGAGCATGCCTGCCACCATCGGGATGGTGAGCAATCCGGCTTCGGTGGGATCGAATCCACGGGCGGTCTGGAAGTACTGCGTCAGGAAGGTCGTTGCACCGAAGAGGCCGACACCAACGGCGATCGAGGCGATGATCGCGAGAGCAGTGGTGCGCTCGGTGATGATCTTGATCGGCAGAATGGGGTCCTTGACCTTGGATTCGACGAACATCGTCAGGCCGAGCAGGGCCAGACCACCGATGACGAAGTAAGCCGACTCTTTCGAGAACCAGGCGTAGTAGTCTTCCTGGCCGGCAAACGAAACCCAGATCAGCAGGACGCTGACACCGGCGGTGAGCAGGGTGGCGCCCATCCAGTCGATGGAGACGTTGTCCTTCTTCACGGTCTCGACGTGCAGAGTGCGCTGAAGCAGGAACAGTGCGATGACTGCCAACGGAACGCACACGTAGAAGCACCAGCGCCAGCCGGCAGTGTCCACGAGGACGCCACCGAGGATCGGTCCGCCGGACATCGAGACGGCCATGGCCGCACCCATGTATCCGGAGTAACGACCGCGATCACGCGGCGGGATGATCGTGCCGATGATGGCTACGACGAGAGCGGTCAGACCGCCCATACCGATGCCCTGGATGACGCGAGCACCGAGCAGCAAAGGAACGTTGTGTGCCGCGCCGGCAATGACCGAGCCGATCACGAAGATGACGATCGCGGTCTGGACCAGGACCTTCTTGTTGTAAAGGTCGGCCAGCTTGCCCCAGATCGGCGTCGACGCCGCAGTGGCGAGCAGTGCCGTGGTGATGATCCAGGCGTACTGCGTCTGCGTTCCGTGCAGTTCACCGATGATGGTGGGAAGCGCGGTCGAAACGATGGTGCTGCTGAGCAACGCGGTGAACAGCGCTGCGATGAGTCCGGTGAGTGCTTCGAGAATTTCGCGGTGAGTCATCGCGCCTGCTTCGCGAGCCGATCCGTCACCTCCGGTACTTGCCCGGGTTTCTCCTACTGTTGCTGCCATGTGCCTTATCTCCCAATACTTTCTACGCCCGTGTGCGGAACTGCCGGTGAGGCCTGGCGATTCGTTGCGCCGAACGTCTCGTTGAGACGTTGCAGCGATGTCACTGCGGCCATGGCCTCTTCCTGGCTCCAGTCTTCGAGCATGTTGCGCAAACGCGCCGCACGCCGTTGCGTGGTTTT
Organism: Rhodococcus sp. NPDC055024; assembly: GCF_053608585.1. Lineage (NCBI taxonomy): Bacteria > Bacillati > Actinomycetota > Actinomycetes > Mycobacteriales > Nocardiaceae > Rhodococcus > Rhodococcus sp. NPDC055024. The sequence continues at coordinate 45,148 of NZ_JBSGVT010000017.1, forward strand.
CCGTAAAACTTCGTGCCCCTCTTCCGATACTCGGATGCGGAACGCCCGTTTGTCAGCCGGATCGGGATTTCTCTCGACATACCCCGCGTCGACCAGATCCGACATTTGCCGGCTCAGCGACGACTGACTGACACATAGATCGACGGCCAATTCGTTCTGTCGGCACTCCCCCCGCACTGCCAGCATGAACAACACGCTGACCAGCGCGGGCGGCAGCAGACTGTCTGCGCCGGTGGTGACCGCGGCTCGCAGCGATCTGCCGAACATGAAGATCGTGTCGACGAGCGCCTGGGCCGTCTCCGGCTGTACCGACATTGCCTACCCCTGAATTCGAGTGGCCCGAACGAGCCGTGACTTGAAAACGGAAAACTACTTGCAGAACGAAACTATACGATTAGTTGCGTAATGCAAGCAACTGTTGTGAACGCGAGAAGCGTCACACCGTTTCAGGGAAAGATTTCGAGACGTCTCAGCGTTCGAGGAGCGCGATGCACTCCATGTGGTGAGTCTGGGGGAACGCGTCGAACGCCCGGAGTCCACCGACTGCGAAGCCCTGCTCCAGGTAGAGGCCGATATCGCGACCGAAAGACGCCGGGTCGCACCCGATGTGGACAATCCGTTGGGCGCCCGTTGCGGCGAGCGCTTCCACCACCGGACGGCCCGCCCCCGCCCGGGGTGGATCCAGCACGATGACGGCAGGCGAACGCTCCAGATCCGCGAGAACGTTCTCGACCCGGGCACTGTGGAAGCGGACCTGACCGAGATCCGAGAGCGCTGCCCGCCCGTCGGCAACCGCGCGCGCCGAAGATTCCACGGACTCCACGACCCCGGAAGGACCGACAAGGTCGGCGAGCACAGCTGCGAAGACGCCGACGCCGCCGTAGAGATCCCAGGCCGTGTCGCCGGAAGCGGCTCCGGCCCAGTCACCGACCACCTGTGAGTACGCTGCCGCAGCGCCGCGATGCGCCTGCCAGAAACCGGTCGCGGACAACGCCCATTCCCGATTGCCGACGCGCTCGATCACCGTGTCCGACCCGATGGCGACGCGGGTCTTTCGTGGACCGCCGCTCGCCGCTCGGCGTGCCATCGCGCCGCGACGGCCCGGAGTGCGTCGACCCGTCTTGGACACTGCGGGTGCGGCGATTTCCACGACGTGCCGCTCACCGGCAGCGTCGAGAACGACTTGCAGCTCACTGCCAGGCTGCCATTGCGGGCCGCCCAGGCCGTCGTATGCGCTCTGATCGATCTGGGTGCACCGCAGATCGGTCACGATCCGGTTGCTGCGGTAGGCGTGATATCCCGCGACGCCGTGCCCGTCCACTGCCAGCCGAACTCGCGTGCGCCAGCCCGTTCCGTCTCCGGTTCCGGGCAGCTCCTCCACCTCGACATCCGATTCGACGCGAGCGAGTCGTAGAAGCTGTTCCCGCACGACCGAGGTCTTCATCTCACGTTGGACGCTCAGGTCCGCATGCGAGTAGTCGCAGCAACCTGCCCCGCCCGGCCCGGAGATAGGGCACGTCGGATCGATGCGATGCGGAGATGCGTCGAGAACGGAGATCGTGTCGGCGCGGCAGAAGGACCCACCTTTGTCCTCGGTCACCCGGACGAGCACCCGCTCCCCCGGCAAACCGTGACGGACGAAGACGACGCGCCCCTCGTGCCGGGCGACGACGAACCCGCCGTGGCCGGGGTTGCCCAGATCGACCTCGAAGCTCTGCCCGGTCCAATTCTCACTCAACGAACTACGCCTGCCATTTCGATGTTGCCGATCATTTTTCGCCGCTGATCACTTCTCGCCGCTGGTCATTTCTCGCCGGTGTCGTACCCACGACGTATCGCACCTGCGGCCTTCTCGATGTCGAGCGGCTTCGCCTTTGCCGACGAACTCAACTGCCACGGAACGCTCGTCACCATCACCCCTGGCTGGAAGAGCAGGCGACTCTTGAGGCGAAGTGCGCTTTGGTTGTGCAGGATCTGCTCCCACCAGTGTCCGACGACGTACTCGGGGATGAACACGGTGACGACGTCACGCGGAGCGTCGCGTCGTACACGCTTGACGTAGTCGAGAACCGGCTTGGTGATTTCGCGGTACGGCGACTCGATCACCTTGAGCGGAACCGTCACGTCGCTCTTCTCCCACTCACGCACGAGTGCACGCGTGTCGGGCTCGTCCACGTTGACCGTGATGGCTTCAAGAGTGTCCGGTCGCGTGGCTCGCGCGTAGGCGAGAGCCCGCATGGTCGGCATGTGCAGCTTCGAGACGAGCACGATCGAGTGCGTGCGACTGGGCAGCACGCCGTCCCACTCCTGCTCCTCGAGTTCGGCGGCGACGCTGTCGTAGTGCTTGCGGATCATCTTCATCACGATGAAGATCGCGACCATCGCGACGATGGCGATCCACGCGCCGGCGGCGAACTTGGTGATCAGAACGATGATCAAGACGGTGGCGGTCATGGCCAGACCGATCGAATTGATCACTCGCGAGCGCTGCATGCGGGCCCGTTGTGACTTGTCGGTCTCGGACTTCAGATGCCGAGTCCAGTGCTTGATCATGCCCGTCTGACTGAGCACGAACGAGACGAAGACGCCGACGATGTACAGCTGGATGAGCTTGGTGACCTCGGCGCCGAACACCACGACGAATGCGATGGCAGCACCGGACAGGAAGAGGATTCCGTTGCTGAAGGCCAGTCGGTCGCCGCGTGTGTGCAGCTGACGCGGTAGGTACCGGTCCTGCGCCAGGATCGACCCGAGTACCGGGAATCCGTTGAAGGCGGTGTTCGCGGCCAGAACCAGGATCAGTGCCGTCACGATCGCCATGAAGAAGAATCCGATCGGGAAACCACTGAACACGGCTTCGGCGATCTGCGCGATCAGGGTCTTCTGGTGGTACCCCTCCGGCGCTCCGACCAGCTGTTCCTGCGGATTGTGTGCGTAGACGATGCCGATCTTCTGAGCCAGGATGATGATGCCCATCAGCAAGACGATGGCGATCGACCCGAGCAGCAGCAAGGTAGTGGCAGCGTTGCGCGACTTCGGCTTCTGGAACGCCGGTACGCCGTTGCTGATGGCCTCGACGCCGGTCAGTGCAGCACAACCAGAGGAAAATGCGCGGGCGATCAAGAACGCGAAGGCAATTCCGTACAGATGCGAATCCTCGGCGTTCAGCGTGAACGACGACGATTCCGCGTGCACATCCTCACCGAGGACGTAGATCCGGAAGAATCCCCACCCGAGCATCAGGAACATACCGACGATGAATGCGTACGTCGGAATTGCGAACGCCGTGCCGGATTCACGGATACCGCGAAGGTTGACCGCCGTCAGCAACACGATCGCCGCGACCGCGAACAACACCTTGTGCTGCGCAACGAACGGCAGAGCCGAGCCGATGTTCGACGCCGCCGACGAAATCGACACCGCGACGGTCAGCACGTAGTCGACCATCAGCGCGCTACCGACGGTCAGACCGGCGGTCGGGCCCAAGTTGACCGTTGCTACCTCGTAGTCGCCGCCACCGGACGGGTAAGCGTGCACGTTCTGGCGGTAACTCGCCACCACCACAGCCATGACGATGGCCACGGACAATCCGATCCAGGGCGTGTACGCGTACGCGGAAATTCCGGCGACGGAGAGGACCAGGAAGATTTCTTCGGGGGCATACGCGACGGACGACATCGCGTCGGACGCGAAGACCGGTAGTGCAATTCGCTTGGGTAGCAGCGTGTGCCCGAGTTTGTCGCTTCGGAACGGCCGACCGAGCAGGAGCCGCTTGGTAGCGGTCGAGAGCTTAGACACGTGCAAAGCGTAAGCCGTCGCACCCGATTCGGAGTCATCAGCGCCCGAACTTCACCTTTTGTCGTGACAACCGGCACGCAGGCGACCGTTGTACTTGCTCTTCCCGTGAGGGGCTGTACCGTTCGATTCGGCGTGCAATCGCGCCACGAGGGTCCATGAACGGAGTAGGGCGTGTATGTCGTCATCATGGGGTGCGGTCGGGTGGGTTCGTCCCTCGCCGCGTCTCTGACCAGGATCGGACACGAGGTCGCCGTCATCGACCGCGATCAGAGTGCGTTTCTGCGTCTCGATCTCGACTTCCCGGGAACCAAGGTTCTGGGAATGGGGTTCGACCGTGACGTGCTGGTCCGGGCTGGCATCGAGCGCGCCGACGCCTTTGCCGCGGTGTCCTCGGGAGACAATTCCAACATCATCGCAGCACGCGTCGCACGCGAGACTTTCGGCGTCGAACGCGTCGTCGCACGTATTTACGATGCCAAGCGTGCCGCCGTCTACGAGCGGCTCGGCATTCCCACCGTCGCCACCGTGCCGTGGTCGACCGATCGTTTCCTGCACACGCTGACCAAGGAAAGTCAGACAGCGAAGTGGCGCGATCCTTCGGGCACTGTTGCCATCACCGAACTTGCCCTGCACGAGGATTGGGCGGGCAAGCCGATCGCACTCCTCGAGGGCGCGACCAGTTCGAGAGTCGCCTTCATCATCCGCTTCGGGACCGGCATTCTCCCCGACCGCAAGACCGTCATCCAAGCCGACGATCAGGTCTACATCGCCGCCGTGTCGGGGACCGTCGCCGAGGCGATCGCACTGGCCGGCAACCCGCCGCCGAGTGACGACTGAGGTAGGCCGCAGATGACTGATCCGAACGCCGTCCCTCACAACAAACCTGCGACTGTGTTGCACTACACCGTGATTGGAAGTTCTCGATGAAGGTCGCCATCGCCGGAGCCGGCGCCGTAGGCCGCTCCATTGCGCGAGAGCTGATTCGAAGCTCACATGACGTCATGCTGATCGAACGCAAACTCGATCACATCGAACCGGAGTCGGTACCCGAGGCGAAGTGGGTACACGCGGACGCCTGCGAACTCAGCCGACTCGAGGACGCGTCGATGGAGTCGTACGAGGTCGTGATTGCCGCGACCGGAGACGACAAGGCAAACCTGGTCCTCAGTCTGCTCGCGAAAACCGAATTCGGAGTTCGCCGAGTTGTCGCCCGCGTCAACGATCCCCGCAACGAATGGCTCTTCGACGAGTCGTGGGGCGTCGACGTCGCCGTCTCGACACCGCGGATGCTCGCTTCGCTCGTCGAAGAGGCCGTCTCCGTCGGTGACCTGGTCAAACTGATGACACTGCGGCAGGGACAGGCCAACCTCGTCGAAATCACGTTGCCCGACAACACACCTCTTGCCGGAAAAGCCGTCAAGAAGCTCGAACTACCGCGAGACTGCGCGTTGGTCACCATCTTGCGTGGTGGTCGTGTGATCGTTCCGCAGATGGACGATCCCATCGAAGGTGGTGACGAACTCCTGTTCGTCGCGGCCGTCGACGCCGAGGATCAGTTGCGCGTAGCACTCCGCCTGGAGAATTGACCGACGAGAACACACCGACGACGAAAGGGAATCACATGGCACAGGCACCCGAAAACACCGTAGTCACCGACAATCCAGGCCAGAGCCGCTACGAGATCCATGCCGACGGCGACCTTGCCGGGATCGAGGACTACACCACCTCCGGTGACGTCGTCTCGTTCAACCACACCGAGATCTACCCTGCCTTCGAAGGTTTCGGGCTGGCCGGGGTTCTCGTTCGCCAGGCTCTGGACGACCTACGAGCACGCGGCCTCAAGGTTCACCCGGTGTGCCCGTACGTCGTGAAGTTCCTCGACAAGCACCCTGAGTACCAGGACCTGATCAGCTGAGATCGCGGTCTTCGCGCGGCTTCGTCAGATTCACCGAGCCCACCTCTTCGGACCCCGTGTCCGTTGCGGTGGGCTCGCTGCTTTCAGGCCCGACAACCGGTTCCGGCTCGACGATCCGATCGGCCCTGCGCACGGCCCAGATGGTCACCAGCAGGACCAGACCCGTCAGCGGCCACCCCATGCCGATGCGGGCGACTGCGAGCCATCCGGTGTGGTCGGTGTCGTAGAGCTGTGACTGAACGAGATAGCGCGCACCGAAGACCAGAGCCCATGCAGCCGTCGCGATGTCGTAGAGGCGGACGGCAGAGCGGTGCTTGCGCCAAAGATTGCCGTGCCCGTTGAGGTAGCCCCAGATGATACCGACGAGAGGCCAGCGGACGAGGATGGAAATCAGGAAGACAGCGCCGTAAGCGAGGCTCGTGTAGATACCGAAGAGGAAATATCCTTTGGCGTCGCCGGTGCGATAGGCAATGAACGCGGATACTCCGACTCCGAGAAACCCGGAAATGGCGGGTTGGAGGGAATCCTTGCGGAAGAGTCGCCAGGCCGCGATCGCGACTGCGACGCCCAACGCGGCCCAGATTGCCGCGGTGAGGTTCCAGATGCTGTTGACCGGGACAAAAATCAGAATCGGCAAAGACGAATAGATCAGACCACTCAGCCCGCCGAGTTGGTCGATTACCGATCGCTGTTCTGTTTCAGTCACCTGTCGAGGGTGCCACAGTCACCGAGTTGCACGGTAAAAGCGGGAAACGCGCCTATTCGCCGCGCAGTTCGTAGTAAGGGTTGAAGATCGCCTTGCGACCGTCCCGCTCGCCCACACGACCGCGGATCAGCAGGGTCTTACCGGTCTCGATTCCCGGGATCCGGCGACGCCCGATCCAAACGAGATTGATCACCTCGGTGCCGTCGAAGAATTCGGCCTCGATGCTTGCATTTCCGGACTTGGGACACGCGTCGACGCTACGGAGTCGGCCCACCATCGTGACCTCTTCACCGCGACGACAATCGCAGGCCTTCTGACCTCCGGAAGCCTTGTTGGACTCGGCCATTTCCTGGGCGTCCAACTGGTCGACGTCCTCGGTCAGACGCTGGGTCAGTCGACGAAAATATCCTGCGGCGGCGGGTGCCATTGCGCGCTCCTGCGAACATGTGTGACGCAAGGGTTTCGCGTCACGTGAAGGGCTGTGTGATCGCCACTGTAGACCCATTACGAGCGTGTAACCACACCGGTCAGTCCGCGCCTCGGGGGCACCGGGCAAGATCAAAAGATGCAGATCTCAGAATCGGCGACCGTGGCCGTCGTTCTCCCAGGTACAGGCTCTGACGCCCACTTCGCAGACCGCGCATTCCGGGCGCCGCTAGCGGCTCTGGGTGTGCGCATCGTCGCAATTGAACCGGACCCTCGGCGTGTCGTGGACGGCTATCTGGACGCGATGGACAGAGCCGCGGACAGGTACGGCCGAATCATCGTCGGAGGGGTCTCGATCGGGGCAGCCGTGGCGCTCCAGTGGGCCGCCGACAATCCCGATCGAACAGTGAGTGTGTTGGCAGCGCTTCCGGCCTGGATCGGGTCGGCGGACGACGCACCCGCAGCGGCGAGCGCGAGGTTCACCGCAGGGCAACTGCGCTCCGAAGGTCTGGAGGCGGTGATCGCGGCGATGCTCGCGTCGAGTCCGGCGTGGCTCGGGGCCGAACTCGAGCGCTCCTGGCGCTCGCAGTGGCCCGATCTCCCGGCCGCGCTCGACGAGGCGGCGTCGTACCACTCGCTCAGCGAGTGCGCGTTACGGGCGGTGAGCGTTCCGGTCGGCATCGCTTCGGCAGTGGACGACCCGGTTCATCCGGCGGCGGTGGCGCAGGCCTGGGCGGATGCACTCCCCCGCGGCGCAGTCGCCACGACGACGCTCGACATGATCGGGCGCGACCCCGCCGTTCTCGGGTCCACCTGCATCAAAGCGCTCGCGGCGATCGATTCCGATACCACCGCGAGCGCTTGACAGAAACCCTGAAAAACTCTGTTACTGGCCCAATTGCTGCATGGCAGAACCGGATTCGCCGCTACGCGGCGGCGGGGTCGGCCGCGCCGGAGGTGCCGGCGGAGCAGGAGGAGCTGACTGCTGCTGTTGGGCGGCGACCTGTTGCTGTTGGGCGGCGACCTGTTGCTGCTGCGCTGCCGCCAACTGCTGCTCGTGCGCGGCCGCCAACTGCTCGGCAAGTACCTGCGGGAGCACGACGGGCAGCGGTGTCCGCACCGGATGCGGCTCTGATCCTCGGTTGACGACGGTGTCGCGCAAGATGTCCCGTGCGATTGCCACCAAAGGGGCGTTCGCGGCGGTGGATCCACTCGGACCCGCGACCACGCAACGCACCATCCACCGCGGACCGTCGACGCCGATGAACCGCAGGTCCATGTTGGCAGTCACGGCAGCCAGTTCACGGCCCCACGGACCGTTCTCCACGCTCACCGCGGAATTGTCGTCGCGAAGCGACTGCGCGAGCTCGGCAACGACCTCACGCCACTGACCGGGCGATTTCGGGGCGGCGTAGGCGGCAACGGTGATGCGGCCGTGCTCGGTGACCAGATGTACGGCCTGCGGCGAACCGTTCGGCGCCATCTCGACCTGCAACTGTCCGCCGGTCGGCATCGGCACCAGAACGGATCCGAGATCAAGACGCTGACCGTCGCGGCCTGCCGTCGGATCGTCGGAATCGATCTCCGTGATGTCGTAGGGGCCCTCGGACTCGTCGCCGAATTCGTCACCGGCGGCCTCGCCGAATTCGTCACCGGCGCCGTCGTCGAAGTCTTCTTCGACCCCGTCGATCTCCACCGACTCGTCGTTCTCGTCACCGAAGAAGCTGGTGGGTTCCTCGTCGACGTCTGTCTTCTTCTTGCGTCCGAACATGATTCAGACTCCCTCTCCGACTACCGCGCCAGGCGCATCGGTATCGAGTATCGCGTGACCGCCGCTGGAACCGTAGCCTCCGGTCCCTCTGGTCGTGTCGTCCAGTGACTCGACTTCCTCGAAAACCGGGAGTTCGACTCGTTGAACCACGAGCTGAGCGATTCGGTCACCGCGGCGGATGTCGATGGCTGTGGCCGGATCGAGATTGATCAAGCAGACCTTGAGCTCGCCCCGGTATCCCGCGTCCACGGTTCCGGGCGCATTCACGATCGACAGTCCCGATTTGGCGGCGAGTCCGGAACGCGGATGGATCAATCCGACGGTGCCCACCGGCAGAGCGATCGCAATCCCCGTTCCGACCAGTGTTCGGTGGCCGGGTTCGATGGTGACGTCGCTGGTGGAGCACAGATCCACACCCGCATCTCCGGGATGCGCACGCTGTGGAACGGGCAGGTCTGGATCCAGTCGCTTCAAGGCGATGGAGAGATGGTCGCTCACGTGGGCCAAGACTACTCGTAGCGACGGACTATCCTTGACAGGTGCCCGAAACATCTCGACCTGACGTCGCCACCACAACGCCCCCGTCCACGACGCTGTACTCCGAGCGCCTGTGGGTGCCGATCTGGTGGTGGATCGCCGGACTGGCCGTAGCCGGACTCCTCGCGGCCGAGGTCCACATGGGCCGCCCAGGGCTTCTCTCGTACCTGGCGTACGTCGTACTGCTCCCCATCCCGATCTGGGCCGCGTTCTGGCTCAGCCGGATGCGCGTCGAGGTGGTGGAGACAGCAGGGGTGAAAGAACTGCACGTGGGTAGAGCCCACCTGCCGGTCGAACTGATTTCACGGGCGGCAGCAGTGCCGGCATCCGCGAAGAGCGCGGCGATGGGGCGCCAACTCGATCCGTCGGCGTTCGTCCAACATCGCCCATGGGTCAAGACAATGGTGTTGATCGTGCTCGACGATCCGGAGGATCCCACACCGTACTGGTTGGTGAGCACACGTCGTCCCGCTGATCTGCTGGCTGCGCTGGATCGCTGACCAGCGCGGTCACAGCAAAGCAGTACTCCCCGACCCTTGGTCGACCCTCGAGATGACGGGTCGACCACCGGGAAGGGAGATCAGGCAGCGCAGTCCATGCATACGAGCTGTCCGTTGGCATCACTGGCCAGGCGGCTGCGGTGATGGACCAGGAAGCAGCTCGAACATGTGAACTCGTCTGCCTGCTTCGGAACCACTCGAACCGAGAGTTCCTCGCCGGAAAGGTCGGCACCCGGCAGCTCGAAGGACTCCGCCGTGTCCGTCTCGTCGATGTCGACGACGGCTGACTGCGCTTCGTTGCGTCGCGCCTTCAGCTCTTCGAGCGAGTCCTCCGAAACCTCGTCGGACTCTGTACGCCTCGGTGCGTCGTAGTCAGTTGCCATCTCGTCTACCCCATCCTCTTCGTGTATCCCGGTCCCGTGTGCGCCGAGAATCCAGTAGATCCTTGATGCGCATGGAAACCGCCGTGGCATCCAGATCATTCCCTGTCGCTGCATAACGCTGCAGGACTGGAATTAGTGCCCGGAAGTTCCTTCCGAGAACGTGATCTGCGCCTCATTTGGTTGTCATTTCGGCGTCCTGCCGATGCCCAGTTGAACGACCTGGGCCGCCAGACAGTAGCCGACGCGAGCACGAAAGTAGTAACCGAATCGGAAATTTCCGAAAAATGACTACGAATTGTCACCAAGGCAAGAGCAAGCTGTGACCTTTCGGCGATGTTTTCGGGCCGAATCCGGGTAGAAACAGGCCGGTAATCGGCCAACTGCCGTTTCGCAATCGACAAGGACTCGACGCGTCGAGCCTCGCTTCGGCTGTCTCGTCACACAGGCCCTCTAAGGTAGGCACCGAACGTCATGCCGGCACCGCTCGGCCCGATGGCGAAGTACAAGTTTCGTCAAGAAAGTCGAGGGATACCGTGGTTTCTCTGATCACCGAAGGCAGCTCTACCGACGACCAGGGACGTCCGTTCCGCCGTCGGCGCGCGTGGCCGGTGATCGCCGTGTTCGCGGTACTCGCATTGATCGGCAGTGTCTTGTGGGTCCGAATCCTGAGCGCCGAGGCCGAAGTCAGTGACACCGTGGCGTGCAATCTTCCGCAGCCTTCCTCCGATCCTTCGGCAGCGGCGCCGCTACCGCTGGGAACCGTCGTGGACCGGTCGAAGCTGCTCGACGTCGATCCCGCTCCCCTGGCCGCCACCAAGGTTCGCGTGTTCAACGCCAACGGTGAGCACGGGCAGGCCGCCCAGGTGGCAGCGCAACTGAGCGAGTTCGGCTTCGCCAGCGCGCCGGACGTCCAGGTCGGAAACGACCCTGTCTACGTCGACCAGAACATGGAGTGCCAGGGTCAGATCCGCTTCGGAGCGAACGGCCTCGCCGCCGCCAGTTCCGTGTGGCTGGTCGCCCCCTGTGCCGAACTGGTCCAGGACGGCCGCGGCGACGACACCGTCGACTTGGCTCTGGGCACCTACAACAAGGGCGCCCTGACGCCCAACACCGACGCCACCGCGATCCTGCACGCTCTGGCCGAGCAGCCCGCGAACGCCGAAGTCGCCCCGATGGACATCGCACTGCTCAAAGCAGCCCGCACCGCGCGCTGCTGACAAATCCTGGTTCGACCTCAGCTCGGAATCGGCTGATCCGCGCCACTCACGCTGAGCATCTGCGCGAACTGATCCGCGATTGCCGGAGCGACGGCGTAGACGACCTCGCCGTCAGCCGAAGTGGAATTGGGCGACGGGACGTTGATCACGGCGCCCGCTTCGGAAGCGATCAGGGAGCCCGCTGCCCAGTCCCACGGACTCAGTCCGTGTTCGAAGTGAGCGTCCACCCGGCCGGTGGCAACCATGCACAGATCCAACGCAGCCGAACCGATACGTCGGATGTCGCGGACCTGCGGCAAGATCTGCCCGATCAACGTGCCCTGCACCTTCCGGCGATCCGCTCCGTATCCGAAGCCGGTGGCCAACAGCGCCATTGACAGTTCGGTCACCGCATTGGCCTGCAGGTCGCTGACGACGCCGTCGGCCGTGGTCATGCTTGCGCCGCCGCCACGATGCGCGGCGTACGTGGTTTCCAACGACACGTCGACGACAGCGCCGGCTACCGAGACCCCGTCGATCTGTACGGCCACCGAGATTGCGAACGCGGGGATTCCGTAGAGAAAATTCACGGTGCCGTCGATTGGGTCGACAACCCATCGAACTCCCGCGGCATCGTCGGTGTCTCCCCCACCTTCCTCACCCAAGATCGAATCTGCAGGCCGCAATTGCGCCAGAAGGTCGCGAATCACCTGTTCGGTTTCGGTATCTACCACCGTGACGGGATCGGTGGGCGTGCTCTTCGCAGCAACCGAACCACCTTCGGCGGCACCGGAACCCACCAGGCCGAATACCTCGGGCCGACGCAAGCGGACATGTTCGGCCGCGCGTTCGGCGACGGCTACGGCAACTGCCCGCAATTGTGCGGGGTCCAGCGAATCGGCGGAAAAGTCGGGCAACGTTCTTTCTGAAGGGCGCACCGGACCATCGCAACACATCTGCACCGAGGGGCACCACTCGAACGCCTCGAGTCGGACAGGTTCGAGAGCACGCGCCCGGGTGCTCGTTCGGGTTAGTGTTTGCAGCGGTAGATCGTGACCTCGAATTCGACACTCAGGAGCGCAGGACGATGACAACCACAGGTTTCGGGATCGATGTCGGCGGCAGCGGCGTCAAGGGCGGCACGATCGACCTGAGCACCGGGGAAATGATCGGTGACCGCATCAAGATCCTGACCCCGCAGCCTTCGACGCCCGACGCGATCGCGGGCACTGTCGCCGAAATCGTCGAGCAGGCCAAGTGGACCGGTCCGGTCGGCATCACCTTGCCCGCGGTTGTGACCGCCGGCGTCGCGCGCAGCGCTGCGAACATCGACAAGTCGTGGATCGACACAGACGCGGCAGCGCTCTTCGGCAAGGCACTGGGTGGGCGCGAGGTCACCGTCCTCAACGACGCCGACGCTGCCGGAATCGCCGAGGACTCGTTCGGAGCGGGCAAGGATACCTCCGGCGTCGTGATCTTGTTGACCTTCGGCACCGGGATCGGATCGGCCGTGCTGCACAACGGAGTTCTGTTGCCCAACACGGAGTTCGGTCACCTCGAAGTCGACGGCAAGGAAGCCGAGCACCGAGCGGCGTCGTCGGTGAAGGAAAAGAAGGACTGGAGCTACAAGGAGTGGGCCGTCGAGGTCTCGCGAGTTCTGACCACCTTCGAGAACCTGCTCTGGCCCGACCTCTTCATCGCCGGCGGCGGAATCAGCCGCAAGCACGAGAAGTGGATTCCGCATCTGACCAACCGCACGAAGGTCGTTCCTGCCACCCTTCTCAACACTGCGGGAATTGCCGGAGCTGCGCTCGCGTCGGTCGGACTGACCAGGCCGGCGCCCGTCGCCGGATGAGAAAACCCGCACGTGAAAAGGTGAAAATCTACCTGTTACGGCCCGCCGTGACGTAAGAGTTTCCTGAGAGTCGTTACAATGGTGAAGTCCGGCTGCGCGCCGGCCAACAACCATTGACCTCTCCGCCGGATCACCACTCTGGCGTGACGCCGCACGACACCGTCACGAAAGGGCGTACGTGGCAGCCACCGATACACGTCAGACTGCTGATTCTCCATCAGAGTCAGAGCCACAATCTCCAGCCGTGGAGGCGGCCACCGTCACCGCTCCGGCAGCCAAGAAGGCTCCGGCGAAAAAGGCCCCCGCCAAGAAGGCAGCAGCAAAGAAGGCTCCGGCCAAGAAAGCTCCCGCCAAGAAGGCAGCAGCAAAGAAGGCCAGCCACAAGAAGGCCGGCGATCCTGACGCCGAAGACGGCGATGTCGAGTTGGAAGACATCGACATCACGGACGGCGACCTCGCTGAGGTCGAGTCCGATGTCGTCGAGGTCGTAGCAGTCGGCGAAGACGAAGAAACCGCTGCGGAACCGTCCGAGAAGGACAAGGCTTCCGGCGACTTCGTCTGGGACGAAGAAGAGTCCGAGGCCCTCCGTCAGGCACGCAAGGACGCCGAACTGACGGCGTCCGCCGACTCGGTTCGCGCCTACCTCAAGCAGATCGGCAAGGTCGCACTCCTCAACGCCGAAGAGGAAGTCGAACTGGCCAAGCGCATCGAGGCCGGCCTCTACGCCGTCCAGATCATGCAGGATCTCGCCGACAAGGGTGAGAAGCTGCCTGCGGCTCAGCGACGCGACATGAGCTGGATCTGCCGCGACGGAAACCGCGCCAAGAACCACCTCCTCGAAGCCAACCTCCGACTCGTCGTCTCGCTCGCAAAGCGATACACGGGCCGCGGCATGGCCTTCCTCGACCTCATCCAGGAAGGCAATTTGGGCCTGATCCGTGCAGTCGAGAAGTTCGACTACACCAAGGGCTACAAGTTCTCGACCTACGCCACGTGGTGGATCCGTCAGGCCATTACCCGCGCCATGGCCGACCAGGCCCGCACCATCCGTATCCCGGTGCACATGGTCGAGGTCATCAACAAGCTCGGCCGTATCCAGCGTGAGCTGCTCCAGGACCTGGGCCGCGAGCCCACGCCCGAGGAACTCGCCAAGGAAATGGACATCACGCCGGAGAAGGTGCTGGAAATCCAGCAGTACGCGCGTGAGCCCATCTCGCTCGACCAGACCATCGGCGACGAGGGCGACAGCCAGCTCGGTGACTTCATCGAAGACTCCGAAGCTGTTGTCGCAGTCGACGCCGTCTCGTTCACCTTGCTGCAGGATCAGCTGCAGTCGGTCCTCGAGACGCTGTCCGAGCGTGAAGCAGGCGTGGTTCGCCTGCGCTTCGGCCTCACCGACGGTCAGCCGAGGACTTTAGACGAAATCGGACAGGTCTACGGCGTCACGCGTGAGCGTATCCGCCAGATCGAATCGAAGACGATGTCGAAGCTGCGCCACCCGTCGCGTTCGCAGGTTCTGCGCGACTACCTCGACTAGTCACACCGGTCAAGAGAAAAGAGCCGTTCTCCGGGTTTCCGGAGAACGGCTCTTTTGCGCGCCCCGCCTCAGGCCAAGAGTGTGCCCCTGAGTTGTGCGATATCGCCCTCACTCAGTTGCAAGCCGTCCCGGACGTAGTTGTCGAAGTTGCCGTACACCCGATCCACCGTGGCGAAAGAGGTGTCCAGCCAAGACTGTTCGACGCCGTCGATGAACGCGCTCCCCGTTCGAGGTCCGGTGAGGTACTGGTTGCTGAGCATGTAGTCGGCGTTCACGTCCGTGCGGCTCACACCGAGGAGTGTCAGGAGTACCGCGGTCATCCAGCCGGTCCGGTCCTTGCCCGCCGAGCAGTGGTAGAGGACTGCACCGTCGGTGTTCGCGACGTTCGCGAGAGCGTCGTGGAATGCGCGGCTCGCCCCCGGATCGGTCACCATCAACGCGTACATCGTGGGCATGTCCACCAGAGCCGGGAGGTTGGCCGGATTGGTTCCGATGACGTCGAACCAGTTGCTTCGTGCCCCCTCCGGAATGCGGTCCTGCGAGAGCGTACGTTCGACGACGGTGCGGAAGTCGTCCACCGATTCCACTCCGCGTTCGCTCAACGACGACAGATCCGACGGTGTCAGCTTGTCGAGGGCGTTCGAGCGAAACACTTTCCCCCACCGAACCGTGTGCCCGTCCTCGGTGACGTAGCCGCCGATGTCCCGCGCGTTCGACGCTCCCTCGAGGTGCAGTGATCGGTCCGCGGTAGCCTGCGCAGCTGCGGGTCCGGCCTGTTCGAGTGCGGAAATTCCACCGGCGAGCGCCGGGACCGGAGCACACGCGAAGATCGCCGCACACAGGAGTGTCGCGGCCGGGCGGGAGATTCTGTTCGACATCCGGACAGAATAGGACCGCAATCAGGACTTCGTACGAACCTTGATGTACAACGAGGCAACCGGTTCGATAACTCTTGCCGCCACCGGACCGATCACTGCCATCAGGAGTACGTAAGCCGTTGCCAATGCCGCCAATTCGGCGTCGACAGCCCCGGCGGACACTGCGAGCCCGGCGATGATGATGGAGAACTCACCGCGGGCGATCAGAGCAGCACCGGCGCGCGCCTGGCCCATTCGCGCGACACCCTGACGTCTGGCTGCCCATGCCCCGGTGATCAGCTTCGTGATCGCGGTGACGACGGCAAGGATCGCGGCCCACCCGAGAACCGGCGGAATGGAACTGGGATCGGTGTTGAGACCGAAGACCACGAAGAACATCGCGGCGAACAGATCCCGCAGTGGCTCGAGCACGCGACTGGCGTTGTGTGCGGTCGAACCGGAGATCGCGATTCCGAGGAGGAACGCACCCACAGCGGCCGACACCTGCATCGCCGAGCTGATACCGGCAACCAACAGCGCGGCACCGAGCAGTTTGAGCAGCAGCGTCTCACTGTCCGGACTGTCGAGGAGCGCCGAAACGTACCGTCCGTATCGCAGTGCCACAACCAGAACCACGGTGATGACCAACAACGAGATGCCGACCGCTTCGAGTCCACCCAGGAAGCTGACGCCGGCGAGCATTGCGGTCAGAATCGGCAAGTACAGCGCCATTGCCAGATCTTCGAACACCAGAATCGACAGGACGACCGGCGTTTCGCGGTTACCGAGGCGCCCCAGGTCGCTGAGCACCTTGGCGATGATGCCCGAAGACGAGATGTAGGTGACGCCGGCCATGACCGTCGCCCCCACAATGCCCCAGCCGAGAATCAAGCCGACGACCGCGCCGGGAGTCGCGTTGAGAACGATGTCGACGATGCCCGCTACTCGCGAGCGTTTGAGACCGGTCACGAGCTCGGCCGCGGTGTATTCGAGCCCCAACAGCAACAAGAGCAGGACGATCCCGATCTCACTGGCCAGATGAGAGAACTCGCCGATGTCCCCGAGCTGGATGAAACCGCCCTGCCCGAAGCACAGGCCGCCGATCAGATAGAACGGGATCGGCGACATCCCGACGCGAGCAGCCAGCCGTCCGAGCAGTCCGAGCGCGAAGAAGACCGCGCCGAGTTCTATCAGTGCAAGGGTGGTTGTGTCCACGCGCCAGTCAGCCGTTGGCCAAGATTTTTGCCGCTGCGGCCAAACCGTCCGGTGTTCCGACTGCTACGAGAAGATCTCCCCCAGTGAAGGTGAAGTCGGGGTTCGGGGACGGGCTCACCTGGCCTGCGCGCATGACAGCGACGATGGAGACGCCGGTACGCGTGCGCATGCCGGTGTCCCCGAGGGTCTGGCCGTCGTAGCGCGAGCCGTCCTTGATGTAGAGCTGTTTGGTTCGAATTCCCGGAAGGTCGCGGTGCTCTTCTTCGAGCTGGGCAACGAGCTGTGGGGCACCCAGGAGATTGCTGAGCGCTGCCGCTTCCTCGGTGGTCAGAGGCAGCGAGGCAGCACACGCGTCAGGGTCATCTGCCTTGGACACGATGAGATCGGTATGACCGTCCCGATGGGTGACGACACCCACGCGACGACCGGAAGACAGAACAAAATCCTTGCGCGTCCCGATCCCCGGTAGTGGGGTGACTTCTACGTTCATATACCAACGGTAGCGCCGATCGGCGACCTGCATCGCGTGAGGGCCGTAATCCGCTTGGCGCCGTTCGCAGTGGGCGTACCGGCGACCTACCGAACCGGTGGAAATACGCCGTTCTCGTCCGGAAAATACTCGACGACAGCGGTGACGGCAGCGACCGGAATCGGGGCGTACAGATGCGGGAAACGCATCGATTCCGGGTCCGAGGGAACACCGGGTTCGTACTTCACCTGACCAACGAGCAAGGCCGGATCGATCGAGAGAAGGACAATGTCCTCGCGGCCGGCGAAGATCCGATTCGCCGGGAGATGAACCTGCGCCGGAGTCGACATGTGAACAAATCCCTCGGCCT
The DNA here is from genome assembly GCF_053608585.1 of Rhodococcus sp. NPDC055024. Taxonomy (NCBI): domain Bacteria; kingdom Bacillati; phylum Actinomycetota; class Actinomycetes; order Mycobacteriales; family Nocardiaceae; genus Rhodococcus; species Rhodococcus sp. NPDC055024. The sequence goes on from NZ_JBSGVT010000017.1 coordinate 62,683, forward strand.
CGAATCCGTCGGGGATGCGTTCACCGAGCTGTTGTGCCCGCGCCCATTCCTCGCGCGTGCACATGTGGAGCAACTCGACGCTCTCGTCGATACGTGGTTCGCGTCCCGGGTTCATCAGCCCAGAATATCGGGCTGACGTCGACGATTCGAATCAGCTGTCAGCGAACAATCTTCACCGAAGAATGCCTGCCCAGCGCATTTCCAGTGAGACACAACACTAAGAAACGGGTTCGGGAACAACCCGTAAACCCCAAACGTCTGTAAGAGTGGATCTACCGCGCCATTCCGACGCGGCGGACCAGGCCCCAGGCACGCGGCCCGAATGCCGCAAAGCCAGTACGGAGGAGTCATGCCCGGAACACTGACCAGCCCACAGTTGACCGCTGCCGACCGGTGCGACCGGTGCGGTGCCGGAGCACGCGTACGCGCCGTGCTTCCCACCGGCGGCGAGCTTCTCTTCTGCGGACACCACGCAACCGAACACGCGGATCGACTTCGCGAGATGAATGCCGTCGTCTCCGAAAGCGAACCCGCACTCTGACCTGTCAGCCGGGGGTGGCCTCTTCACGAGGCGCGCCATGAACGCCAGAACGGGCGATCACAATCACTGTGATCGCCCGTTCTGCCGTTCCGGAGCCGGTATCAGCTGCTACCAGCTGCGTAGGATCGCGATGCGCTCGGTCAATTGATCGACGGTCGCGATGGCCGTCGGCGGGCCGCCGCACACCCGGCGCAGTTCCGCGTGAATGATGCCGTGGGGCTTACCGGTGCGGTGAACGTTCATCGCCACCAACCCGTTGAGCTCCTTGCGGAGCGCACCGAGTTGATCTGCCGTCGCCGCTCGATCGGATACCACTGCCGCAGTGGGTTGCGGGGCGGCGGCCTTGGCCGAGTTGGCCTCGACCTGCGTTTGCTGACGTTGACGCAGCAGCGCCCGCATCTGATCGGCGTCGAGTAGGCCGGGGAGTCCGAGGTAGTCGGCTTCCTCGTCGCTTCCGGCGAACGTCGCGGTACCGAAGGATGATCCGTCGTAGATCACCTGGTCGAGCTCGGCGTCGGCGCCCAGGGACGTGAACGCCTTCTCCTCCTCGCCCAGTTCGTCCTTCTGCTTGTTCGCATCGGCGAGCAGGTCGTCTTCGAGGCCGTCCTTCTCACGATGCGGCTTCCCGAGGACGTGGTCACGCTGAGCCTCGAGCTGCGCGGCAAGGTCGAGGAGCACCGGTACCGAAGGCAGGAAGACGCTGGCAGTCTCGCCCTTGCGACGCGACCGCACGAAGCGCCCGATCGCCTGAGCGAAGTACAGCGGGGTCGACGCGCTGGTCGCGTACACACCGACAGCCAGACGGGGAACGTCGACGCCCTCGGACACCATCCGGACCGCGACCATCCATTTCTGGTCGCTTGCACCGAATTCGGCGATTCGCTTGGAAGCGGTGGGGTCGTCGGACAGCACGACGGCCGGCTGTTCGCCGGTGATCGCGGCGAGCGCCTTCGCATACTCGCGGGCCACTGTCTGGTCGGTCGCGATGACAAGTCCACCCGCATCGGGCATACCGGTACTCCGCAGCTGCGCCAAACGGGTGTCTGCTGCGTGCAGCACGGCAGGAATCCAGTCCCCGGCAGGGTCCAAGGCCGTCCGCCAGGCCCGAGTCGTCTGCTCGGCGCTCAGCGGCTCGCCGAGCCTGGCGGTGAATTCCTCGCCGGCGTTGTTGCGCCACCGCGCTTCGCCCGAGTAGGCGAGAAACACGACGGGTCGCACCACGCCGTCCTTGAGCGCATCCGAATATCCGTAGGAGTGATCGGCTTTCGAGCGGAGCAGACCTTCCTTGTCCGGCTCGTACTCGACAAAAGGAATGGCGCTGTCGTCACTGCGGAACGGAGTTCCGGTCAGCGCGAGCCGCCTGGTCGCGTCGCCGAAAGCCTCACGAATGGCGTCGCCCCAGCTTTTCGCGTCGCCGCCGTGGTGGATCTCGTCGAGGATGACCAGCGTCTTGCGGCCTTCGGTGCGCACACGGTGCTTCGACGGGTGCGAAGCAACCTGGGCGTAGGTCAGCACGACTCCGTGATAGTCACTCGAGGTCTGGCCGGTCGAGTTGGAGAACCGCGAGTCCAATGCCAGGCCGGAGCGCTGAGCGGACTCGGCCCACTGGTGCTTGAGGTGCTCGGTCGGAGCGACGACGGTGATCTGGTCGACCGTCCGGTCGCGGAGCAATTCCGAAGCTACTCGCAGAGCGAAGGTGGTCTTACCTGCTCCTGGCGTTGCGACCGCCAGGAAGTCACGGGGGCTACTGGAAAGGTATTTGGTCAGTGCACGGCGCTGCCATGCACGAAGGGAACCGGTAGGGGCGCCAGGCTGGGTTCCCGCGGATTGGGCTCCGGCGGGTTCGGTCGAATTGCCGAGTTCGGCTGCCACGGTCTCAGACGTCATAGGCCGCGCCTCCACTGGAATCGCACTGTTGTCTCGCGCTCCTCGAATTTTCATCAATGTCCGGCGACGAGCCTAGCCGCCGCCACCGACGAAAGCCGCACTCGAAGCGCGTACTCATGGCCGTTCTCACTCCGGCCGGCGAGCTTTCGCTGCCCTCGCATCCTGCCGACCTGCACGCGAATTGTCTCAGAAATGTGCGACACGTCGGCGCCATGGTTGGGCAACCGGGTGTGTCGTCAGGGATGCTGGAGACATCATGAGTGAAGCGCGAGGCGAGAAGTCGAGCGGAAGTGATCTGCACCACCGCAGATGGCATCCGCTACGCCGCACCGGGCAGTTGATCGGTCGAACGCTGAGCAAGGCCTGGGACGATTCCATCTTCGGAAAGGCGGCTACGGCCGCGTTCTGGCAAACGCTGTCACTCGCTCCCCTGCTGCTCGGCCTTCTCGGGATGATCGGCTACATCGGTGGATGGTTCGGACCCAACACCGTCGAGATCATCGAATCCAAGATCGTCACGTTCAGCGGAACGATCTTCAGCGAAAGCGTCGTCGACCAGATCATCCGTCCGACCGTCACGGACGTTTTGCAGCGCGGACGGCCGGAAATCATCTCGGTCGGCTTCCTGCTCTCCCTGTGGGCGGGATCGTCGGCGATCAGTACGTTCGTCGACTCGATCGTGGAAGCACACGGTCAGCAAGACGCACGCAATCCCATCTGGCAGCGCATCTTCGCCCTGCTGCTCTACGTGATGTTCCTGGTGATGGCGGTGTTCATCCTGCCGTTGGTGGCTCTCGGACCGACGCTCGTCGGGCGAGCACTGCCCGCCTCCTGGTACGAAGTCGGATCGAATCTGGTCGACACCTTCTACTACCCCGCGGTCGGCCTACTGGTGATCATCGGCCTCACGACGCTCTACAAGGTCGCTCTGCCGAAGTCGCTGCCGTGGCATCGACTCCTCGCCGGCGCTCTGGTCGCCGGTGTGTTCTTCATGGCCGCCAGCACCGGATTACGCTGGTACCTGGGATTTGTCACCAGCACCGGCTACACGTACGGCGCGCTGGCAACGCCGATCGCATTTCTGCTCTTCACCTTCTTCCTCGGTTTTGCCGTCGTGCTCGGCGCCGAGTTCAACGCGACGGTGCAGGAATTCTGGCCGGCTCGTGCCACCCGGATGGAGCAGATGCGAGAGTGGCTCGCTTCTCAGAACACCGACGACGCCACGGGCCCGGTCACCAACCTGACCTGGCACCTGGCCACCAGCCCGATCCGCATCTCGGGCGACAAAGCGGATCCAGCCGCGGTTCCCTCGTACGGACGGCCGCGCAGCAGACAAACGGCGAGCAACCAAACGGAGTCGCGCCGGAACTCCTGCAACGACCAAGATCCTGTCGGCAAGCCGGACACAGACGCGAAGAGCCCGGCGTCCGACTGCGTCGAGGCTGTCGATCCACCGAGCTCTGGAAGTACCGCCGCTCGCGTGACCCGAGGTCAGTCGCCCTTACGGAGTCCTTCGTAAATCTTCTTGCAGTCCGGGCATACCGGTGATCCGGGCTTGGCGGACTTCGTCACGGGAAACACCTCGCCGCACAGTGCGACGACATGGGTGCCCATGACGGCGCTCTCGGCGATCTTGTTCTTCTTCACGTAGTGGAAGAACTTCGGGGTGTCGTCGTCGGTCGTTTCGTCGGTGGAGACGTCGGGACGTTCCTTGGTTTGAGTGCTCACCCCTCCAATAATGCCGTCTCCGTCACAGCGGTGCGACCTACGGGTCGTGTGCAATTGTCGGCCGAGAGTGGAACAGTGGAGTCATGGCACGAAATGGCGCGTTCGGCAGGTCCGACGAGGCCGGGACTCCCGACAATCCCGTACTGATCACCGAAGCGCAGAAGTCCGTCGAAGAACAGCACAAAGCCCGAGTGCGCAAGTACATGATCATCATGTCCTTCCGGTTCCCGGCGTTGATCCTCGCGGCGATCGCGTACGGCATCTGGGCCAACGCCTGGATCTCGATGCTCATCATCGGTGCATCCATTCCGCTTCCCTGGATCGCCGTCCTGATCGCCAACGACCGACCACCGCGCACCAAAGACGAGCCGAGTCGATACGACGGGCGAAAGAAGACCGCAGGCGAGATCGAATCCGCGACGCACCACACCATCGAAGGCTGACAAGTTCCGCCTGCGAGAATGACCGGGTGAGAAGCGAAACGCTCCTGTCCATCACCCCTGCGCTGCGTGAGGCTCTGCTTCGCAATCGATTCGACACCGGAACCATGCTCGACGCACTGGGGCCCGAAGTTCACGCCGCTCTCGGCCGTAGTGAGCCGGTCCCTGTCCGCCGCGCCAGCCTCGAACACGGGGATCTGGGCGTTCTCATCAGACTGTTCCTTCTCGCCGATGACTGCCCGGCCGCCGATGTCGCTGCAGCGCTGGCTCCGTTGACAATGGCGCAGTGCGTCGACGCCGGTCTTCTCGAAGGTGAGAACTTCGACAGTGAGAACCCACTGGTGCGGGCCGCGGTCGATCTTCGCCCCATCGACGTCGGCGACGGTGATCGTTGGGTGATCTCGGATCTCGACGGCGGAATCCGCCCGAAGAAGGCCACAGCCGATCACGTGCTCGGTGTCGGCCATGCATCGCTGTCCTTGTTGCAGGCCACGCCCACCGCGAGGGTCGGCAGCGTGCTCGACCTCGGCACGGGATGCGGCATCCAAGCCCTGCACGCGAACACGTATGCCGATTCGGTCACCGCAACCGACATCAATCAACGCGCGGTCGATCTGACGGCCGCGACCATGGCGCTCAACGGACTCGACGTCGAACTGCTTCAAGGGTCCTGGTTCGAACCTGTCGAGGGTCGAACCTTCGACCAGGTGGTCGCCAATCCCCCGTTTGTCGTCGGCGAGGCACGCGTGCATCACACGTACCGCGATTCCGGCCTCGATCTCGACGGTGCGAGCGAATTGATGATCTCCCGCTCGATCGACTACCTGAACCCCGGCGGCACGGCAGCACTGTTGGCGTCGTGGGTGCACATCGAAGGGCAGGACTGGCGTTCGCGGATCGCGTCGTGGCTGCCGGCGCACGGCGTCGATGCCTGGGTGGTCCAGCGCGACGTGGCGGACCCAGCTCTGTACGTCGGCACGTGGCTCAAGGACGGCGGGCAGGATCCACGGGACCCGGAAACGGCGTCCAGGGCGAACGCCTGGCTTGACCACCTCGAAGAAGCGGACGTCGAAGGCGTCGGATTCGGGTTCGTCTTCCTCCGGCGTACGGACTTCCCCACCGATCTGATGGCCGAGGACCTCATGCACGGATTCTCGGACCCACTCGGGGCCGAGTCGTCGGCGTACTTCGATCGTCTTGCCTGGTTGCGTGAACACGACGTCCTCGAGGAACGCTTCGTCCTCGATCCGGACACGGCTCTCGAACGCGTCTACCTCCCCGGTGACGAAGGATGGCAGCAAGTGGTCACGCGTGTGCACCGTGGCAACGGACCGCACTGGCAGCACGAGGTCGACGAGCTCGGTGCTGCGCTGCTCGCCGGGCTCAGAGCGGACGGATTGGTGGTCGACGAACTGGTGGAACTTCTCGCCGCTGCGAACGGCGAAGACCCTGACCAACTACGTGAGGCCGTCGTCACACTGCTGGTCTCGCTGGTCCGTCACGGGTTGGTGCTTCCCGTCACGAATTGAGTTCCCGGCGAGTTGCAGATTTTTGTGTTCTCAGCAACTTCTCAGGACGACTGGGAAATAACTGCAGGTCACGGCGATTTAGCGGAAATCGGCACGGGAACTTTCCCGGAACTCTCACACGTTGAACTGTGTGAGAGACCGCCGATAGGGAGGCAAGTCATGACAAGCCCCAGCACCACTACTCGCATTCGTCCGAGCGCCGCAGATCTGGACGCCCAGAGCCCGGCCGCAGACCTGGTCCGCGTCTACCTGAACGGGATCGGTCGTACCGCACTGCTGACAGCCGCAGACGAGGTCGAACTGGCGAAGCGAATCGAAGCGGGGCTGTACGCCAGCCACGTTCTTGCCACGGGAAAGCGCCTGACAGTCGCCAAGAAGAGGGATCTCGCAACGATCGTTCGCGAGGGACAGTCGGCGCGCAGCCACCTCCTGGAAGCGAACCTGCGACTCGTCGTCTCGCTGGCCAAGCGCTACACCGGTCGCGGCATGCCGCTCCTCGATCTCATTCAAGAAGGCAACCTCGGACTCATCCGTGCCATGGAGAAGTTCGACTACGCCAAGGGCTTCAAGTTCTCGACGTACGCCACCTGGTGGATCCGTCAGGCGATCACCCGCGGAATGGCTGATCAGAGCCGCACCATCCGGCTCCCAGTCCACCTCGTGGAGCAGGTCAACAAGCTCGCCCGCATCAAGCGCGAACTGCACCAGCAGCTCGGGCGCGAAGCGACGGACGACGAGTTGGCCGAAGAGTCGGGCATCCCGGCGCACAAGATCGCCGATCTGCTCGACCACAGCCGCGACCCGGTAAGCCTCGACATGCCTGTCGGCAACGACGAAGAAGCGCCCTTGGGCGATTTCATCGAAGATTCCGAGGCGACCTCAGCTGAGAACGCCGTCATCGCCGGTCTGCTGCACAGCGATGTGCGCAGCGTGCTCGGGACACTCGACGAGCGTGAACAGCAGGTCATCCGGCTCCGCTACGGTCTCGACGACGGCCAGCCCCGCACCCTCGATCAGATCGGCAAGCTCTTCGGTCTCTCGCGCGAGCGGGTTCGTCAGATCGAGCGTGAGGTCATGGGCAAGCTCCGTGTCGGTGATCGCGCCGAGAAACTACGGTCATACGCCAGCTGATCGAACACAGCACGTGCGTCGGCGCGCCACACCACTCGCGCTGACGCACCGCACAGAGCACCGGCCACCGCTATTTCCCTCCCCCTCGGGAAATGTGCGGTGGCCGGTGTTGTTCGCTGTATCCACCCCAACCGCTGTATTTACCGCAACCGCCTGGGCCCAAGGTCGATTGCGCTCGGTTCAGGTCCGATTCGGACGCGTGAATCGGTGATCTCCGCTCCCGTGGCCGAAGCGAGTACCGGCTCGCAGGCCAGTTCGCGGACTTCGGGAAGGTCGTCGGCCAGCGCCGAGATGCGCTGAACCAGATCCACCAACGCACCCTTGTTGACCGGAACGGCGTTGCGATATCCGGACAGAAGCGGTGCCGCCTTGGGTGCGTCGATCAATTCGGTTGCCGCGTCCTCGGTGAGTGGCAGCACGCGATAGGCACGGTCGCCGAGGAGGTCCGAGATCACACCGGCGAGCCCGAACGAGATCAGCGAGCCGAAGGACGGGTCGTCCTGGACACCGACCACACATCCGATGCCCTTGGTCGCCATTTTCTGCACGTGCAGCAGCGGTTCACCGGACGCGGCCGCAAGGTCGCGGTATGCGAGGCGCACCGATTCCGGTCCACTCAGATCCAGCCTGACGCCGCCCAGATCCGGTCGGTGACGCCACATTTCGCCGGTTGCCTTGACCGCGACCGGATAGCCGACCGCATCCGCTGCCTCTACAGCTTCGTCTTCGCTCAGGACCGAACGGAATTCGACGACGGCGACGCCGTAGCACTCGAGGAGAGCCGCCGCTTCCACGTCCGAAAGCCAACGCCCAGGCGAGTTTTCGAGCCAATCGGCCACCATCTTCTGGGCTCGTTCGGAGTCGATTCCCACGGGGCGAACAACCTTCGACGCAGGCTTGCTGCGCCACTCCGCGTAACGCCAAGCCCTCGCCAACGCCAGGGCGGCGCGCTCCGGCCCCGGGTAGGACGGCACGGAACCGCGGGTCGGGTTACCGACTTCGTCACGGACCGCCAGGACGTCCGGCACACCCTCCGCTGCGAGGAACGTCGTGAGAATCGGCTTGTCCGACCCGGCCACCGCGTCTTTGAGCGCTTTCGCGAACGGCTCGACCGGTATGGCAACGGGGGGAACGAAGACGGCGATGACGGCATCGACGTCGAACGACGCCAACGCGTCGCGCACGGCCGTGGCGAACAGTTCCGGGCTCGCCTGTGCGCCGAGGTCGACGGGGTCGCTGACTTGCAAACCTTCACTGCGGGCGGCGTCCGCAGCAAGGACACCGAGCGCGGTCGAGTTGCCGATGACGGCAAGCCGTGGACCGGCCGGCAACGGCTGATATCCGAAGAGCAGCGCACAGTCGAACAACTGTGAGATGGAGCCGACCTGGATGACGCCGGCCTGTTCGAAGAGGGCGCGGACGATCGAATCGTCGATCTCGACTCCGGTGGCCGCAAGCACTGGCGGAACGGCGTGCCGACCGCTCTTGACCGCGACGATCGGCTTCTTCCGCGCAACTCGACGGGCGATGCGGGAGAACTTTCGGGGGTTGCCGAAGCTCTCCAGGTAGAGAAGTACCACTTCGGTGGACTGGTCGGAATCCCAGTACTGCAGAAGGTCGTTGCCCGAGACATCCGCACGGTTACCGGCGGAAACGAAGGCGGACAATCCGATTCGGCTGCGCGCGGCTTCGTCGAGAATGGCGATGCCGAGCGCGCCGGACTGACAGAAGAAGCCCACGTTGCCTGCCACCGGCAAAACCGGCGCCAGCGTCGCATTCAACGAAATCGCCGGGTCGTTGTTCGCGACGCCCAGCGCATTCGGGCCGATGAGCCGCATTCCGTGGGCGCGGGCCGCGTGGACCAGTTTGCGTTCGGACGAGCGCCCGTCCGGGCCACTCTCACTGAAGCCGGACGAGACGACCACCAGCGCCTTGACGCCCTTGTCGAGGCAGTCGTCGAGTACCGAGTTGATCGATTCGGCAGGAACCGCCACGACAGCGAGGTCGACGTCGTCGGGGATGTCACGAACCGTCGGGTACGCCCGCACCCCGTGCACCGACCGATGCTCGGCATTGACGGGGTAAACAGGTCCGGTGAATCCGCCGCGCAACAGGTTGGTCAACACCGCGTTACCCACCTTGGCAGGGTCCGCCGATGCGCCGATCACGGCCACCGATCGTGGGCTGAGTACGTTACCCATGCTGCGCGCTTCGGCTGCCCGCTCCCGCGAATTACGTACCGAAACAAGCGCTTCCGTCGGGTCGATCGCAAATTCGAGTCGCAGCACGCCGCCGTCGAACGAGCGACTCACCTGGTACCCCGCCTCACGGAAGACCGTCACCATGTTGCGGTTCTCGGAGAGGACTTCGGCGACGAACATCGTCAGGCCGTTCTCGGCCGCTGCTGCTGCCAGGTATTCGAGCAGGATCGGTCCGAGGCCGCGCCCCTGGTGTGCGTCGGCGACGACAAAGGCGACCTCGGCAGACTTGCCGTCCCCAACATCGAGGAGTCGCTCGTATCGTCCCACCGCGATGATCTCGTCGCCGAGCATCATCACGAACGCGACGCGATTGTGGTGGTCGACGGTCGTGAAATTCTTGACGTCGCGCGCCGACATCGTGGGGTACGGGCCGAAGTACCGCAGGTATCGCGTGCGCTCGGAGAGTTTGCCGTGGAATTCGACGAGCTTGTCCGCATCCTCGGGAACGATGGGTCGCAGCGCCACAGCACCTCCGTCGGAGGCGAGGACGTCGACTACCCACGAATGCGGATAGGTGTGGGCGGGATCGGTCGCGGGAGCCTCACCGCTCGTTCCGGCTCCGGCTGCATCGGTATCGGACTGTTCAGTCACGGGGATCCTCCGGGTCGAGTCCGAGTAGCGGGAACGAAGCGCGGCGCGTCGCGATGATCGCCGAGTCGATGCGGGTGAGCGCACGGTCCACCGAGGCGACACCTGTCTCCGGTGTACCACCCGGGCCGTCCCACGGCGTGTAAGCGACATCGCCGCCGTCACCCATGGTCGGCGGGAGGTCGACGCTCGGCGCACGAAGTTTCGTCGAGTCCTTCCAGTCTTCGGGGACAGCTGTGTCGACGTCGATCTCGCGATCGAGCGCGGCCGCGATCAGGTGGGTCCAGGCTCTCGGCACGACGCGAACCAGTCCGTATCCCCCGCCGCCGACCGCCAGCCACCGTCCCTCGGAGTAGCGGTCGGCGAGGTCGCGCATCGCCAGGAACGCGGCACGCTGACCGTCGACGGTGAGGGCGAGGTCCGCGAGCGGGTCCTCGCGGTGCGAATCCACCCCGCACTGACTGATGATGATCTGCGGGCGGAAGGCTGCAATGGCACCCGGGACGACGGCGTGAAAAGCGCGCAGCCACAACGCGTCGACGGTCCCGGGCAGCACCGGGATGTTCACCGCTGTACCTTCGGCCGCGCCGTCGCCGACTTCGCTCGACCACCCGGTGTTGGGCCACAACGTTGCCGGATGCTGGTGCAGCGAGACCGTGAGTACTCGGGGGTCCCCGAGGAACGCATGTTGCACACCGTCGCCGTGGTGAGCGTCGACGTCGATGTAGGCGATGCGGTCGTAACCGTTGTCGAGCAGCCACGAAATCGCCACAGCCGCATCGTTGTAGACGCAGAATCCCGAAGCCCAATCGGCCATCGCATGGTGCATGCCGCCGCCGATGCTGACCGCGCGACGCGTACGTCCCGAAGCGATTTCCTGCGCTGCGGCCAACGATCCGCCGGCAAGGATCGCACTCGCTTCGTGCATGTGCGGGAACACGGGGTTGTCCTCGGTACCCAACCCGTGGGGAACATCCTGGCCGCTCACACCGTTGTTCGCAGAGTTACCCGCGTCTTTGACCGCTGCAAGATATGCCGGTGTGTGGATTCGGAGGAGGTCGGCATCGGACGCGGCGCTCGGTTCGAGAAACTCGATGCCCTCGAGAAGTCCGAGGCTTCGCGAGAGCGCCATCGTGAGATCCAGACGGGTGGGATTCATCGGGTGATCGGCGCTCCACCGATAGCTCAGGTACTCCGGACTCCACACCACGACTCGATTCGCTCGAGACGCCGCGGGGTCCCCGTCAGATCTGATCGACGCGGTCATGGGATCACGCTACTTCCTTCTCGTTTCGTGCCGCACACCACACTCGTGGCCCGCTAAGGAGGCCGAGATCGAGTGACACGAATCCATTTCGGGCATGCGCTGGACTCGCCGCAGTGGAGGCGGCACCGGAACCACGAACTGAACGGTAGAATGATCAACTGACGAAGGGGTTGAGTGTGAAGGATCTAGTCGACACCACGGAGATGTATCTCCGGACGATCTACGACTTGGAAGAAGAGGGCGTAGTCCCACTCCGGGCGCGGATCGCCGAACGGCTCGAACAGAGCGGACCCACCGTCAGCCAGACAGTTGCGCGTATGGAGCGCGACGGCTTGCTGATGGTCGCCGGCGATCGACATCTGGAACTCACCGACAAGGGTCGCGATCTCGCGATCTCTGTCATGCGCAAGCACCGGTTGGCAGAGCGCCTGCTGGTGGACGTCATCGGTCTCAAATGGGAAGACGTGCATGCCGAGGCATGCCGTTGGGAGCACGTGATGAGCGAGGAGGTCGAGCGTCGGCTCGTCGTCGTTCTGAACAACCCCACGACGTCGCCCTACGGCAACCCGATTCCGGGGTTGGACCAGTTGGGACTCGACGGCCCGGTTGCCACCACCGAAACTTTGGTGCGCCTGACCGATATTCCGCACGGCGCACAGACAGCTGTGGTCGTTCGGCGACTCGCCGAGCACGTGCAGTCCGATCCCGAGGTGATCGCGCAGCTGCGTGACGCCGGCGTCGTTCCCGACGCCAGGGTGACGGTCGAAACCCGTCCGGGCTCGGTGACCATCATCGTGCCGGGTCACAGCGGATTCGACCTGTCCGAGGAAATGGCTCACGCCGTTCAGGTCAAGCAGGTCTGAGGAAAGTAGTAGATGAAACTCCTGGTCACCGGCGGCGCCGGTTACGTCGGCAGTGTGTGCAGCACTGTGTTGCTCGAGCGTGGACACGAGGTTGTCGTCATCGACGACCTCTCCACCGGAAATGCCGACGCGGTGCCTGCCGGTGCCGAGTTCATCGAAGGGGACGTGGGGGCACTTGCCGCCGAGGTCCTCGGTAGTGCGGGTTCACCGGTTTTCGACGGCGTGCTTCACTTCGCGGCGCAGTCGCTGGTCGGCGAATCGGTGCTGCACCCCGAAAAGTACTGGCGCGGAAACGTCGTCACGACCATCGAGTTGCTCGAGGCGATCCGTATCTCAGGTACTCCCCGCCTCGTGTTCTCCTCCACCGCCGCAACGTACGGCGAACCGGAGCAGTCCCCGATCGTGGAGACCGCTCCGACCCGCCCTACCAATCCGTACGGCGCGACAAAGCTCGCGATCGATCATGCGATCACCTCGTACTCGATCGCTCACGGCCTCGGCGCGACCAGCTTGCGCTACTTCAACGTCGCGGGCGCATACAAGTCCGCCGGCGAGAACCGGGTGATCGAAACCCACCTGATTCCGCTCGTCCTGCAGGTCGCGCTCGAGCAGCGAGACAAGATCTCGGTCTTCGGAACCGACTGGCCCACGCCGGACGGAACCGCAGTACGCGACTACATCCACGTGCTGGACCTCGCCGAAGCGCATCTCCTGGCTCTCGAATCCTCGGTTCCCGGCGAGCACCGCATCTACAACCTCGGAAGTGGTGCGGGCTTCAGCGTGCGCGAGGTGATCGCTGCCTGTGCGCGGGTCACCGGCCTGCCGATCAACGTCGAAGACGCGTCACGCCGCCTGGGTGATCCGGCCGTACTGATCGCGTCGAGCGACAAGGCGATTGCCGAGTTGGGTTGGACGCCCACGCGTACCGATCTCGATGTCATCGTCGCCGATGCATGGCAGTTCCTCCAGGATCTGGGCGACCGCTCGCACGCAGCTCGCTAGCCTCCACTCGGCAGTGCCGGCGGTAAGCCGCCGATTCCGAGCGATTCCCCGATGGACAATCCGACGGCCGCGAGGTCTCGGATCCCGTCGGGGCGCACGCCGGATTGAAGGGATAAATCCAGCAATCCGGCCAAGGTGTGTTCCGAATCGGCCGAAAGTGCGGCCGACAGTGCAACACCTGCCAGAGGACCGTCTCCGCGCACGTATGCGAAGAACCCGAGAAGTGTTGCCAGCCAGGCCCGTTCGGGAGAAGGCACTTCGTGAGTGAGCACGAGCCACAATTGCTCGGCGGCTGCCGCAACTGACGTGATCGCCAGACCCAACACCACGTCGCGCACGTGAACATCCGTCAAAGCCACCACCAGATCTGCGCATTCCTGCGGGTCCGGGTAAGAGCCTGCCTCCGCACGGCGGACATGTTCCAACACCAGGTCGACCCGGCGCTGGACTGCGGCATCACCGCCTGATCCCCCGCCGTACGCACTCGATTCTCTTCCGCTCGTGATCAGTCGCGCAATTGTCTCGTGATTGCGGCCGGCACCGTGTACCCAGTGGACCAGTTCCTCACGCGAACTGCGAATGACCCTCCCTCCCAACACCTGTGCCGCCGCGACCGGCGAGGATGCCGGGTCAGGCAAGGTGCCACGGTGAATCGAACGCATGACGCTCGCCCATGGTCGACCGGATTCTATTGCGGCCGTGCATAATACGTCGGCCAGCTCGACACAGGTTCCGGCGAGCATGTCTTCGAATACCTCGGCCAGCTCGATGGTTTCGTCGAGAAGAGTTTCACCGATCGAGCAATCGGTGATCACCACGAGGACGACTGCACGCGCGCCCTCCCCGTCGCACACGGCGGCGAACTGGCGCAGCGCCACACTCATCTGCCGCGCAGGCTTCCCCCCGGCGCTGGGAAAGTAGTCGTGTCGCATCACCAGGCCGAGCGTCGACGCGGAGCTGCCCGTCAGCGACAGCGCAACAACAGAGTTGGACGGATGAAATCCCAGGAGTGCGGGTATTGCCGCGATCAATTCCCCTGGATCGGAGACGCGTTCGACGCGTCCGAGAAGGGCGGCAAGATCGTCGTCGGAGAATTCGAATTCTCCCGGAAGAGGTGATGTTGTCATGCACAGACCGTCGCTGATCACCCCGACCCAGCCGTCTACTCGACCAGGGGAAACAGCTGCGTCGAAGTTATCTGTGGATTACCGCATTTGTTGGGGACCAAGTACCGCGCCGCACCGAGCAGTTCCGCTCCTTGCCGGACCTGTGTGCTGCGAAATCACTTACCTGCTTTGACCTTCTGTACCGCTGCCGTGAACGCTTGATCCAACGGTGCCGTCGACGGTGTCGCAGAACCGAACGTCATCAGTGTTGTCGCTACCCGTACGTCGCCGACCTGCGCGATCAAGGTCAGCATCGTCTGATCGCCGGCTGCGGCTTTGGGGGAAACGACTGTGCGGCGAAGTGACATCGTCTTGTCGGCATCGATCGGCGAGGGCGGAAGAATTTCCGTAGTCACAGTTGTGGTGACACCGTTCGCGGTAACTGTCATGGACGGGCACTGCCGAGTTTGCGCTTCCAACACGCCCAGTGGTGCGTCGACCTTCGTGAGTTCGACCGAAATGGTCGCCCTCGTCGCGTTGTCGGTCCCGACCGCCATCACGGTCCCGTTCGGGCCGTAGTCCTGTTCCGGTGGCTCACATTCGGATGGATCGACGGTGGCACCGCGCGGGACGCCGACAAGATCCGGCGCTGCCATCGGAACAGCCTGCGGCGGCAGCACGACGGCATCGAACGGTGTGGGAAATTCGGCCGGAGTGAGAAGCAATTCCGACAGCGATGCCGCTGTTTTCGGAGTAGAAGATTTGGGGGCCGATGTCTTGGGCGCGGCCGTCGTGCTCGGCTCCGCGGAGCCGCTGTCGGTCGCACCGGCTGTTGCGGGCGCGGAGTCCGGGACGGGTGCACCTTGAACCGATCCGGAGCAGCCCGCGAGCAGTGCGGCGGCGGCCACGGCCGCAAACGAACATGCTGCCACTCGCCTGGACGATCGTGGACACACTCGCATGTAAGCCTCCGCACTCGACCTCGACCGATCCGGACAATTGACCGGTCCATTTCGGACAAATCGGCCGCGCCGACCTTGTGTTCCACTCTGCCATGCCCGAAGCCGCGCGCCGGACATCTGCCGAACGCCCAGGCCAAGTGTCGAAAGATACCGCTCAGCTTCGCTCTCGGCGAACGCCCGTCTCGTCGGATCGGGAATGATCGGTCACCGACTCGGTGTTCTTACCGATGAAGGTCTGATCCAGTGCTGTCGGGCACCTGACTCCGATGCTGTCGAGCATGCGCCGATAGTGGACACTTGAGATCAAGACCGAAGAGCGAAGGGGACTGCGATGGACGAACAGTCGAGGATGTACGAGCTGGAATTCCCGGCGCCCCAACTGGCGGCTGCCGACGGCCAGGGACCGATCCTGATTCACGGACTCGAGGGTTACTCCGACGCCGGCCATGCCGTGAAATTGGCAACAACTCATCTGCGGGAAAGCCTGGAAACCGAACTTGTCGCGTCGTTTGCTGTCGACGAGCTGATCGACTATCGCTCGCGTCGACCGACGATGACTTTCAAGGCCGATCACTTCTCCGACTACGACGCACCGGCCCTCAATCTGTACGCATTGCGCGATACGACCGGCACGCCGTTTCTGCTGCTCGCCGGCATGGAACCCGACCTCAAGTGGGAGCGCTTCACCACGGCCGTTCGCTTGCTGTCCGAACAGCTCGGCGTACGTCGAACCATCGGCCTCAATGCCATTCCGATGGCGATTCCCCACACCCGGCCGCTGGGCGTGACAGCACATTCGACCAACAAGGACCTCATCCAGGACCATCAGCGCTGGTCCGGTGAACTGCAGGTTCCCGGTAGTGCGTCGTCCCTGCTCGAGCTTCGCATGTCTCAGCACGGCCACGAGGCGATGGGCTTCTCGGTTCACGTGCCCCACTACCTCGCGCAGACCGACTACCCGGGCGCAGCAGAGACTTTGCTCGAAAACGTTTCCGAGGTTTCGGATCTGGAACTTCCCCTGGCGGCTTTGGGTGAGGCCGCAGCACGCGTTCGGGAACAGGTTAACGAGCACATAGCCGGGAACGAAGAAGTTCAGACTGTAGTCCACGCTTTGGAGCGTCAATACGACACTTTTGTCGCCGCTCAGGAACAACAGTCGTCACTTCTGGCCGGCGAAGCCGACCTGCCCAGCGGCGACGAGATCGGCGCAGAGTTCGAAAAGTTCCTGGCCGAACAGGCCGGAAACGACGGTTTCGGCTCAGCTGGAGACGCCGATCGGGGCGACAACTGACCAAAACGTGACGGGTGGAGCGCATAATTCGACATTGTGCGCATTCCGCAACCCCTCCGTTACCTGGGCTGTTGTTCAGGACACATCCGTCGGATAGCCTCGAACTCTGTGAGATTTTCGTTGACGGCTCAACAACTGGAGCAGACAGTCAACGTGGTCTCACGCTGAGCCAGGAGGCGACATGAGCAGACCACGGAACCGTCAGCTCCGACCGGTCCCCGACGAGGAACCGCGGATGATGTTCCGGACCATTCACGGCTACCGACGCGCATTTCGGATAGCCGGAGAGGGCCCGGCAGTACTGCTCCTGCACGGAATCGGCGACAACTCCTCGACGTGGACCGAGATCATTCCCCACCTCGCCAAGAAGTACACCGTCATCGCGCCTGACCTGTTGGGTCACGGCCGCTCCGACAAGCCGCGCGCCGACTATTCGGTAGCCGCGTACGCCAACGGCATGCGTGATCTTCTGTCGACGCTCGGTATCGAGCACGTCACCGTCATCGGGCATTCGCTCGGTGGCGGCGTAGCGATGCAGTTCTCCTACCAGTTCCCGCACATGGTCGATCGCCTCGTGCTGGTCTCGGCCGGTGGTGTCACCAAGGATGTTCACCCGCTGCTGCGGCTCATGTCCGTTCCGGTGGTCAACGAGGTCGTCAAACTGCTTCGGATTCCCGGCGCGATGCCGCTCGTCCGGATGGCCGGAAACCTTGCCGGTGTCGTCCACGGTTCGAATCTGCGCCCAGGCACCATGCTGCACGACACTCCGGACCTGATTCGAGTGCTCGCTGATCTCCCCGACCCCACTGCCTACGAGGCCTATCTTCGTACTCTGCGGGCAGTCGTGGACTGGCGCGGCCAGGTCGTCACGATGCTCGACCGCTGTTATCTGACCGAGAATCTGCCGGTTCAACTGATCTGGGGCGACGACGACTCCGTCATTCCCGTCTCCCACGCTCACCTCGCGCACGCGGCGATGCCGAATTCACGTCTCGAAATCTTCCGCGGCTCGGGACACTTCCCGTTCCGCGACGATCCGATGCGTTTCCTGCAGATCGTCGAAGATTTCCTTTCCAGCACAGCGCCGCTCGTTTTCGACGAGGCCCGCTGGCGTCACATGCTGATCTCCGGCGTCGGCGAGAACACCATCACCGGAACGTCGTCCACCCGCATGGCAGTGCTCGACGCCATGGGCTCGGACGAGCGAAGCGCAACGTGATCCGCGGTTGCGGCTAGCCTGTACGAGTGCTGCTGACGGAACTTCTCCCCGACAACGCGGATCCTGATTCCGTTTTCGACGCTTTCTCCTCGTGGACCCTCGAACGAGGTTTGACGCTCTATCCTGCCCAGGAAGAGGCCGTCATGGAGTTGGTCTCGGGTGCAAACGTGATCCTTGCGACGCCGACCGGGTCCGGCAAGTCGATGGTGGCGATCGGCGCGCATTTCTACGCGATGTCGCTCGGCAAGCGCACGTACTACACAGCGCCGATCAAGGCGCTGGTGAGTGAGAAGTTCTTTGCGCTCTGTGAGGTCTTCGGTGCCGAGAACGTCGGCATGATGACCGGCGACGCTGCCGTGAACTCGTCGGCGCCGATCATTTGTGCGACGGCTGAGATCGTCGCGAATCTTGCGCTGCGCGAGGGCCCGAACTCCGATATCGGCCAGGTCGTGATGGACGAGTTCCACTTCTACTCCGAACCCGATCGCGGTTGGGCGTGGCAGGTTCCGCTCATCGAGTTGCCGCACGCGCAGTTCCTGTTGATGTCGGCAACTCTCGGCGAGGTCGACTTCTTCTCCGAGGATCTGACGCGCCGTACCGGCAAGCCCACCACGGTCGTCTCCGGTACGGAACGCCCCGTGCCGCTGATGTTCTCGTACGCGACCACGCCGGTCGGCGAAACCATCGAAGATCTGGTCACCACCAACCAGTCCCCCGTCTACATCGTGCATTTCACGCAGGCCGCCGCGCTCGAACGCGCCCAGGCACTGACGAGCGTCAACTTCTGTTCCAAGGAAGAGAAGGAAGCGATCGCCGAGGCGCTGGGCGGTTTCCGCTTCACCACCGGGTTCGGAAAGACTCTCTCCCGCCTGGTCCGGCACGGCATCGGCGTTCACCACGCCGGCATGTTGCCCAAGTATCGGCGGCTCATCGAAGTCCTCGCGCAGGACGGACTTCTCAAGGTCATCTGCGGTACCGACACCCTCGGCGTCGGCATCAACGTCCCGATCCGCACGGTCCTGCTCACCGGTCTGGCCAAATACGACGGCGTCCGCACCCGTCATCTGAAAGCCCGCGAATTCCATCAGATCGCCGGCCGTGCGGGTCGTGCGGGCTACGACACCATGGGCACCGTCGTCGTCCAGGCACCCGAACACGAGGTGGAGAATCTGCGAGCCGTCGCCAAGGCCGGCGACGATCCGAAGAAGATCAAGAAGATTCAACGCAAGAAGGCTCCCGAAGGATTTGTGTCCTGGAGCGAGGCGACGTTCGACCGCTTGGTCGCGGCATCGCCGGAGCCGTTGGTGTCGCGATTCTCGGTCAGCAACTCGATGCTGCTCAATGTCATTGCCCGACCGGGCAACTGCTTCGACGCGATGCGACATCTGTTGGAGGACAACCACGAATCGCGTCCGGCGCAACGCAAGCACATCCTCAAAGCGATCTCGCTGTATCGCGGATTGCTCAGCGCCGGTATCGTGGAACGCCTCGACGAACCGGACCAGTACGGCCGGATGGCTCGGTTGACCATGGACTTGCAGCGCGACTTCGCGCTCAACCAGCCGCTCTCACCATTCGCCTTGGCGGCATTCGAGCTTCTCGACGTCGAATCCGACAGTTACGCACTCGATGTCGTCTCGATCATCGAATCGACGCTCGACGATCCGCGTCAGGTTCTGATGGCGCAGCAGCATTTCGCCCGCGGCGAAGCGGTGGCACAGATGAAGGCCGACGGCATCGAGTACGAGGAGCGCATGGAACTCCTCGAAGAAGTGACCTGGCCGAAACCGTTGTCGGACTTGCTGTTCCCGGCTTTCGAAATGTACCGCGGTGGCCACCCGTGGATCACCGAGTTCGCCCTCTCGCCCAAGTCCGTGGTGCGCGACATGATCGAACGCGCCATGACGTTTGCCGAGCTGATCAGCCATTACGGACTCACCCGGTCCGAGGGTCTCGTCCTGCGCTACCTCGCCGACGCTTACCGCGCGCTGCGACAGACCGTCCCGACGGAAGCGCGCACCGAGGAACTCGAAGACATCATCGAGTGGTTGGGCGAGCTGATCCGCCAGGTCGACTCGAGCCTGCTCGACGAATGGGAGTCACTCACCGACCCCGGAGCCGAGGCAGACACGGAAGAGGTTGCGTTCGGCGCCGACATTCCCCGTCCCATCTCGGCGAATGCTCGCGCATTCCGCGTCATGGTGCGCAATGCGATGTTCCGACGCATCGACCTCGCGTCGCGTCGGCAGTGGAACGATTTGGAAAACCTCGAAGACGGTATCGACGCCGCCGAGTGGGAAGAGCAACTACTTCCGTACTTCGAGGAGTACGCAACGATCGGAACCGGGCCGTCAGCGCGCGGGCCCGCGCTCTTCCAGGTCACTGAAGAAGGCGAGTTCTGGCGGGTGCGGCAGGTGCTCGAGGATCCGGAGGGTGATCACGGCTGGGCGCTGCTCGCCGTTGTCGACATCCCCGAATCTGATGCTGCGGGCGAAATTGTGTTCGACGAGCTCAGCGTTGTAGAAGGCTAGCGCCTGTGCGCCTTTCTGGTAGTCGGCGCTACCAAAAAGGCGCACAGTGGCGCTAGCCCCTCTTTGCTTTTCGCGGCTGGTTACGACGGGCTGCGTGCTTTTCCTTGATGCGAACGTTCTCGGCCCGCACGTCGGCCTGAACAGCGCGTTCCTTCTCGAGCCACTCGGGCTTCTCTTCGAGGAGAGCGGCGATCTGATCCGTGGTGAGTGCTTCTTCGACGCCACCGCGAGCGAGGCCGGCGATCGAAATGCCCAGCTTGGCGGCGATGACCGGGCGCGGGTGCGGTCCGGTGCGTCGCAGCTCCAGCAGCCACTCCGGCGGATCGGTCTGCAGAGCGGTCAGCTCGTCACGAGTCACGTCGCCTTCCTGGAACTGCGCAGGTGTTGCTTCCAGGTACACACCCAGCTTCTTGGCAGCCGTCGTCGGCTTCATCGTCTGGGGAGTTTTGTTCGACGTCATGCAACAAGAGTAACCAGCCGATACGGGTGCTTTTACCAAGGCGGTAGCCTTGCCTGGTGACAGACGCGGATAGTCAGGCAATTTTTCGACTCGCGTACGCCCCGGGGGTGACGCCCACCAAGTGGGTCCGGGTGTGGCACGAGCGACTCCCCGAGGTGCGTCTGGAGCTTGTTCAGTTCCCCGTTCTCGAACTAGAAGCGGCGCTTCGCGCAGGTGAAGCAGATGCAGGTTTGGTTCGCTTGCCGATCGACCGGACCGGTATCAGCGCGATCTCCCTGTACGCGGAAACCCCAGTGGTGGTGGTACCGAAAGATCACGTATTCACCGCTGTCGAACAAATCTCCGTCGACGACTTGGCAGACGAAATAGTGCTCGATCCGCTCGACGACAGACTCGACTGGCCGACACGTCCAGGCAAGGCCGCCGCCGAAAGACCCGCGAGTATCGCCGATGCCATCGAATTGGTAGCCGCGGGCGTCGGCGTAGTCGTTGTTCCCCATTCGCTGGCGCGGTTCCACCATCGCAAGGACCTGACATTCCGTCCGGTGGACGGTGCACCCGAAGCTCCTGTGGCTTTGGCATGGTTGGAGTCCAAGACCACAGATCTGGTGGAGGAACTGATCGGCATCGTGCGTGGGCGCACGGCACAGAGTTCCCGCGGCCGGAACGGTGAGCCGGCCGAAAAGATCAAGGGCTCTGTCAAAGCAAAGATCGCGGCCCGCGAGCGTCGCGCAGAAGCTGCGAAGAACGGTCAGAAAGCAAAGGGCGCCGGCACCGCAAAGAACATTTCCGGCCGCAACGCCGGTTCCGGCAAAGCCAAGGCCGGTGGCAAATCGGGTAGCGGCAAGTCCGGCGGGACCAAGAGTTCGGGTGGCCGGTTCTCCGGAAAGCAGAAGGGCCGTTAGGGCTTTCACACAACCCCCTCGACCGCGAGGACGATGACGCACCCTTCGAGGTCGGGTCATCTGGCATGCTCTATCCTCGATTCTCTGTGATCTCGCAGATGAATTCGGGGGGATTCGTTCATGGGTGTGGATACTTTTTCAGCTGATCCAGCCGAATTGGCAAGTGCTGCGGAGGGGCTGACGGCGCCTGCCGAGGAACTCGGTGGATTCTCGGCTTCGGAGGCCGCTACCGCCGCATCGGCCGGAGCCGCCGGGTCGGCGTTCGCTGCAGCCATAGCCGACAACGTCGTCACCGTCGACGAACTCGGCCGCGCAATCGGAGCGGGGATCACTGCTACCCGCGCGAAACTGGAAAACTCCGCACGAGAGTTCGCCCGGGTCGACATCGCCAACGGCGCACGGATCGAGGATTCGGGAGACGTGCGATGACACTGTCGATCTCGCAGATCCGATCCTGGAATCTGGACGCCCTCGACAACTATGCCGGCTCCCTGGGCCGCGGGCATGTCGTATTCGACAGCAACGTCGACATCGCGCACCGAATCATGGACACCGCAACCAGCAATTGGAGCGGCAGCGCGGCGACCGCAGCGTGGGATTCGGCAACGCAGCAGCATGCCTTCGGGACTTCGGATTTCCGCGCCCTGAACGGATATCGTGTCGATGGTGATACGAGCCGGCCACTCAGTCCATTGGACTCGGGATCCACGAGCACCAGCACAAGGCTCGACGGTGCTTTACAAGACTATTTGAGATACCGCGGTTTCAATCGCGACACCTTCATGACCAATTTGAGGGACGGACTAGACGATGTCGGATAAGTTGCTCATCAATGCACGGCGCCGAAACAGCTACCGTGCAACGGTTCTCGCATTGACATTCATCCTCGGGCTCGGCATCGCAGGTTGCTCGCCGTCGGAAAGTGGCGAAACACTCACAGCCGCAACCACACCAGCAGCACCAAGTGTCTACACGCTGCCGAGCTACATGACCGACTACCGCAACCAATGGATCGCAGATCCCGGCACCGATCTCTTCAGTGAAGAAGGCACCGTCGTCCGAGCATTCGTAGAATCCGACAACATAGTCAACAGCAGCGGCGATACAGCACAGGCTTACCCCGGTTTCGCGCGAGCTACCGAAGACACCCGCGGAACGGTCTCGAGCGATCGCCGCTACGTGAGCGCTCCAGACGTACCACCCCGCACCTACCGAGGTACAAGTTTCAACCGAATACTGAGTATTCAAACAATCACCGCTGGGTATCCGGGCGATTCCACTGTCGTCGCCTACGTCTGTGCCGACGCCTACGACACCGACTTCGACGGCCGACAACCGGATTGGTTCCGACCAATGAGCGCCAGCTACGAGATACGGATGCACAACACGGCGCCCACTCCGACAGACGCCGCCTACCCCCGGTTCGAAGGACCGCGCGATGCCCCCGCAAGCGACATCTTCGGCGGCTGGGTCTTTGACCAATTCACCAGCTCCACCAGCAACCGCGAACACAAGGACGAGTGCTACGACTGGTTCGAGTCCCGTCACGACCAACGATATTCCAGATTGAGCACCGACTTCACCCCACCCCTCGTCCTCCCCAACTACCCCGGCTGGCCAGAAGGTGCGGCCCGGTAGGGGCCAGGGCAACGGTGCCGCGCCCAAATCTGACCAAGTCAGGACCTCAGCGGCGCTGCGGGACGCATGATGGAGTGATGACGGTTGAAAATTCTCACGCCATGGACGAACTTGTAGCAGCGCTCCCCGAGGGAGCCGTCCTGCTGGATCCGGACGTGACCGCGGGCTACCGCCAGGACTGGGCCGCCGACCCGGCCGCGGGCCACCCCGCTGCCGTGGTTCGCGCAACGTGCACTGAAGACATCCAAACCGTGATGCGATGGGCAACCGCCCACCGCGTTCCGGTGGTTCCCAGAGGCGCAGGCTCGGGCCTGTCCGGTGGATCCAGCGCCGTCGACGGTTGCATCGTGGTCAGCACCGAGCGAATGCGAAAGATCACGATCGACCCGGTCGCCCGGGTGGCGGTTACTCAGCCCGGCTTGATGAACGCCGAGGTCAAGAAAGCCGCCTCAGAGCACGGACTCTGGTACCCACCCGACCCGTCATCCTTCGAAATCTGTTCCATCGGGGGCAATGCAGCTACCAACGCCGGTGGGCTCTGCTGCGTCAAGTACGGAGTTACCACCGACTACGTTCTCGGACTTCGGGTCGTCCTGGCAGACGGGACAGCGGTCAGCCTCGGTGGCCCACTTCTCAAAGACGTTGCCGGACTCTCACTCACCAAACTGTTCGTGGGCAGTGAGGGCACTCTCGGCATCATCACGGAAATCACGTTGCGTCTGATTCCGGCACAGCCGCCCGCATCGACCGTCGTGGCCTCGTTCGACTCGGTGCAAGAAGCTGCCGACGCAGTCTTGGCGATCACCAGCAACATGCGTCCGGCGATGCTCGAGTTCATGGATCATGCCAGCATCAATGCCGTCGAGGATTCGGTACGCATGGGTCTGAACCGCAAGGCTCACGCATTGCTGCTCGCACAGTCCGACGCACCCGGCGCGGCAGGCGTGCTGGAAATCGAGACCATCGTTCAGGCGTGCGAAAACAACGGAGCCACCGAGGTATTCGCGACCGACGACCAAGCCGAAGGTGACGCGTTTGCGGCGGCTCGGCGAGCTGTGTTCCCCTCAGTGCTCGCGATGGGGAGTCTGCTTCTCGAAGATGTGGGCGTTCCCATGCGCGCACTCCCCCAGTTGGTGACCGGCGTCGAAGCCATCGCCGACGACCTCGACGTCCTGATTTGCACGGTCGCGCATGCCGGGGACGGAAACACACACCCGCTCATCGTGTTCGACCCCGCCGACCAGGATATGACCGAACGCGCACAGATCGCTTTCGGACGGGTGATGGATCTCGCCATTGCCCTCGGTGGCACGATCACCGGCGAACACGGGGTTGGCCGGCTCAAGCGCGACTGGCTGCCGTCCCAGTTGGGTGAAGACGTCATGGCCCTCAATCGCAAGGTCAAGGATGCTCTCGACCCGCTGGGAATACTCAATCCCGGAGCAGTGATCGCCGCAAAGTAACAAAACTCCTCGATTCCAACTTCCGGGACGCCGCGGAATCAATTCGCCGCGACTCAGAAGCCCTGTGGTGCAACGACTCATGAAATCCGCCCAAGGCCCAGGCCGGCACTCCGTCGAACGCGCGAGTTTCTCTGGGCGGACGGGCAAGTCCGATATCGCTGTTACCGACGTCGCGCAAGGCTAACCCGCCGACGAAACCACGCTGAAACCAACGGTTTTGGTTGCGCCGTGACGAGAACGGAGCGGAGCGGACTTCCACCGGTGGTGTAGTCGCTATGACGCACACCAGCACAGTCACCGTGTACACCACTCATAGCGATCGAGGGTTCGCCAATGCAATCGCTGCCGGAATCAGCGTCAGGACTGATTCCGGGCCACACACCGCAGACATGAGTCTGTTGGAGCACCACACCAGCGATCACGGTAGAGCGCTTCTCCTCCTACCATTCGGGGGCGTCGATTGGCAGGTGAAGGAGCTCGCCGCACTCGAGGGATCGATCCTGGTCGGCGATCTCAGTGGCGGCCATTCCATGGTTCGGGGGCTCGCGGCGGGCGCCCACACCGCGCTCAACTCTCGACTACCGTTCGCATCGCTGCTCGATGAGCTGCAGGCCGCTCTCGACCCCAATTCCACTCAGCTTGCACACGACAAGTCCTCTCTCGTACAACGCATCCGGTTGCGCACCGAAGAAACCGCACGAATCGGCAGTCTCACGGATCGCGAGTTCGAAATCGTGGGACTTCTCCACGGCGGTTCGAATGTCGACTCGATTGCTCGAACCGCCCACATTGCCCCGACCACGGTTCGCGCCCACATCCGAAGCATCTTGCAGAAGCTGGGGGTGCACTCCCAGATAGAGGCCTGCGGGATGCTCCACCGCTCTGGTCACGACGCACGCAGACAGCCACTGGAACTTCGGATCGGACGCTTCTAGCAGGAAGTGCCCAAGCCACTCATCGAGACGGGCACTCATCGAGACGGACGCTCACCCCGATCGAACTCGACCTTCGCAAAGATCGTCAATTTTGACGATTCGACGACGTGCCCGGACGTCGAACATTAGGTCCTACACGACACCGAAGCCTCGAGTGAACATCGAAAGGTGCATTCAATCAATGGAATACATACGCACAGTGCCACGCCATCTCGTCCACAGACATGCTGTTGCCGAGGTTTTCTTGACGGACTACCGGCTCGAATCGAACTCGGGGTACCAGGTTG
The DNA here is from genome assembly GCF_053608585.1 of Rhodococcus sp. NPDC055024. Lineage (NCBI taxonomy): Bacteria > Bacillati > Actinomycetota > Actinomycetes > Mycobacteriales > Nocardiaceae > Rhodococcus > Rhodococcus sp. NPDC055024. Next base: position 88,717 of record NZ_JBSGVT010000017.1, read on the forward strand.
CTGTGCAACTCCCGGTCTCGCACCGGATATTCGACGCATCGAGTGAGAAACACGATCCACTCGGGGTGGCAGAAGCATTTCGACAGGCAGTGGTGCTTCTCTGCCACACCCGATACGACATTCCACTGCACTACAAGTTCCTCATGGAAACATTCAGCTTCGAGATGTTGGATGCACTCGACGTGCAACCAGTAGCGGAGCCGTTGAGTTTCTCGATGACAGTGGACAACCTCACCCACCGCGACGGAGCGGTCTCGGGCGTCGATGTATCCGGGATCCTCCGAGAAGGCGCTCGGCATGTCGCCAAATGCAACGCTGTCGCGCGAGGAGTCAGCCCCGAGGGATACCGCCGAATTCGGCGGGGACGCGAAGATCACCGCCAAAGCCAACGCATCCTTCCCACCGGAACCGCGGTGGTCGGATCGGACCGAGTCGGACGCTTAACCGAGGGAGATGTGCTCATCAGCACTGATCCTGCTCGGCACACGATGTTCTGCGCTCCAGATCCGCGCAACTACTCCCTTTTCGACCACCCCGTCGACCACATCCCAGGAATGATCCTTTTCGAGGCCGCTCGACAAGCCGTGCGATACCGCATCGGCAACCCAGCAACAAGTATCGCGTCACTCTCGGCGGTCTTTCCAAGGTTCACTGAATGGGAAACGCCGTGCGAGGTGTCAACGACACCCCTTGACGCCTCAGGCGATGTGCACCGCGTTCGGTTCACTCAAGAACGGGAAATCACCGCGGAACTTGAACTTACAGTTGCGAACCAATGATGAGAGAGGGTGACCACGTTCTTTTCGCCGCGTCGTCCACGTCAAACGCTCGGAGCTTCCCACTCTCGCGGTGCAAGCGATGCCAGTTGCATGACATGCGCCAACTTGTCCTCGCGGACGATAGTTGGCAACACCAAGTTCCACATCTGACTCAACCGCTCGTACAGATCGGTTCGGCCCGTCAGCATTTCCGAGAGAATCTGCACTCCGGTGAACGATCCCACGACAAACCGAGCCAACGCGTCGATGTCGGTGCCCGGGACGATATCGCCGGCTTCGGCCGCTTGGGTCGCCACCTGCTTGATGGCCTCGATCCAGTCGAGGTACGGCTGTTCGATGGGACCTTGAATACTGCCGATCTCCATCGTCAAACGCATGCCACCTCGCGCGATGGGCTCGGTCACAAGCTGCCGAGCCATCTCCTGCGAGACGAGCACCAGGGTGTCGACCGCGATGTCGGAATGCGCAGCAACCCGCCGGGTACCCTCCATCGCCATACCGTGCTGGGCAGCGATGACCGCGTGCGCAAGCTCCTCCTTCGACGCGAAATGAAAATACATCGCGCCCTTGGACACACCCCCATGCTGCAAGATCGTGCCCAGACTGGCGGAGTACCCGAACTTCTCGAAGCTCTTCGCAGCACCCAAAATGACGGCCTGGCGCGTGAGGACCGCACGCTCCTGCATGATCAACCCAGCTCTCGTTGCCAACGGAATGTATCTCAACGATACGTCGAAAGGCCCGGCAGCAACGCTCTCGACACGGACACACCGTGACGACTTTGGTACTCGGGGCCACTGGTTTCATCGGCTCGGCGGTGATGATCCAGCTAATTTCCCGGGACGGAAACGCTGCAATCGGTTTCGTTCGCACGGAGAACGCAGCCGAACAACTCAGCCGCTACGGTGTTGCCGCCGCGATCGGCGACATCAACGACAGCGCTTCTCTACGAGGTGCAATGAGTCAGGCGTCTACCGTCATCTGTTGCGTGTCGTACGTGGGCGACGACGAACAACAGTGCGTTCACGTCAACCAACACGGCATACGGAACGTTGCGTCGGTCGCCGCCGCCGTCGGCGTCGAACGGTTGCTCTACGTCAGCACCGCGGCCGTGTACGGGCCAGGCCCCTTTCGAGACTTGCCGGTCGACGGCGCACCTCTCAAACCGCACTCACCTGCCAGTCGCACGCGCGCTCTCGCCGAGAAGTTCGTGCGCGACGCCGGAGGCCTGGTCATCCGGCCCCACCTTGTGTACGGAACCGGTGACAGATGGTTTCTGCCGACCCTGACGCGAATTGTCTCTCGACTCGACTCGATCATCGACGACGGTAATGCGGTCCTGTCAGTAGTCGACGTAGACCTACTCGCGCGATCTATCCATGCACTGTCGACAGAACAGCAATTTCGCTACGGCTCAACACTTCACGTCAACGAACCTGCCCCACGGACAGTCATCGACGTTCTCGAGCACCATGCGCGGGAGACCAACTGGACTCTGCCTCAGAACTCTATCCCCCGCGCCGACGCAGTGAACGCAGCTGCCCAGCTGGGTCTCGACATGCACCAGATAGACATGATCAGCCTCGATCACTGGTTCCGGTCGAGACTGTATTGATCCTGCGGCGTCTCCGGAGCCCAACCTGGAAAATATCGATCCGACTGGATCAAACAGAATCTGCCCCGGCGACAATCGCGGTGCGATCGAGGCACTTCTTACCCGGCGCAACAGATTTCACCAGCTCAGCCAGCTGGCGGAATCCTTCTGCTCGACCACTCGAAGAGCGGAACACGACGCCGATCGTGCGACCTGGCGCCGGCGACGCGAAGCGCGCCGTCGACAAATCCCCGCGTCGAACCTCCACTGCAACAGCAGATTCCGGGACCAACGTCACCCCGAGTCCCCCGGCCACACACTGCACGACCGTTGCGAGGGAGGTCGCCCGCGTGTCACCGGCAAGAGGATGAGCGTCCACGGAACGGCACAGATCCAACGTCTGATCACGCAGGCAGTGGCCGTCGTCGAGCAAGAGCAACGGCAGCGCGTCGAGCACGTCCGCCGTGAGATCGACGCGTCCAGCCAAGGAATGATCGTTCGGCACGACCATCACAAAATCCTCTTCGTACACAGGAACTTCCACCAGGCCGGGTGTTCCGGCGGGTAACGCCAACACAGCGACATCGAGCGCTCCCGATCGCAGTGCATCAAGCAAGCGCGCCGTTTGATCCTCGACTATTTGCGGCACCAACGACGGCAATTTCTCGCGTAGCTCGGGCAGCAACCCCGGAAGGATGTAGGGCGCTACGGTGGGGATCAGCCCGATGCGTAGTGGACCGGTCAGAGAGTCGCCGGAGCCGGCGGCGCTCGCCACAAATCCATCGGCAGCTTCGAGAATCTGCTTGGCCTGACCGAGTAGGCGCTGGCCGTCCGCGGTCACGAGCACGCGTCGGGTACTGCGCTCGATCAGTTTGACTCCCAACCCCGCCTCGAGAGCCGCCAGCGCCTGCGACAGTGTGGGTTGGCTCACACCCGAACGTGCTGCGGCAGTACCGAAGTGCCGATACTCCGCCACCGACACGAAGGCACGCAGCTGTGACAAGGAAGGTTGATAAGTCTGATCAGACATGCCTATCAGTGTAGTGCCACCCATCACCTTTACCTTTTGAACGGTTTGATGCAGAATGGACTCATACCAAAAAGCGCCGGTCACAACCTCGACATTTCAGTCGAAACCGTCCGACCCGCTGACGGTGACAAACCCTCTCGATCCAGCACGTTCGGTCGTCACACGCCGAACAGCCAGATCGTGTGCGAAGAAATTCCTGTTCACGAGACACGTAGGAGAATGAGACACATGGCTCTGCTCACAATCGGCGACCAGTTCCCCGCTTACAACCTCACGGCTGTCATCGGCGGCGACCTGTCCAAGGTCGATGCCCAGCAGCCCGATGACTACTTCACCACCGTCACCAGTGACGACTACGCAGGCAAGTGGCGCATCGTCTTCTTCTGGCCCAAGGACTTCACCTTCGTGTGCCCCACCGAGATTGCTGCATTCGGCAAGCTCAACGAAGAGTTCGCAGACCGTGACGCTCAGGTCCTCGGCGCTTCCGTCGACAACGAGTTCGTGCACTTCCAGTGGCGCGCACAGCACGAGGAGCTCAAGACCCTCCCCTTCCCGATGCTCTCGGACCTCAAGCGCGAGCTTGCCGAGGCCACCGGCGTCCTCAACGCTGACGGCGTTGCAGACCGCGCGACGTTCATCGTCGACCCCAACAACGAGATCCAGTTCGTCTCCGTCACAGCCGGTTCCGTCGGCCGTAACGTCGACGAGGTTCTCCGCGTCCTCGACGCTCTCCAGAGCGACGAGCTGTGCGCATGCAACTGGAAGAAGGGCGACCCGACCATCAACGCCGGCGAGCTCCTGACTGCGAGCGTCTGAGTATGAGCGTCGAGAACCTCAAGAACTCGCTTCCCGAGTACGCGAAGGACCTCAAGCTCAACCTGAGTTCCATTGCGCGCACGACGGTCCTGAACGAGCAGCAGTTGTGGGGAACACTCCTCGCAACGGCCGCAGCCACCAAATCTGCGTCCACGCTCAAGGAGATTGCATCCGAGGCTGCCGACAACCTGTCGGCAGAGGCGTACAACGCCGCTCTCGGCGCAGCGTCGATCATGGGCATGAACAACGTCTTCTACCGCACCAAGGGCTACCTCGACGGTAAGTACGACGATCTTCGTGCCGGCCTGCGGATGAACATCATCGGCAACCCGGGCGTCGACAAGGCCGACTTCGAATTGTGGTCGCTTGCAGTGTCCGCGATCAACGGCTGCAACCACTGCCTCGAAGCTCACGAGAACACCCTCCGCCAGGAAGGTGTCGACCGCGAGGTCATCTTCGAAGCGATCCGCGCCGGTTCCATCGTCGCGGGCGTCGCACAGGCTGTCGAAGCCAACGAAATCCTCTCTGCCGCACAGGTCTGATACTCGTACCTGACTGCAGTTCGACGAGCCCTCCCCACCATGACGGTGGGGAGGGCTTTTCGCGCGCTAGGGTGGACCGATGGGTATCGAGGTGAGTGTGGTCCGGGTCTTCACGGACGAAAACGGCAAGCACGGCAATCCGCTGGGAATCGTCGACGCATCCACGGTTGCAGAATCGGATCGACAAGCCGTTGCGAAGGAACTCGACTACAGCGAGACCATCTTCATCGACGTCCCGGAAGACGGCGTCTCGCGTGCCCGGGCTCAGATCTTCACTCCGGCAGCAGAACTCCCCTTCGCCGGGCACCCCACCGTCGGGGCGACGTGGTGGCTGAGCGAGCAGGGCCGCCGCGTGACCTCCCTCGAGGTTCCAGCCGGCAGGGTCGACGTCCGCCAATCCGGCGCTCTCACGTGGGTACGCGCCCGTGCCGAATGGGCACCGGAATTCGCGATCTACCCGATGGACACGGTCGACGAGGTCATCGGCGCCGATCCGTCCGACTACGAGGCGGATCATTCGTATCTGTGGGCCTGGCAGGACAAGCTCGAAGCTGCGATCCGCGCACGCATGTTCGCACCCGCGATGGGAATCGCCGAGGACGAGGCAACCGGATCGGCAGCTTTGCGCATCACGGACCGACTGAGGAAATCGCTCCTCATCACCCAGGGACGCGGATCGGTACTGCACACCACGTTCTCCCCGGAAGGGTGGCTCGAAGTCGGCGGACCTGTGGTTACCGAGCCGTCACGAACCTTGTGAGTACCCGGCCGGATTACGTCCGGCTTCGAGATCGCCTGCGCTGAGCGACACCGAGATCTCGTCGCCGAGGGCAACTCCGGGTGCAAGCGGCAGTTGATCGCCGCTCCAGAACTTGCCCGGATCGAACCAGTTGATACGACGATTACCGACGAGCAGACCCATCGCCTCATAGGTTTTGGCAACAACTTCGGCGCAGTAGGCGCTTTCGACGGCCACCGCGGAGACGTCGGACTTCTTGCGCAGCTTCGGGATCCGGCCTCCGAACCAGCGTGAGGCGAGCTTGGCCGTGGACGGGAACGGCGTGCCGTCCAGTCGCGCGATCGTCTTCAGCAAAGCGTCTTCCTGCTCACGGGTGATCTCGTGGTCGAGCTGGCGCAACCATCCGCGCTGACCGTACTTCGCGCCCCACACCTGAACCGCCGATCTCAGATCGTGCAGTTGGACACCACGCTGGAAGCGTCCGGTCCACATGTCCTGCAGCGAGTGACCGAGTTCCGCATGCCACATCAGCGGTGGGAGGTCGTCGATCACCACCGACATTCCCACGTGATTGACCGGGCTGTTGGTCAGCGTCTGGATGGCTCGATCGGCCGTCGACTCTCCGCGGAAGATCCAGATGTCACCCGTGCGGGTCGCGGCGGCGGCCTCGTCGAGACTCACCTGCGAAAGCAATCGTCGGTCCATGCCTCTAGCGTAGAGGGATGAAACTCACGACTCCTCTGCGCGCCTCGCACGTATGGAAACTGGTCGGCCTCGCCGGTGCCATGGGCATTGCCGCCACCGGGGTCCTCGTTGCGCGCGGTGAACGCCAGCGTCGGGCCTACTCTCCGGACGAGATTCGCTCGGTGCTACACGAGCGCTACACCCAGGCGTACGCCAAGCAGTCGGAGCAAGAGGTTCTGGAACTGGAACCTGCGCCCAACGCAGTGCGGCGCCGAATCGAGAAACTCTTTCGGCGCCGCAGCTGACATCAGCCGAGGGCTGCGAGGATCCCCGCGGCCATCTCCGCGACCTGATCGTCGGTCATCACAAACGTCGGCGAAATCTGCATCGCACCCTGACCCGCAGCGCGACCCGAAATACCATGCTCGCGAAGCGTCTTCACAAACGGCAACGCCTCCGCCGGATCAGCCAACTGCACAGCCGCGACCGCACCGAGCCCACTACGAACCTCCGCCACCCGCGGATGCTCGGCCAGCGGCTGCAGATGCGTATGCAACGACGCCTCCAAACGCTTCGACTCCGCGAGCAGATTCTCACGCTCGAGAATGTCGAGGTTCGCCATCGCCGCCGCAGCAGCACCGGCATGCCCGCCGTAGGTGTACCCATGGCGCCACCACGAACCGGCATAGAACGGCTCCGCCACCCGCGGCGCGATGAACACCGCACCCATCGGAACGTAACCCGACGTCAAACCCTTTGCCGTGGTCATCATGTCAGGCTGCAAATCGAAACGAGTGGACGCGAACCACTCACCACCGATCCGGCCGAAACCGGTCACGACCTCGTCGACGACAAAGAGGATGTCGTGCTCACGGCAGATGTCACGCACCTCGGCCAGATACCCCTCCGGCGGCAGATACACCCCACCCGCACCGATGATCGGCTCCGCGAAGAACGCAGCGATCTTGTTCGCACCGATCTTCTCGATCAACTCGAGCAGGCTCTTCGCATCGTCCCAGCCGACGGTCGCCGCATCCGCCATCAGCTCGCCGTAACCCTCACGGTTCACCGGAATACCAGCCAAAGCCGTTCCCGCAACGTGCATTCCGTGGTACGCCTTCTGGCGTCCGACGATGATCGTCTTCTCCGGCTGCCCCACCTCGTGCCAGTACCGGCGAGCCAGCTTCGCCGCAGTGTCCACCGAATCCGAACCACCCGAGGTGAAGAAGATCTTGCTCCCGGCAACCGGCGCGATGGCCGCCAGACGCTCGGCCAACACCTGCGTGGTCTCGGGAACAAAATCACCGAAGTTGGAGAAATGAGCGATCTTCGACAACTGAGCCGCCACCGCATCCGCGATCTCGGTGCGCCCGTGCCCGACATTGGTGAACCATAGGCCCGCCGTCGCATCCAGATACCGAGTGCCCTCGGAATCCCAGATGTACGCGCCCTCACCGCGTGAGACGACAAACGCGCCGTTCTTCTCCACAGCGCCCATGTCCGCGAACCCGTGCCACAATGCCGAAGCCATCATTGTCCCCTTCGAATACAAACGATGCTGGTGTGCAAACGATGTGCTGCGACTATATCGACACCGGAAATCCGCGCACGACGGCGCTCGCCCGGCACCGGCTTTCACGGGCGCACCCGTAATCTGTCGACCATGACTTTTGCCGACAATCTTGCAGCACTACCCGCCATCGATCATCTGGCCGCCATCGAGGTACTCGACGCCGACGGAAACGTCATCGACACCGTGGAGAACAAGCCCGGAAAGTCCGGCTCGGTCAAGGTGTACAACCATCTCGCTGCGGTCTACGGCGCACTGACACCCGAAGCCGCGACAGCAGGACTGACGATCTTCGCCGAACACACCGAGGACGCGCGAGCGAACCCGGGCAAGCACCCGAACATCGACCGACTCGATCAGGTGATCTCCACCGGAAACGGGCTAGGACTGCGGGGCGTTCCGGCCGCGTAGCCCGGCGCCCAACCGTCCGACGGCATTGACTGCCAACGCCATCAGGGCCATCGCGATGGCCAGCACGACAAACCCGATGAACAGGGCTAGATAGCCCTGGTGGCGCGGATCCATGAACGGGTAGGGATACCAGTCGACGATCGAACCTCGGATCAACGTGTACACGCCGTACACGACCGGGAACAGCAACCACTGCAGTGAACGTGCTTCGGAGATCCTGTGCCGCGAGGCGAAGAACACCCAGTCGAGCAGCATGACCAGCGGAAGAATCCGATGCAGTGCCGAGTTTATCCAGGCATCGTTCAAATTGACGTCGATATCCGCCAGGAGGACGGCGTAGATGATGCCGGTGATCACCATGTACAGCGTCACCGCCCCTCGGATCGACTGCCACGCCTGCGATTGTGGATCTCGAAATGCACCGACCAGCAACACGATCACCGCAAGAATGTTGCTCTCGATGGTGAAGTAGCTCAGATAGTTCGACAGAGAGAGATCAGCCGCGTCGCGGATCGGGATCCACAGCAACGCGGCGAGTCCGAACACCGCGAACAACAGTCTCAGGACTCGCACGGCGATCGGCGTCGACAAGACAGGCACCGATGACTCATTTGCGGTATTTGTCGTCACTGGTCGATATTTGCACATCAGCGCGATCTGCGAGCGGTAGTTGTCAATGCGTTCGATAGGCTGTCATCAGCATGTCTACAACACCACCGGCCCCGCTCTCCCCCAAGCGGAGTGACCTGAAGAGCGCACTGGCGCAGGTCTCACTCCGCGACGAGAGTCGACTCCGTCGCAAACTCGACCGTGCCCGCACATACGACGCTCTGGTGGCGCTGGCCGAAGAAATAAACGCCGCACGCACTCGATTGACGACCCGCGCCGCGAACGTCCCCACGATCTCGTACCCCGAAGCACTGCCCGTCAGTCAGCGCAAAGACGATATCGCCACCGCGATCTCGGAGAATCAAGTTGTCATCGTCGCCGGCGAGACCGGCTCCGGTAAGACAACTCAGATCCCCAAGATCTGTCTCGAACTCGGACGCGGCGTCCGCGGCCTGATCGGACACACGCAGCCTCGCCGATTGGCGGCACGCACCGTGGCCGAACGTATCGCCGAAGAACTCGATACCGAACTGGGCGACGCCGTCGGATACACGGTGCGATTCACCGACCAGGTGTCGGACCGCACCTACGTCAAGCTCATGACCGACGGCATCCTGCTCGCCGAGATTCAGCGCGACCGCATGCTCCGACGCTACGACACGCTGATCATCGACGAAGCGCACGAACGCAGCCTCAACATCGACTTCATCCTCGGTTACCTGGCGCAGCTGCTCCCCCGCCGACCCGATCTCAAAGTCATCATCACGTCGGCGACCATCGATCCCGAACGCTTCGCCAAGCACTTCGCCGTCGACGGTAAGCCTGCGCCGATCGTCGAGGTCTCCGGGCGAACCTTCCCCGTCGAGATGCGTTACCGGCCACTGACCGTCGAATCCGGCGACGTCACCTTCGACCGCGATCCCGTCGACGCGGTCTGTGAGGCTGTCGACGAACTGAGCTCGGAGGGCGAAGGCGACATCTTGGTCTTCCTCTCCGGCGAACGCGAAATTCGTGACACCGCAGACGCTTTGCGTGACCGGCGTCTTCGCAACACCGAAATCGTCCCGCTGTACGCGCGGCTGTCAGCCGCCGAGCAACACAAGGTGTTCTCGCCGCACACCGGCCGACGCGTCGTCCTGGCCACCAACGTGGCAGAGACCTCGTTGACCGTGCCCGGCATTCGCTACGTCGTCGATCCGGGAACCGCGCGCATTTCGCGATATTCGGTGCGCACCAAGGTTCAACGATTGCCGATCGAGCCCATTTCGCAGGCGTCAGCTCGTCAGCGTTCCGGACGTTGCGGCCGCGTCGCCGAAGGAATCTGCATCCGCCTCTACTCCGAGGAGGACTTCGAGTCACGGCCGGCGTTCACCGAGCCGGAGATCCTGCGAACCAATCTCGCATCCGTCATCTTGCAGATGACGGCCCTCGGTCTGGGCGACATCGCTGCCTTCCCCTTCGTCGAACCGCCGGACCAGCGCGCCGTCAAGGACGGAATCGGACTCCTCGAAGAACTCGGCGCCATTGCGCGAGGCTCCGAGGCCAGCTACCCCGAACTGACGCCGGTCGGCCGCGAATTGGCCCAGATTCCGGTAGATCCGCGAATGGCACGGATGCTGGTGGAAGCCAAGAACAACGGGTGCCTTCACGAAACCCTTGTCATCGTCGCGGCGTTGTCCATCCAGGACGTTCGCGAGCGGCCCGCCGAGTTCCAGCAGGCTGCCGACGAAAAGCACGCCCGCTTCAACGTCGAGAACTCCGACTTCCTGGCCTACCTGAAACTGTGGGACTATTTGCGCGAACAGCGTAATGATTTGTCCTCCAACCAGTTTCGCAAGATGTGCCGGAACGAGTTCCTACACTGGCTCCGCATCCGCGAATGGCAGGATCTGCACGGGCAGCTCCGGCAGATCACCCGCGGTCTCGGCTGGACCGTGGGCGACACACCCGCAAGCGAGAACGCAATCCATCAGTCACTGCTCGCCGGATTGCTCTCGCACATCGGGTTGCGCGAAGGTGAGAAGCGGGATTATCTCGGCGCCAGGGGCAGCCACTTCGCGATCTTCCCCGGATCCGGATTGTTCAAGAAGCCACCACGCTGGGTCATGGCCGCCGAACTCGTGGAAACGTCGAGGCTGTGGGCGCGCATGTCCGCGCGTATCGAACCGGAATGGGCCGAAAAGCTCGCCCCGCACCTGGTGAAACGCACCTATTCCGAACCGCACTGGTCCTCCAAACGCGGCTCCGCGATGGCATACGAGCGGGTCACTCTCTACGGCGTTCCGCTGGTGACCGGCCGCGCAGTCACGTACTCGCGAATCGATCCCGAGGCCTCACGCGATCTCTTCATCCGCCATGCGCTCGTGCAGGGCGAATGGCAGACGAACCACAAGTTCTTCCACGAGAACCGGGCACTCCTCGACAACGTCGAGGAGCTCGAGAACCGTGCGCGCCGCCGCGACATCCTCGTCGACGACGAAACTCTCTACGAGTTCTACGACGAACGCATCGGCCAGGAAGCCGTATCCGCCAAGCATTTCGACCAGTGGTGGAAGTCCGAGCGGCGCAAGAATCCGAGTCTGCTGACCTTCACCCCGGAAACCGTGGTCAACTCCGACGCGGCTGCCGTACTGGGTGGGGAGTACCCGGACGCTTGGCGCCAGGGCGACATGCAGTTCCCGCTGACTTACCAATTCGAGCCGGGCAAGGACGACGACGGCGTCAGCGCACACATCCCGGTCGGCCTACTTGCGCAGCTTCAGCCGGTCGGCTTCGACTGGTTGGTCCCCGGTATGCGCGTCGATCTGGTTACTGCTCTGATCAAGACGCTGCCCAAGAACATTCGACGCGCCGTCGTGCCGGCACCCGACTACGCCGCCGCAGCGTTGGCAGCAGTCAAACCTCGATCCGAGCCGTTGATGACCGCAATGGCCCGCGAACTCTCGCATTTGGGCGGAATTCAGATCGACGCCAAGGACTTCGATCCGGCCGCGCTGCCCGATCACCTCAAGATGACGTTTGTCGTCGAGGACGAATCAGGCAAGGTCCTCGCGAAGGGCAAGGATCTGGCGCAGCTACGACGCACGCTCGCACCGCGCGTACAGAAGGAAGTAGCCAAGGCGGCCACCGGAACCGAACGAGCAGCCGCTGCCGTCTGGACGTCCGAGACACTCGGCGCATTGGAGCCGACCATCACTCGTTCCATCGGTGGACAGCAGGTGACGGGCTACCCAGCGCTGGTGCCGGAAAACGGCGGAGTAGCCGTCCGTGTCCTGAGTACGCCGGCTGCGCAGGCGCAGGCGATGAGGGAGGGAACGCGAGCGCTCCTTCTGGCGGCCGTTCCCACCCAACTCAAGGCAGTGACCGCCGGCTTGTCGAACACTCAGCGTCTGGCGCTCGGCCAGAATCCAGACGGCGGCTTGGAGGCCCTCGTCGACGATTGCCGAGTGGCAGCTGCCAACGAAGTGATTGCGGCCCACGGTGGACCGGTACGCACACCTGAGGCGTTCGAAGCCCTGGTGAAGATCGCACGCTCCGAACTGGCCGGACGCGTCTCCGCGATCCTGCGCATGATTGTCCCGATCCTCGAACAAGCACACCAACTGAGCGTCGTCCTCGACCGCTCCCGCGGCGAGGCAGCCGACGACGTCCGAGAACAGTTGACCTCACTGCTGTTTCCGGGATTCGTCGCGGAATTGGGCTCAGCACGCCTACGCGATTTGCCGCGATATCTTGCCGCAGCAAAATTCCGACTCGAAGCTCTGCCTGCAAGCGCACAACGAGATCAGCAGGCGATGGATGTCCTCGACCGGGTGTACGCAGCGTACGACCGGTTGTTGGGTTCGTTGCCCGAAGAGCGTCGCACTGCTCGAGATGTCGACGCGATCAGCTGGATGATCGAGGAACTGCGCGTGAGCCTGTTTGCGCAGTCCCTCGGTACACCCACACCGATTTCCGAAAAGCGAGTCCTGAAAGCTATCGAAGCGATCAAGCGATGATGCTCAGCGCGATCGGTGAGATTGCGCGATCAGTAGATTGTCTGAATGTTGACGTTGGTGAGGAAACCACCAAAAGTGGCAACAGTATTGGCGAACCCGAGGGTTACCAGGCTGTTCACGACTCCGAGGACTGCAACTAAGTTCATAACGCCTCCGTGAAGATCCGAAATGCGGACGAACGTACCCGGTAGACACTAAGCGAATAACATGCCCGATTTGTTCGTTTGTTCGCTTTGTGTTCTCAGCGTTACCTAATGCCGCTTTGTGCTCTCAGCGTTACCTGAGGCGAAGACCTCAATCGACGGAAACGGTCTCGGCACCGGGAGCCTTGTCGGCGGCACGGGTCTCGGCATGCTCGCGCATGTCCGTGATCTCACGTTCGAAATCCGCGGCAGAGCTGAAGGATTTGTACACCGATGCAAACCGTAGGTACGCAACCTCGTCGAGATTTCGAAGCGGATCGAGAATCGCGAGGCCTACCTCGTTACTGGGAATTTCGGCAGAACCAGAAGCACGCACGGCGTCTTCCACCTGCTGCGCCAGCAAATTCAGCGAATCGTTGTCCACTTGGCGACCCTGGCATGCGCGCCGCACACCTTTGACAACCTTTTCCCGACTGAACGGCTCCGTCACGCCACTACGCTTCACGACCGAAAGCACTGCCGTCTCGACCGTGGTGAATCGACGTCCACACTCGGGGCACGAACGGCGCCGCCTGATCGCCTGGCCCTCGTCAGCCTCGCGCGAATCGACCACTCGGGAATCAGGGTGCCGGCAGAACGGGCAATGCATCGGGGTTCCTTCGTTGTCGCCGAAATGGCCGCAACTCAGATTCGCTACCGACTGCAAATCCTCCGACGATTTACAGAGCAGATCCACGTACTCAACGCGACCACCCGAGGTGGTGGGACTGTCAACTGGACAGCTTACTCGCTGTGAACGGACTGCTCTCACGCTCGGTACACCCCCGCCTGCTTACGGGTACTGTCAGCGACCCGAGGCCGGCACGATCAGCGTCTGCCCCACGGCCAGTCCGGAACTCGACATCGCGTTGAGATCCATGATCTGCTCGATCACGGAGCCGACAGCCTGGCCAGGCGCAACCTTGGCAGCGATATCACTGAGGGATTCACCCGCAGCGACGCGAACCACATCGGTCGCTCCGTTTGTCGCCGCAACATCACCACTGGACAAAGCGCCGATCCCGACCAGCGCCAAAACGGCCATCGCAGTGAACACCGCGCCCAGGAACATCGTCTTCCAACTGACGTCCTCGGTCTGCACTTCGTGTTCGACCCGCGAGACACCGACCCTGTTTCGGTGCGCAAAACTGCCTCCGTACGGGCGTGACGAATCATGCTCGCTGTCCCATCGGCGAGGAGATTCACGCAGCGAACGCGAACCTGACGTTCCGCCTGTGACGGGGAAACGACGAACAACAGCCACCTGCGGTTCGTCTTCGACATGCCTGGGCACACCCCGCATTTCGGCGGTGCCGCGCCTTTCGAAAGCCACGTCATCAGCATCGGGTCCGTAGAACGACGGGTGATACTTCAACGCCGACGTGCCGTCGAACCCGATCCCATCGTCGAAAACCCTGTTGCCTTTAACTGCTGCGTTACCCATCGTGACCTCCGCTGGTCGACACCGATCGATGTGTTCGATCATGCGTTCGATGGAACGCATGTTCGAATTTCTACCACGCTTGGCCGACAATGTCTCTACTTCGAACGACACGAATCGAACAGATGTTTGAAAACGCGAGCAAATCCGGCTAGATTCGTGTCAGACCACACAGCGGGAATTGCGAAAGCCTCCGTGTTTGTCGACAGCTCGAATGTTGGCAGGGGGCACCGACAAGTTTCCGCGCGATATGCACCACACGATTTACGCCAGACGCTTTTTCAGACATGCCATTTCTTCAGACACACACTTCTTCAGACACGCACTTTCTCTAGACACGGAGGCAACAGGCCATGAAGGACGATCGCTCCAGCAGTGCCGCGGAGGCAGGAGCTTCTGCAGTTCCGTCTCCGTCGAGCGAGACCCTCACCGAGCGCCAGCGGCGCGTTCTCGAAGTGATCCGCGATTCCGTGACCGAGCGCGGTTACCCGCCCAGCATTCGCGAGATCGGTGATGCAGTGGGGCTCACCTCCACCTCGTCGGTCGCACATCAGCTGCGGACGTTGGAACGCAAGGGCTTCCTTCGGCGCGATCCCAATCGGCCTCGCGCTGTCGATGTTCGGGGTCTCGACGAGGTTGCCGCCGATACCGCCATTGCGTCGGTGTCGAAGCATTCCGGCGAGTACAACAGCGCCGACCCGCTACCCGAGCCGGCGTTCGTCCCCATCCTGGGCCGCATCGCCGCCGGCGGACCGATCCTCGCCGAGGAAGCGGTGGAGGACGTGTTCCCACTCCCCCGCGAGCTCGTCGGCCAGGGTTCGCTTTTCATGCTCAAGGTCGTCGGCGAGTCGATGATCGATGCAGCGATCTGCGATGGCGACTGGGTTGTCGTCCGCCAGCAGAACGTCGCAGAGAACGGTGACATCGTGGCCGCCATGATCGACGGTGAAGCCACCGTCAAGACGTTCAAGCGCACGAAGAAGGAGGTGTGGCTGATGCCGCACAACGAACTCTTCGAACCGATTCCCGGCAACAACGCCGTCATCCTGGGCAAGGTTGTCACCGTCATGCGGAAGATCTGAGTTCGCTCGCACCACACGAACACAAGCACCACACGAGCACAAGACTGTGGGCCCCGGCTGATGCCGGGGCCCACAGTCTTTTCGTCGATCAGCGCTTCACAGAGATCAGCGGTGCTTCACCCGAATCAGAGATTCAGCGAACGCCCGATGATCTCCTTCATGATCTCGGTCGTGCCACCGTAGATGGTCTGCACACGAGAGTCCATGTACGCCTTGGCAACCGGGTATTCCTTCATGTAGCCGTAGCCTCCGTGCAGCTGGAGGCAGCGGTCGATCAGCTTGACCTGAGCTTCGGTGGTCCACCACTTCGCCATCGCAGCTTCCTGCACGGTCAGCTTCTCGGCGTTGAGCTGCTCGATGAACTTGTCCACCAGGATGCGTACCGCGGTGGTCTCCGTTGCCAGTTCGGCCAGTACGAATCGGGTGTTCTGGAAGCTGCCGATCGACTTGCCGAATGCCTTGCGGTCCCGGCAGTACTGGATCGTGCTCTCGAGAACCGATTCCATTGCGGCAGCGGCAACAACTGCGATCGAGAGTCGTTCCTGGGGAAGGTTCTTCATCAAGTAGAAGAAGCCCATTCCCTCTTCGCCCAGCAAGTTGGCGGCAGGAACGCGGACGTCGGTGAAGCTGAGTTCGGCAGTGTCCTGAGCCTTCATGCCGATCTTGTCGAGGTTGCGTCCACGCTCGAAGCCCGGCATGTCCCGCTCGACGACGAGCAGGCTGAAGCCCTGCGCTCCCTTGTCCGGGTCGGTACAGGCGACGACGATGATGATGTCGGCGTTGATGCCGTTGGTGATGAAGGTCTTCGAGCCGTTGAGAACCCAGTGGTCCCCGTCGCGAACCGCTTTGGTCTTGATGCCCTGCAGGTCGCTACCGGTACCCGGTTCGGTCATCGCGATCGCGGAAATCAGCTCGCCCGATGCAAATCCGGGCAGCCAACGCTGCTTCTGCTCGTCATTGGTCAGTTCGAGGAGGTAGGGCGCCACCACGTCGTTGTGCAGTGTGAAGCCGATACCACTGAAGCCACCCTTGGTGGTTTCCTCGGTGATGATCGCGTTGTAGCGGAAGTCCTTGACGCCGCCGCCGCCGAATTCCTCGGGTACCGCGGTTCCCAGGAAGCCCTGCTTTCCGGCCTCTACCCAGACGTCACGATCGACGATGTTCTGTTCTTCCCACTTCTCGTGGTTCGGCGCAACGTGCTGTGCCAAGAACTTCTGATACGACTCCCGGAAGAGATCATGTTCCGGTTCGAACAGGGTGCGCTCCACGCCGACTCCTTGCAATTCGATAAACGGCACTTCAGTGTTGTACCCGCTGGGGATGTACCCGCTCGGGATGTTTTCGCTGAGACCGGGCACGCCGAAGTTCGCGGGCCCACGTCACTGCTTCCGACGGTAGAACCTGTTGCGATACCCGTCGATGACCCGAACGATCACGATTCGTGACTGTAGCGGTTATCTGTTACTCGAAGTACGGAATTTGGCGAGATACCGCATGATCGGGTACGCGACAAGGATGCCGATCGACCCCCAGGCGATGCCGCCCAGCTCGACCGAACCAATGGTCAACGTCAAGTTCCCGATGCCGGCGACCAGCGCAGCCGCGGCGACCGTCAGGTTGACCGGATCGGTGAAGTCGACCTTCGCGTCCATCCAGATACGCACACCGAGAATGCCGATGAGGCCGTAGAGAACCATCGTCGCGCCGCCGATGACCCCGTTCGGAACCGTGAAGACCAGCGCACCGAACTTGGGCGAGAATGCCAGGATCACAGCGGTGGCGGCGGCTACCCAGTACGCAGCGGTCGAGTACACCCGCGTCGCTGCCATCACGCCGATGTTCTCGGCATACGTGGTGGTTCCGGAGCCACCACCGGCACCTGCCAAGGTAGTGGCGAGGCCGTCTGCGAAGAGTGCGTTGCCGGCCAGGTCGTCGAGCGACTTACCTGTCATGGCGGACACCGCCTTGACGTGTCCGACGTTTTCGGCGACCAAAACGATCACCACGGGCAGCGCGAGCACGATCACCGACCAGTCGAACGACGGACCGTGCAGACTCGGCAGCCCGAACCAGTCCGCATCACGCAGAGCCGACACTCGTTCACTGTCGAGTCCGCCGACGACCGCGGCGAAGACCCAGCCGATCACTACGCCGACCAAAATGCCCAACCGGCCGAGCAGACCGGGCCCCACGACCGTGACGAGCAGGATCGCAAAGAGCGTCACCGTGGCGATCAACGGCTGCGACTCGAAGGAACCGGCCGCGGTCGGAGCGAGGTTGAGACCGATCAGCGCGACGACGGCACCCGTCACCACCGGCGGCATGACCGCGTCGATGACCCGACCGCCGATCAGACGTACGGCGACGCCGATCAACATCAACACGATGCCGACAGCCATGACGGCGCCGAGCTGTGCCGCCGGCCCCGATCCTGCCGACGCTGTCAGTGGGGCGATGAACGCGAACGACGAACCGAGGTAGCTGGGGATCCGGCCCCGGGTGATGAGTAGGAACAGCGCGGTGCCGATACCCGAGAACAACAGCGTCGTGGTGACGGGGAAGCCCGTGATGGTCGGAACGAGCAGTGTCGCTCCGAACATCGCGATGACGTGCTGCATCCCGATCCCGATGGTGCGCGGCCAACTCAGTCGTTCATCCGGCGCGACGACGGCGCCGTCGGCGATCCGCTTGCCGTCTCCATGGACAGTCCAGCCGATTCCGCCGGCCCCGGTCATTGTTTCTCGTTCGATCACAGGTCGAAATACTAGAGGTCAGGCACTCGCTCGCCGACCGAGACCGACGAAACCGCTTCAGCTGATTGCGTCAGCCGCCGCTTTGCGTGCCGCCACCGGATCACCGGTCGCCAGCACCGCCGCCGCAGCCGCCTCACATTGCGCCATGGTGACGGACCCGACCTTCGCTCCCACCCCGGCAACCGACGCCGCAGCACACGACAGTGACGAAACACCGAGACCGGCAAGTACGCATGCCAACAGCGGATCGGCAGCCGCCTCACCGCAGACCCCGACGCGCTTGCCTGCCGCCTGACCAGCCTGGGCCGTACGTGCCACCAGGGCGAGCACGGCGGGCTGCCACGGGTCGGTCAGGTCGGCGAGTTCGGAGGACATTCGATCAGCGGCCATCGTGTACTGAGCGAGGTCGTTGGTACCGATCGAGAGGAACTCGACGTGTTCGAGGATCTGGTCGGCCAGCAGCGCCGCCGCCGGGATCTCCACCATCACTCCGGGAACAAGATCGCGCGCCCGCACCGCGTCGGCAAAGCGTTGTGCTTCAGCCGGGGTGGCGATCATCGGCGCCATGACCCACGGCGAAGAGTTCGTCGACGCCGCGGCTGCGGCGATCGCGTCGAGCTGGCGGTCGAGAATCCCGATGTCCTGCCAGGCGATTCGGACCCCACGAACGCCGAGTGCCGGATTCGCTTCCTCTTGGTGGTTGGCGAATTTGAGTGGCTTGTCCGAACCCGCGTCCAACGTGCGAATAATGACCTTCTTGCCCGCGAAGGCCTCGAGAACCTCGGCGTAGATTGCCGCTTGCTCGTCAACGGTCGGTTCGGTCTCACGGCCGAGGAAACAGAGTTCGGTCCGGAAGAGCCCGATGCCTCCCGCTGCGGTCAACGCCGCGGCCCGAGCGCCGGCGCCGTCTTGGACATTGGCGAGGACGTCTACCGGCCGGCCGTCCGACGTCCGGCCGGGTCCGGTCCACGTGCTGACGCGTTCGCGATCGATTCGGGATTGCTCGACCAGTTCGCGCGCCTGCTCGGGATCCGGCTCCGCGATCACGTCGCCGGTGGTTCCGTCGATCAGAATCGGTGTTCCTGCCGGTACGGATTCCAATTCCTTCGCGGCCACGATGCACGGGATGCCCAACTGCCGCGCGATGATTGCCGTGTGGCTGGTCGGGCCGCCGTAGATGGTCACGAGTCCGATGATCTTGGTTGCATCGAGGCCGGCGGTATCGGCGGGAGCAAGATCGTCCGCGCACAGCACCGACGGCATCTCGGGCATCGGAACTCCGGGTTCGGGCAATCCGGAGAGTTCTGCGATCACGCGGTCGCGGATGTCCTCGAGGTCGGTGACGCGCTCCGCCATCAAACCGCCGACCTTGGTGAACAACACCACGAATTGCTCCGTCGCCGCGATCGCCGCCTGGACCGGAGGAACTCCGCCCGCGATCGACTTCTTGGCCGCTCCGATCCAGCCTCGATCGGCTGCCATGGCCGCGTTGGCCTGCAAGACCTCTGCGGCTGCGCCCGTGGCTTCGGCTGCCCGTCCGAGAAGGCGGTTCTCGACAGTCTTCGCCGCTGCGACGAAGGCGTCTGCGGCGGTCTCGCGATCAGCCTCGTCGAGGGCCGGCGCATCGGTGACGAGTTCTGGTCGGCTGGACGGCCAGATAGCCGGGCCGTAGGCAATTCCGGGCACGACGGGAGTGCCGTGCACGGTGATGCGATTGAGCTGTTCGGTCATCTGTCCTCCTTGAGCGATGGGCCCGGTGTCACACCGGAGCACCTCGAGCGCGTAAAGCCCACACCTTCGTTGTGACGAAGATTACTCCCAACTCTTGACATGTCAACACACTCGGGCGTAAAACAACATAAAGCAACATTCGTTGTGATCCACACCGCACCGTCGGATCACATTTCGGAATCGGAGTGAACGTGTACGCGGAAGAACGCCAACAAGCGATCGGCACCATGGTGTCGCAGCGCGGACGCATGTCCGTGGCGGCTCTGTCGGAGACCTTCGGTGTGACCACCGAGACCGTGCGTCGCGATCTCGCCTTCCTCGAACGGATCGGGCAGATCAGGCGTGTACACGGCGGCGCCGTTCCGACCGGATCCCTCCACGTCACCGAACCGGGCATGGCGGAACGCGATCAGACCCGCGCGCAACAGAAAGACCGGATCGCCCGCTGCGCGGTCACCTACCTTCCCCCTACCGGCGGCAGCGTGATCTTCGACGCGGGCACGACCACTGGCCGCATGATCCCCGAACTGCCGACCGAGAACGACTTCACAGCCGTCACCAATTCCGTCCCGATCGGCGCACGCCTGGCGTCGATGAACTCGATTTCCCTGATCCTGCTCGGCGGACGAGTACGCGGGGTGACGCAAGCCGCGGTCGGCGAGGACGCCCTACGCCTGCTGAGCACGTTGCGAGTCGACGTCGCCTTCATCGGAACCAACGCGATCAGCGTCGGTCACGGACTCTCCACCCCGGACAGCGAGGAGGCTGCGGTCAAACGAGCGATGGTCAAAGCCGCCAATCATGTTGTAGTCGTGGCCGACTCCACCAAAGTAGGCCGCGAACACTTGATCAGCTTCGCCCCACTCGACAGCATCGACGTCCTCATCACCGACGAAGACATCAGTCCCACAGACACATCCGAGTTCCACGACCACGGAATCGAGGTGGTGATCGCATGATCGTCACACTGACAGCCAACCCGAGTATCGATCGGACCGTGCAACTCGAGCAACGGCTCGAACGAGGCTCCGTCCTACGCGCCCACTCCACTCGCAGCGACCCAGGCGGGAAGGGCGTCAACGTCGCGCGTGTTCTCGCCGCAGCCGACCTCGACGTCCTCGCGGTCCTGCCGGGGAACGGCGGCGACCCATTACTCTCGGCGCTCGCCGTCGGTGGGATTCCCCACATCGGCGTCGCCACAACGGGTCTGGCTCGCACCAACATCACCATCGCGGAACCAGACGGAACCACGACGAAGATCAACGAGCCCGGCGCAACACTGTCCGGTTCGACGCTCGACGCCCTGGCGCAGGAGTTGATCGCCCGCGCCGATACCGCGCTGTGGTTCGCGCTGTCCGGATCGCTGCCCCCCGGCGTTCCTCTCGGTTGGTACGGCGAACTTGTCGCGGCGCTGCGCGATCACCCGTGCAAGGTAGCGGTCGACACCTCGGACGCCCCACTGACGGCGCTCGCCGAAGGCTTCCCCGGCTCGGCACCTGACCTGCTCAAACCCAACGGCGAGGAACTCGCTCAACTGACCGGCGTCGACGGCCACGTCCTCGAACGTGCTGCAGAGAACGGTGATCCCGGGCCTGCAATCACGGCAGCACAGCGATTGGTCGATCGCGGCGTCGGCAGTGTGCTCGCCACGCTCGGCGCAGCCGGTGCGGTCCTCGTCACGGCCGACGGCGCGTGGATCGCCACTGCTCCCCCGATTGTCGCAGTCAGTACCGTCGGTGCAGGCGATTCGTCGCTGGCCGGCTACATCCTCGCCGAAGCGGGAGGCGGCTCGGAATCCGAGCGGCTACGTCACGCGGTCGCCTACGGAAGCGCCGCTGCCTCCCTTCCCGGCACAACCCTTCCCACGCCCGAACAGATCGATCTGGCAGCGGTTTCGGTATCTGCAGCAGATGCCGCCTCTCCCCTCCCCGTCCCCACCGAACTCGCCTGACGCCCTAAGGAACCTGACATGTCCGATACCACCGCAGCCGGCAGTTCCGGCCCGGAGATCATCAGTCCCGAACTGATCTCACTCGACACCGACCTGGGCTCGACCAAGGAAGATGTCATTCGTTCTCTCGCAGCGCGATTGACTGCTGCGGGTCGGGCGAGCGACGCCGCGGGACTGGTCGATGCAGCACTCGCTCGCGAAGCGCAGTCCGCGACCGGACTGCCCGGCGGAATCGCAATTCCTCACTGCCGCGCCGAGGCCGTCTCGTCCGCGTCCCTGGGGTTTGCTCGACTCGATCCGAAGGTCGATTTCGGTGCACCCGACGGCCCCGCCGATCTGGTCTTCCTGATCGCGGCACCTGAAGGCGCCGGAGCCGAGCACATGAAGCTGCTCTCCTCCTTGGCCCGAGCACTCGTTCGGCCCGCGTTCGTCACGTCACTTCGTGAAGCATCGACGCCGGACGAGATCGTGCGCTTGGTCGACGAGGTCCTCAATCCCGCACCGAAGGATCCCGCACAGAAGGATTCCGCCCCGAAGACCGCAGCAGTGACGCCCCCGGCACCTGTTTCCACCGGGAAACACGCCACCGACGAGACCCCGGCACCAGCACCCGCGGAGCGTCACATCGTCGCGGTCACCGCCTGCCCGACCGGAATCGCTCACACGTACATGGCGGCGGACTCACTCGTCGCCGCGGGTGAACGCGCCGGCGTCAAGGTTCACGTCGAAACGCAGGGCTCGAGCGGAAGCACCCCGCTGGACCCGTCGGTCATCGCCGGAGCCGCCGCTGTCATCTTCGCCACCGACGTCGGGGTGAAGGGCCGCGAACGATTCGCCGGCAAACCCGTCGTCGCTTCCGGTGTGAAACGGGCGATCAACGAGCCGGACAAGATGCTTGCAGAAGCATTGCGCGCCTCCGAGAATCCCGCCGCCGCCACCGTGGACGGCACTGCCGCCGCGGCTGCGGATTCCGATGCCGGTTCCGTAGGCTTCGGCACCCACCTCCGTCAGGTCCTCCTGACGGGTGTCAGCTACATGATCCCGTTCGTCGCGGCCGGCGGTCTGCTGATCGCACTCGGCTTCCTGCTCGGTGGATACGAGATCTCCGGCCCTGCCAAGGACATCGTTCTCAACAACTCGATCACCAACCTTCCCGACGGTGGCCTGGCCACCTATCTCGGCGCAGTTCTGTTCCAGATCGGTTCGTTGGCATTCAGCTTCCTGGTACCCGCGTTGGCCGGCTACATCGCCTTTGCCATCGCCGACCGACCGGGCATCGCTCCCGGCTTCACCGCCGGCGCGGTCGCCGTGTTCGTCGGTGCCGGCTTCATCGGCGGCCTGGTCGGTGGTCTCATCGCCGGTGTCGTCGCGCTCTACATCGGCCGGATCGCCGTCCCGCAGTGGCTGCGAGGCCTGATGCCAGTGGTGATCATCCCGCTGTTCGCGACGCTGGTCGTCGGAGCGCTGATGTTCATCGTCCTCGGTCGTCCGCTCGCTGCGATCACCTCCGGTCTCACCGACTGGCTCAACGGATTGTCCGGCAGCTCGGCCATCTTCCTCGGCATCATTCTCGGCCTGATGATGTGCTTCGACCTCGGCGGACCGGTCAACAAGGCGGCTTACGCGTTCGCCGTCGCCGGACTCAACGTCAACGACCCCGCCACCTTGCGCATCATGGCGGCAGTCATGGCCGCCGGTATGGTTCCGCCGCTCGCCATGGCACTTGCCTCGACAGTGTTGCGTCCCAAGCTCTTCAGCGAAGCCGAACGTGAGAACGGTAAGGCTGCCTGGTTGCTCGGTTCAGCATTCATCTCCGAGGGCGCGATTCCGTTCGCCGCTGCCGACCCGCTTCGCGTGATCCCCTCGATGATGGCGGGCGGCGCCGTCACCGGCGCACTGATCATGGCTTTCGACGTCACTCTCAGCGCTCCGCACGGCGGGATCTTCGTCTTCTTCGCAGTCGGCGGCATCGGCTGGTTCCTCGTCTCGCTCGCCGCGGGAACCGTGGTAGCTGCGCTCGCTGTCGTCGGAGCCAAGGAGTTCTTCCGCAAGGGACCCTCCGATGCCGAACTCGACCCCGAAATCGTGCCCGCTGCGGCATGATCGACAGCAGGCAACACTGCAGTCACCACCGTAGTCACCAGATCCGCCCGAACACCCCAAAACGCCCGCAACGACAGCTCTACAACGAGGAGATCCCATGCCCAGCAAGACAGTTGCCGTCGGTTCCGCAGTCGGCCTGCACGCCCGTCCCGCCGCCCTCATCGCCGAAGCAGTCGGAGCCTCCGGCGCCACGGTCACCCTCGCTGTCGCCGACGGCGAACCCGTGGATGCAGGTTCGGCACTGATGATCATGACGCTCGGAGCCGCCAAGGACACCGAAGTCACGATCGAATCCGACGACGCCGACGCGCTCGCCAAGGTCGCCGAACTGGTAGCCGCTGATCTCGACGCTTGACCGGATTTCCGCCGGTGCTGTGTAGTGGGCCGGACACTCTCACGGAGTCAGTACGAGTGTCCGGCCCAACCAGTCCATTTCGAGTTCCAGAGCAGTGCCCCACACATCACCCGAGTGTCCACCGGGGAGGGTGTAGTACTCCACGTTCATGTCGGCGCCCCGCGCAGCCTCGTACATGATCTCCTGCTGGGGACGGTAGATGTCGTCGTCTTCACCCGCGACAAATACACCCGACAACTGCGGATACCGATTCTGCGCCATCAGGTCTCGGGCGTTGACCGCGTCGAACGCGCTTTCGTCACCGTCGAACATGGCCGCCACGGTGTCCTCGTGATCACCGGTCGACGGTTCGTCTTGGCCGGAGAAGTCCAGGAACGACGGGTATCGGTCCGGGAAGTTCACGGCCATCTCGATCGCGCAGGTTCCACCGTAGGAAAACCCGCCGATTGCCCATTGAGCTGCGTCCGGATTCACTTGAAGGTTCGATTCGATCCAGTTCGGGACGTCCTGGTCCAGATACGTCGCGACGTTTCCGAGCGCAGAATCCATGCAGCCGGGGTTGGCGTCGTAGTCCCCCAACGCGTCAGGGACCACCACCACGGGAGCTAGCCCGGAATGCCTCGACGAATAGGCGTCGACGGTGGTCGCGAGCCGGCCACTGTCGAGCCAGTCGCTGGGGCTGCCGGGCTCACCTGCCACCAACACCAGGACGGGCAACTCGGCACGCGGATCGGCAAGGTAGGCCGGCGGGAGATACAGCGTCGCAGGCCTCGCGTCGAATCCCGAGATGTTTCCCGGAATCGCCGCCTCCGTCACGACACCGTTGCTCGGCATCCGCACCGGAACCTGCCAATGAGTTTCGGTGGGCAGTCCCCGCTGCACTCGAGGTTCGGCCCCGGGGAGTGAATCGAAGGCAACATTCTCGACCGAGCCGACCGGCCAGTGCCCGACCAGTGAGCCGAGTGTGGGATAGGTACCGGTCTGAGCATTGACCTGACCCACCGCGACGATCGCGGCCAGCCCGGCGAATGCCGTCACCGAAAGACCACGCGCAAGCCCTGGGCGCCGAAGGAGAACGAGTGCGGCGCCGACGACTCCGAACATCGCCAGCGCTATCCACACAAAACTCGACGCCGGTAACTGCGCGGGCAACGGCCGAAAGCTGAGCCACACCAATATCGCACCGATGGCGGACCCGCCCACCGACAGACCCAGCGCGGCTAACGCGGCCCTACGCGGCAACCACCGAAGCAGAAGCAGCGTGCCCACGCCGACGATGACGGAACCCACGAGCAGCGCTGCGGTGATGTGTCCGTGCTCGAGTGACATACGCGAGAGCCGCGTCAGGAGTTGATGCCCGTGCATTCGTTCCAGTATCCACATCTACCGGCGGTCTGCGAATTCGTGGAAATTTCGGGAATCAGCGGCGTCGTCGTAATCTCACGAACGCCACGGCCCCGATCGCACATCCTGCCGCGACCAGTCCAGCCCACACGAATGTCCACGGATCGACCCCGACACCGACCGAACCGGCAGACGAGTCAGCCGTCGCTTCTGTCGCGTCCACGAGCGCGCGCATCACGTACACCGGCGGCAACGCTCCACCGGCAGACTCCGAACCGATCAGAACATCGCCCGCGTTGTTGAATGCCACCGCCTCCCCCTGAGGCTCCGTCGGGAGCGGGATCCGCAGGGGTTCGGTACCGGTGAGCGTCGCGCCGATTCCGCCGTCCACGACTTCGTACAGGTACAGGTCGGAGTAACTCCGCAGTGCGATCGCCGAACCGTCCGACGAGACAGCTCCCCCGGTGAACATCACCGACACGGGCTTCTCCGGTCCGAGGGACACGGCTCCGACGCGCTCGAGCGGCGTCGGGCCGGGCTGCGCCAAGTCACTCAGTTTCTGATCCCCGACCGGTGTGTAGACACTGCTTTCGCCGAACAATTCCTTGGTCACGACAAAGACATGGCCGTCGGGGTCGAGCAGAATCGACTCGGTGTCGTGCGCACCGTCCGGGTACGTCAGGCGGTGCAACGTACCGTCGCCTGAATCGAGGTCCATCGTGATGAACGCCACTGTTTCGCGGGTTCGGAGGTTGTCTCCGGTGTCCGACAGAACGAGCGTCCGACCACTGACCGCAAGATCTTCGACGTCGTAGGGATCGATCGGGACCGGAATCTGTTTCTGGACAACACAGTTCAGATCCATCTCGAACACGTAGTCGTCACTGCCGCCGTCGCCCATCGCGTAGATCCGATCGTCGACGACGACCATCCCCGACAACTCCTGGAGCGCAGGATCAGTAGGTGTACAGAGCGGGGCGAACTCGCTCGGTTCGAACGACGACGCCTGTGCAAGCGCTCCGGGAAGCAGCACAGTCGCAGTGGTCACAGCAAGCGCCGAGACCACTGCGCCGAAACTACGCACTAGGTGCGTACTCCACCAAAGCCGAGGCCAACATCTGCGGCACGCGTGCGTGCACCCGCGTCCCCGCCTCTTCGTGAGTCGATTCCAAGATCGTTCCGTCCGAGTGGATTCGAGCCATCAGATCACCGCGCGTATACGGCACCAGCACGTCGACCTCGACCTCCGGCCGAACCAGAACCTCGCTGAGATGTGCTCGCAGTTCGGCGATTCCCTCGCCGGTCCGCGCCGAGACGAACACAGCGCCCGGCAGCAGACCGCGCAGTTGCGTCAAGGTAACCGGATCTGCCGCGTCGATCTTGTTGACCACGATCAACTCCGGCGGAGCCTTCGAATCCGTCTCACGCAGAACGTCGGTCACAACTTCCCGCACAGCCTTGATCTGCTCGGTCGGCAACGGATCCGAGCCGTCGACGACGTGTAGCAGCAGATCCGCGTCGGTCACTTCCTCGAGGGTCGAGCGAAATGCCTCGACCAACTGAGTCGGAAGGTGCCGCACAAAACCGACCGTATCGGTGAGTACGTACTCACGGCCGTCGTCGAGCGCAGCGCGTCGGGTTGTCGGGTCCAACGTGGCGAACAACGCGTTCTCCACGAGCACACCGGATCCGGTGAGCGAGTTGAGCAGACTCGACTTGCCCGCATTCGTGTATCCGACGATGGCGATCGACGGGATGTCGCTCTGCAGTCGACGTGTGCGCTTGGTGTCGCGAGCGGCCTTCATGCCCTTGATCTCGCGGCGCAGTTTTGCCATGCGCTCGCGGATACGGCGACGGTCCGTCTCGATCTTGGTTTCACCCGGACCACGTAGACCCACGCCGCCGTTGCTTCCGGCGCGGCCACCGGCCTGACGAGACATCGACTCGCCCCAACCACGCAGACGCGGGAGCATGTACTCCATCTGAGCAAACGCGACCTGAGCCTTACCTTCACGGGAGGTGGCGTGTTGGGCGAAGATATCGAGAATCAAAGCCGTCCGGTCGATGACCTTGACCTTGACGATCTTCTCCAGTGCGGTGAGCTGGGCCGGCGTCAGTTCACCGTCGCAGACGACGGTGTCGGCACCGGTCGCCAACACGACTTCGCGCAGTTCCTGCGCCTTGCCGGAACCGATGTACGTGGCGGCGTCGGGTTTGTCGCGCCGCTGGACCAGTCCTTCGAGGACCTCGGAACCGGCCGTCTCGGCAAGTGCGGCCAACTCGGTCATGCTCGCCTGAGCCTGCTCGGCTGTTCCCTGCGTCCAGACGCCGACCAGGACAACTCTTTCGAGTCGAAGCTGGCGGTACTCGACTTCGGTGACGTCCTCGAGCTCGGTCGACAGACCGGCCACGCGGCGTAGGGCGCCGCGATCTGCGAGTTGCATCTCACCGGTCGACGGGTTGTCCGATGCGGACGCTGCCGTGTATTCGGCCTGCGCGTACTCGGACTGCTCGCGAGCGGTGGACTCTTCGTTTTCCTGTGTGTTCGTCATACAAGATCCATGGTCCCACGAAACCCTGACACGATGCATCCGTATTTCCTGCAGGCGTATTTCACGCGGGCGTTATCACACAAGCGATTGCCACCAGGCGTCGCTGATCGTTCCGCTCGCCACCAGAACCGAGGGCCCTCGCAAGGACCCTTCGCCGCTTTCGACGGTGACCTGCACTTCGCCGCCGAGGACGCGCACCAGGACCGAACCCTCCTCGCGGCCGTCGTACTTCAGCGCCGCAGCCGCAGCCGCGACCGTTCCGGTTCCGCAGGAACGAGTCTCACCCACACCGCGCTCGTGAACGCGCATGTGGACCCCACCGTCGTGGATCGGTGTCACGATCTCGATGTTGACCCCGTGCGGGAAGAACCCGGGGTCGAAGCCCGGAGAGACAGTTAAATCGAGTGCACTCAAAACCTCGGCCGTCACATGCTCGTCGACACACGCCAGATGCGGATTGCCGACGTCGATGCCGACGCCGGAGAAGACGCGGCCGTCGATTGTTGCCGAACTGGTGCCGAGGTCCTTGATCGGGCCCATCGCCACGGTCACGTCGCCGCGTGTGGCGTCGTAGCTGTGCACCACGACCGGACGCGCTCCCGCGCGGCTGCCGACCACGAACTCGTCCCTGCTCTCCAGGCCGGAGGCCTTGAGATAGTGCGCAAACACGCGAACGCCGTTTCCGCACATCTCCGCGGTGGATCCGTCGCCGTTGCGGTAATCCATGAACCAGTCTTCAGCAGCGACGCCGTCCGGAAGCGCGGTGAGCACGCCCGCGTCCGTCAGAGCGCCTGCCCGTGCAACGCGGAGGATGCCGTCGGCGCCGAGACCACGCTGACGATCACACAACGCGGAAACCCGCGCCGGTTCGAGATCGATCCGAACGTCGAGGTCAAGGAGAACGACGAAGTCGTTCTGCGTGCCGTGGCCCTTACTGAAATCCATGGTCGCCATCCTATCCGGACGTACCGACCGACCTACGCGGGTAACGCGGTGACCACCACGTTCTGTTCGTACGTGAATCCGGAAGGCAACGAGGGGTCGGGCACCGTCTCGCCCCCGCAGGTCACGAGGACCAGCCTGGGCGCAC
Organism: Rhodococcus sp. NPDC055024; assembly: GCF_053608585.1. Taxonomy (NCBI): domain Bacteria; kingdom Bacillati; phylum Actinomycetota; class Actinomycetes; order Mycobacteriales; family Nocardiaceae; genus Rhodococcus; species Rhodococcus sp. NPDC055024. The sequence continues at coordinate 118,073 of NZ_JBSGVT010000017.1, forward strand.
CAGTTTCGGAGAAGAACTCCGCAGGCAAAGCCACCTTTTCGTACAGTTTCAGGCTCGCTGCGTGATAGGTGAACATCGTTCCGGCGTCGTCGCTCACGTAGATCGGTGTTCCCGGTTCGATCTGGTGCAGCGCCCACAAAGCGCCGTGTGTGCGATCACCGTCGTCGACGTGACCGGCAACAAGATTCGTACCCTCCGAAGATCCGAACTGCACACCGTTGGTGAAGTGCGAGACCTTGTCAGGATGAGGAAGGATCATTCCGCGGTTCGCACCGAACCCACTGGTCACGATGTCGGCACGCACATCCAGGTCAGGAATCGCCAAGGTGTTCGGCGGTAGATCTGTGGGTGCGGGCGCCCACGTTGCCCCCGGATCGGTTGGGGCTCCTACGTCGAACGGCGCTTCGGGAACAGGCGCGCTGATGGGTTTCCCGGCCGCACTCACCGCAAAGTAGATCAACACCCCGCCGACAGCAAGAAATGTGACGAGCAGAAGAACCAGCGGCAACCGGCCCGCGCGTCGACGTGTCGGACGCGCGTGTGTCCCGGTCTGCGCCATGTTCGTTGCCCTTCACTCCGTCGATCGCGAAACGGATCGATCGCGAACAGCTAACTGTAAGATAGCTGATCGGCTCGACCGTGTTACAGACCGCGATCTGCGAGGGCCGCGAAGGCGGAGTTGGCCAGCTCCGGATCGGCACCGTCGAGCCACTGCACGCGGGTGTCACGACGGAACCACGATCGTTGGCGGCGAACGTAGCGCCGCGTCCCGATGAACGTCCGTTCGCGCGCCTCGGCCAGATCGTATTCGCCGTCGAAATATGCGAGCACCTGCGCGTAGCCGATCGCTCGCGGCGCTGTGACGCCCTCACGCAATCCTTGCTCGACAAGTGCGGAAACCTCGTCGACAAGTCCGTCTGAGAACATCAGCTCCGTTCGCAAGCGAATCCGGGCGTCGAGTTCTTCGGTGTCACGATCCACGCCGAGAATGCGGGTCCCCCAACGAGGGTCACCGATCTGAGGCGCCGAGGCCGCGAAGGGCTGACCTGTCAGTTCGACGACTTCGAGCGCCCGAACCATCCGCCGACCGTCCGTCGGCAGTATCGACGCCGCCGCGACTGGATCGGCAGCAACGAGGGCCGCGTGCACCGCATCGACCCCACCCTCGGCCAACACCGCTTCCCACTTTGCACGAACGTCGGGATCCGTTGCCGGAAAAGACCATTCGTCGAGCAAAGACTGGACGTACATCATGGAGCCGCCGACGATCACCGGAACCTTGCCTGCCGCGATCAGGTTCTCGGCGACCGCGATCGCGTCGCTTTGATAACGCGCGACGGTGGCGGTCTCTGTCACGTCGAGAACGTCGAGCAGGTGATGAGGAATCCCACGGCGCTCGGCGAGCGTCAGTTTCGCCGTCCCGATATCCATACCGCGATAGAGCTGCATCGCGTCGATGTTGATGATCTCGCCGCCGAATTCCTCGGCCAACGCCAATGCGAGATCGGACTTTCCCGACGCCGTCGGACCGACAACTGCAATCGGGCGAAGTTCTTCAGGGACGTTCACGGCCGCCACGTCCCGACGTGGTAGCCGACACCGAACGGCGCACCGCTGTAATCCACCGTCGAACGAGGACGAGCTGACCCGGGCGAGTCCGTGAAGACACCGGCCAGGACCTGCCATGCCGCACGCCCCTGAACTCCGACACTGCGGCAAAGCTGCGGATCGAGAGCAAGAAGTGCCTCCGGGTCACCGGCAGCCAGGGCATCGTCGATGATCGACTGCACACCCGCCGCACGCTCGTCGAAGCTTCCCGGAGCCTTTGCCGTCAATGTGGATGCACCGTCAGCCACGATCAGAAGTCCCTGCGGTCGATCGTCGCTGTCGAGTTGCTTGCGGAATTGATACCCGAATTCACGGCACTCACTCGCAGACGCCTCCGGGCTGACAACGTGCATGTCGACGGTGGACTCCACGTCCGTCTGGGCACGCAGCCAGCCGGCCACGAGGGCGCAGAGTTCGAGTGATGGCACCGGTTCGCCTGCCGCATCTGCGTCCAGAGACGTCCGGACATCGGCACCGAATCCGGCGAAAGTCCCGATCTGTCCACGTCCGACGCCAGTTCGCCAGAGTTCGTCAGCTGCTTTCTCGGAGTCGACACCGACGCCTACCCATTGAACTGCCTCGTGAGACAGCCGGCGCACGGCGGCCGATGCCGCAGCGCGCACCTGGGCGGACTCGGCCGAATCACCGGACAATTCCGGCACGAGCAACGGCGCCGAGGGGACGAGAACAGCGGAAGTCAACACAGTTGCCACGCTAGTCGACCCCGAGGTGGCGACCTCACACCCTCTTACCTGATTCAATAGTCGGAGAACGTGAGTACCGGGTTCAATGGAACCAGGAATGCGATCAGGCAGCCGTGACGCGCGGCAGAGACGAGGACCGATGACCGAGAACAGTGAACCCACCACCGGCGCCGACAGCAGTTCGGCCAGCCCGAGCCCGGCTGCTCCCAAACCCGGAGCACCCAAACCTGGTGGACCACGCCCCGGTGCGCCCCGCCCCGGAGCACCTCGCCCCGGTCCGGCGGCCTCGCATGCCGTCACCGCTGCACCAACCAGCGACCCGAGCAAATTCGGCCGCGTCGAGGAAGACGGCACCGCCTGGGTGAAGACCGCTGACGGTGAACGTCAGATCGGTTCGTGGCAGGCCGGCGACGCCACCGAGGGCCTCGCCCATTTCGGTCGTCGCTACGACGATCTCGCGACCGAGGTCTCGCTGCTCGAGGCGCGACTGACGTCGGGCGCCGGAGACGCAAAGAAAACCAAGGCTGCCGCCATCGCTCTGTCCGAATCCCTCTCGACCGCCGCCGTGATCGGTGACCTCGACGCTTTGGCCCGCCGACTCGACGTGATCATCGCCGGATCCGACGAGGCCGCGGCGCACGCGAAGGAAGAGAAGGAACAGTCTCGCGCGGCGAGCACCGCCCGCAAGGAGGCGCTCGCAGTCGAGGCCGAACAGATCGGTTCGGAGTCGACCCAGTGGAAGACCGCGGGTGATCGACTGCGCGAGATTCTCGACGAGTGGAAGACGATTCGCGGAATCGACCGCAAGGTCGACGACGCACTGTGGAAGCGGTACTCGAAGGCTCGCGAGTCTTTCAACCGACGGCGTGGAGCGCATTTCGCCGAACTCGATCGCGATCGTGCGAGCGCACGTTCTACGAAGGAAGAACTGGTCGAGCGCGCCGAGAAGCTGTCGACCTCCACCGAATGGGGACAGACCGCTGGAGAATTCCGCGATCTGCTCAGCGAGTGGAAGGCTGCCGGCCGTGCACCGCGCGAGGCCGACGACAACCTGTGGAAGCGCTTCAAGGGCGCTCAGGACGTGTTCTTCGCCGCCCGCAACGCTGCCGCATCCGAGCGCGACGCCGAATTCGAGCAGAACGCAGTCGCGAAGGAAGAGTTGCTCGCTGCGAACGCGAACATCGATCCGGCACACGGACTCGAGAACGCTCGCGCAGCGCTTCGCGACCTGCAGGAGAAGTGGGACGCGATCGGCAAGGTGCCGCGCGAACGAATGCAGGAACTCGAAGCGAAGCTCCGGGCCATCGAAACCAAGGTGCGCGACGCAGTCGACGCCGAGTGGCGTCGTACCGATCCGGAAGCGCTGGCCCGCGTCGCGCAGTTCAAGGAGCGGGTGAGCCAGTTCGAGGAGCAGGCCGCCAAGGCTCAGGCTGCCGGAAAGACGAAGGACGCCGAGAAGGCTCTAGCTCAGGCAAAGCAGTGGCGCGAGTGGGCCGAAGCAGCCGAGAGCGCTGTCAGCGAGTAGCAGACGACAAACGAGTACGACTACAACGCCGGCTGACTCCGAAAGG
>NZ_JBSGVT010000018.1:0-113493 GCF_053608585.1 Rhodococcus sp. NPDC055024
GCAGAAGCCGGGCGGCCGCTTTCGACGTGCTCAGGGGATCAGCTGAGGCGCTCGATCACCATTGCCATGCCCTGTCCGCCGCCGACACACATGGTCTCGACGCCGAAGGTCTTGTCCTGCTCCTGCAGGTTGTTGATCAGGGTGTTGGTGATGCGGGCACCGGTCATACCGAAGGGGTGGCCCAGTGCGATCGCGCCACCGGAGATGTTGAGCTTGTCTTCTTCGATGCCGAGTTCGCGAGCGGATCCGAGGACCTGCACGGCGAATGCCTCGTTGATCTCGAACAGGTCGATGTCGGAGATCGACTTGCCGGCGATCTTCAGGGCGTTCTTGACGGCCTGGATCGGGCCGAGGCCCATGATCTCGGGGGACAGGCCCGAAACGCCGGTGGAGACGATGCGGGCGAGCGGGGTCAGGCCGAGTGCCTTCGCCTTGGTGTCGGACATGATCACCAGTGCGGCTGCGCCGTCGTTGAGCGGGCAGGCGTTGCCCGCGGTGACGGTGCCGTCGGGACGGAAGACGGGCTTGAGGCCGCTGATGCCCTCGTAGGTGGTGCCGGCGCGGGGGCCGTCGTCCTTGGAGACGACGGTGCCGTCGGCGAGGGTGACGGGGGTGATCTCACGCTCGAAGAAGCCGCGAGCGATGGCTTCCTCGGCGCGGTTCTGGCTGCGAACGGCCCAGCGGTCCTGGTCTTCGCGGGTGATGCCGGTGGCGGAAGCGACGTTCTCCGCGGTCTGGCCCATGCCCAGGTACACGTCGGGGATCAGGCCCTCTTCGCGAGGATCGGTCCAGGCGACTCCGCCTTCGGCGAGCTTGGCGCTACGAGCCTGCGCTGCGTCGAAGAGCGGGTTCTTCGTGTTGGGCAGGCCGTCGGCGTTGCCCGTGATGAAGCTCGAGACGGACTCGACGCCGGCGGAGATGAAGACGTCGCCCTCGCCTGCGCGGATGGCGTGCAGAGCCATACGGGTGGTCTGCAGCGAGGAGGAACAGTAACGGTTGACCGTGACACCGGGAAGGAAGTCGTAGCCGAGCTGGACGGCGACGACGCGGGCGATGTTGAAGCCCGACTGACCGGCGGGCTGGCCGCAACCGAGCATGAGGTCGTCGATCTCGGTGGGGTCGAGCTCGGGGATCTTTGCCAACGCGGCGGCAACCATCTGAGTTGCGAGGTCATCCGGGCGGATGTCCTTGAGCGAACCCTTCATTGCGCGGCCGATGGGCGACCGTACTGCTGAGACGATTACTGCCTCGGGCATGAAAACTCCTTTTGTGTACTGCTCGCGGGCGGCTTGAACGCCGTCGAGCAGGGCAAGTTGAATGCAGCTTCGACTTACAATTTACGTTGCCACTCCCAGATGGTGGTCACGCAGTCTCACTCAGTTGACGTCGTGGCGCTGACCTGCAGGTTTGGTGCGTCGCGCGAAGGCTTTCCATTGGGTTGCCGCCGCCGTCAGTCGGGCCGCGACGGTGCGAGCTTGCGCTGCCTCCGAGACGTGGGGGAGTTCGGGTAGTGGGCCACCCTGCCACTCCCCCAGAGCCGACGCGAGAACCGGGACGATCTGCTTCGCCGCGAGTTCGTATCCGGCCGCGGACGGGTGGAAGCGGTCCGCGGAGAACATCGTGTCGGGCGAGGCCAGGAATTCCTTGGCCAGCAGGTCAGCTAGAGGAACGGGATGACCTCCGGCGTTTCTGGTCGCGGCGGCCTGGGCGAGTGCGAGGCGATGGCCCCATTCACGCACCACGGAGCGCAGAGGTTGCGGGATTGCCGTGACCACTCCCAGGTCCGGGCAGGTGCCGACCACAACGACGGCGCCGCTCTCGCGTAAGCGTCCTACCGCGTCACCGAGGCGTTTTGCCGAAGCGTGAATTGCGTTCTTGGCGGTGACGTCGTTGGCGCCGATCAGGATCACCGCAGCGTCCGGGGGAGGGCCGGCGACGAACATGGCGTCGACCTGCCCGCTCAATCCGCGTGAGGTGGCGCCGCCGATAGCCTTGGTGCTCAAGCGGATTCGTTTCCCGGTTTCACTCGCGAGCTGCTTCGCGACCTGCACACCCGGAACTTCCGACGCCGTCAGCGCGCCGACGCCGGCCGCAGACGAATCGCCGAAGATCATCAAGTGGAGATCGAAGGGCACGGCCCGCCACCAGAGTTCCGGGTTGTCGGCGCCGGGCGCGTAGACGCCGTCCGCCTCGGGTGGCTTGGCGATATTGCGACCGATCACCCCACGCGCTGCACCTGCCTGCGACATCAGATAGTTGTAGCCCAACCAGGAGAGCGTGCCTGCACTCGATCCGGCCACCACCGTGGCCACCGACGCTTTCAGTCCGGTTCGACTCACACTTGCCAATCTAGCCGGATTGCACCGCCTTCGCCCGACGTCCGCGCGCACCGTTTTCTTCTATCTGGGAACATGGACGAATGCGCATCGCGGAACACGTCGTCGACCTCATCGGCAACACCCCACTCGTCAAGCTCACGTCCGTCACGGGCGAAAACTTCGGCACGGTGGCAGCCAAGGTCGAGTACCTCAACCCGGGCGGTAGCTCCAAGGACCGCATCGCCGTCAAGATGATCGACGCAGCCGAGGCTTCGGGTGAACTGAAGCCGGGCGGCACCATCGTCGAACCGACTTCGGGCAACACCGGAATCGGCTTGGCGCTCGTGGCGCAAAAGCGTGGATACAAGTGCGTTTTCGTCTGCCCCGACAAGGTCAGCGAAGACAAGCGCAACGTCCTGCGTGCCTACGGCGCCGAGGTGGTCGTGTGCCCCACGGCCGTCGCGCCGGACAACCCGAACAGCTACTACAGCGTCTCCGACCGCCTCACCCGTGAGATCCCCGGTGCCTGGAAGCCCAACCAGTACTCCAACCCGGGCGGACCGGAGAGCCACTACGAGACCACCGGTCCCGAGATCTGGGCCGACACCGACGGCAAGATCACGCACTTCGTCGCGGGCGTCGGCACCGGCGGAACCATCACCGGCACCGGCCGCTACCTAAAGGAAGTTTCGGGCGGCAAGGTCAAGGTCATCGGCGCAGACCCCGAAGGCTCCGTCTACTCCGGCGGCACCGGTCGCCCGTACCTCGTCGAAGGCGTCGGCGAAGACTTCTGGCCGACCGCATACGACCCGTCCATCCCGGACGAGATCATCGCTGTCTCGGACGCCGATTCCTTCGAGATGACGCGTCGCCTCGCCCGCGAAGAGGGACTGCTGGTCGGCGGTTCCTGCGGTATGGCCGTCGTCGCCGCCCTCGAAGTAGCCAAGCGCGAGGGCCCAGACGCCCTGATCGTCGTCCTCCTCCCGGACGGTGGCCGCGGCTACCTGTCCAAGATCTTCAACGATCAGTGGATGGCGTCGTACGGATTCCTGCGCACCCCACTGGACGGCAAGACGAACGTTCCCACCGTCGGCGACGTGCTGCGCGGCAAGTCGGGCGAGCTGCCGGACCTCGTTCACACTCACCCGTCGGAGACCCTGCGCGACGCGATCGAGATCCTGCGCGAGTACGGCGTGTCCCAGATGCCCGTCGTCGGTGCGGAACCGCCGGTCATGGCAGGCGAGGTCGCCGGAAGTGTGTCCGAGCGAGATCTTCTGAGCGCGGTATTCGAAGGCCGTGCGCACCTTGCGGATTCCGTCGAGAAGCACATGAGCAAGCCGTTCCCGCTCATCGGTTCCGGCGAGCCGGTCTCGGCGGCCACGAAGGCGCTCGGTGACACCGATGCACTCATGGTGGTCGACGACGGCAAGCCGGTCGGTGTCATCACGCGCCACGATCTCCTGGGTTTCCTGAGTTCGGATTCCTGAGTTCGGATTCCTGCGCCGGCACCGGCGCCATTAGGCTGGGGACCATGAGTGAGCAACGCAGCAAGGCCGACAACATCAGCTGGCAGGGTTTCTCCACGAAAGCGGTGCATGCGGGTTACGAACCCGATCCGCTGACCGGTGCGGTCAACGTGCCGATCTACGCGAGTTCCACCTTCGCCCAAGACGGCGTCGGTGGAATGCGCAGTGGCTTCGAGTACGCGCGAACGGGTAACCCCACCCGTCGCCCACTCGAGGCGAACCTCGCCGCGCTCGAATCGGGAACCTACGGTCGAGCGTTCAGTTCGGGAATGGCGGCCACCGACTGCCTGCTCCGTTCGGTACTTCGACCCGGCGATCACCTGGTCATCCCCGACGACGCGTACGGCGGAACCTTCCGTCTCATCGACAAGGTCTTCACGCAGTGGGGGATCGAGTACACCCCGGCTCCGGTGTCCGACGTCGATGCGGTGCGCGCGGCGATGAAGTCCAACACCAAGCTGGTCTGGGTCGAGACCCCCACGAACCCGCTGCTCAACATCGGTGACATCGAGCTCCTCACCGAGGTCGCCCACGAAGGCAACGCAAAGATCGTGGTGGACAACACCTTCGCGTCGCCGTACCTGCAGCAGCCGTTGCAGCTCGGTGCCGACATCGCGCTGCACTCCACGACCAAGTACATCGGTGGACACTCCGACGTGGTCGGTGGCGCTCTCGTCTGCAACGACGAGGAACTGGACACGGCCTTCGCGTTCCTGCAGAACGGATCGGGCGGCGTTCCCGGCCCGTTCGACGCGTTCTTGACGTTGCGCGGAATCAAGACTCTGGCGCTGCGCATGGAGCGTCACAGCGACAATGCGGAGAAGGTCGTCGAATTGCTCGACGGTCACCCCGCTGTTGCCAGCGTCATCTACCCCGGCCTGGCTTCGCACCCGTCGCACAAGGTCGCGGCCAAGCAGATGCGACGCTTCGGCGGCATGATCTCCGTGCGTCTCAAGGGTGGCAAGGCGGCGGCTCTCGACCTGTGCTCACGCACCGAGATCTTCACGCTGGCAGAATCTCTCGGCGGAGTCGAATCCCTCATCGAGTTCCCCGGTGCGATGACTCACGCCTCGACGGCCGGTTCCGCGCTCGAGGTTCCCGACGATCTGGTTCGCCTGTCGGTCGGCATCGAAGACGCCTCCGATCTGGTCGGCGACATCGAGCAAGCACTGTCCTGATCTTCGCTCTACGGTAATTCGAATTCGAACCTGCAGTGCGCCTTCACACCTCACGAGGGTGTGGAGGCGCACTTTCTGGAGGCATGCGTGAATCTCGAACAGATAAAGGCTGCACAGCAACTTCTCGCCCCGGTCATGCGCCGCACCCCGGTGGTGGCCTCACGAGTGTTGTCTGAAACCACCGGCTTCGCCGTGAGTTTGAAATGTGAAAACCTGCAACGCACCGGTTCTTTCAAGCCTCGCGGTGCCTACAATCGCATCGCAAATCTATCCCCCGAGGAACGAGCCGTAGGCGTGGTGGCGGCGAGCGCCGGCAACCACGCGCAGGGAGTTGCGTGGTCTGCAACAGAATTGGGAATCAAGTCGACGGTCTTCATGCCGACCGGTGCGCCGCTGCCGAAGTTGGTGGCCACCAAGGCATATGGGGCCCAGGTCTACCTGCACGGTTCGACTGTCGACGAAGCGCTCGTCGCCGCTCGCGAATTCGCGGATAGAACCGGAGCGGTCCTGGTCCACCCGTTCGACCACGAAGACGTCGTGGCGGGACAGGGCACGGTGGGCCTGGAAATCCTCGAGCAACTCCCCGAGGTAGGCACGATCCTCGTTCCCACAGGCGGCGGTGGATTGATCGCCGGAGTGGCCGCAGCAGTCAAAGCTGTACGCCCGCAGGTGCGCATCGTCGGAGTGCAGGCCGAAACTGCGGCCGCCTGGCCGGCGTCGTTGGCGGCCGGGAAGCCGACGGCCTTGGCATCGATGTCGACGATGGCGGACGGTATCGCCGTGGGCTGCCCTGGCGAGGTTCCGTTCGCCGAGGTCGCCGCACACGTTGACGCGGTGGTCACGGTCAGCGAGGAAGCGCTGTCCAAAGCGCTGCTGCTATGCCTCGAACGCGCCAAGCTGATCGTCGAACCGGCAGGCGTCGCGGCCGTTGCGGCCTTGATGACCTGCTCGCCGGAGGAATTGGGACTGACCGGGCCGGTATGCGCTGTGCTGTCCGGCGGCAACATCGATCCACTGCTGCTCACGCACGTCATCTCACACGGACTGCGGGCAGCCGGACGGTTCCTCGGCGTTCACATCACCATCGACGATCGGCCGGGTGCGCTGGTCTCACTGCTCGAAGTGGTTCGGGCAAATGGTGCCAGCGTGGTCGACGTCATCCACTCCCGTACCGGTGGCGAACTTGCACTCGACGAAGTGGAAGTCTTCCTCACCGTCGAGACGCGTGGTCCGGACAACAAGGCGGAACTTCTGACGGCCTTCGACCGTGCCGGCTACGCAGTACGCCTGCAGAACTGACGCGCGTTACTCGTCAGGCCAGCCGCCCAGAACCGTCACGCGGAACTCCTGGTCGACCAGCCTGGCGGGTACGTCGAGTTGATGTAGCCAGTCGATGGCCGATCCGCCCATGCCGACCGCAACACGACTCAGTGCGGCGGCCTGGGCGCACGACGATGCAATCACCGACACCGTCCGCCACATCGGCGTCGCCGTCGATTCGCGATGCAATGGTTTGACGGTGCTGGCCGTGGCGATGCCGCAGTCGGACGGGAGAGCTACCTGGCACGTCGGATCCCCGGGTAGGTCTTGAACCTGAATCTGCCAGCCGTCTTCCGGCGCCGGGCCGGCAACGGCGATGTCGCCGCCGAGGCCGACCAACACTCCGCACCCGAGAAGCGTGGCAGTGGAGGCCGCGCAGTGGTCCGCTGAACTGGCGCGGGCCGTCGCGGAGAGATCGAGAACGACGTCGTCCGGGCTGTACACACGGTTGTTCTCGACGCGAATCTTCCACCAGGAGTGAGGGTCTGGCGAGCCGGCTGTAGGGGTGAGTTTGCCGTCGGTCAAGCGTGCGACAGCCAACGCGTCCTCGAGAAAGTGTGCGAACATGGGCGTCACCCCGACGCCCTCGACGTTGCTTGCGGCGCTGACGTAGGTCCGAATCTCGGAGTCGGCACGATCTCGATTGGTGGCGGCGTCGGCAGCGGTGAGGTACCCGCGAACCAGGCTGGCCGCGGAGGGCAGGACTTCAGGGTCAGTGACGACGACCCGAGCCTGCACGCCCCAGGTGAGCCACTCGGAGGCCGAGCGCGGAGTGCTCACGAACCGTTGGAGACGGCGTCCGGGGTTCCGAATCCGGCGACCACGACGGGCCGCTTCGCTACGGGATTCTTGGTGTGAGAAGCCGAGGTGTCCGGCGCGAGCGCCGTGGCCGTAGGAGAGGAAACGAGAGAAAGTCCGCCGCTTGCGAGTGCTCCCGCCACAGCCGTGGCTGCGAGGGCGAGGCGAACGGGTCGATACACCGTAGTGCGTCCCCGGGCGGGTCGTGGCCGATCGTCGCTCATGCACTCAGCTTGCACGCCGAACCTGAGAAAAGCCTTGGCGTCTGTAGTCATTTGCGTAACGCCCACCGAGATAAATGAGACATTGGTTACAGGAGTCGCGAGACTTAGCCGTGTCGAATGCATGTTCGAAAGAGTAGATGTTCGCACCGACAAGTTTCGGGTACGACCACGTACATGGGTTTTCAGAGGTTTATCGGAGGTTCGGATGGCAGTCGGTGTCCTGGCGATCGCTGTGTCGATCGGCACCGCACTGGGCGTGATGAGTGGAACTCTCGGCGCGCCCGCTCAAGTCGAGAAGAACGAGTCTTCGAATGCTGCAGTCTCACTTGCAGCCTGGAACGGGCCGGCGCGAACACAGGACACACCTGAGGGAATCGTGCCTTCCGTACCTTCCAACTTTCCGGGAGCGACGTTGGCGCCCGTGGGAGCGGTGGCAGTGTTCGCACCGTGGATCAAGAAGGCCGGTGCTCTCTGCTCGGAGATCACGCCCGCGGTGATCGCCTCGCTGTACTCGGTCGAGAACGGATTCAAGTACGGACCCGACACCGACATCTCACCTGAGGGTGGACGCGGGCCTGGCCGTTTCACCACCGCGGCGTGGACTGCCTATGGCAAAGACGGTGATGGCGACGGGAAGATGGACATCCTGGGCGTCGCCGATCCGGTGATGACAACCGGCTACCGGTTGTGCGATCTCGTGAAGCAAGCGCAGTCCTGGCAGAAGTCCGGTGAAGTCGAGGGCGATACCGTCGACCTCGCCCTCGCGGCATACGACGTCGGACCCGATGCCGTTCGTGAAGCGGGCGGCGTTCCGGCGGACAAGTCAGGCGACGTTCCCGCCGAGCAGGCGGCCGCCGCTCCGTTTGTCGCCCAGATCAAATCCTTGCAGGACTCGTTCGCCCTGATGCTCGCACCCTTCGACTACAACAACCTCGCCGCTGCGGTGGGCGGCGTCGTCGAGGCCGGTCTGAAGTTTCTCGGATTGCCCTACGTGTGGGGCGGCGGAAACGTCAACGGGCCGTCGATGGGTGGGTTCGACTGCTCGGGCTTGACGTCGTACGCGATCCACGCGGCAACTGGCGTGACTCTGCCACGGACCTCCGAGACGCAGTGGGGCGTCGGCGTCGAGATCCCGCTCGACCAGGCGCAGCCCGGTGACCTGTTGTTCGGTAACTGGCAGGCAGGCGGACCCGGCCACGTGGCGATCTACGTCGGCAACGGCCAAATGCTTCACGCACCCACGTTCGGCGACGTCGTGAAGGTCGGCCCGATCTTCGCCGGTATGAAGGCTCGCCGCGTGGTGTGAGTGCGCCGGAGCTGCAACGCCGATAGAGCAAGAAGCGCCACCCGACCGAGTCGGGTGGCGCTTCTTTTCAGAGCTGGTACTTCTTCAGAGCTGGTACAGCCGATCAGCTGTGGTAAGGCTCCGCGCTCAGCAGCGTGACCTTCATGGTGCTGCCGTTGGGCAGGTTGTACTCACGCGTGTCGCCGACCTTGGCTTCGAGCAATGCGCCGCCCAGCGGTGAGTTCGGGGAGTAAACCTCGAGCTTGGCGTCACGTGCGCCTTCTTCGCGGGTAGCGATGAGGAACGTCTCGGTGTCACTCTCGTCGCCGTCGTAGTAGACCTTGACTACGGATCCGGGCAGTGCAACACCGGACTGCGTGGGGGCTTCGCCGACCTTGGCGCTGTTCAGCAGCTCCTGGAGCTGGCGAATGCGGGCTTCCTGCTGACCCTGCTCTTCGCGGGCAGCGTGGTAGCCGCCGTTCTCTTTCAGGTCGCCCTCTTCGCGACGCTCGTTGATCTCGGCGGCGATGACAGGGCGATTGGCGATGAGCTGGTCGAGTTCGTTCTTGAGCCTGTCATGTGATTCCTGGGTAAGCCAGGTCACCTGGGTCTCGGTCATCTCGATCACTCCCTAGTAGTCGGAGCCGGGGGCTCCCTCGACGATCGCTGCAACAGCAGCGAACAACGACGCAGAAGCACCACCAGGGGTGCAGCCTTGCCGTCAAACCTTGCGTCAATGCAGCAATACACGGTTCCACCCGGAACCGTGTATCGGGCAATTCTATCACGCATGACTACCCGCCCTGTCCGGCGCCAAACGTCCGGCAGGGTGGGTGCGTCCGAGGTCAGCTCTTGGTCAGGTACTCCGGAACGTCGAAGCTGCAGCCGTAGACGTCGGCCATGCCTGGCGGCTGGGACGTCTTGACCTCGGTGTTGAACTCGAGTGTCTGATGTTCCGAAGGCGGGACGTAGACCTCACGCCGACCGGTTTCGGAGCCGTCCTTCGAGCGGGCGCGCACGATGCACATCGCTTCACGTGACGAATCGTCACGCGTGACGGTGAAGCGGATCTTCACCGTGGCGTCGTTGGCGATGTCGAACGAGATGGTCTCGGTCTCGATTTCCTTGACTGCGAATTTTCCGTACGCGTAGTACGCGATTCCGCCGCCGACGACGATGACGAGAGCGGTCAGAGCCCACACCATCCACTTGCGGGGACTGCCCGTGCGAGTAGTGCTCGGGTACCGATCTTGGGGAAGCGGTTTGCTCATCACTCTGCTCTCGAAGACTCGAGTTCACGTGTCGTGCAGCAACTGACTGCGCCCCACCGAACTACTGAAGGGGTCACGGCTGCGCCAGGAACTCTCGGGTGGAACTATAGAGGACGTGTCCCGTCGCGCCGTCGGTAGGTTTGACGGCAGTCGGTACGTTTGACGGCAAAGGCTCGGAGCAATTCGAGCGGTACAGAGCGTGTTGGTCGAAGACTGCCGGCGACGGCAATAGGTGAACTGCCGGCAACGGCTCCAGGTGAAGTTGAGGTGAACGAACACGTGAGCGGATTCCGGCTCATGGCCGTCCATGCCCATCCCGACGACGAGTCGAGCAAGGGTGCGGCCACCACCGCCCGTTATGCAGCCGAAGGCCACGAAGTGATGGTCCTGACACTCACCGGGGGTGAGCGTGGCGACATTCTCAACCCGGCCATGGACGTTCCCGGCGTCCGCGATCGAATCAGCGAAGTCCGCCAGGAGGAGATGGCCGAGGCCGCTCGCATCCTGGGCGTGAAGCAGCGCTGGCTCGGTTTCGTCGATTCCGGGCTCCCCGAGGGCGACCCTCTTCCGCCGCTGCCCGAAGGGTGCTTCGCCCTCGTTCCGCTCGAAGAGTCCACGCGCGCTCTGGTCAAGGTGATTCGCGAATTCCGTCCCCATGTCGTCACGACGTACGACGAGAACGGCGGGTATCCGCACCCGGACCACATCCGGTGCCACGAGGTGTCGATGGCTGCGTACGAAGCCGCCGCCGATCCCGAGTACTTCCCCGAGGACGGTCAGCCGTGGGAGATCAAGAAGCTCTACTACTCGCACGGATTCATCCGTAAGCGCCTCGAACTCTTCCAGGAGGAGTACGAGCGCCGGGGTGAGCCGTTCCCGATGGCGGACTGGCTCAAGAAGTGGAAGACCGAACGTGGCGACATGATGGTCCGGGTGACCACTCAGGTCACGTGCGGCGATTACTTTCCTCAGCGTGACGACGCTCTGCGTGCGCACGCGACGCAGATCGATCCCAACGGTTCGTTCTTTGCTGTGCCGCTCGACATTCAGCAGAAGATCTGGCCCACCGAGGAATTCGAGCTCGCCAAGACGCGGGTCACCACGTCCATTCCGGAAACCGACCTGTTCGCAGGTCTCGAAGAGGACGCTCAGAAGTGAATGCTCTGTCCGCCGAGGTAGTTCTCGGCACCACACAATTTCTTGCTCAGACCCCGAGTAATCCATCCGGCCCGGAGTTCGGAAAGTCGTCTCCGGTCGGATTGCTGGTCATTCTGGCGCTGCTCATCGGTGTGATCCTGTTGGTTCGGTCGATGAATCGCCAGCTCAAGAAGCTGCCGGAAACCTTCGAACCGGATCATCCCGAACTCGATCAGCAGGCGGACGAAGGTACCGACCGGGGAGCGATCACAGCTCCGAGCCCGGCGGAACCGAACGTCTCTACCGAGAAGAAGCCGAAGCAAGAATCCTGAGACGGACGAGGTAGCGACGATGGACCCACGGATGCGGAACAACCTGGGTGGGTCCTCGAGCCCTTACCTGCGTCAGCACGCCGACAATCCGGTCCACTGGCAACAGTGGGGCGAAGAGGCGATGGAGTGGGCGCGCGAGCGCAACGTGCCGATCCTCCTCTCGATCGGGTACTCGGCGTGCCACTGGTGCCACGTCATGGCACACGAGTCGTTCGAGAACGACGAGATCGCGGCGATCATGAACGCGAACTTCGTCTGCGTGAAGGTGGACCGCGAAGAACGTCCGGACATCGACGCCGTCTACATGAACGCGACGGTCGCGATGACCGGTCAGGGCGGCTGGCCGATGACCTGTTTCCTGACTCCCGACGGCTCACCGTTCTACTGCGGTACGTATTACCCGCCGACGCCTCGCGGCGGAATGCCCTCGTTCACACAGCTTCTCGAAGCGATAGCGGACACCTTCACCAATCGGCGCGACGAGGTCGACAACGCGGCACAGTCGATCGTCACGGAACTTCAGCGCGCGTCCGGCGGAATCCCGTACGGCGGCGCGCCCGTCGATGCGGAGCTGCTGGATGCGGCGGGTCTGTCGATCCTCGGCGACGAGGACATTCCGCGCGGGGGATTCGGCGGGGCACCGAAGTTTCCGCCGTCGGCACTTCTGGAGGGAATGCTCCGACAGTTCGAGCGCACAGGTTCGAACGAGATTCTCGGAGGCATCGAGCGCACCGCCGAAGCAATGGCACGTGGCGGCATCTACGACCAGTTGGGTGGCGGTTTCTCGCGGTACTCGGTCGATGCCGAGTGGGTGGTTCCGCACTTCGAGAAGATGCTCTACGACAATGCGCTGCTCCTGCGGTTCTATGCGCATTGGGCGCGGCGAACCGGATCGGACCTGGCCACTCGCGTCGCCGCGGAGACCGCAGGGTTCCTGCTCGCCGATTTGCTGGCCGAGAACGGTTGCTTCGCTTCGGCTCTCGATGCCGACACCGACGGCGTCGAAGGCCTCACGTACGTATGGACGCCGGCGCAACTGGTCGAGATTCTCGGCGAGGACGACGGGCAGTGGGCGTCGGAGTTGTTCCGGGTCACCGATACCGGAACCTTCGAAGAGGGTGCGTCGGTATTGCAGTTGCTCCATGACCCCGACGACTGGTCGCGCTGGCAGAAGGTCTCCGACGCACTCCGTGTCGTCCGGGCTCAGCGTCCACAGCCGGGCCGCGACGACAAAGTGGTGACTGCCTGGAACGGGCTGACCATCACGGCTTTGACGGAAGCGGGCCTTGCCCTGGACCGGCCCGGTTGGATCGACGCGGCAGCCGAGTGCGCTGGCGCTCTTCTCGACCTTCACCTGGTAGACGGTCATCTGCGCCGTGCTTCCCTCGGCGGGACTGTCGGCACCCCGACGGCAGTGCTCGAGGATTACGCAGCGTTTGCGACGGGCCTCCTGGCTCTCTACCAGGCAACGGGATCTGCGCGATGGCTTGATGCGGCGCAGCAGTTGCTCGACGTCACTCTCGATCATTTCGCCGATCCGGCCGAGCCGGGAAGCTGGTTCGACACAGCCGATTTCGCGGAGTCTCTCGTCACCCGGCCCCGAGACCCGTTGGACGGCGCGACGCCTTCCGGTGCGTCGAGCGTCGCCGAGGCTCTGTTGACCGCAGCGGCGTTGACCGGCGCCGAGCGCTCCTCTCGTTACGCCCAGGCCGCGGCGGACGCGATGGCGAGGGCCACGCTGCCGCTCGAGCGTGCGCCGCGGTCGGCGGGACACTGGCTCGCGGTGGCAGAAGCGTCGTTGCGTGGGCCGATACAGGTGGCCGTGGTCGGCGAAGGCTCGCTGTTGGCCGCCGCCCGCCGGCTTGCCCCCGGTGGTGCGGTGGTGGTGGGCGGAGCGCCGGATTCTTCACCGCTGCTTGCCGATCGACCCCTTGTCGACGGTGGTGAAGCCGCGTACATCTGCCGGGGATTCGTGTGCGATCGGCCGGTGACGACGGCGGTGGAACTGGCGAGTCAGTTGAACACGACGAGCCATACCGCGATGTAGTGGCAGATCGCCGCGACGACCGTCGCGGCATGGAAGAACTCGTGGTGACCGAAGGTCGTGGGCCACGGGTTGGGCCATTTGGTCGCGTACAGAATTGCGCCGACGCTGTAGAAGATTCCGCCGACGAGAAGTAGCACCATCGGCGCCACACCGACCTGGTGTGTCAGTTCGCCGACCACTGGGACGATCGCCCAGCCGAGGATCAGGTAGAGCGGGACTCCCACCCATTTCGGGGCGGTGGGCCAGAGCATCTTGAGCGCTACGCCGGCGAGCGCACCGGCCCACACGATCGCAAGAATGATCTTGCCGGTGTCGGTGGGGAGGCCGAGCATGGCGAACGGTGTGTAGCTGCCGGCGATGAAGAGAAAGATCATCGAATGGTCCGCACGCTTCATCCACGTACGGCCCTTGACCGTCTGCCACTGGATGCGGTGATACGTCGCGCTGATGCCGAAGAGGCCGCAGATCGTGATGCTGTAGATCGCGGTTGCCCAGGCCGCCTTGGCGCCTACCTGAGCGCCCGCCACGGACACGAGAACGATGCCCGCCACGACGGAGACACCGAGCGCCCACAGGTGGATCCAACCGCGCATGCGTGGTTTGACCGGAAGCTCGTCGAGCCCGAATGCCGTCATGTGCAACCCCTCTCGTTCCGTGCTGTTGCGAACCGCGTAACCTACGGTACCGTAGGTTACGCACCAGTAGCATAACCTACCTGCGGGTTTTCGACGCGTACAAAAAGCGTGACGGCGCTCGCATGTGGCTGTCACTGCCGGGCGTAGTCTTTGACACCATGGTGATGTCACGGTGAATCTGCGCGGACTGCTGTACAGCATCTACGAGCGACGGCTCCTCAGTCATCTCGACGGTCTCGCGCACCCGCGGCACGTAGCCGTTATGTGTGACGGAAACCGGCGATGGGCTCGCGAGAACGGCTTCACCGATGTCAGTCACGGGCACCGCATGGGCGCACTCAAGATCGCCGAATTGCTGGAATGGTGCGACGCCGCCGGAATCGAGATGGCAACCATCTATCTGCTCTCGACCGAGAACCTGCGCCGCGAACCGGAAGAGTTGGACACCCTCCTCGAGATCATCACCGACGTCGTCGAAGAGATCTCCGGGCCCGGCAAGAACTGGAGCGTGCAGATCGTCGGTGCCCTCGATCTTCTGCCCCCCGAGCAGTCCAGGCGATTGCGGGAAGCTGCAGCCGGAACAAGTGGCCGAACCGGAACGCATGTCAACGTCGCGATCGGATACGGCGGGCGGCAGGAGATCGCCGACGCCGTCCAATCGCTCCTACGCGACAAGATCGGTGAAGGTCTGAGCGGAGACGAACTGATCCAGGCCGTCACGGTCGACGGCATCGACGGCCACCTCTACACGTCGGGGCAGCCCGATCCGGATCTGGTGATCCGCACCTCCGGCGAGCAGCGGCTCTCCGGATTCCTGTTGTGGCAGAGCGCCTATTCGGAGATATGGTTCACCGAGGCGTACTGGCCCGAGTTCCGCCGAGTCGACTTTCTGCGGGCCCTGCGTGACTACGCGGCGCGCCACCGCCGGTTCGGCGCCTGAGTCGTCTCAGAGCTTGCGCAGTCGGAGCCGGTTGATCGTGTGATCGGCGTCCTTGCGCAGCACCAGGGTTGCGCGAGGGCGGGTGGGGAGAATGTTCTCCACCAGGTTCGGGTGATTGATCGAGTTCCAGATCTCCTTCGCCGCGATGGTCGCGTCACGGTCGGAGAGGCCGGAGTAGTGGTGAAAGTGAGCGTTCGGATCGGCGAACGACGTCTTGCGTAGTGCGAGGAACCGCTCGATGTACCAGGCTTCGATGTCCTCGATGCGGGCGTCGACGTAGATCGAGAAGTCGAACAGATCGGAGACCATCAGACGTGGGCCGGTCTGCAGGACGTTGAGGCCCTCGATGATGAGGATGTCCGGCTGGCGGATCAGATGGTACTGGCCCGGGATGATGTCGTACGACGTGTGTGAATACACCGGCGCCGCTACTTCTTCCGCGCCGGACTTGACTTCCGTGACGAAGCGCAACAGCTTGCGACGATCGTAGCTTTCGGGAAATCCCTTGCGGTGCATGATGCCTCGACGCTGGAGTTCCTTGGTCGGATACAGGAATCCGTCCGTGGTGACGAGGTCGACGCGCGGATGGTGATCCCAGCGGGCCAGGAGAGCTTGCAGCACACGAGCTGTCGTGGATTTTCCGACTGCAACCGAACCGGCGACACCGATGACGAAGGGCACCTGACGATCGGGATGCTTCTCACCGAGGAACGTGGCGGTCGCCGCGAACAGTCGTTGGCGCGCCGCCACCTGCAAGTGGATCAGACGTGCGAGGGGGAGATAGACCTCCGCAACCTCTTCGAGATCGATCTGCTCGCCGAGACCGCGCAGGCCGTACAACTCGTCCTCGGTCAACACCAGCGGCGTCGACTTACGCAGTGTCCGCCACTGCTTGCGGTCGAACTCGACGTAGGGACTCGACTCGTTGGTACGCGCCATCAGCCCAGCTCACCGGCGCGTAGTGAACCCGGAGCCCGGCGGACGAAACAGCTATGCGAGCAAGCCAGGCGCGAGTGCGCACGATCCGAGTGCATAGTCGGATTGTGCTCGGTGCCACGTCCGGGACTTTCGCCGGGTGGCATTCCGGAGCGAGCGGCTAGGCTCGGTCGTTATGGATCCAGACACACTTGTTCGCCAATATCTGCTGCTCGGACTGGGTTTCGACCGTCTCGAAGACGGATTCGTCGATGCGTTCACCGGTGACCCGGCGTTGCGGAAGCAGGTCGAGAGCGCCCCGAAGCCCGATCCGCGCGAACTTGCCCGCACGGCACGTCAATTGCGGGGCGAACTGGCCGGAAGTGGTCTGAACGCCGAGCGCGCTCACTTCATCGACGTTCACTTGCGCGCCCTCGAATGCTCCGGGCGCAAGTTCGCGGGTGAGGACATCGGCTTCGTGGACGAGGTGGAGGCGTACTTCGACGTACGAATCGCCAAGGGAAACGAGGACGCCTACAGCGACGCTCACCGGTTGATGGGTGACGTTCTCCCCGGTCCGGGACCGTTGGCGCAGCGGGTGCAGGCGCATCGCAAGGCCGACGAGATCCCCGCAGCAAGACTGAACGAGTGCGTCGAGGCAATGTCGAGTGCGCTGCGCGATCTGGTCCGCGGCACGTTCGGGCTTTCCGCGTCGGAAACCGTCGAATACGAAGTGGTGGGGGACAAGCCGTGGTCCGGCTTCAACTACTACCTCGGTGACTACCGCTCCAAGGTTGCGATCAACTCGGACCTGCCGCAGTTCATGGCCAACTTGCCGCGGCTGATCGCGCACGAGTCCTACCCCGGCCATCACACCGAGCATTGCCGCAAGGAAGCCGGCCTGGTCGGGACCGGCCAACTCGAGCAGACGCTGTTCCTGGTCAACACGCCGCAGTGCATCATGGCCGAAGGACTCGCGGATCTGGCGCTCGAAGCGATAGTCGGCCCGGACTGGGGTTTGTGGGCGCAGGAGATCTACGCCGATCTCGGATTGTCTTTCGACGGGGAGAAGGCGCAACGGCTCTCCACCGCGTCGGGGCAACTGCTGAGCGTTCGTCAGGATGCTGCACTGATGTTGCACGACGAGGGCCGCAGCCTCGACGACGTGGCGCTCTTCCTCGAACGGTGGTCGCTGTCGACGCCGGAACGCGCGCGGCAGTCGCTCAAGTTCCTGTCTTCACCGCTGTGGCGGGCCTACACCAGCACGTATGTCGAGGGATACCGGTTGCTCGGGGGCTGGCTGGACGAGGTGCCGGTAGGCGCAGAGCGCACCGAACGCTTCCGCAGGCTGCTCGACGAGCCGCTGGTTCCCAGCTCTCTGCGTGCTGCCTAGTGCCGGGTGGAGACGGCGGGAGCGAACTTCGTAGACTGGACGCATTCGTTTCCGCATCCAGCTTGGAGATTCTTCGATGACCGCTGTGCCCGGCTCCGACGTCAACTCTGCATCACTCGCCGAACTCGACCCCGAAGTCGCCGAGGCGATGGCTGGTGAATTGGCTCGTCAGCGCGACACGCTCGAGATGATTGCGTCGGAGAACTTCGTTCCCCGCTCGGTTCTGCAGGCTCAGGGCAGCGTCCTGACCAACAAGTACGCCGAGGGCTACCCGGGACGTCGTTACTACGGCGGTTGCGAGCACGTCGACGTCATCGAGGATCTCGCGCGCAACCGTGCGAAGGAACTCTTCGGCGCGGAGTTCGCGAACGTTCAGCCGCACTCGGGCGCACAGGCCAATGCTGCTGTCCTGATGGCACTGATGAACCCGGGTGAGAAGCTGCTCGGCCTCGACCTTGCACACGGTGGCCACCTCACGCACGGCATGAAGCTCAACTTCTCCGGCAAGTTGTACGACGTCGCGTCCTACGGCGTCAGCAAAGAAGATCACCGAATCGACATGGACGAGGTGCGCTCGATCGCCCTCGCCGAGAAGCCGAAGGTCATTGTCGCCGGCTGGTCCGCGTACCCGCGTCAGCAGGACTTCGCGGCCTTCCGTGCGATCGCGGACGAGGTCGGGGCATACCTGTGGGTCGACATGGCTCACTTCGCCGGATTGGTTGCGGCAGGCCTGCACCCGTCGCCCGTCCCGTACGCGGACGTCGTCTCCTCGACCGTCCACAAGACCCTCGGTGGACCGCGTTCCGGTCTGATCCTGGCGAAGAAGGAGTGGGCCAAGAAGATCAACTCCGCTGTCTTCCCCGGTCAGCAGGGCGGACCGCTCATGCATGCCATCGCGGCCAAGGCAGTCACCTTCAAGATCGCTGCGGGCGAAGAGTTCAAGGATCGTCAGGCACGCACGCTTTCCGGTGCGCGCATCCTTGCCGAGCGTCTGGGGAACAAGGACGTCGCAGATCAGGGCATCAGCGTCCTGACCGGTGGCACCGACGTGCACCTCGTTCTTGTGGACCTGCGTAACTCGCAGCTCGACGGCCAGCAGGGTGAGGACCTTCTGCACGAAATCGGCATCACGGTCAACCGCAACGCTGTTCCGTTCGATCCCCGCCCGCCGATGACCACCTCCGGTCTGCGTATCGGTACTGCAGCGTTGGCCACCCGCGGATTCGGCGATGCCGAGTTCACCGAGGTCGCCGACATCATCGGTACCGCACTGGCCGGCAACGCGGATCTGCCGGCGCTGCGTGCGCGCGTCGCCAAGCTCGCCCTCGACCTTCCGCTGTACGACGGTCTCGAGAACTGGGGCCTGCTCAGCAAGAACGTCTAGGAATTTCTTCACCGACGGCCCGGCCCCTTTCGAGGGGCCGGGCCGCTGGTATTTGCGGGTCGTGGTTCACGGACTTGTGGCATCGGTCACATGACCGATGGTGGCGGGGTTCGGCGCTTCCTAGCCTGAGAACATCACCCCTCCGGCGAAGGAAATCCCATGACCGAACAGAATCTGCATTGGCTCTCCGCTACCGAGATGGCGGCGGAGGTCGCGTCGAACAGTCTCTCGCCCAACGAGATTGCCGAAGCGATGATCCAGCGCGTCGACGCCGTCAACCCGTCGATCAACGCGATAGTGCAGTTCGATCGCGAGCAGGTCACGCGCGACGCGGCCGAACTCTCACGGCAGCAGGAATCGGGCGAGAAGCTCGGCCCGCTGCACGGTGTTCCGTTCACGATCAAGGATCTGACGGCAGTGGACGGGCTGCCGACCACGTTCGGGATGAAGCCGATGGCCGACAACATCGCGACGGGAAATGCCGTCGTCGTGGACAGGCTGCGCGGCGCGGGCGGACTGTTCCTGGGAAAGACGAACACTCCCGAAAGCGGCTACTACGGTGGCACGGACAACCACCTGTACGGGCCGACGCACAACCCGTGGAAGCTCGGCAACAGCGCGGGCGGGTCCAGTGGCGGTGCGTCGGCTGCTGTGGCTGCCGGCCTCGGGCCACTCGCCGAGGGCAGTGACGGCGCCGGATCGGTGCGAATCCCCTCGGCTCTCTGCGGGGTTGTCGGGCTCAAGCCGACCACCGGTGTCATCCCGCAGACCATCCTGGCCGGCCGGTTCTACAACTGGGCGTACCACGGTCCGATCACCAGGACGGTTGCCGACAACGCGCTCATGCTCGACGTCATGGCCGGGCCGCACAATGCGGATCCGCTCTCGATCGAGCGTGCCGAGACCTCGTACGTCGAAGCGGCGAAGGGTGACGTGAAGGGACTTCGTGTTGCGTGGTCGACGAATCTCGGCCTCGGACATGTTGATCCGGAAGTACTGGCCGTGTGCCACGACGCGTTGTCGGCATTCGAGGAACTGGGTGCCCAGATCACCGAGGCAACGCCGGAGTGGGGAAATCCGTCGGAATCGATGTGGAACGGCATCTGGGTTCCCGGTTTCGCTTCGGAGTACGACCTGCTCGACTGGGAGAACCTACGAGGTGAGGTCGACGACAATCTCATCGAGATCATGCACGAGGCCGAGCGGCTCACCGGTGTCGACGTCGGGCGGGCCGATGCATTCCGCGGCGTCATGTGGGACACGTGGACCACGTTCATGAACGACTACGACGTACTGGTCTCGCCGACCTTGGCGTCGGCCACGTTCCCGCTCAGCCAGTTCGCACCGTCGTGGCTCGAAGGTGCGTCGCTGCGTGAGCAGTTGCTCGATTGGCTCTTCACTTACCCGTACAACATGCTCAACAACCCGGCGATCACCGTGCCTGCCGGATTCACCGCCGACGGCCGACCGGTGGGGCTGCAGATCGCCGCACGCCACCGTCAGGATGCACTGGTCCTACGGACGGCTGCGAACTTCGAGGCAGCTCGTCCGTGGGCCGACAAGAAGCCTGCCGATTCGCTGGTGGTGGCCTAGCTCACACAATTGACTAGATTGGTGCAATGACGTCTGTACTGCCTGATCGCGGCGCTGGACCTGACATGTTCGCGCCGCGATCGCCGGCGGCGGGGGCGTACGGCATTCTCGGTCTGTGCGCCGAAGAACTTCGCGTGCGTGGACTCGAGTACTCGGCTGCCGCGGTCACCTACCGAGACCCGTCGACCGGGCGGCATCGGGCTCTGGCGAGTTCCGGATACAACGCCAGGGTGCTCGAGTTCCTGCTCGACGACTTCGTGGCCGATCGAAATCTCTTCGGCATCATTCGCGAGGCATCGGGTGTGCCGGTGTTCTGGCAGGACGTGCCACGGTTCGAGCAGGTCGAGATGGTCACCGATGTTCTACGGCCGTCCGGGTACGCCGAGGGTGCGTCGGTCGCGTTGGGGTTTTCCGGCCGTGAGGTGACCGGATTGCTGCACATGAGCTTCGCGGATTCCGGCGTCGTCGATCGCGTGCGAGAGGTGGTGGCGGCGTCCAGCGCGGCCTGCTCTCGCGTAGTGGGGGACCAGGTGGCGCTCGATCGCGTCCACCTGAGCCCACGGGAGATTCAGGTTCTGCAATTGGTGGCCAAGGGCGCGGGCAATGTCGAGATCGCCGAAGAGCTGTTCGTCAGCCGACGCACTGTCGCCACCCATCTCGAGAACATCTTCGTCAAGACCGGAACAAATTCGCGGGTTCAGGCAGCGGTGCGCGCCGCCAAGTGGGGTCTGATCGAGTCCTGAGTGACTCCGAATCACACGTGTGGCATTTTGTTACCTGGCGTTCACCAGATGTGCGGCTCGTTCCGTGGCGCGAGTGTCCGATCCGCAGTACCGTCGGCAGTAACGAGTAACCAGAAGTTACTTGTGCGGGAGGTTCTGATCGTGACTGAAACACTCAGTACGAGAGGGCCGGCGCCCGGCCCTTGTTTCAGCTGACACTGCGTCACCTGACACCAGAGCCGTCCGGCCCAGCGAGCTGAGTTTGCGCGGGTGCCGCGCAGACCTAGGAGCCCAACGTGACTGCATCACGCTCCGTCTCTGCCCACTCGGCCCGGGCTGATCTATCAGCCGGGAATCATTCGGGAGATGCACTTCGCACGTACGTCTTGGATACCTCGGTACTACTGTCCGATCCATGGGCTGTCACTCGATTCGCCGAACACCACGTGGTACTGCCACTGGTCGTGATCAGCGAACTGGAAGGCAAACGACACCACCACGAACTGGGATGGTTCGCCCGAGAATCGCTCCGCATGCTCGACGATCTCCGGATCGAATACAGCCGACTGGACCGTCCGGTGCCGATCGGCACCGAGAACGGGACACTGCAGGTCGAACTCAATCACACCGACCCTGCGGTCTTGCCCGTCGGATTCCGCACGGACAGTAACGATTCGAGGATTCTGGCGTGCGCCTTGAACCTTGCGGCAGAGGGCAAGGACGTAGTCCTGGTCAGCAAGGACATCCCGCTTCGTGTGAAGGCAGGCGCGGTGGGGCTACCCGCCGACGAGTATCACGCTCACGACGTCGTGCCCTCCGGATGGACGGGCATGACCGAACTGGACGTCGCCTCGACGGACATCGACGAACTGTTCAACGAGGGGTTCCTGGACCTCGACGAGGCGCGAGATCTGCCGTGTCACACGGGTCTTCGCCTGTTGGGTGGTTCGTCGAGCGCGCTCGGACGGGTGACTCCGGACAAGCGCATCCAGTTGGTGCGCGGTGAGCGCGAGGCGTTCGGATTGCACGGCCGCTCCGCCGAGCAGCGCATTGCGCTCGATCTCCTCATGGACGAGAGTATCGGCATCATCTCTCTCGGAGGTAAGGCAGGCACCGGTAAGTCGGCCTTGGCTCTGACGGCAGGTTTGGAAGCCGTTCTCGAGCGCCGCACTCAGCGGAAGGTTGTCGTCTTCCGTCCGCTGTATGCCGTTGGCGGACAAGAACTCGGCTACCTTCCCGGTAGTGAGGCCGAGAAGATGGGCCCGTGGGCTCAGGCCGTCTTCGACACTCTCGACGGGTTGGCCTCGCCCGAGGTCCTCGAGGAGGTTCTCGCCCGCGGAATGCTGGAAGTGTTGCCGCTGACGCACATTCGCGGTCGGTCGCTACACGATTCGTTCGTGATCGTCGACGAAGCGCAGTCCCTCGAACGAAATGTTCTGCTGACAGTGCTTTCTCGTCTGGGAACCGGGTCGCGAGTGGTTCTCACGCACGACGTCGCGCAGCGTGACAATCTGCGAGTAGGCAGGCACGACGGAGTTGCGGCCGTCATCGAAAAGCTCAAGGGGCACCCGCTTTTTGCGCACATCACACTCACTCGCAGTGAGCGTTCGCCGATCGCCGAGTTGGTGACCGAGATGCTCGAGGAGTTCGGCCCTACTTCCTGAGAAGTAATCTCCCCGTGCGGACTTCGGTCTGCACGGGGAGTTCAGGTTTGTAGTCGTTCAGTCGTGCAGCGGTCCCAGTTCGATGTCGAGAACCTCTTGCACCACACGCATCGCTGCGAGCCCGGCCGGTGCGCCGCAGTACGCGCTCGCGTGGATCACGGTTTCGACGATCTCGGTGCGCGTCAAGCCGTTTCGTAGTGCCCCGCGTACGTGGCCTTTGAGTTCGTTCTCGGCGCGCAGCGCGATCAGCATCCCCAGATTGATCAGACTGCGACTGCGACGGTCCAGCCGCGGGCGCGTCCACACCGAACCCCAGACGTTGGCTGTGACGAAGTTCTGCAGTTCTTCGCTGTCGGTGCCGCGGGTGCGCTCGAAGGCAGCGTCGACAAAATCGGCGCCCATGACTTCGGTTCGCACAGCCAAGCCGGCATCGAAGGAGTCAGGCGTGGTGTTCTCGGGCATGGAAGGTTCGCTCGCTTTCGGCAGATTTTTTAGGCCGGAGCAAGCCTACTTCGTGACCCGTTCCCGACTACTGCGCGGCCGACCGCGGTCACCACACCCCACGCGACGTCTCGCAGACTGAAATAGTCTCGCCAGACGGAGATCTTGCCGTCGCGCAGTTCGAAGGTTCCGCACACCCAGAATTCGATGCGCAGCGGCCCGACGGTCAGGATGTCGGTGCGTTCGGTGAGCACCGTGGACTCGTCGCCGACGATATGGTGCATCTCCGCCTCGAATTTCAGTGAAGGCTTGGTGACCAGACGGAGCGCTCGCACGACGGTCTTCTTGCCTCGCAGTGTGGGGAGCGAGACGTTCTGCCAGACGATGTCGTCTGTCATCAATTCGGCTGCGGTGTCCACGTCGAAATCGGTGAGGGCCGCGAACATTGCGTTCACCGTGGCTGTCGAACTACTCATGGGGTGTCCTTGGCTGATTTATTCGGGCGGTGTTTCCCGGATGAAGGTACCGAGGTGATCATGATCGAAGTACTCCAAGGTTAGCGAGTTTCCGTCGAAGATGGCCTTCGAGACCGTCCCGGCCGGTGCGTTCTCGCCGCTGAGGGGGAACGTGAAGGTGTTTCCGTCCCAGTGGGTCAGCGGGTATGTCACGGCCGCGGGTCCCATGGTCAAGGTCAGCGCACCGTTCTGCTGCGTCACGAGCGCGGGACCCCAGTACGCGTTGCCGTAGTCGCCGGTCACTTGGTTTGTCGGCGGGGCTGGAGCAGGGGAGGACGGTGGTGTCTTCCCCGCGAGTTCGCCCTCAGGATCGGTCTGCGAGGTAAACGACGCTTCGTACAGTGGGCGCCACTCACGAGTGATCTTTCCGAACTGCACCAGATCGGCGAACTCGGCGGTCAGGGTCTCCGCGACACCGGTGGGAGTGCCGTTGGTGAGAACGACGATGCCGACGTCAGCGGAAGGAATCGTCACGAAATTCGTCCCGGCCCCGAGCAGGAAGGCTCCGGAGTGACTGGCTGTGACGCGGCCGGCGGCGCTGTCGGAAACGTTGAACCCGTAGCCGTAGAAGCCGGAGCGCTCACCGATTTCCTGCGCGTGCCGCGAGACGATCTCCGGGTTGACCGCGGGCACGAGCGCATCCGTCTCAACGACCTGCTGCCCCTGATACCGACCGCCGGCCAGCACCATGTCCAACCACTTGGCCATGTCGTTCACCGAGGAGCTGACACCGCCGGCGGGGGATTGAGCGTCAGCGTCCCGGACCGGTCCTACCGAGTACTTCCCGTCCTCGAGGATGTGGCCGACTGTTCGATTTTCTCGGGCCTGGTAATCGGAGAACCGTGAAGACGTCGACGTCATCCCGAGCGGACCGTAGATCGTGTTCTGTGACAGCGTCTCCCAATCGGTGCCTGCCGCAGCAGCAACGGCCTCCGCGCCGGCAGTGACGCCGAAGTTCGTGTACTCGTAAGTGATTCGGAACGGATTGAGCGGTAGTTGGCGAAGCTTCTCGAGCACCTGGGCCCGGTCGTAGCCCAGGTCCTCGAGTCCGTCGCCGGCGTGGTCCGGTAGTCCAGACCGATGTGTGTAGAGATCGGAGATCGTGAGGTGGTCGGTCACCCACGGGTCGGCAAGCGCGAAGCCCGGCAGTTTCGAGATCACCGGAGTGTCCCAGTCGACGGTCCCGATTCCGACCTCGTGGGCGACCACCGTGGCCCCCACCGATTTCGACACCGACGCCAGTTGGAACACGGTGTCGGCATCGACGGTGGCGCTCTTCCCCAACTCACGAACCCCGAATCCCTTTGCGTACACAGTCTTGCCGCCATGTACTACGGCCACCGCCATACCGGGAACACCGGAACTCTCCATGAGATCGTTCGCGAGGCCGTCGAGCTTTCCGACGGCGTCGTCAATCTGTCCGTCCGGGATCGGTACCCCGGCATCGAGGCCAGGGCTGGCGTCGCTGACGACCGGTCCGGGCGCCGAGGTCGTGTCGGAATCGGACGAGCACCCGGCGAGCAGTGCGATTGTCAGTACGACCGGAACCGTCGCAGCCGACAGACGAGAGCTGTTTCTACTGGTGATGGACACGAGATTCTCCCTAACGGGGCGTCGTCGGTACCACTCGGTCAATCCAGTATCGGGAATCGTCGGCTGATAGTGGGACAAATCGGAAAACCGTATGTCTACTTCGGAGCCTTTGTTGTCAGGCTGCTGAGGATCGAACCTTCTGTGACGGGTTTCCAGGGGAGCAACACCGCGACCAGCAAAGCGGTGATCAGTGCTGCTCCGACCGTGAAGTACGACGCGATGGCGAAGCCTTCCAGGCACGCGGTCTTCATCGTGAGGATCAGACTTTCCTTCTGTTGCTCGAAGAGCGGGCTGATGTCGCGGGAGCGGATCTCGATGACGCTGAGCACCGACTCGCGAGCGAAGCCCTTTTCCTGGGCGGACATCACGGCGTCAGGGATGGCGTCGACGATCGGGGCCACCTTGGATGTGTAGTACGACGCGACGATCGAGCCGATGACGGCGACGCCCAGTGTCCCGCCGAGTTCACGCGTCGTGTCGTTGACTGCCGATCCTGCGCCCGCTTCGTCGAGGGGGACCGAGGACATGATGGAGTCGGTCGCCGGGCCCTGGACAATCGCGAGGCCGAGACCCATGAGCACCATCGAGATCACGACGGGTCCGAGATAGGGGGTGTTGACGGTCGTCTGGCCCGCGAGGAACATGCCGCCGCTGAGGACGAGGAGGCCGAACACCATCACTGCGGTTGTGCCGAGTTTCTGTGCCGCCAAGGTGGCGACCGGGGCGCCCACGGCAACGGCGGCGGCGAAAGGCAAAGAGTGGATGCCGAATTCGAGCGGCGAGTACTCCCGAACACCCTGGAAGTACTGCGTGATCAAGAACAAGAATCCGAACATGCTGAAGTAGCTGACCGCAATGGCCAAGGCGGGGAACGAGAAACGTCGGATCCGGAAGAGATTCATGTTCAGGATCGGCGCATCGGTGCGTAGTTCCCAGAAGACGAATGCGGCCAACAGCACTGTCGCAGAAAGGTATCCCGTGATGCTGAACATCGACACCCATCCGCGGTGCGGTGCGTCGATGATGGTCCACACCAGAACGACGATGCCGAGGAGCGAAAGAATTGTTCCGACGAAGTCAAATCGGCCGACGTGGAACGCCTTCGACTCCGGAACAACCAGCAGCACGCCGACGATGACCAACAAAGCGGCCGGAACGTTCATCCAGAACACCGAGTGCCAGGAGAAGTGCTCGAGCAGCCAACCGCCTGCCGTCGGACCGATGGCAATCGCAAAGCCGGCCATTGCGGTCCAGGCAGCGATGGCGATGGCTCGTTCTCTGGCGTCGGTGAAGATGTTCGTGATCATGGCCAAAGTAGCCGGAAAGACCGCTGCGGCAAAGACACCCATGGCAGCTCGCGCCATGATTACCTGTTCGAGGTTGGAAGCCAAAGCGCCGACGAGCGACATCGCACCGACGCCGATCAGGCCGATGATCATCACTCGGCGGCGTCCGAAGCGGTCACCCAGGTGGCCGAATGTCAGGAGGAACCCGGCGAAGGTCAACGTATACGCGTCGACGATCCATTGCAGGTCGCTCACGCTGGCGAACAGGTCGACGCTCATCGTCGGCAGCGCCACGTTGACCACCGTGTTGTCCAGCACGACAAGGAGTTCGGCAAGGCAGATGAAGATCAGCGCAGTGAAGCGACGGGATTTTGTCATCATGGGCGCCGAGGGCGCCGGTGCAAGTGTGTGAGACATGTTTGTACGCCATCTCTGCTCCTGCGCGAACGGCAGCAGCGGTTGGAAGTAGGGTTCGTCAGCTCGGGGCTGAGACCAGGGCCTTGAGGTGAGCGCCGATGCGATCGAGAGGCGCCGTGGTGTGTTGAGCTTTTGCCATCAGGGTTGCGCCTTCGAT
Organism: Rhodococcus sp. NPDC055024; assembly: GCF_053608585.1. NCBI lineage: Bacteria > Bacillati > Actinomycetota > Actinomycetes > Mycobacteriales > Nocardiaceae > Rhodococcus > Rhodococcus sp. NPDC055024. The sequence goes on from NZ_JBSGVT010000018.1 coordinate 27,092, forward strand.
CGACGCGATGACGACGGTTGCCCACTGTGCTGCAGTCTCGGACGGCTGTCCCTGCTGCCAGAAGAACGATGTGAGAAGCGATTCCCACGAGGTGAAGGATTCGCCCGCAGCCGTCAGCGCCGCCGGCGTCGACGCGCCCTCCACCGCCGCGGCTGCGACAGGACAGGAGGAGGTGAAATCGCTCTCTACCAAGCTGTTTCGGAAAATGGTGACAACCGCGTCGATGATCTCGGGTGGGGAAGACTGCGCGATCATCGAACTGATGGCAGCGCTCACGCCGCGGCCGAAGTACGCGACGGCTTCGCCGGCCAACTGCCCTTTGCCTTCGGGGAAGTAGTGGTACACCGACCCGCGGGGTGCGCCGGATCGTTCGACGATCTCGGTGAGCGAGGTTGTGGCGATCCCGTGTTCGCGGAAGGCGTTGATGGCGCCGACCAGCATCAGAGTGCGGGAATCGGAGTCGGCCATTCCGCCATCGTATGCAATCGCGGTGCTGCTCGATTGATTCGGTGTCACTGATTCCTTCGGTACGCCCCACTTGCGACGCGCGGCGGCAATCGGACAGCGCGTCTGCGGGCCGGTCATGGCAACGAGGCGTCTCGAGGTGCGTTCATCTCTGCCTCCCAGTATGTCGATCGGTATAGGAACGAATCTGAGACTAGATGTAACCGGTAGACACAGTCAAGTGTTGTATGCAGGTAGCGTGCATTGACGGAGATAGTTGCTGGCAAAACTCTGCGATCAGTGGTTATATCGTGCGGTATAGAGCTGCTGCAGGGAGTGCCAGCTCCGGAGGAGAGGAAAACGACATGCCGGTTCCGACGTCCGTTGCACGAAAAAGAAGAATCGAAGTCGCAGTCGGGAAGTACTTCGCCAATCCGCTGGTCACCGGATTGAACCGGATCGGTCTGATGCCTTCGTTGATGACCGAGATCGAGACGGTCGGACGCCGAACCGGTCTGACCCGCCGAGTACCCGTCGCGATCACCTACGACGGCGACGAGGCGTGGGTCATCGCGCAGCACGGCATCGGCACGGGGTGGGGAGCCAACATCTCTGCGACGCCGGAGGTTCGGATCCGTCGTCGCGGCGAGTGGGTGGACGGTCAGGCTCAGATCATGCCGGACGACGACGTGCCGGCGCGGGTGAAGACATTCGCATCGGGGAAGGTCAGATCAGCACTGACTGCGTCTGCATTCCGCGGGTTGCAGACCGATCCGGTGAGCGTTCGGATCAGGCTCTCGACCGACCCGTCAACAGATTGAATCAACGGGAGTTGAAATGGTCGGTACGGAATGACCCGGTGCGTTGTCGTCGTTGACGAATGCAGCGGTGGTGCAATCACCCCTGCACACGACGAAGGAGCAGGATCATGCGTATCGGAATCATCGGAGCCGGTCAGATCGGTGGCACGCTCACACGCAGGCTCGCTGCGCTCGGACACGACGTACGCGTCTCGAACTCGCGCACACCGGACACACTTGCCGAGTTGGAAGCCGAGACGGGCGCGAAGGCGGTCCGCAGCACCGAAGCCGCCGAGGGTGCCGAACTGGTCATCGTGAGCATTCCTCAGAAAAACGTGGTCGATCTACCGGCGGGGATCCTCAGCGGCGCAGTCGCCGGTGCCCCGGTTATCGAGACCAACAACTACTACCCGCAACAGCGTGACGGCTTGATCTCCGCCATCGAGGGCGGGCAGACCGAAAGCGCATGGGTGCAGGAGCACCTGGGTGTGCCGGTGTTCAAGGCATTCAACGGAATCTGGTGGAAGCATCTCCTCGAGAAGGGACTTCCCGAAGGTGCTGAGGGGCGCATTGCGCTACCCATCGCCGGCGACGACGACGTGAACAAGCAGGCCGTGTTCGATCTGATCAATCAGTTGGGCTTCGATCCCGTCGATGCCGGAACGATCGAGGACTCCTGGCGCCAGCAGCCGGGAACCCCGGTGTACGGCAAGGACTTCGATCGTGAAGCGACGCTGAAGGCGTTGGCCGAGGCGAGCCCTGAGCGTACCGACGAGTGGCGGGCAACCACCACGGTGTAGAGCAAAAGAGTGGCGGTTTCCACTTCGGAAACCGCCACCCGTGGGACCATTTTCAGTCCTTGACCTTCGCCATCGCCAGAACGTCGAGACGCTTGTCGAGTTCTTCCTCGCTCAGCTTGTCCGGCACGAGTCCGCGCTCGATGACGACCTGCCGGATCGTCTTCTTCTCCTTGAGTGCCTGCTTCGCCACTGCTGCGGCTTCCTCGTAACCGATCGCCGAGTTGAGCGGCGTCACGATCGACGGCGACGATTCGGCGAGTGTCTTGAGGTGATCCTCGTGCGCGACCAATCCGCTCACGCACTTGTCCGCGAACAGTCGAGAGACGTTGGCCAGCAAGGTGAACGACTCCAGCAAGTTGCGGGCCATGACCGGGATGTAGACGTTGAGTTCGAAAGCTCCGGCAGCGCCGCCCCATGCGATGGCGGCGTCGTTTCCGATCACCTGAGCCGCAACCTGTGTGGTTGCCTCCGGCAGGACAGGGTTCACCTTGCCGGGCATGATCGAGCTACCCGGCTGCAGGTCGGGTAGTGCGATCTCGCCGAGCCCGGTCAGCGGACCCGATCCCATCCACCGAATGTCGTTGGCAATCTTCGTCAGCGAGACGGCGATGGTGCGCAGCGCGCCCGACGCCTCGACCAGTCCGTCGCGCGCAGCTTGCGCTTCGAAACTGTTCTTCGCCGGAGTCAGCGCGTCGACACCTGTCGACTTGACCAGCTCGGCAACAACTTTGGGGCCGAATCCGTCCGGAGCATTGAGACCGGTACCGACTGCCGTTCCGCCGATCGGCAGCTCGCCGAGGCGGGGGAGTGTTGCGTTGACGCGCTCGATGCCGGCCTCGATCTGACGCGCGTAGCCGCCGAACTCCTGACCGAGCGTGACCGGCACAGCGTCCATCAGGTGGGTGCGTCCGGACTTGACGACGGTCTTCCACTCGGTCGCCTTGGCGGCAAGCGCAGCATGCAGATGTTCCAGTGCCGGAACCAGATCGGTGACCGCCGCTTCGGTGGCGGCGACGTGCGTGGCTGTGGGGAACGTGTCGTTCGAGGACTGCGACATGTTGACGTGGTCGTTGGGATGGACGTCCACGCCGGCGGCTTTCGCGATGGACGCGATGACCTCGTTGGCGTTCATGTTCGAACTGGTTCCCGAGCCGGTCTGGAAGACGTCGATGGGGAACTGATCGTCGTGCTTGCCTTCGGCGATCTCGTTCGCGGCGGCGATGATTGCGTCGGCCTTGTCCGCGTCGAGCAGTCCGAGGTCTTTGTTGACCTGCGCGCACGCTGCTTTCAGCAAGCCCATTGCGCGGATCTGGGTGCGCTCGAGGGGGCGCCCGCTGATCGGGAAGTTCTCGACCGCCCGCTGGGTCTGTGCTCGCCACAGTGCGTCGATGGGCACCCGAACTTCGCCCATGGTGTCGTGTTCGATTCGGAACTGTTGATCGTTGCTCTCCGTCATGGCTCCACATTGCCACTTTTGGAGAGCGGGTAGGTGACTACGTCCCCCGTGAGTGGTTAAGGAGTGCAGGGACTCCTTAACCACTCACGGGGCGGAGGCCATCAGAACGTCGGGGGAACCGCGCCCTCTTCGCCGTCGAAGTCGACCGAGCTGTACTCACGGAGCTTCTCGAGACGGTGGTACGCGTCGATCATGCGAACGGTGCCGGACTTGCTGCGCATCACGATGGACTGCGTGCTGGCGCCGCCGCCGTAGTAGCGGACGCCGCGCAGGAGGTCACCGTCGGTGACACCGGTGGCGCAGAAGAAGACGTTCTCGCCCGAGACGAGATCTTCGGTGGACAGGATCCGATCGAGATCGTGACCGGCGTCGATGGCCTTCTGACGCTCTTCGTCGTCGGTGGGCGCAAGCTTGCCCTGCAGCGATCCGCCCATGCAGCGCATGGCTGCTGCGGCGATGATGCCCTCGGGCGTTCCGCCGATACCCACGAGCATGTCGGTGCCGGACTCCGGACGCGCTGCGGCGATAGCGCCGGCAACGTCACCGTCGGAGATCAGCCGGATACGAGCACCGGTGTCGCGCACGTCCTGGATCAGCTGGTTGTGACGCGGGCGGTCCAGGATGCAAATGGTGATGTCGGAAACCGACGCCTTCTTGACCTTGGCGACGCGCTTGATGTTCTCGGCGATCGGCGCGCTGATGTCGATGACATCTGCAGCATCCGGTCCGACGGCGATCTTCTCCATGTAGAACACGGCCGAGGGATCGAACATCGCGCCGCGCTCGGCAACAGCCAGAACGGAGATGGCGTTGGGCATGCCCTTGGACATCAACGTGGTGCCGTCGACCGGGTCGACGGCGAAGTCACAGTCGGGACCGTCGCCGTTTCCGACCTCTTCGCCGTTGAACAGCATCGGCGCTTCGTCCTTCTCGCCTTCGCCGATGACAACGATGCCGCGCATCGAGACGGAGGAGACGAGCTGACGCATTGCGTCGACGGCTGCTCCGTCGCCGCCTTCCTTGTCGCCGCGGCCTACCCAGCGGCCGGCAGCCATAGCACCGGCTTCGGTGACTCGGACCAGTTCGAGTGCGAGGTTACGGTCCGGGGTCTCACGATGAGTGCTGCTGGCCGTCATGTGCGGTGCCTCCTGGCGCGGTCGCGGTCGACGGGGTGTGTCGACGCAGTGGTTTCTTCAGGCGTCATTGTCCCAGATGGGAGCGGCTACGTGCGCTGTCGGGTCGCTGCACGGACGTTTTGTCGCGCTGGAGGGGGACCGGGAATCGTATCCAGAGCGGAGTACCTGGATACTGGGGGTGTGGCATCGAAGAAACCCCGCATTCTCGAAGACAACAAAGACATGGTCTGGTCTCTCGTACCGTTGGTGCTGTTCTGCATCATCATTGCGGGCATCGCCAGCCAGTGCACGTTCAGTCCTGGAGGCCCGACGCAGGGGCCGATCCCGAGCGTCGACGTGGACGCAGCTCTGAACTACGACGCGAAGGAACTCGGATTTCCCATCCGTAATCCCGGTGTTCCGGACGGGTGGACCCCGAACTCCGGCAGTCGCAAGATCATTTCCGGCGATGGCGGCGGTGATTCGAGCACTGTGGGATTCATCACGACCAGCGGTCGCTACATTCAGCTGACGCAGAGCAACGCCGAGGAATTCCCGTTGGTGTCACACGTTGCCGGTGGACAGCGATTCGCGACCGGAGTCGAAACCGTCGGTGCCGATACGTGGAATGTCTTCGGCGGCGAAGGCGTCGAGTCGATCTGGGTCACGGACGTCGGAGATGTTCGCCTGTTGCTGACGGGCGCGGCGACGCCGGAAGAGTTCCGAACTCTTGCCGAGAAGGTCGGCGCGGCGCAGCCGATCACCCCTTAGGGTTTTGCGGTCGGAGCGGGCCTTACTCGTCCGCTTCGGCCAGAGCCTTTTCGACGCGGGCCCTGGCGCCGGCCAAATGCTCCTCACAGCGCTTGGCCAACGCCTCGCCGCGCTCCCACAGCGAGAGAGATGCGTCGAGGTCCAGGCCACCCTGTTCGAGAATCTTCACGACGCTCACCAGTTCGTCGCGGGCGGCTTCGTAGCCGAGTTCGTTGATGTCGGTGTCGGTGTCGGTGGCGTTGCTCATTTTTCTCTTCCCATCACTGCGGCGCGAACGGCGCCGTCTGCAAGTCGAACGCGAATCTGGGTTCCGGGTGGTGCATCCTCGACCGAGCGCAGAACCTCCGGATCACCGTCGGGGACAACACGTTGCACGACGGCGTACCCGCGGGCCAACGTCGCGGCAGGGCCCAGAGTGGTGAGCCGGGCACGCAGATGCTCGATAGTTCGGGACTCCGAGTCGATCAGCCGAGTTACGTCGCGTCGTCCCGCGGCTTGGAGCCTTTCGACCTCTTCGGCGCGGCGATCCACCGCCAACAGCGGTGAGGCCATGACCGGTCGAGTACGCAACTGCTCGATCAGATGAGACTCACGCTTGACCCAGCTGCGCAGTGCCGCAGCGCTGCGGTCACGCAGATCCGAAACCAGGGCAGCTTCCGCAACCGCGTCAGGTACGACGCGTTTGGCCGCGTCAGTGGGCGTGGCTGCGCGCAGGTCGGCGACGTGGTCACTGAGCGGACTGTCCGGCTCGTGGCCGATGGCACTGACGATCGGCGTCGTACAGGCCACGATGGCGCGGCACAGCGCCTCGTCGGAGAACGGCAGAAGATCTTCGACGCTACCGCCGCCGCGAGCGAGGATGATGACGTCGACTACCGGATTGGCGTCGAGTTCCTCGAGCGCTTCGATGATCTGAGGAACAGCGGTCGGGCCCTGCACGGCAGTGTTGCGCACCGCGATGGCCACTGCGGGCCAACGACGATGGGCGACCGAGACGACGTCCTTTTCGGCAGCGCTGGCCCGGCCGGTGATCAAGCCGATCGTGCCGGGCAGAAACGGAAGCGGCCGTTTGAGTCTCGGATCGAACAAGCCCTCGGCGGCGAGCAAAGCGCGCAGTCTCTCGATGCGCGCCAGCAGCTCCCCGATCCCCACGGCGCGAATCTCGGTGACACGCAACGACACAGTTCCTCGTCCGGTGTAGAACGAGAGCTTGCCGAACATCACGACACGCGAGCCTTCGGTCAACGGCACCGGCGAATTGTGCAGCAACTGTGGTGAGCACGTGATCGAAAGCGACATGTCTGCCGACGGATCGCGCAGTACGAGAAATGCCGTGCGGGTGCCGGGGCGTGCATTGATCTGGGTGATCTGACCTTCGACCCAGATACTGCCGAGCCGATCGATCCAGCCGGCAACCTTCGCGGAAACCGTGCGGACCGGCCACGGCTGCTCAGCGCTACTGGCGCCGGACGAACGCTGCGATGAAGCGGGGGGCGTTGCGGAAGTCACTTTGCCTTGGCTGTGGTGATGCGGTTCGCGAGCATGGTCTGGAACGGTGCGCGGGCGAGCGTCGCATTCTCGTAGTCCAGGACAGCGGTCAGCTCGTCGATGCTGAGCGTCCGGATGCGCGCACGGAGCTGTGCGAGTGTGAGGTTGGGGTAGTCGAGTTCGGTGACGATCTCGGGCTCTTCGGCAGGCTTGTCCGACGTAACTGCGGTGGATTCGGACTCGGCGCCGGCCGTGGGCTCCTCGATGGGGGCGGTCGGCTCGAGCGAGTAGAGCGCGAAGCGTCCGGCGTTGGTCGGGGTGTCAGCCGAGGTCGATCCGGTGGAAGACGCCGAGTCAGCGGGCGCGTCGGAATCCTCGTCGAACACTGCCCACTCGGGCTGTTCGTCTTCGGAAGACCAGTTGATCAGGGCAAATGCCTGATCGCCCTTGATTGCCAACGAGGTGATCGACTGCTGCACACGCATGCTTGTCTGCAGCATCTGGCTCACGGCGGTCATCGGCAGGGCGACGGCGGTGGTGGGCAACTTCTTTGCCTCTTCCATCGCGGTGACGGCGAGTCCCGCGGCAACGCGCGCCACGAACGGTGGTCGGATCATTCCCACAGCTTGCCGCAAAGCACCGACAATCGGTAGCCGACTTGCCTGTGACGGCCGTACTCGTTCACTTCGCACCCCTCGATCGGCGCGTGAAACTAGGTGTTCATGTTTGCCGGAGTGTCTCACGTTCGAGGTGCCAGTAGGCTGGTCGCATGTCTTCGGCTGTTCCTCTCAATCTCGGTATCGCGCACTCGGCTGATTCGCCGTCCACCCGCAAGGGCAGCGCCAAGCGCGTGCTCCTCGCCGAGCCTCGCGGCTACTGCGCCGGCGTCGACCGCGCTGTCGAGACCGTCGAGAAGGCGCTCGAGAAGCACGGCGCACCCATCTACGTGCGCAAGGAGATCGTCCACAATCGCCACGTCGTCGAGACGCTCGAAGATCAGGGCGTGATCTTCGTCGACGAAACCGACGAGGTTCCCGAGGGATCGTTGCTCGTGTTTTCGGCGCACGGTGTGTCGCCGGCCGTCCACGACTCGGCCGCCGAGCGGAACTTGCGCACGATCGACGCCACGTGCCCCCTGGTCACGAAGGTGCACCAGGAAGCAAAGCGATTCGCTCGCGACGACTACGACATCCTGCTCATCGGCCACGAAGGCCACGAGGAGGTCGAGGGCACCGCAGGTGAGGCTCCCGATCACGTCACCATCGTCGACGGCCCGGATTCGGTCGACGCGGTTACGGTTCGCGACGAGTCGAAGGTCATCTGGCTTTCCCAGACCACTCTGAGCGTCGACGAGACGATGCAGACCGTCGCACGCCTGCGTGAGCGTTTCCCGAATCTGCAGGACCCGCCGTCCGACGACATTTGCTACGCCACGCAGAACCGTCAGGTCGCGGTCAAGGCGATGGCTCCCGAGTGCGATCTCGTGATCGTGGTGGGTTCGCGGAACTCGTCCAACTCGGTTCGCCTGGTCGAGGTCGCACTCGGTGCGGGCGCTGCCGCGTCGTACCTGGTCGACTACGCCCGTGAGGTCGATCTCGCGTGGCTCGAGGGTGTCCAGACCGTCGGCATCACGTCGGGTGCTTCGGTGCCCGAGGTGCTGGTGCGCGGTGTGATCGAACTTCTTGCCGAGCACGGTTACAACGACGTTCAGCCCGTCACCACAGCCAACGAGACTCTGGTGTTCGCCCTTCCCCGTGAATTGCGTGCAGCGCGCACGTCGTAGAACGACAAAAATGCGGGGCACCTTCCAGATGGAAGGCGCCCCGCATTTTTTGATTCAAGGTGCAGCTGTATTTCAGGGCTCGTCGCGATCGCGGTACCGAACTCGCGGCGGCGGATAGGCCGGAAGATCGACTCCCGGCGGGCGGCGGCGAGGGGGCAGCGGCGGCGATACGTCGTCACCCGAAGCGAAGAAGGGCTCCATCCGCTCCTCACGCCTGGGCGCCGGGGTGGGCTCGGGCGCTCGGCGCCGAACGTACGACGGGTAGTCGTCGTCTGCTGTCGGTCTGCTGTCCGGCTGAGGGCGACGCGTAGGCGGTTGATGCGTGCGATCGACCCTGGGTGGCAGTGGGCTTCTCCGGGGCGGCAGCGGGCGCTCGTCCTGGATCGGCTCGCGCCTCGGGGTGCTTCGGTAAGCGGGCTGTTCGTCCACCTCGGGGGCGCGGCGACGAGGGGGCTCGGAGACGGGTGCGTCGGTCACTCGGCGACGACGCCCGGTCTCGGGCGCGGGGTCTCGAGTGGCAGACGCCGAGGAGGTGTCTCGAGTGGCAGACGCCGAGGAGGCGTCACGAGTGGCAGACGCAGACGTTGCCGAACGGCGGGAGCGGGTCGAGCGCGCGGGCCCGGTGGGGCGCTGATTGAGCAGGAAGTATCGGAAGCCGCCGATGATCAGCACGACCACGGTTGCAGCCAACATGATCGGAAAGCGGTTGACCAACGGGTACGCGATGTTGATCGCGATGTCGCGCAATGCGGTGCTGTTGTCCTTACCGATGAGCGTGTGCCCGATCGGCACCGCGGCGAAGAGCAGCAGGGGCGGTTGGGCCATCGCGGTGAACAATGCCTTGTTCGAAGCGGCAACCACGGCAAAGAGACAGCCCAGGAAGTAGAACGTCGAGAACACCGCGGTGAGCTCGCCGCCACCTCCGGTGGCATCGATCAGTACGCCGACGGCGGTGACACCGGCAGCAAGCAGGATCACTCCCCACCAGGGCAGGCCGGGGACGGTCACGATGAGCGATCGCTTGTCCAGCGGTACCCCGGAACGAGCACGTTGGGTTGCAGACACATAACGACATTAGCGGTTCTTGCGTTGTCGGCCGTGTTTGTGCGGGTCGTGGCTGGCGCATTTATCGACGCGATGGCGCGATGGTTTCGGGTTCTTCGTCAAACGAACCGGACGGATTGTGTGCAGGGTCACCGGACGCTCGTGGGTTGGGGCACACCGTCGAAACCGTCAGCGTGGGAGATCGGTGGTGTCGGTGGGCTGCTCTACCGTCGGATTCATGAAGATTCTGCACACCTCCGATTGGCACATAGGTCGCACCTTTCACGGCGTCGATCTGTTGGCCGATCAGGCGAGTGTGCTCGGTTCCATCGCAGATTCCGTCCGCGAACACGGCGTCGACGTCGTGGTCGTGCCGGGGGACATCTACGACCGTTCGATTCCCAGTTCTGATGCGGTCACCGTGTGTAATCGAGGCTTCGAGGCAATCCGGGCGGCCGGGGCGGTCATCGTCGCGACGTCCGGTAATCACGATTCCGCGGTGCGGCTCGGGGCCGGGGCATCCTTTGCCGCTGCCGGTGGATTGCACTTGATCACCCGCGTCGGCCAGATCGGTACTCCGGTGATGCTGAGCGATCAGTTCGGGCCTGTCGCGTTTTACGGGATTCCGTATCTCGAGCCGGAGATCACGCGCGTCGAGTTGGACGTGCCCCGGGCTCGTACTCATTCCGACATCCTCGGAGCGGCCATGTCGCGTGTTCGGCGAGATCTCGCCGAGCGAACGGCGGTCGACCCGTCGACTCGATCGGTATTGCTCGCTCATGCCTTTGTCGTGGGCGGTGAGGCCTCGGAATCGGAACGCTCCATTTCGGTCGGCGGAGTGGAGACCGTCGCAGTGGGCGAGTTCGACGGCGTCGACTACGTCGCCCTCGGGCACCTGCATTCTCCGCAGATGCTCTCGGAGAGTGTTCGATACTCGGGTTCACCGTTGCCGTATTCGTTCGGTGAACGCAGCCACCGCAAGGCTGCGCTCCTGATCGAGCTCGACGCAACCGGTCTGTCATCGGTGCAGCGGCTCGATCTCCCGGTGATTCGAGGGCTGAGCCAGGTGGCTGGAACGCTCGAGGAGCTTCTCACCGAGTCGAGGTATGCCGATTCCGAGCAGTGCTACGTCTCCGCATTGCTCACCGACCCGGTCCGTCCCGTCGATGCAATGAGGCAGCTCCAGACCCGTTTCCCCTTTGCCGTTCATCTCGAATGGCAAAGGCCGGAAGGACAATCGGATCTCAAGTACCGCGACGCGGTGCGGGGTCGAACCGACATGGAGATCGCCCGCGGCTTTGTCTCTGCAGTGCGTAGTGACCCGTCCGAGCGTGAGGTCACGTTGATGGCCGAAGCGCTCAGCGCTGCCGCGCGCGCCGAGGAGTCCACGGTCGAACTGGGTGAAACCGCGTGAGACTGCACAAACTCGAAGTCAGCTCGTTCGGGCCATTTGCCGACACGGTCGAGGTCGACTTCGACCGTTTGGGTGCAGACGGGTTGTTCCTCCTTCACGGTGACACCGGGGCAGGTAAGACCACGATCCTCGACGCGGTTGCGTTTGCCCTGTACGGGCGGGTGCCGGGTGCGCGCAACGAGGGCAAGCGATTGCTGTCCGATCACGCGCCCGCCGGTTCGGTGCCGCGCGTGGAACTGGAGGCGACCATCAGTGGTCGCAGAATCAAACTTGTTCGCAGTCCGGAGTATTCGCGGCCGAAGAAGCGCGGGACCGGTTCGATCACCGAGAATGCCAAGGCCACGCTGACATGGTTGGACGGCCGCGGCGAAAATCTCTCGCGCATCCCTGACATCGGTGACGAGATCAACCGTCTCATGGGAATGAGCGCTGATCAGTTCTTCCAGGTTGTGCTGCTCCCACAGGGTGAGTTCGCCAAATTCCTGCGTGCCGAAAGTGACGAGCGAGGCAAGCTGCTCGAGCGCCTGTTCGACACCAAACGTTTCGTTTCCGTGGAGGCATGGTTCGACGCCAAACGGAAGGCGAGTGCCACCGCGCTCGCGGCCAGGGAGCAGTCCGTGCGGCTGCTGCTTGCCAAGGTCGAGACCGCGGCGGGACTCGAGGTCGGAGCCGAAGCGCACCCACTGGAATGGTCGCGCAAACTTCTGGCCGAGGCTCAGGACACCCGCGATGCAAGTCTCGCCGAGATGGTGACTGCCAAAGACGCAGCAGCCGAGGCTAATCGGGTGCTCACGGCAGCGCAGCGAACCGCAGAGCTGCTAGCTCGCCGCAATCGTGCGACCGCTGAACTCGCGGCATTCAACACCGGCGCCGCGCACCGATCTGCGATCGCCGCCGAACTCGAGACTGCCAAGCGCGCACTGCCGGTGGCGACCATCGCCGGCGACGTAGAAGCTGCCCGCGTGGCTCTTGCCGCATCGCTCGATTCGATGAACACCGCGATGTCGACCTACACCGCACTCGACGGGCCGGACATTTTCGAGCCGGAAGTGTGGCCGCCCACCGGCGATGAGCGCCAACGCGTCGTAGATCGGATCAGGACGTGGCGTGACGAGATCGTTCGGCTGGACGCGATGGCGGAGGACGCTCGCAGTGCCGATGCGACAGAAGCCGAGATCGAGAAACTCGGAGTTCGGCGAAACTCCCTGTCCGAGCGCGTAGATGCCATTGTGCGTGAACGGAATCAACTGCCAGAGCTGGCGCGCGCGGCCGGCCAACGACTGGACGAAGCGCAACGCGCGCATGCCACTCTTCCCGGCCTCGAGGCTGCATTTGCGAAGGCCTCGGATGCTGCGACAGCGGCACATGAAATCGTTTCTCTGCGTGCGCAAGCCGAGAAGATTCGTGTGCAGGTTTTGGATGCACGTGACGCGCACCAGGGTGCTCGTGGGCGCTGGCTCGATCTTGTGCAGAAGCGTATCGAGGGCATGGCAGCGGAGTTGGCGAGTTCACTCGCACCCGGTGATGCATGCCAGGTGTGTGGTTCGCGTGAACACCCGGCGTTGGCGCAGTCGGACGTCGTCACGGTCACTGAGCCCGATCTCGAGGCCGCGTCGGCAGCCGAGCGCGCAGCCGAGAAAGCTCTGAGCAAAGTCGTCGACCGTCAGGGAACCGTCGACCGTGACATCGATCGGGTGATCGCGCGCGGCGGCGACGGTGATGTCGAAGAACTCGACAGGCTTCGCGCTGCGGCGCAGAACTCGGTCGACGAGGCAACGCGGGCTTCCGGGCAGGTAGAAGCGCTGGCCGAAAGGCTCGCGCAACTCAACGAGCGTGACGGCGAGCTGCAACAGGAATCCGCTTCTCTGACGGCCGAATTGGCGGCACTGACCGAGCGCGTCTCGGCTCTGTCGGCCACGGTCACGCAGATTCGGGCGGCGATCGTTGCTGCGGTGGGAGACGATTCGTCCATCGCGGCTCGGCGCTCGCGGTTCGAAGGGCTGGCGTCCGCTGCCACGTCCGCGTCCGAAGCGCGGGACGACGCCGTCCGTGCGCAGGTGCGATCGGCAGAATTGTCGACCAAGCTGGCCGATGCGGCGGCCACTGCCGGATTCGATTCGGTTGACGCTGCGATCGAGGGCGTCCGAGCGCCTGCCCGAATCGCGGCGATCGAAACCGAACTCGCCAAAGCGCGTGACCTCGAGGTGGCCGCTCGGACCGTCCTCGACGATCCTGACGTCGTCGCGGTAAGCGAGGTCGATACCGTCGACGTCGACGGTCCTCGCCAGCGCGCTCTGCAGTGCGCAGAGTTTGTGAACTCGGCTGTTGCAGCCGCATCCCTGGCCGAGAACCGTGTGTCGGATCTCGAACGGTTCAGCGGACAACTCGAGAAGGCATACGAGGCGGTTGCGCCCGAGCGTGAACTGCACGACGAACTCGCTGCCCTCGCCGACGTGATCGCCGGCAAAGGGCAGAACAGTCGCAAGATGTCGCTGCGCGCCTACGTACTTGCCTCGCGGCTGGAAGAGATTGCCGTGTCGGCATCGGTTCGGCTGCAGCGGATGTCCGGGGGACGATACGAATTCGTCCACAGTGACGAGGCCGGAACTCGGGGTCGCCGCGGCGGTCTGGGACTCGACATCCGTGACGACTTCACGGGCGTCGTGCGCTCGGCGAAGACGCTCTCCGGCGGTGAATCGTTCTTGGCATCATTGTCTTTGGCGCTCGGACTCGCCGATGTAGTTGCCGCGGAGTCCGGTGGAATCGTTCTCGACACGATGTTCATCGACGAAGGATTCGGAACGCTCGACGCGGACACCCTGGACTCGGTGATGGCTGTGCTGGACGAGCTCCGTGATGGTGGACGCGTGGTGGGAATCGTCAGCCACGTCGACGAGATGCGGCAGCGAATCCCGAGTCGCCTGCACGTCATTCGGGGACGTGCAGGCTCCTCGGTGAAGGTGATCGCGGGCTGATCAGGCCTTTTCGTTCTCTACCTCTGACTCGGCTTCGTCATCCTGCTCTTCGAGGACGTCCGAGGCGTCGCCGGCCGGCATCGGCTCGTTGTCACTTGCGCGTTCGTCGATCTGCTCGCCGATGTACCGGATGACCACCGCAGCCACGGCGGCGACCGGTACTGCGAGGAAGGCGCCGACGATGCCGTACAGCGAGCTACCGGCGGCAACGGCAAGCAGCACGATGACGGCGTGGAGTTTCATCGACTTGCTCTGCAGGACAGGCTGAAGGACGTTTCCTTCGATCTGCTGAACCGCCAGGATGATGATGAGCACGATGATGGCGGTGGTGAGACCGTTGGCCACCAGGGCAACCAAGACGGCCAGGGCGCCGGCGACAAACGCACCGACGATCGGGATGAAGCCACCGATGAACGTGAGAATTGCCAGCACCGGTGCCAACGGGACGCCGAGGATCAGCAATCCGGCACCGATGAAGATCGCGTCGATCAAGCTCACCAGCGCTTGAGTCCTGATGAACCCGCCGAGCGTGTCCCACATGCGAGTGAGGACCTCTTCGAGGTGCCTACCGGCACGGCCGCCGCCGACAGCGTGCAGCCACGGGATGAACCTCGGTCCGTCCTTGATGAAGAAGAACGCGAGAATCAGGACCAAACCGAGCGTGACCAACAACGAGCTTGCCGTGCTCACACCGCTGAAAACGCCTGAAGCGATAGCAGTTCCACTTTCCTGCACCTTGGTGATGACGGCGTGGACAGCGTTGTCGATCTGGTCGTCCTTGAGATTCAACGGCGGACCCTGGAGCCAGTCCTGAACCTGGTTGATGCCCTCGGTGGTCTTGTTCGCGAGCTCGGGGGCCTGGCTGACCACTGACGGAACGATGCCTGCGATCACTCCGGCCAGGATTCCGATCGAGAGCACCAGGGTGATTCCGGCTGCCGCCGCCGGTGGCATACCGCGCTTGATCATGCCGCGCGTCGGTGGCCACATGACTGTCGCAACAACGATCGCCAGAGCCACCGGCAGGACGATGACCCACAGCTTTTCGATAAGCCAACCGAAAATCCAGGCACCCAGCGAAATCGACGCCAACACCAACGACCACTTCGCGAGCCACATACCCCCTTGCCCGATGATCTCGCCGCGGTCGCGCTTTCGCACCCCTGCGGACGTCCCCTTGTCTTGCTCGCCCACTGATCGTCCTTTCCGTCGGCGCAGGGTTCTCCTCGCCGATGTGAGAATCCGGTGATCTAGCTGAGCTGATCGTAACGACTGCTTGTGATAACTCGTGTGTTGCGCTGCAATACTGTGTTTTGAAGCATGCCGCTCGGACTAACATTTCTGTCATGAGAATCGCAGCAGCAGTCGGGGCAGCAGCAATCGTCGTTCTCGGGCTCACCGCGTGTAGCACCGAGGATCAGGACAACGCACAGAACAAGATCAGCGAGGCAGTCACGAGCGGGCAACAGGCGCTCGAGACCGCGAAGCAGTCAGCCGGCAACGCCATCGATCAGGGCAAGACGGCGCTGTTCGTCGCCACGTTCCGTGGGGCGTACGCACCGTTGTCGGAGAACCGCGACGACGCAGACATCGAGGAGATCTTGACGACCACGTGCACCGAGGTCGCCAACGGCACGGACGAGGCGAAGGTCAAGGCCACGATCACCGACCTGGCCGAGAACAACGGCAACAAGCCCACCGACGAGCAGGCTGGCCACATTTACGACCTCGCGAAGGCCACCTGCCCCTGACCGGATTCAGCAGCAGCGGGCGCCTGGATTGGCGTCGGCTGCTGCGTGTCGGCGTCGCCAGAACTCTCGTTCGCTGATCACCGGTGAGTCGGCGTGGTGGCGTCGGGTGTGCTCGACGTAGCGCTGATAGTCGAGATCACCCATCACCGAGCGAACCCACCACAGCGTTCCGCGGAACGCTGTGGTGAGTTTTGCCGTCATAGTCGCCGTCGTCATGGTCAGTGCCTACCTCCGTGCGCGGCTCCGGGCGCGCGGACCTTCCCGGCTTTGATCAGCTCGTCCCATTCCTTCTGGATTTCCTTCTCGGCGGGCGTCGGAATGAAACTGGCGGGACCGAAGATCTTCGACGGTTCTTCCGGGGACTCGGTGGTCGGCAAGCCGCCGGCTCGGATTGCCTTGGCGCATACGATGATCCCGGCGATGACGACGACAATCACCAGTGACGCGAAGACGATCGACAACGTGCCCTGGATGAAGGTGTTGCGGATGACGGCATCGATGGCCTCCGGCGTCTTCGCGGAACCGTGCGCCGTCTCACCGGCAGCCTTCGCATCCTTGAACACGTTGTGCTGAGCCCAGTAACCGATCGCGGGGTTGTCGGAGAAGATCTTCTGGTACGACGCGGTCATGGTCACGACCAGGTCCCAGACCAGCGGCACGCCGGGAATCCAGGCCCATTTGAACAGGCCCTTCTTCATGACGATCGTCATGACCACCGTCAGTGCGATCGCGGCGAGTAGCTGGTTGGCGATGCCGAAGAGCGGGAAGAGGGTGTTGATGCCGCCGAGCGGATCGGTGACACCCATGAGCAGAATCGCGCCCCACGCAGCGACCACGATCAGCGAGCACAGCCACGCGCCGATGCGCCACGACGGGTCCTTGAACTTCTTTGCCGGACCGCCGAAGTTGCCGAGCGAGTCGGAGAGCATGAACCGAGCGACGCGGGTGCCGGCATCGATCGTGGTGAGGATGAAGAGAGCCTCGAACATGATCGCGAAGTGGTACCAGAACGATTTCAGCGAGTCGCCGCCGAACACGTCGCTGAGCACTTCGGACATGCCGAATGCGAGCGTCGGGGCACCGCCGGTTCTCGAGATGATCGATTCTTCGCCGACGGCCTCGGCTGCCTGGGTCAGAACGTCCGGTGTGATGGGTGCGGTGCCGAGGGGCAGGTTGTTGACGTATTCGGCTGCGGTTTCGGGTGTACCGCCGGTCAGCGCCGCGGGAGCGTTGAGTGCGAAGTACAGGTGCTGATCGAGGATGCAGGCGGTGACCAGAGCCATGATCGCGACAAATGATTCGGTCAGCATGCCGCCGTACCCGATCATCTTGGTCTGGCTTTCTTTTTCGAGCAGCTTCGGTGTCGTGCCCGAGGCGATCAGCGCGTGGAATCCCGAGAGAGCGCCACAGGCAATGGTGATGAACAGGAACGGGAACAGCGAACCGGCAAAGGCCGGGCCTTCGCCGTTGGAGGCGAACGGCGTCACCGCCGGCATGTTCAGCGCGGGTCGTGCGACCAGAATTCCGATGGCCAGCAGTGCGATGGTGCCGACCTTCATGAACGTCGACAAATAGTCACGCGGCGCCAGGAGCAGCCACACCGGCAGCACCGAAGCGGCAAATCCGTACGCGATCATCAGCCACGCGATGGTGACCTTGGAGAGCGTGAACCAGTCTGCACCCCAACCGGTATCGGCAACCCAACCACCGGAGACGATGGCCAGCAGGAGGAGGACGACGCCGATCAGGGAGACCTCGGAGACCTTGCCCGGGCGTAGATACCGCAGGTACACGCCCATGAACAGGGCGATGGGGATGGTCATCGCGATCGAGAAGACGCCCCACGGGGACTCGGCGAGCGCATTGACGACGACGAGGCCCAGCACCGCGATAAGGATGATCATGATGACGAACACACCGATCAATGCGGCGACACCGCCGACGAGGCCGAGTTCCTCGCGGGCCATCTGACCGAGGCTGCGCCCGCGTCGCTTGGACGAGATCCACAGGACCATGAAGTCCTGCACCGCCCCGGCGAACACGACGCCGACGATGATCCAGATCGTTCCCGGCAGATATCCCATCTGCGCGGCCAAGACAGGCCCGACCAGTGGACCGGCACCGGCGATTGCCGCGAAGTGGTGACCGAACAGCACCCGACGATCGGTCGGCATGTAGTCGGCGCCGTTCTCCATGATCTCGGCGGGAGTGGCGACGTCGTCGCGGGGTTTGACGATTTTGCGTTCGATCAACCGGGCATAGAAACGGTAGGCAATCAGATAGGTACAGATTGCGGCCAACACGAACCACACGGCACTGATGTGTTCACCGCGGACAATCGCGATCATGTACCAGGCGCCCGCGCCGACCAGTCCGAGAACGAGAAAGACGACGCGCGCAGTCGTGGAAATTGGTGTTTTGTCGATGACACCGACAGGTGGCAGGTCAGGATCGGTTTTCAGGTACTCGACATTTGGTTCCGGCGCAGTCGTCAAGCTCATCGTCGAACTCCGTCCACTAGTGCACGTGTGGCCGCCGTCACAGCGGACCATCTGTCACTGTAGGACCAGAAGGGCGAATCCGCGCGATCTGAGGCGCGGGAGTCGACCGGCGTCAGAATCGGTGAGCGTCGGCGTCGATCCAATCGGTGAGCCAGCTCTGCGGCGGGGACTCGAGCAGTTCTCCCGGCATCAGCCAGTCGAACAGGTCGGCATAGGTTCGGGTGGTGAGACCGTCGACGCGGCGGTTGAGCATTCCCGGTTGCAGTTGGTCGAAGGAATCGATGCCCATCGACGCGATCATCTGTTGAGCGCTGGCGACAGTTGCCTTCTGGAAGCGGTAGACGCGCTCGCTCTTGTCGGGGATGTCGAGTGCGCGGGTGCGTGCCGGATCCTGAGTGGCAACGCCGACCGGGCAGCGGTTGGTGTGGCACATCTGGGCCTGAATGCAGCCCACTGCGAACATCATTGCGCGAGCCGCCATCGTGAAGTCTGCGCCCTGGATGATGCGTTTGACGATGTCGGAACCGCTCGCCACCTTTCCGGAGGCGCCGACTTTCACGAGGGGGCGCAGACCAGTTCCCACCAAGGCGTTGTGCACCAGCATCAGGCCCTCGGTCAACGGCATGCCCATGTGGTCCTCGAACTCCACCGGACCTGCGCCGGTGCCGCCTTCGGAACCGTCGACGATGATGAAGTCGGGCGTGATGCCGCGCTCGATCATCGCTTTGCAGATGCCGAGGAATTCACGACGCGAGCCGACACACAGTTTCATCCCGACCGGCTTGCCTCCCGACAGTTTTCGCAGGGTCGCGATGAAATCGACCAGTTCGACCGGGGAGTTGAACGCGGTGTGCGAGGGTGGTGAGATCACGGTCTGGCCGACGGGTACCCCTCGGGTTTCGGCGATTTCGGGGGAGACCTTGACTCCGGGAAGCACGCCACCCAAGCCGGGTTTGGCACCTTGTGAGAGCTTGACCGAAATTGCTTTCACTTGATCGGAGCCGGCGCGCTCGGCAAAACGGTCAGGATCGAATCGGCCGTCCTCGGTTCGGCATCCGAAGTATCCCGAGGCGATTTCCCAGACCAGATCGCCACCGTGTTTGCGGTGATACGGACTGATCGCGCCCTCTCCGGTGTCGTGGGCGAAGCCGCCTTTCGCGGCGCCGGCATTGAGGGCCTCGATTGCGTTGGCGGACAACGATCCAAAGCTCATCGCGGAGACGTTCAGGAGAGCGATGTCGTACGGCTTCGTGCAATCGCGTCCGCCGAGGCGAACTCGCGGAACCGTGTCGGGGGCAGTCCGTGCTCGAATCGAATGCGTCATGAACTCATAGCCGATCGCATTGACGTCACGCTCGGTTCCGAAGGGCTCTTCCGCCAGTGTCCCCTTGGCGCGCTCGTAAACCAGATCTCGCGTTTCCCGATCGAATGGCATTCCGTCGGTGGATGATTCGACGAAGTATTGTTGGATCTCCGGTCGAATCTTCTCGAGCAGGAATCGCGCGTGCCCCAAGACCGGATAGTTACGGAGGATGCTGTGGGACCTCTGAGTGAGGTCGTAGGTGCCCATGGCCGCCAGCGCGAGAGTGACGACAGCGATCACCCACCATCCGGGCGAGACGAAAATTGCGAGGGCAGCAGAGCCGAGACCCACCATCCATATCAAGAGCACGATCAGCATCCGAGTCACCTCGAGAGCGTAGGCGCTCACTGTGACACGGCAGCGGTAAGTCTCCACTAGGTTCTGCGTTAGAGAACCGAATCCGACTCTTTGGGGGAATGATGACCGAACCGCAATATCCGACCGACCCGCAGGATCCGAAGGAGCAGCAATATCCGTCGGGCCAGCAGTATTCAGCCGGGCAGCAATATTCAGCAGGCCAGGAGTATTCAGCAGGCCAGGAGTATTCAGCAGGCCAGGAGTATCCGGGCCAGCAGTACCCGACCGACCCGCAGTACTCAGCCGGACAGCAGTATCCGACCGGTCAGCAGTACAGCGCGACCCAGCAGTACAGCGCCGCTCCCACGTACGCGGCGCCCCAGTACGGTCCGCCGAAGTCCAACGCGGGATGGGCCGTCGCGTCGATCATCTTCTTCTGGCCTATCGCGTTCGCCGCGTTCAACCACCTGCACGACATCTACCCGAAGTGGGCGATGGGCGATCACCAGGGCGCGCAGTACGCGTCCGAGCGGGTGAAGAAGCTCGGGCAGATTTCGCTCCTCATAGCCGTCATCTGCTGGGTGCTGTTCATCGCGTTCTACGTCATCTTCCTGGTTGCGATCGTGTCGTCCGTCGATTCGTATACCTACAACTGATCACCTGCCGCGACGTGACGGTGGGGCGAGTACCCGTCACGTCGCCGCGAGGCCGTAGAATCCACAGACCGTGAGCCTTACCCTCGGAATCGTCGGACTGCCCAACGTCGGCAAGTCCACCCTTTTCAATGCACTGACCAACAACGACGTGTTGGCAGCGAACTACCCGTTCGCGACCATCGAACCCAACGTCGGCCTGGTCGAGCTGCCCGATCCGCGGCTGCAGAAGCTCGCCGAGATCTTCGGCTCCGAGCGCATCCTCCCCGCGACCGTGTCGTTCGTCGACATCGCCGGAATCGTCAAGGGTGCATCCGAGGGCGCAGGCCTGGGTAACAAGTTCCTGGCCAACATCCGTGAAGCTGACGCCATCTGCCAGGTAGTGCGCGTCTTCGCCGACGACGACGTCATCCACGTCGACGGCAAGGTCGACCCGGCCTCGGACATCGAGGTCATCGAGACCGAGCTCGTGATCGCCGACATGCAGACTCTCGAGAAGGCTCTCCCGCGTCTGGACAAGGAAGCTCGCAAGAACAAGGAGCTCAAGCCGGCCCACGACGAGGCACTCAAGGCTCAGGCATTCCTCAACGAGGGCACGACGCTCTTCAGCGTCAAGGACAAGCTCGACTTCTCGTTGCTGCGCGAGCTGAGCCTGCTCACCACCAAGCCTTTCCTGTACGTCTTCAACGCCGACGAGTCGGTGCTCACCGACGCAGCGAAGGTTGCGGAATTGCGCGCTTCCGTCGCCCCGGCCGACGCCGTGTTCCTCGACGCGAAGGTCGAGCAGGAACTCCTCGAGCTGGACGAGGAAGATCGCCAGGAAATGCTCGACTCGATCGGTCAGACCGAGCCCGGCCTGCACGCCCTCGCGCGCACCGGCTTCCACACCCTCGGGCTGCAGACCTACCTGACGGCTGGTCCGAAGGAAGCTCGCGCCTGGACCATCCACAAGGGTGACACCGCGCCCCAGGCTGCGGGCGTCATTCACACCGACTTCGAGCGTGGCTTCATCAAGGCTGAAATCGTGTCCTTCGACGACCTCATCGAGGCGGGTTCCATGGCCGCGGCCAAGGCTGCCGGCAAGGTCCGCATGGAGGGCAAGGAATACGTCATGGCCGACGGCGATGTGGTGGAGTTCCGCTTCAACGTCTAATCCGCCGTACAGCCGCAGGGCGATTGTGCAGCCGCAGCGATAACTACCCTCGCGGCTGCATAATCGCCCTGCGGCTTCTGGTCCTCACCCCACTGGCATCTCGCTGAGCGTCCGACGTGTGACAAACCGCCGCGCTCTCCCCGACAACGGGTCGGTGAATTCGAGTTCCCTCGCGAGCAATTGGAGTGGGAGGGAATGATCGTCCGGGGCGTCGGGAAGCAGGTCGGGGTATCGCCGGTCGCCCAGGATCCCTGCGCCGAGAGCTGCCAAATGCACCCGCAACTGGTGCATCCGTCCGGAGTGTGGACGTAGAACCGTGTGCAGCACAGCACGTCCGGAGGCACTCACGCCCGTCCCTCGCGCCTCGATCATGGTCTCGGAGTTAGGTTCACGGCTGTCGTCGACGAGGACCCGCAACTCGCCGCGTCGAGCTTCGATGTGGTTGCGGTAGACGAGGGGACCGTCGGATTCGGCGAACCCCGATGCATCCTGGCCCCACCGGGGCGGTCGCGCCGACACCGCCTCGTAGACCTTCGTGACCTGACGCTTCTCGAACAAAGACTGGTACGCGCCGCGCGTCGCGGGGCGAGCCGAGAACATCACCACGCCCGCGGTGCCGCGGTCGAGCCGATGGATCGGGGTCAGATCGGGGTTGTCGAGGCGGACCCGTAGGCGGACGAGCGCCGACTCGCGCAGGTAGCGCCCGCTGGGGGTGGTCGGGAGAAAATGTGGTTTGTCGATGACGACGAGGTCGTCGTCGGTGTGCAGGATCTCCTCGTGGAACGGCACCGGATCCTCTGCCGGTAACTCGCGGTAGTACCAGACGAACCGGTGCGCGCTGAGTTCTGTGCTCCGGCGGATCGAGGTGCCGTCGATTCCCACGAACTCGCCGTCGTCGAACCGCCGATACAGGTTTTCGGCGTCCAGATGGTCGAACTTGGCCACGACGTACTCGGCGATTGTCGCCCACGGCCCAGAGGGCGGGATGCGTAGGCGCGTCGGGCCTACCCCGTTCTTGACGGGCAGCGGTGGGGACATGGACACGCAGGTCATCATCCCATCGACCGCTGGTCAGCGGTGATTCGGCGTGGCCTCTACGGAGACGTCCCCGCGGGGACGCGGAACCGAACTCGCAGCGGTGGTCGGCCTAGATCGTCGAGTCGAAAATCAGTAGCGCGGACGACTGGCGGGTCCGTATGGTTCGGGAGGCAAAAGACCGCAGTCGAAAAGCGCTGCGGTCCATACCTTCTGTAGCTCAATTGGTGAGAGCACCCGACTGTGACTCGGGCGACGGCGGATCGTAACCGCCCAGAGGGACTCAGTTCAGATACGGCTGAGGTCGGGCCTCTAGGCGCAGAGACCGGCAGCCCTTTGCCTGCAGAGTTGTCGAACGAGCCTCAGTCGGTATTCCCTGAATCGCCGAACAGCATTCCAGTCACCCGCCATTTCCGCGTCGGCAAGTAGGTATTCGCAGTTGTCCAACTGATCTTTCAAAGACATCATCAGAATTCACCTCCGATCACCCGAGCAAGTACCTGTCCAGGATGCGGCCGACGGGACCCCGGGGACATCGGCCGTAGTACCTGTTTAGGTACCTGCTTCGGCGCGCGGTGGAGGCTACTTCTTGACCGCAGGCGCAGGTAGCGGCATACCGCGCTCGGTCAGGACGGTGCGGAGACGGTCGGGGTAATCGGTGATGATTCCGTCGACCCCGAGGTCGATGAGGGCGTGCATGGTGGCGGGATCATCGACGGTCCACGGGATGACCTTCACGCCACGCGCATGTGCGCTCGCGATCATGTCGGCTGTCGGATAGAGGGTGAAACCGGGATCCCCGACCTTTCCACCCTGCGGAGTTCCTTGGACGGGGGAGTAGGCGGAGGCACCGAAGGTTGCTACCGCCGCGATGCCGTCGCCACCGAAATCATCGATGTCCAGGCCGCCGAGCCACGGTGACGCTCCGTCCTTGCCTACCTGGAGAAAGTCGCCGTTAGTGAGCGCAACAACGGGGAGATTCGGTGCGAGTTGACGGGTGAGCATGAGTGAGCCCCAGTCGAAGCTCTGAATGGTGACGCTGTCCAACAATCCGGCTGCCCGGATCGTGTCGAGAACAACAGAGACGAACTGCTCACGCGGGGCGGTCTCGTGAGGTGCTCCCGCTTCCACCTTGGTCTCGATGTTGAGCTTGATTCCGGGTGCGTTGTACGACTTCACCAGGGCGAGCACTTCTTCGAGCGTCTGCATTTTCGCTCCCGGAACATTCTGCTGCTCAGGGTATCCGGCAAGGGGGAGAGTGCCGCAGTCCATGGTCTTGATCTGCTGCAGGCTCAGCGTGTTGACGAATTTGCCGACGTACGGGAACTCCGGGTCGCCGGTAGTGGCCGGCTCGGTGTCGAGGCATTTCTTGTTCGAGATCTTCCGATCGTGTGTGACGACAGCGATTCCGTCCTCGGTGATCTGGGTATCGAGTTCCAGTGTGCTGACGCCCATTTCGAGGGCATTGGCGAACGCAGCCAGGCTGCTCTCCGTGTACAGGCCGAGTCCGCCGCGGTGGGCTTGGACGTCGAACGTCGAAACCGGCTGGGGCGCTGAACTACCGAACGAACCGGACCAGTCGAGACTGCCGGTTGGCGATGCCGAGGCCGGGGTCGCCAGCGCGACGAGGGGGAGTGCGACGGTCACGGCGGCGCACGACAATATTCTGCTCAGTTGCATGAAAGGAACGTAGAGGCGTCGAATGGCTCAACGGGGTTCGTTAGGTAAACTAACGGTAAAGGTCAGGCCGCGTGAATGCGCTGCTCGACTCCGCTCGCTTGGACCTTCATCCACGACGCCAGAAGCTCACACCCGGTCAGTCCACTGGCGTCGAGAGGTTCGATCGCGTAGCTGATGTGCCTACCGCCGCGAGGGTTCTTCAGCTGAAAGCGGTTCAGGTTCAACTTCGTCGGCAGATAGCCGAGCACTTCGAGGAACGCGGTGCGAATGCGTCGTAGATCGGTACGCCACTGCTTGGGGCTGAAACGAGTCTTCTGCGCATTCTGGAAGGCATTGCTACGAAGGAGTTCCCACACCTTGCGTACCCACACCCGCGCCTGGGAGAAGGACATCCAGCGCGTCAAGTCTGCGATGTCGCGAATGTAGCTGTCGTCGCTGGCATTACAGATCATGTCCTGTGGGTGCCCGATCCACTTGACCGGAATCCACGGCTGGACTTCGGGTCCGTCGCCGGCAACTCCGTGTCCCTCACAACCTTCGATCACGCCGGCCGGTTGTTGAGGATCGGAGATCAGTCCGACTCCGATGATGTTGGCGCCGTTCAGCGTCGGAAGAGCCGAGCGGATCACGGTGCATCCCTGTGAGTATCCGATCAGCATCACGGGGCCGTCTGTCTGCGCGATTTCGGCGGTGAGGGCCTTCACACCCATCGCGGTGCTGTGCCGAAAGCTCAGGCCGCCGTCGGCGACCGGACCATACGACGCAGGATAAGCGACCCAACGAGAATCGAATCGACTGTCGAGTTTGTCGGTGACGGCGCTGAGGAGTCCGAGCACACGCGCGCCGTGGTCGCCGACGTGGGATTCGCCGGTGCCGCCAACTGCAAGAACGGTTACCTCAGCCATGTCAGCGATCATCCACGTCGATTCTGAGAGGTCTGCATCCAAACCCTGAGAAGAGACTGGCAATCCGTTGTGCTGCGAAATCGTTATAGAGCGAGCACCATTTACCCATGACGACGCCGAATCGTTCATCCAGACGAAAAGTGTCCGTGGTCGGTGCGGGAAGCGTCGGCACCGCAATTGCGTATGCGTGCCTGATACGCGGATCGGCCGACGCGCTCGCCCTCTACGACACCAACAGCGCAAAGGTCCGGGCCGAAGTTCTCGATCTCAACCACGGCACCCAGTTCACACCGCCGTGCACGGTCGAGGGAGGCGACGACATCTCGGTCACCGCGGGATCCGACTTGGTCGTCGTCACCGCGGGCGCCAAACAGCATCCCGGTCAGTCGCGTCTCGAACTTGCCGCGGTGAACGTCAAGATCGCGCAGACACTGACCGAACAACTGTTGGCGGTGTCGCCGGACGCGGTTCTTCTCTTCGTCACCAACCCGGTCGACGTGGCGACCTACGCAGCGATCCAGGCCGCGGGACCGTCGTACGGGGGCCGAATCTTCGGATCGGGAACGGTGCTGGACACGGCCCGATTGCGATTCCTGATGGCCACCGAACTCGGAGTCGCGGTCGAGAACGTCCACGCCTTCATCGTCGGCGAGCACGGGGACTCCGAGATTCCGCTCTGGTCGAGCGCGACCATCGGTGGAGTGCCGGCAACCTCGTTCGTGGGACCGTCGGGCGGCATACTCGGCCCGGACCTACGGGCGAATGTCGCGAAGTCGGTGGTCGAGAGTGCTTACGAGATCATCGAGGGTAAGGGTGCCACCAACCTCGCCATCGGATTGTCGAGCGCGTTCATCGTAGAAGTCGTGTTGCGGGACGAACAACGGGTGCTGCCGGTATCGACTTTGCAGACCGGCGTCCACGGACTCGAGCACGTTTGCCTGTCGCTACCCACGATGGTCGGTCGCGCGGGTGCCGGTCGAGTCCTCGAGGTACCGCTTTCAGAAAAGGAGGCTTCGGGGCTCCGATCCTCTGCCCGTACTTTGCAAGAGGTGCAGCAATCTCTGGGATTGTGAATATCTGTTGTCCTCGATATCCGACATATAGGATCAACAAATGATCAGCTTCCTGATTCGCGCCGCGATCTTCCTGGGTTCTGCCGCTGTCGGGCTTCTTGTTGCGTCGTTGATTCTTTCGGGCTTCTCGGCGCCTACATCCGGATTCATCGTTGCCGTCGTGATCTTTGCGATTGCGCAGTCGGTCCTGGCACCGTTCATCGCGACGGTGGCAAAGCGACATGCACCGGCATTTCTCGGCGGAATCGGATTGGTGTCGACATTCGTCGCTCTGTTGGTGGCGTCGCTCTTCTCCAATCTGTCGATTTCCGGTGTCTCGACGTGGATTCTGGGAACCGTCGTCGTGTGGCTGGTAACCGCAGTTGCGACGCTGGTTCTTCCGTTGTTGTTCGTGCGTAAGAAAGTTCAGGAGAAGAAGGCACAGTGACGCGCCCGAACATCGGTATGGACTACACAGTCCTGGACTGCCCGGATCCGGCTGCATTGGCCAACTTCTACGTCCAGGTCCTCGAGTGGAAAAGTGTTCGCGACGAGGATGATTGGCACGTGATCGAAGGGCCCGGCGGGGAGCGACTCGCGTTTCAGCTCGCTCCGGATTTTGTTCCGGTGAACTGGCCGACGTCCGGCGTCGGGATCCATCTGGATCTGCTCGTGGATTCTCTCGACCCGGCGGAGGCTTGGGTGATCGGCCTGGGTGCGCAGCGGGTGACCGGCATCCCGGAGCATCAGACTTTCCGCGTCTACCGCGACCCGGTCGGTCACTATTTCTGCCTGTGCCTGCGGGACTGAGTGTCGACTCGCCCCGATCTCGTCGACCGTGGATAATTCCGAACACTTGTCACGCCCGAGAATTGGAGATCGACGATGGCTTCGCAGAATTCCGACGAATTCCTGGTAGAACGTACGACGATCGTCAAGGCAGAAGCATCGGTCGTCTTTGCATTGATCAACGATTTCCATCAGTGGACTCAGTGGTCGCCGTGGGAAGGTCTCGACCCGGCGATGCAGCGCACGTACGCGGGTCCTGACGCGGGCGTCGGGGCTTCGTACGCCTGGGCGGGAAACAAGAAGGCGGGCTCCGGTTCGATGGTGATCACCGAATCCGTCCCGAATGAACGAGTAGTTTTGGACCTGGCCTTCCTCAAGCCGTTCAAGGCGCAGAACGTCACCACGTTTCTCATCTCGCCGAATTCCGGTGAAGTTCAGGTGACGTGGAAGATGACCGGAAAGAAGAATCTGTTCTTCAAGATCTTCGGTTTCATCTTCAGCATGGACAAGCTTGTCGGAAAGGATTTCGAGAAGGGCCTGTCCCAGCTGAAAGCTGCTGCAGAAAAGGGCTGACGAGCCGGTGGTACCGTCTCCCGGTGTTACGGATGACGCCCACCGACGCCCAAACCTTCTGGATTTCGGAGAAGATCCCCAACGATCAGCTGCTGCTTTACTGCTTCGACGGGCAGAGCCAGTCCATGGACGAGCTACGACGCTCGGTGGTGGAAAGCGCGTCGCTCATCCCGGATCTCAATGTTCGGATACGCGAATCACCGTGGCACCTCGACTATCCGCTCTGGGAGCCAATGCCGGTCGATTCCTCGTTGGTGAGAGTGCATGAGCTGCCCGAAAACTCGTGGCTCTCGTGCATTCACGGCATCGAGAAGCTACTTGAAAACCACGTCGACCCACGCGAGTCGCCGTGGACGCTGCACCTGTTTCACGGCGTCACCGGCGCGCCGCGTTGTAGCGGCCCGGCGCTGATCGCAGTTCTGCAGGTCGCTCATTCCTTGGCCGACGGCAAACGGGCGTCGGCGATTGCTCGCCAGCTGTTCTCGCCGCAACCGCCCGCAAAGCAGAAGACGGACGAGCGACGCAGTGGATCAGCCGAGATTCTGGGCCGCGCCGCCCTGCGCCTGCCAGGTCAGCTTGTCTCGTTGTTCCGCGACGGCCGAGCGGGGCACAAAGCGCAGTTGCAACTGCAGGCGGATACCAAATCGGGAGTTGTTGCGCCGCAAGCGGCAAGCCGTCCCAAGGTGCGCTCCAACATCCCTCCCGGACCTCACCGACTGGTCCGCATGGTGGTACGGGACAGTGCAGATTTCCGCGGCAACGGGGTGTCCGTCACAGTCGGAGCGATGACCGCGATCTCGGTGGCGATGGCGAACTTCCTCACCGAACGAGACGGCTCGGTGCCGCCCGAATTGGGAGCTGAGGTGACCATCGCCAAAGCTGGTACACCCACGGCGCGCAACCACTTCCGCAATGCGGGTGTCGGACTGTTCCCAGATGTCGGCGACCTCCGTGAGCGAGCCCAACGGATCAAGGAGTCGATGGACGAGCGCCGCGCACGTGCGTCCCATCCATCCAGTGCAGCTTCGGATCTCGCGCTGAACGCGGTTCCCGGACCGCTCGTCCGCTGGGGAGTGCAGCAATACGATTTCACGGCAGTGCCCGACGAGGTCACCGGAAACACCGTCGTGTCGAGTGTCGCGCGCGGTGATGCGGATCTGGTGCTCGGAGGCGGCGTCGTTCGGTTCACAGCGGGCTTCCCGAGTTTGTCGCCGGTCATGTCGTTGACCCACGGCGTACACGGGATCGGGGACACGGTGACGATCAGCATCACCAGCAGTCCGGCCTCGATTCCCGACATCGATGTGTACGAGCAGATGATGCACGACGCAATCGACGAGGTGCGCGAGGCGCTGT
The DNA here is from genome assembly GCF_053608585.1 of Rhodococcus sp. NPDC055024. Lineage (NCBI taxonomy): Bacteria > Bacillati > Actinomycetota > Actinomycetes > Mycobacteriales > Nocardiaceae > Rhodococcus > Rhodococcus sp. NPDC055024. Next base: position 56,290 of record NZ_JBSGVT010000018.1, read on the forward strand.
CGTGACGGCCTGATGTACTGGCAGCATGGGATTCACGCGCGCCGAACTGGAATCGTTCCGAGACGCCGAGATCGAGGATCTGATCGGGCCCGATTGTCGGCTGTTGTTCGTCGGTATCAATCCGGGACTGTGGACGGCGGCGACCGGCGCGCATTTCGCCAGGCCGGGCAATCGGTTCTATCCGGCACTGCTGCGGGCAGGCATCATCGAGCATGCGATCGATCCTTCCGCGGGTATGTCGGACGCTGACGCACAGCACCTGATCGATCGGGGAGTGGGTATCACCAATTTGGCGGTACGCGCTACGGCCAGAGCCGACGAGTTGACGGCGGAGGAACTTGCTGCCGGGGGACTGCGGGTGCGGGTGGTTGTGCGTGCGACAAAACCGAAAGTGGTTGCCTTTGCCGGAATCACCGCCTATCGCACTGCTTTCGGTGACAAACGAGCCAAGGCGGGGCGGCAGGATCAGGCTTTCGAGGGGGCAGCACTGTGGATTGTGCCCAATCCCAGCGGTCTCAATGCACACGAGACTGTGGAGACCCTGGCCGCCAAATACCGTTCTGCTGCAGCTGAAGCCGGAATTGTCTGACAAGAACTCTCAGTTCCGTTCGCCTGGAACGAAGTACGGGATAGAGTGGCCGTATGTCTGTTCTTTACAACATCTTTGTAGTGATTCATCTACTCGGTATGGCTGCCCTGGTCGGTAGCTACTTCACCGTCCTCAAGGCTCCCTCGATCACCGAGGTCATGGTGTGGGGTGCCAGGATGCAGTTCGTGTCCGGCCTGATCATCGTCGGGTTGGGCGAAGGCGCCCTGGACAAGAACTACATTCATGCGAAGATCGCTGTGAAACTTGTACTTTCACTGGTCATCGTGGCGCTTGCCGAGATCACCCGGGCGAAGCAGAAGAAGGATCAACCCAATCCGAATCTGGTACACGTCGTCGGCGGGTTGTCGATCGTGACCGTTTTCGTGGCTGCGCTCTGGACCTGACCAAACACGAAGAAGAGCCCCGGCGATCGAAACCCGCCGGGGCTCTTTGCTGTTGACGTGTCTACAGACCTGGACGCTTGCCGATCGTCAGGGTTACTTCACCGGTGTGCGCAAAGAAGTCGTTGCCCTTGTCGTCGACGACGATGAAGGCGGGGAAGTCCTCGACGTCGATCTTCCAGACGGCTTCCATACCCAGTTCGGCGTACTCGAGGATGTCGACCTTCTTGATGCAGTCGAGGGCCAGACGAGCCGCGGGTCCACCGATCGACCCGAGGTAGAAACCGCCGTGCGAGTTGCAGGCGTCGGTGACCTGCTTGGAACGGTTTCCCTTGGCCAGCATGATCATCGAGCCACCGGCGGCCTGGAACTGCTCGACGTACGAGTCCATACGGCCGGCCGTGGTCGGGCCGAACGAACCGGACGCCATGCCGTCGGGCGTCTTGGCGGGGCCGGCGTAGTACACCGGGTGATCCTTGAGGTACTGCGGCATCTCTTCGCCTGCGTCGAGGCGTTCCTTGATCTTGGCGTGCGCGATGTCGCGTGCCACGACGAGCGGACCGGTCAAGGAGAGACGAGTCTTCACCGGGTGCTTGGAGAGCTCGGCGAGGATCTCCGACATGGGCCTGGTCAGATCGATCTTGACCGCAGCACCCTTGCCGGTACCCGAAATGCCATCGGTCTCTTCGTCGAGCTGAGCGTCCGTGACCTCGGGCAAGAAACGGCCCGGGTTGAATTCGAGCTGTTCCAGGAACACGCCCTCCGGGGTGATCTTGGCCTTCGCCTGTCGATCTGCCGAGCAGGACACCGCAATGGCGACGGGCAACGAAGCGCCGTGGCGGGGGAGTCGGACGACGCGGACGTCGTGGCAGAAGTACTTGCCGCCGAACTGTGCTCCGATACCGATCTTCTGCGTGAGCTCGAAGACCTTCTTCTCGAGCTCGTGATCGCGGAAGCCGCGACCCGTGATGGCGCCTTCGGTGGGCAATTCGTCGAGGTAGTGCGCCGACGCGTACTTCGCCGTCTTCATCGCGAACTCGGCCGAGGTACCGCCGACGACGATTGCAAGGTGGTACGGCGGGCAGGCTGCGGTGCCGAGTGAGCGGATCTTCGCCTCGAGGAACTGCATCATCGAGTCGGGGTTCAGGATCGCTTTGGTTTCCTGGTACAGGTAGGACTTGTTGGCGCTTCCGCCGCCCTTGGCCATGAAGAGGAACTTGTACGAGTTCTCGTGTCCGGCAGCAGTATCGGCGTACAGCTCGATCTGCGCGGGCAGGTTGTTGCCCGTGTTCTTCTCGTCCCACATCGTGATGGGCGCGTTCTGCGAGTAGCGCAGGTTCAGGCGCGTGTAGGCGTCGTAGACACCGCGGGCAATGGCCTTCTCGTCGTCGCCGGGGGTGAGCACGTGCTGCCCGCGCTTGCCCATGACGATGGCGGTTCCGGTGTCTTGGCACATCGGCAGAACACCGGCAGCGGCGATGTTGGCGTTCTTGAGAAGATCGAGCGCTACGAACTTGTCGTTGTTCGACGCTTCGGGATCGTCGAGGATGCTCGCCAGCTGCGTCAGGTGATCCGTGCGCAGGTAGTGAGAGATGTCGTGCAGCGCCGTTTCGGTCAGCAGACGCATCGCCTCCGGCTCGACCTGCAGGAAGGTGCGGCCGTCCGGTCCCTCGACTGTCGACACCCCTTCGGTGGTGAGCAATCGGTATTCGGTGGTGTCATCACCGATCGGCAACAGGTCCTCATAGAGGAAGTCGGCCATCATCTCTCCTGAACAAGGGTGCGTGCGAAGGTCGCATTCAGGTTATCGTTGGGGGTTTCCTTCTCTGAATCGGGGCGGGTGTGAGCTGGAATTATCCGGACCTCACTGGCTCGATCAAGATGCTTCGACCAGTTCGGAGAGTTCGACTCCACGAAATTCGGCAAGTATTTCGGCCTGCTCGGTCACTGCTTCGCGGGCTGATCGTGACCACGTTCCCCACGGGGTGATCGCGACCTTCAGCTTCTTTCCGGACGTTCGCGGGCGCCACAGTCCGGTGATCGCGCCGCCGACCATCACGGTGCCCGGTCGCCCGAGGGTCGGCCATACCGTCTTCTGTGCGGCCGGGTCGGGAACGAGGGTCTCCCGATCCTTGAGCTGTACATACGGATCGAAAGGCCCGAGCAGGCGCGTACTCGAATCGGTGGGGGAGCCGAGCAAGGCTTCGCGGTCCTGTTCGAGAATCCACCGCTTCTCGCCGTTCACCTCGACCTCCTCGGCGTCGGTGGGCCAGTGGGCTTTGACGTCCTTGACCTGAGCATCGAGAAACGACGCGATGTGAGCAGGAGTGGCGGGTCCGTAGAAGCGCAGATACCCGCGAATCACGTCGAAGCGGGGATCGGCGTCAGAACCTGAGGCTGTGTACGGGGGTCGACGCCAACCCGGAATGCGTTCGAGCACTGGGGGAGATGTGCCCGGCTGCAGTTCGAGGCCCGCCTGAAGCGCCGCGAGCCGGAACGGCATCTCGTACAGATGAGTGGCGTTGCACGGTCGGCAGAATCGCAAAAAGGGCTCGGTCACTCGCGTGGTCAATTGCGCGGACATCTCGCCCTTGACGGTTGGTTTCGAGACGATGTCCCGCATCGCAGTAGCAACTGTTTGCAGGGCAGTCAGCGTCGGGATGCCGGCGGCCTTCAGCGGCCGGTTCGCGTCGTAAATGCGTGTGGCTGCATCGGCTTCACTGAACGGCGACGTGGCGACAGCGACAGCAGGCAGATCGCGACGACGGTAGTAGTGGGGAGCTCCGCGCAACGTCCAGGCAAGAGCGAGGTCAGTGGCGTCGACGCGCATGCCGCGGATCCGCAGTGCCCACGCGGCGCCGTCAGGTCCGGTGTTCTGAATCCCGAGGTCGAGAATGTCGCAATCGTTGTGATCGGCGTCACCGGAATGTGGCCTGTCGAGTTGATGACGGTGCCACCGGAAATTAGCTACCTGCGTGAGTGACGCTGCGCTAGACATGATTTCAGTTTACTGGTGGGTAACCGCAGGATTTGGGGCGGTTGATCAATACGGCGACAGAATCGGTCAGATTCGACCGATTGGCCGGAATTTTTTCAGTAGCAGACCTTATTAGTCGAAATAATGACCCCATTGTCGGAATCCTTTGCCAACTGGTCGTTCGTATGATTACTGTTACCCACGTCACGGATACATTACAGATGTGACGCAGCTGTCACAGCACTGTCGGGTGCTTTTTGGCAGCTGACCTCTGACTTCTCTAGGAGATTCACATGGGTTCACTGATGTCGATCGTCGAACTTGCACTCAAGGGCATTGGCTCGCTCGGTGCCGGCGACCAGTTGTTCGAAACCTTCATCGGTTCGGTTCAGACGAACACGGGCAGCCTCAAGCCGCTCCTCTGATCCCGCCCGCCGGAATCGGACTGTTCGACCACAAACTTCCGCTCGGGTTACCGAGACCTAAACAACTGTAGGAGTTTTCATGGGATCCTTCGAAATCGTGGGGAACGTCATCACGGCCGTCAACAACGTCGGCACCGCATTCTTCAATTCGCTGACCACGCTCAGCGGCGGCACGGTTACGCCCAAGTAAGCGTCGTCTGACTAGAAAGGCTCACGCACTCGGTGCGTGAGCCTTTCCGCGTCGACCGGATCGAGTTTTTCCGATCACGTCGGGTTTGCCTGTTTCAGGCGGTACCGTTCGAAAGGATCCGCTGCCGAAGAGAGTGACCCGAATGATCGAGACTCGTGCTTTGCGAACGGTTTTCCGCGTCTTCGTGGCGTTGGCCATGGCAGTATGTGGGCTCCAGCTCCTCACGGCACCGGGTCAGGCTCAATCAGTGAACAGCAGGCTGGTCGACATCTCGGTGTACTCACCGTCGATGGGGCGCGACATTCCGTTGCAGGTCTTGCGGCCGGCTGATACCTCCACGCCCGCTCCGACGCTCTACCTACTCAATGGAGTAGACGGAGGAAAAGACGACGCGACGTGGTCGGTGCGGACCGATGCACCGAAGTTCTTCGCCGACAAGCACGTCAACGTGGTCACCCCTCTCGGTGGAGCATTCAGCTACTACACCGATTGGGAGCGGCCGGACCCCGGCCTCGCGAAATCCGGCAATAACAACGGGGTCAACATGTGGACCACGTTCCTGACGGAAGAACTACCGCCAGTAATTGATTCGACGTTCGGGACGACCGGCGAGAACGCACTGGCCGGGTTGTCGATGGCGGGCACGTCGGTACTGGACCTGGCGATGTCAGCACCCGCGTTGTACAACAGCGTCGGGTCCTTCAGTGGGTGTGCGATGACGAGTCCCGGGATCGGTCAGGATTTCGTGAAACTCGTGGTCGCGGTGGGTGGCGGCAACGCGGAGAACATGTGGGGTCCGTACGATGGTCCGGGTTGGCCGGCTCACGATCCGGTTGTCAACGCGGACAAGCTACCTCGCATTCCGATGTACATCACCACCGCAACGGGGATTCCCGGTCCGTACGACACACTTGCCGATCCACGGATCGACAACGACGTCACAGATTTGGCTTTGCAGCTCGTTCTCGGTGGCGGAATCGAGGCAGCAACTCACTACTGCACTACCCAGCTTGCGGACAAGACGAACGCATTGGGTATGAACAACATTCGCTACAACTTCAAGCCGGCAGGAACGCATTCATGGGGATACTGGGAAGACGACTTACACGACTCGTGGCCGATGATCGCCACGTCGCTCGGCGTGTGAGTTCCCGTCGAGCGAGCCTTCGAAGCGTTGTTCTCGTCGGCGCGCTCGCCCTGACTTCACTACTGGCGCTGCCGTCGACCGCACTCGCCGACGAGTCCCCGAAAATAACGAGCGTCACTGAACTGTCCTCGCGCTTGGTTCTTCTCGACGTTCTCAGTGCCGCCATGGGGCGTACCATGCAGGTCAAAGTACTGCTTCCGGCCGACCGCTCGGAACCGCGCGGGACGCTGTATCTCCTGGACGGCAATTCCGGGCAGATCGAAGAGAACAACTGGTTGGCCCCCGCTAACGGCGATATCGTCCCGTTCTTTGCCGACAAGAACGTGAACGTCGTACTCCCCATCGGCGGCACCGGCACCATGTACACCGACTGGCAGGAAGATCACCCGAAATTCGGTCGTCTGAAGTGGGAGACCTTTCTGACAGAAGAGCTTCCCTCACTGATCGACGCGAGGTTCGCGACCAACGGGCACAACGCAATCGGCGGGATTTCGATGGGCGCAGAAGCCGCGCTGATCCTGGCCCAACGCTCGGCCGGGTTGTACGACGCGGTCGCCGGCTACAGCGGCTGCTACACAACCGTCGGAGGATTCGGCAAGGCGTTGACCGATCTTGTGGTCATCAACGGAAATGCCCGTTCGGAGCAGATGTGGGGTCCGGCCGGTAGTGACGCTTGGCAAGAGCACGACATCTTCGCCAATGCCGACAAGCTCCGCGGAACCAAGGTGTACCTTGCGTCGGGATCGGGACTGCCAGGCCCACACGAAACCCTCGACACTCCGGCCCTGGGTCGTGTGCTGGTCGTAGGCGGGGTCATGGAACTGGGATCGAATCTGTGCACCGACCAGATCACGCAGGTGCTGCGCGATCGTGGAGTCGATGTCACCCGCAGCGCTCAGCCGGTGGGGACGCACGGTTGGCCGTACTGGCGCGACGAACTCGTTCGTTCCTGGCCGATGCTCGAATCTGCGTTGTCCGCTTGAGCGGTTCCTTGCGATGAGTTTTCGTTTCGGGTCGGGTCTATAACCCTGTACACCTGTTTCGTAACCTCTCCGACAAGGACAGAACATGCCTTCCATCACTCCCTGTTTGTGGTTCGACAACCAAGCAGAAGAAGCAGCCAACTTCTACATCTCGGTGTTCGGTTCCGGGCAGATCCTCGGAATTGAAAGGTACGTCGAAGGATCGCCCTCCGGAATGCCGGCGGGATCGGTGATGACTGTCAGCTTCGAGCTCGACGGTCAGCGATTCACCGGACTGAACGGCGGACCGATGTTCACGTTCTCGGAGGCGGTGTCATTCGAGATTCCGTGCGTCGATCAGGCGGAGGTCGATCACTACTGGTCCAGGCTGACCGAAGGCGGGGAAGAAGGCCCGTGCGGCTGGGCCAAGGACAAGTTCGGATTGTCCTGGCAGGTAGTCCCGAATCGCCTCCTCGAACTGATGAAGGATCCAGACCGAGCCAGGGCACAACGCGCCACGGACGCGATGATGAAGATGAAGAAGATCGATATCGCAGAGCTCGAACGGGCCGCAGACGCGTCCTGAACACGATCTGGCCGTTGGGCGACGGTCTTCTTTAGCTGATGCTAGCCTTCCCTAATTCTCGCTGGAGCGTTGGAGGAGTGCTGGTAACCATGCGGATCAAAGTCTCTCGAATGAAGATTGCAGTCACCGCCTTGGCGGCCTCGCTTGCCGTCGCCGGGCTTGCCGGTTGCAGTAGCGACAGCGCTGACGCACCCGCGGAGGCGGGAGCAACCGTCTCGACGATGTTCGGTGACGTCGAGGTCCCGGCCAACCCGGAGCGCGTCGTGGCGCTTGGTTGGTCGGATGCCGAGACGGCACTTGCCCTCGGAACACAGCCGGTCGGTGTCGCGGACTGGATGGCGTTCGGTGGCAAGGGCGTCGGACCGTGGATTGCGGACGAGTTCACCGCCGACCCAAAGATCCTCGGAACGATGGACCTGAGCGTCGAAGACGTCATCGCACTCGAGCCGGACCTCATTCTGTGGACGCGAAGCGACAACACGCAGGCGACCTACGACAAGCTCAGTGCCATCGCGCCTACGGTCGGGCCGCCTCCAGGTCTCGCGACGGCCTACGGGACGACGGTCGAACAGCAGACCGAACTCGTCGCCAAGGCACTCGGCAAAGATTCGGAAGGCAAGGCGCTACTCGACGGCCTCGACGCCAAGTTCGACGCCGCGATTGCCGGCAATCCGAACTTCGCGGGCAAGACCGCGGCGGTCGGCGCCTACAGTTCCGACGGTTACGGCGCCTACGTACCCGGCGACGCGCGCGCAGACTTCATGACCCGTCTCGGCTTCACGATTCCGGCCGCGATCACCGAGAAGGCCACCGGCAATTTCTACGTTCCGGTCGCCAACGAGAACCTCAACCTGTTCGACGCCGATCTCACCGTGCTGTTCCCGATCTTCCTCGACAGCAGTGCGTTTGCAAACGATCCGCTGTTGCGTGCAATTCCGTCAGTCCAACAGGGACACTTGTTGATCCTCGATGACGCTTCACTCGTCAATGCGTTCTCGAGTGGCTCCGCACCGGGGCTGACTTACGCGATCGACAACGCGGTTCCGAAATTCGCGAGCACGCTCGGAGCCTGATCAGAGCCATTTCAGAGCCTGCCCGTCACTGTGAGCGTGTTCGCAATCAGTGGCGGGCGGTTCTCGTGCGTCCGTACACTGGAAAAAGTGAACTTTCAGCTAACCAGCGGCGCCCCCGTGGAGATCGGTCCCGTGGAGGTCGCAGCGACCGCTCCTCGTTTTCCGCGGATGCATGCGTACGTGGATATCGCTGTTGTGATCGTGGTGCTGGTGGGAACCAATCTGATTGCACACTTCACCACCGCGTGGGCGAGCATCGCCACGGTACCTATTTCTGCTCTTGTTCTGTTGGCGCTCACCAAGCGCCGGGGAATGGGTTGGGCGGAGCTCGGGCTGTCGCCTCGTGACCTGCGGAAGGGTTCGAAGTACGCCCTGGCCGCCGTCGGCCTGGTCCTGACGGTTGTCGCCGTCGGCGCGCTGCTTCCGTTTACGCGCCCGTTCTTCATGGCGGATCGCTACGCCACAATTTCCGGCGCCATCATCGCGTCGATGATCGTCATTCCGCTCCAGACCGTCATTCCCGAAGAGTTGGCTTTCCGCGGCGTCTTGCACGGCACGTTGAACCGGGTCAGTGGATTCCGGGGCGTCGCAGCGGCCGGTTCATTGATGTTCGGACTGTGGCACATCGCGTCGTCGATGGGTTTGACCAGCGGCAACGAAGGGCTTTCCGGCTTTCTCGGTACCGGAGTCGTCGGTCAGGTCGCCGGAATCCTCGGGGCTGTTCTCGCCACCGCTGCAGCCGGTCTCGTATTCACCTGGCTCCGTCATCGCAGCGGCAGCCTCATTGCGCCGATCGCACTGCATTGGTCGTTGAACGGGGCGGGCGCGCTGGCTGCGGCTCTCGTTTGGCATGCAACTCTTGCTTGATCCCAATATCTGACAAAAAGGACAGCATTCGCCGCGCGGTTTTGGGTAGTTTTGTGCTTTGCTCAGTAAGTGACGCACCTTCATCGAGGCCATGTCTTCCACATTTCCGGTCGTCCGACGGTTGAGGATGCGGCGCAGTCGCTCGTCTCGATCCCCGACGGCGTGTTGGCGATCGACGATGCGGGAACCATCGTCTACTGCGGAGAATTCGAATCACTCCCGAGCGCACTCGAAGGAGCTGAAACCCACGATCACCGGCCAGGATTTCTGCTGCCCGGATTCGTCGACGCGCACATTCACTTCCCGCAGACGTACGCCGGCGACGCGTACGGCGGCGGTCAACTCCTCGAGTGGCTCGACCTCTGTGTCTTTCCCTCCGAATCGAGGTTTGCTGATCCTGAGTTCGCCCAGCATGCCGCCGAGGCCTTCTGCGCTCGCCGAATCGCCACGGGAACCACGGCCGCGATGGTGTTCGGATCGGCCTTCCCGCACGCGCAGGACGCCCTGTTCTCGGAAACTCTGAAACGTGGCCTTCGGGTGGTCAGCGGGCGGGGGATTCAAACCACCGGCCCGGCCTCCGCCGCTCCACTGATCACTTCTGAAGAGGACGCGATCAGGCTCACTCGCGAGGAGATCGACAAGTGGCACGCGGCCGACACCGGTGACGTGAATACTGCGTTGGTTCACGTCGCAGTGGTTCCGCGCTTCTCCCTTGCGGTGACGACCCGAACACTGAAAGAGCTGGGGGAGTTGTACGACTCGGTCCGCGACCGCGGCGTCTACTTCCACAGTCACCTCAACGAGAACAATCGGCCGGGAACCGGCGAGGTGGCAACCACGCTGGCCGAGTACGAGGTCGAGACCTATCTCGACACGTACGACGGCAAGTTCCTACCCGGCTCGCAGGTCGGCGGAAAGAGCTTCCTGGGTCCGCGCGCGATTCTCGCGCACTCGGTGCACTGCCAGGACTCCGAACTCGCACGAATGGCCGAGACCGGAACCTCGATCGCACATTGTCCGACGTCCCAACAGTTTCTCGGCTCCGGCACCATGCCGTGGAAACGAACCGTTGCGTCAGGGGTCAACATCGCGATCGGATCGGACTTCGGCGGCGGTGACGAGTGCCTGCTCACCCGAGTCCTCGGCGACGCCTTCAAGGTTCACATCTCCGAAGCCGGCGACGACGGAGTATCGATGCACCCCGCCGAACTGTTGTTCACCGGGACTCTCGCCGGTGCTCGCGCGCTGGACATGGAGAACCGGATCGGCAATTTCGACGAGGGCAAAGAGGCCGACTTCCTGGTGATCGATCCGTCCGGATGGCCGCCGCTCGCCGGTCTCGTCAACCATGGAACGCGCTCGGATGATCCGATACTCGCCCGCGACCAGACGCTCTTCGGGCTCCTGATGGCGATGCGCGAGCCCGCGATTGCGCACGTGTACGTGCAAGGGCGCCGGGTGTCGGGCTGACGTGTCCGCAACCGCCATCACCGGATACCACCGAACGAGTTCGGGATTCCGGGCGTGGGTAGAGCGTGCGGCCGAGATCGCCGGTCGATTCGACGGCTACCTGAGCTGCGCTGTCAGTGATCAACCGGAACCGGTGTCGCACGGGTTGTCCGTCACTTTCGACAGTGCCGACGATCTTCATCGCTGGCTGGAGTCGACTGATCGCCGCGATCTCGAAAGATCTGCTGCAGCAACGGGAATTCTCGCGCAGACGAGTGATCTGGTGCTGGTCGACGGCATTCTGCCGCCGCCCGGTATCGGTGTGTACGACCATGCCGTCGTCGTGGGTAAGGAGAACGAGTTTCTGCGAACGCAACGACACCTCATAGATCTCAGTTCGCGATTCTCCGGTTACGAGTCGGTGATGTTGTTGCGGTCGGTCACCGACTCGACCCAGTGGAAGTCCGTCCTTCGGTTCCGGACCGAGCACCAGTTGGCGGTGTGGATGGCGTCGCCCGAAAGGGCCGCGGCACTACCGAAACTGCGAGCCGAGCTAGCCGAGGACTTCACCGAGACCACGCGGTCGACACCGTTCGGCACGATTCTGCGTACGGAGAACGGGCAGACCCGTGCGACGCCGAATTGGAAGACGGCGATGATCATTCTGCTCGTTCTGTATCCGACGGTGATGACGCTGTCGAGGTTTCTCGGACCGCTGCTCGACGGGATCGGAGCGCCGCCATGGCTCTCGATGTGGCTGAGCCAGATAGTGAGCGTCGGCGCCATGACGTGGTTCCTGATGCCGACGGTCACCAGGTGGTTCCGCCATTGGCTGGACCCGGTCGACGGCGCCGTTCCCCACACCAACTGGCGCGGCGTAGCGGCGGTAATTGGGGTGTATGCAGCGACTCTGACGCTGTTCGCGTCGGTGAAGTGGCTGCAGTTCTGGGACTACTTCGACTGAATCCGGCCTCGGCGGAAGTAGGCGAGCGGTCCGAAGAAGTTGACGAAGATGATCGCTGCCCACTTCTTCTTGCTGCCGTTCACTGTTTCGGCAGGTCGTCGCGCGAGGTCGGTCCACGCGGCAATCGCCAACAAGGACTGAATCGCTGCGAGCAGGGCGACGGCGCGGCGCTGTGCGGGTGACAGCTCACTCCAGGACTTCTTTTTCGTGAGGTTCATGAACTCCACTTTGCCCTCGAACGTCCGATCCATGTCGAGCTGGGGTTGCAATCGGCACCCGAAGTTCCCCGAAACGGTGTGAATAGCGTCACCATCATGACCGCTAAGTACGGTGTGGGACCGCGGCGGGACGGTCGTTTTCGGCGTAAAGATCTCGCTAACTCGAACTGTGGCTGAATGTTTGCGTGAGCGCTAAGCTCGCGTGGCCCGATCCGCGAAAGTGATTTGGCCAATCTGCTGGTACGCGCACTATGGAGTGCAACCTCCACTTTATTAAGTAAGGCTTGCCAATCTTGTAGTCGATGTACAGATTTAATGCTGAAGGGTAGCTACTATCGGGAACGATGTTCGGAATGTGTCAAAAAATCGTCCGTAGGTGACAGTTTGATCACTGCAGGTGTGCGTTACCTGTGTGTATGTCTGTGACCTGAAGGGGCCGAAATGTAACGTCCCGGACACATTTGGTGTCGCGGAAGTAACGGAAGGCCTCTACTCTTATCGCCAGCAGCCATTCACATGGCAGCAAATCCTCTGGACCGTATCTTCGACAGGAGCACATCGCATGAGCAGCGCAGAATTCTCGGATGCCTTCACCTTCCTCAACGACTTCTTCAGCAACGCGTCTGATCTCTTCAGCGCTCTGAGCTTCTTCACCTCGCTCAGCTGATAGCTTCCGGCCTATAGGCCGACCCAGTGGCCCCCGAAGACGACGTCTTCGGGGGCCACTGTTGTCTATCTGTCTGATTATCTGCCTAGCGTCCAATTTGGTGACAATGTGAGCATTGTTGGCCAAGTGCATGGCGGGGTTGATGTGACTGTGGTGGAATGCGAGCGAAAGAAGATAGCTTGCCTGCCCGCCACTTCGAGCGGGACACGCCGATGATCGGAGCTTTGTGCACGTCTCGCGAAGAAACCTCTTCAAGTACGCAGCCGCTGGATCGGCAGCGGCCGGACTCGCTGCATTGAGCGGTACGACGTCGGTGGCCAATGCCGGTTCGCTCGGGACCCTGCTCGATTACGCCGCCGGTGTGCCGTCGGCCCAGGCAATCAAGGCCGCCGGGTACGCAGGCGCCATCCGGTACGTCTCGGATCGACGGCCGGGCGCCGATTGGATGGTCGGTAAGCCCGTACTGGCGCGGGAAACCGACGCGTTGACGGCGGCCGGACTCCAAGTCGTTTCCTGCTATCAATTCGGCAAGGGCGGTACGGCTGACTGGCGCGGGGCCCGCGAGGCCGGCAAGCGTCACGCGTCCCGTGGCCTCGAACTACATGCTGCGGCCGGTGGGCCGTCAGGTCGGCCGATCTACGCGTCGATCGACGACAATCCCACCAGTACCGAGATCACGACGCTGATTGCGCCATACCTCGAGGGGTGGGCCTCGGTTGTGGGCAACGGGGCACTCGGTGTCTACGGAAACACTCGCGTGATCGACGCGATGATCAGTGCAGGCGTCGGAACCTGGTTCTGGCAGCACAATTGGGGTTCGCCCGCAGGGTATGTGCACCCGCGGGCAAACCTGCACCAGTTCGAAATCGACAAGCGCAAGGTCGACGGCGTCGGCGTGGATCTGAACTCGATCCTCACTCGCGACTACGGGCAGTGGTCGTTGGCCGGCTCGGTCGGTCCGGTCCAGCCCGACGGATCCTCGTTGCCGACGGGATCTATCGCACCATAGCGCCGAATTTGGCGAGCCAGGCCTTTGCGTCATCGGGGAGGGTGCCCGCTGCTTCGGCGGCGAGGCACCATGCTTTTGCCATCGACAGGAAGTTCATCGGGTTGTAGGCGTCTTCTTCGCGAGACCACAATCCGTTGCCTGCGTAATGCAGGATCGTGATGTTGGCGGCTCCGTGCTTGGATCCGTCACCCGGATCCTCCATCGGGTTGTCGATCTCGCACACGATCCATCCACGCTGCTCGTCGACGACGAACCAGTTGGCCGGGAACTCGGTCATCCGGCGCCCCGGGAACTCGGTCATCGTGCGAGTCACCCACTTGCGTACGGCTTCTCGGCCGTCGAGGGTGCCGAAAGCGTGTTCCACGTAGACGACGTCCTCGGTGAACATGTCCGCGAAGGCGTTCCAGTCGCCGGAGCGAGTGCATTCGACAACGGTGTTCTGGTAACCCGCGAAGGCATCTTCGAGTTCCGTGCGTGTCCAGGTCATGAAAGTCTCCTCGGGTAGACGTCGCCTCAAATTAGAACACGTTGCAGAATTGATTGTCGGCGATTCGATGCAGAAGAGTTCTGCGGTACCGTCGTTGACGGGTCGGGGACCCATTAGGTGAGAGGGCAACACGTGGAATTCATCATCGACTTCATTTACACACTTCTGTCGAAGTTGCAGACGGGCAGCATCGAAGGCTCTTCGGAGAAGTGAGTCCTCCGCCGGGTTGATTCCCTTATGAGACTTTCTGTTTGGGAATCAATCCGGCGAACACCATTGTCACGACGGCAGCGGCGATGGAAATCAGGAACGTGGCGCGGAACGCCTCGAACGAGGGGATCACTGCGGTACCGACCGTGATGGTCATCCCGGCCAGAACGACGCTCACGATCGCGGCAGACGTCGACGTGCCGATCGATCGCATCAGAGAGTTCAGTCCGTTCGCGGCTGCGGATTCCGTGATGGGCACCGCGCCCATGATCAAGGCCGGCATGGCCGAGTACGAGAGCCCGACGCCCGCGCCGATGAACATTCCGGCCACGGCGACCTGCCAGACGCTCGACACCGTGAAATAGGCGAAGGCATAACCCAATCCGATGACAAGGGCACCAAGCATCAGCGTGATTCGTGGGCCACGCCAAGCCGAAATCCGAGCGGAGACGGGTGAGAGAGCCATCATGACAAGTCCGCCCGGGGCCAGTGCGAGTCCCGCTGCGACCATAGACAATCCGAGACCATAGCCGGTGGACGTCGGTGCCATGAGGAGTTGGGGGAGCGTCAAGGAATTGCCGTACATGGCAAAACCGACGGCGATCGACGCGAAGTTGGTGAAGAGAACCTGCGGCCGGGCCGATACGCGGAGGTCTACCAGTGGTGCGCTGCGTCGAAGTTCCCACCATCCCCACACCAGGAAGCTGAGCGCGGAAACCGCCAGGAGCCCCAGTGTTTTCGCGTCGCCCCACCCCCAGGTTCCGCCCTTCGTGATCGGGAGCAACAGGGTGATCAGTCCGATGGTGAGACCAAGCGCCCCGATGAAGTCGAAACGTCCCGGGCGACGTACTTTCGATTCGGGAATGACAAAGGCAACCAGTGCGATGCAGATCAATCCGAAAGCCGCCGAAGTGACGAACAGGAAGTGCCAGTTGGCATTCTGTGCAATCACTGCAGCGATCGGTAGTCCGATCGCACCGCCGACGCCGAGGGTCGCGCTCATGACGGCCATGGCACCGGCAACCTTCTTCGGCGGAAGAACGTCGCGAATGATGGCTATACCCAACGGAATTGCACCGACCGACGCACCTTGAAGTGCACGTCCGATCACCAGCACGATCAGTGAGGGCGCGATCGCGCAGATCGCCGAGCCCAGCACGACCATCCCGAGACTGACCAGCAGCATTCGTTTCTTACCGAACATGTCGCCGAGGCGTCCGCTGATCGGCGTGATCACGGCAGCGGCGAGGAGTGTTGCCGTGACCGCCCACGACGTGTCGGCGGGAGAAGAGTTCAGCAGGTGCGGCAATTGCGGAATGATCGGGACGACCAGCGTCTGCATCAAGGCGACGACGATTCCGCACAGTCCGAGAACGGTGAGCACGGGACCCGATGGTGCGTAGTTCGTGTCCGTGGTTTTCGTCTCAGGGGTATTCCCGTCGACGCTCGACGAATCTGCGTGAACGGACATTCGGCTCCCGCCATGGCGTGTTCGGTTTTGGTGCGTTCGCCCCAGTGTGCACGCTACACATCGTGTGTAGTCTGCACAATATGAGGATGGACCGGGACCCCGAACTGGTGAATATCGAATATGAGTTGACTCTGCTCTCGCGCTATCACGCGCTCGCTCAACGGGCGGAACTTCATCTGGACCGGTCGGCGTATCTGCTGCTCGGACGACTGGAATTACAGCATCCCATGAGCCTCAAGGAGCTCTCCTGCGCTTTCTCCCTCGACATCTCGACCATCAACCGGCAGATCGGTGCGCTACGCCGGTTGGGCTTGGTGGAGCGGGTGGAGGATCCGGACGGTGGCCTGGCGCGAAAGGTTCGACCGACAGCGCAGGGGCTGTCGAAACTTCGTGCTGATCGCGAACATTCGACAGCGGGCGTCGAAAAGGTCCTGCGCGAGTGGACGCCGGAGCAGCGTCTTGCGCTCGGTGATCTACTCCGGCAATTCAATCGCTCGGTGGAGAACTTGGAGGGCCGCGACTGGCCGCGACCGAATCAGGTCTGAGAGTGCGAAACGGACCGCAACGAGCGATCCGGATCGCTCGAATCCGATTCCGGCGCAATGACAACAAGTTTCGGATGTTCCTCGGGCGCTGCATGATTTCCACGCCAGGAGAGCAACGACCAGCGTGACAGTCCGGACAGCGCGGACCCGAGACTGGCGAACGAGCCCGAACTCAGGACCGATGCCGTAGATCCGATGCTTCCGATGGACAGGAAAGAGCCGACACTACCGATCGACAGAATCGAGTACGCCGATCCGATCGACAGGATGGACCCCTCGGATCGGATGGACAGTATCGACCGAGTCGACTTGTGCGACCGTATCGACTGGTCGTCTGGGCTTGATTTCCGGTCTGAACGGCCATGCGTGATGTCCACTCGTAGATGTCCCATCTATCGGGTCTATCACGGTGATCGGAGATGCAAAAGGGACCCACCGAAATTCGGTGGGTCCCTTTCACAAGACTTCGATCAAGCTACCGCGAACATGCCCACGGTCGGGAGGAAGCTGCAGGTGATGCGATCTGCGCCTTCCGGCTGGGTGGTCAGCGAACCGCTGATCACCGAGAGGACGCGTCCGGGACCCGTGTCTGCGATAGCCGACAGCGTGGCGGGGCCGTCCGGGTTGATGCGCGCGGCGTTGGTCAGGTTCTGGGTGGCGCTGCGCTGGTTGTCGATGTTGACCCAGGTAACGGTCATCGGCACCGGCTGGTCGTCGACCGCGGGAGCCGTACCGAGAGCGGTGAAGACGAATCCGGCCTGACCGGCAGCGGGGCCGGGAGGAGGCAGGTGTGCCGGGCCGGGAACAGCAAGTGCGGTTCCGACCGAATCGGCGGTTGCCGAGATGCAGCCCTTGCCCAGCGTCGGGTAGAGGAACTGGGCGATGACGGGGGCGTTCTCGTTCGGGATTTCCGGTCCGCCGCCGCCGCTGCCGTCGAGGAAGGTGATGACCTTCTCGAGGGTGGCTTTGATCTCGGGCGGAATGCCGGGGGAGTTCAGGATCGCGCGAGCCTGGTCGAGCAACGCTTGCTGCGGGCCGCCGGCGACGTCAGCCGGACCTGCAGCGGCGCCGATGATGGCGGGCGCAAACGATGCGAGGAACTCGATCGGCACACTTTCGGGTGCGGGCGGTGCTGCCGGATCGGCCATTGCCTGTGCCGGCAATGCCAGTCCTGCTACTGCGGCAATAGCGACGGCGGTGAACGCCTTTCGCATACCTCGGGTTCGAAGCACTGTTTCCCCATCCTTAGTCATACCGCGCGGGCGCCTAGGCGAGCTCCGCGTTTGACGGCTCGAGGGGTCACTCTATGTACAGAGCCCCCGGGTTGTACAGCTGTTCAGTTGCTGAGCAGCTACGCACCGGGGGAGTCTATGGCATGACCGGCCTCGATCGTGATTTACGGCGACCATACCTGTGACTGAAGTGATCTATGTGAAAGTTGATGCAACTGTTACGTCAGATTGCGAGGATTGTTCACGCGAAGATCAGTCGAAACGGACCGAATCGTCGACAAGTACGTCAATTCGACGGGCCAGGTCGAAGTCCAGATCGGTGAGCCCGCCGGCGGAGTGTGTCGAGAGCGTGTACGTGACCTTGCGCCATCGAACGTCGATGTCGGGATGGTGATCTGCGGCCTCGGCGACGGCCGCGATGCGTTGGAGAAGGGCGATCGCGTCAGGGAAGGTCGCGGAGTCGACGGTGCGAGTGATCGAGCCCGGGGACAGCTGCCAGGCGGGCAGTTCGTCGAGTGCGCTTTGGATTGCTGAGTCGGACAACAAAGTGGCCATACTCCATCATGGTGCGATGAGTGATGTGCCTGCAAGGGATCGCGAAGTTGTTGCCGGCGCGATCTTCCGTGGAGGAAGGCTGCTCCTCGCGCAGCGGACGAGCCCGCCGGCGTTGGCCGGCCGCTGGGAACTGCCGGGTGGGAAGGTCGAGGAGTTCGAATCACCACAGAACGCGTTGGTGCGAGAGCTACTCGAGGAACTCGCGGTCGAAGTTCGGTGCGGCGCCAGAATCGGCGTCGATGTGCCTCTGTCGCCGGGGTTGGTCCTGCGGGCGTACCGGGCGGAGTTGGTGTCCGGCGAACCGGTCGCGCTCGACCATGCTCAGTTGGCATGGGTCGACGCCGAAGAACTGTTGTCGATTGATCTGGTCGACAACGATCGGGCCTGGATCCCCGAACTGCTCGAGGAGTTGAGGGCGCTTACGCCGCGCGGGCCTTCTTGAGACCGGCTTTCAGTTCCTTCTTGGATGCGCCCTCGTTCTCGAGCTTCTTCATCCGCATGATGACGACGGGGCACTTGATGCACCGTGTCTTCTTCCGGCAGCACTTCTTTTTCGGCTTGAGCTTCGAGACCTTGCTTGCCTTGATTTTTCCCATGTGACGCTGCGGCTTTCCTGTTTCACTACGGCGGAGAGCCCGCTCTTGGAACGAGGTTAGCGTACCCTTAAACACCCTGTTTCTCCAGGTCGTAATCCTACCCGCTTCAGCGTGGTGCAAATCACTATTGGCTGGTGGGGGCGGTGATAGAGGCCGCACAATGCAGGAGTATCCGCTCGGAGCGAGTAGTATTTACTAGGCCGCGGTGCCTATTCAGGCGATTCGTGCCCTGATTCGGATCACACACTCGTGCAGCGGCCACCAGAAGAGCCGTGCGACTTGACTTTCGCGTGGCCGAATCAACTCAGCCAGGAGAGCCATCGCGTGACCACCACCAGCTTCCGTAACGTTGCCATCGTCGCACACGTCGACCACGGCAAGACCACCCTCGTCGACGCCATGCTTCGTCAGTCCGGCGCGTTCGAGGAGCGCGCCGAGCTGGTCGATCGCGTCATGGACTCCGGCGACCTCGAACGCGAGAAGGGCATCACGATCCTCGCGAAGAACACCTCGGTGCACAAGCGCAACGAGGATGGTTCGGTCACCGTCATCAACGTCATCGACACCCCGGGCCACGCTGACTTCGGTGGCGAGGTCGAGCGCGGTCTGTCCATGGTCGACGGCGTCGTCCTGCTCGTCGATGCGTCCGAGGGCCCGCTTCCGCAGACGCGTTTCGTGCTGCGCAAGGCGCTCGCCGCTTCGCTGCCCGTCATCCTGGTCGTCAACAAGACGGACCGCCCCGACGCGCGCATCGAAGAGGTTGTCTCCGAGGCTCAGGACTTGCTCCTGGACCTCGCGTCCGATCTCTCCGACGAGGCTGCAGAGGCCGCCGAGCTTGCGCTCGGTCTGCCGGTTCTCTACGCCTCCGGTCGCGAGGGCAAGGCTTCGACAGTGCAGCCCGAGAACGGTCAGGCACCCGACGCCGAAGACCTCGCCGCTCTGTTCCAGGTCCTGATGGAGTACGTCCCGGCCCCCAAGGGCACGGTCGACGCGCCGCTTCAGGCTCACGTCACCAACCTCGACGCGTCGGCATTCCTCGGTCGCCTCGCGCTGGTTCGCATCCACAACGGCGAGCTGCGCAAGGGTCAGACCGTGTCCTGGTGCCGAGAGGTCGACGGCGAGCCCGTCATCACCAAGACCAAGATCACCGAACTGCTCACCACCATCGGTGTCGAGCGTGTTCCCGCCGAGGTCGCGCTTGCCGGCGATATCTGCGCTGTTGCGGGCTTCCCGGACATCATGATCGGCGACACGCTCGCCGACCTCGACAATCCGGTTGCGCTGCCTCGCATCACCGTCGATCAGCCGGCCATCTCGGTCACGATCGGTACCAACACCTCACCGCTGGTCGGCCGCGTCAAGGGTCACAAGCTCACCTCACGCATGGTCAAGGCTCGCCTGGACCAGGAGCTGGTCGGTAACGTCTCGCTCAAGGTCCTCGACATCGGGCGTCCCGATGCGTGGGAGGTCCAGGGTCGTGGAGAGCTCGCGCTCGCCATCCTCGTCGAGCAGATGCGTCGCGAAGGCTTCGAGCTGACCGTCGGAAAGCCGCAGGTGGTCACCCAGACCGTCGACGGTAAGATCCACGAGCCTTTCGAAGAGCTGACCATCGACAGCCCCGAGGAGTACCTCGGTGCCATCACTCAGCTTCTGGCCAACCGCAAGGGCAAGATGGTTCAGATGTCGAACCACGGCGCAGGCTGGGTTCGTATGGAGTTCATCGTTCCTTCACGTGGTCTTATCGGCTTCCGTACGGAATTCCTCACGGATACCCGCGGAACCGGCATCGCCAACGCCGTCTTCGACGGGTACGGCCCCTGGGCCGGCGAGATTCGTGCACGCCACACCGGTTCTCTCGTGTCGGACCGTTCCGGCACAGTGACGCCGTTCGCCATGATCCAGCTCGCTGACCGCGGAACCTTCTTCGTCGAGCCCGGCGCAGACACCTACGAGGGTCACGTCGTCGGTATCAACCCCCGTCAGGAAGACCTCGACATCAACGTCACCCGCGAGAAGAAGCTGACCAACATGCGTCAGTCTTCCGCAGACGTGATGGAGACCCTCGCGAAGCCCATCAAGCTCGAGCTCGAAGCGGCCATGGAATTCTGCTCCGGCGACGAGTGCGTCGAGGTCACCCCCGAGGACGTCCGCGTCCGCAAGGTGCATCTCAATGCAACCGAGCGCGCTCGCGAGCGTTCGCGCAGCAAGTCTCGCGACAAGGCTGCTCTGTAGTCTTTCGTCGGTTACAACCTGACAGGCGGATGTGCCTTTCGGCCGAGTTTTCGGCGGAAAGGTACATTCGCCTTCATGGTTTCCGGGCGAAAGTTCTGCCCGGAAATCGAGTGCGAAGGGGCGACGCGGCCCCGTACGGAAGGAATTGTCTGTGGCCTCAGGACGTCGCTACCTGGCGTTGGCAGTGGCAGTGACGGCGTTGTCGCTGACTGCATGTACAGCCGATCCGCCGCCTCCGGTCGAGAGCACCGAAACCGTCAAGCCTACACCGACTCCGGTCGTGCCGGCGACGAAGCAGGTGACTGTGGCAATCGACGAGGTAGGAGGCGGATTCAACCCGCACCTGCTCGCGGATCAGTCGCCGGTCAACTCCGCAGTCGGTAACCTCGTGCTGCCCAGTGCGTTTCGCGCGATCAAATCGCCGACGCAACCTGGTGTGACGGAGTGGGCCATCGACGATTCTTTTCTCGTTTCGGCTGAAGTGACGTCAGAGGCTCCGTTCACGATTCGCTACCAACTGCGCAACGAAGCCCAGTGGTCGGACGGTGCTCCCATTGCGGCAGAAGACTTTCGCTACCTGTGGCAGCAGATGATCTCGGTTCCCGGTGTGGTCAACCCCGCGGGCTATCAGATGATCGACGACGTGAACTCGTCCGGCGGTGGCAAGACGGTCAACGTGGTGATGCGTGCACCGTACCCGGCGTGGCGAGAGTTGTTCACCGATATTCTTCCGTCCCACCTGATCAAGGACACTCCCGGCGGTTTCAGCACTGGATTGAGCGAGGGGATTCCGGTGTCGGGAGCCCACTTTCACGTGCGCTCTGTCGACCGTGGCCGGGACGAAATCGTGCTCGAACGCAACGACCGATTCTGGGGCAAGCCGTCCGACCCGGATCAGATAGTTCTGCGACGCGGAGGAACGGCGTCGCAGTTGGCGGATGCACTGCGCACCGACGACGCTCAAGTGGCGCAAGTTCATTCGGGTAGTGCCACGGATATTCAGCTGTCTGCGATCCCGGGTGTCAGTACTGCATTCTCCTACGTTCCGCGCACTCTCGACATCAATGTGAACGGGCGCAGCAAGAACTTCGCGGACGTCCGGGTCCGTAAAGGTGTTCTGGGACTGCTCGATCCGGACCTGCTCGCCGTAGTGGCGGCCGGGAGCGAATCGGCGTCGGCCCCGGTGAAAGCTCAGATCCTCGCTCCGTCGGATCCGGGATATGCGCCCACCGCGCCGCCGAAGCCGACCAGAGAGCAGGCGCTGGGCGAGCTGACTGCAGCCGGATACCTGACGACGCCGGCCACCGGAATCGTCACGGGCACTGGAACGGTCGGATCGATCGTCCGGGACGGCGCTCAGTTGACCCTGCTGATCGGAGCTCCCGAGAACGACGACATCGCGATCGCCGTGGCAAACACCGCGGCCGACGAATTGCGCGACGTGGGGATCCTCGCGACTGTCGAATCGGTGCCGCCGGAGGAACTCTACGGCGAGGACCTGACTACAGGACGCGTCGACATGATTGTCGGTTGGAGCCGGGCAGGCGCCGACACGGCCACTTCACTGGCCTCGCGGTTCAGTTGCCCGAGCGCACCTCCCGCTCCGGCCACCAGTTCGGCGGTACCTGCACCGACGCCGTCGCAGTCTCCGGAGCCTGTCCGCACGACAAGCGTCGAGGCTCCGAGCAACCTGTCCGGGCTCTGTGATCCTGCGCTGCAAGGTCGGATCGACGAAGCGCTCAGCGGCGTCGGGGATCTCGGATCATTGATCGCTGATGCGGAGCCCAAGCTGTGGGACCTTGCGGCGGTCTTGCCGATCGTGCAGAGCCGAGCGCTGGTAGCGGTCGGGACCGGAGTCGAGGGCGTTGTCCTCGACGGACCGGTGCAGGTGGGGATATTCGGAAACGCTACGGACTGGGTGAGGGTGGCAAAGTGACCGCGTCGGCGAAACGACTGCTGCTGGTGCACGCCCATCCGGACGACGAAACGATCACCACCGGAGGCACCATCGCGCGTTACGCGTCCGAAGGAGCTGAGGTCACGGTCCTCACCTGCACGTTGGGGGAGGAGGGCGAAGTGATCGGTGACGCGTGGGCGGGGCTCGTGGCTGCCGAGGCAGATCAACTCGGCGGCTACCGGATTGCGGAACTGAGCGCAGCTCTGTCGGCCCTGGGAAGTGCCGCTCCTCGATTCCTCGCCGGCGCCGGTCGGTATCGCGATTCCGGAATGATCGGAACACCGTCGGCTGCCAATCCCCGTGCTTTTGTCAATGCTCGACTCGACGAGGCAGTCGGCGCGGTGGTCGCCGTCATTCGTGAGATCAGGCCGCACGTCGTGATCACGTACGACCCCAACGGCGGCTACGGGCACCCGGACCACATCCAGGCGCACGCGATCACCACAGCGGCCGTCGAAGCTGCAGGAACGACGGCGTATCCCGACGCCGGCGATCCGTGGACGACCCCGAAGTTCTACTGGACCGTGACCGAGCGCAGCGGACTCGAGCGTGGCATCGCGGCCATTTCCGAGTTCCCGGTGAACTGGCGCCTGCCCGAGCCCGCGGAATTGCCGAGCGTCGATGACGGCGACGTGACAACGGCAATCGACGTTCGCGGCGTCATCGATGCGAAGGCGCGGGCATTGAGCGCCCATGCCACTCAGGTGACGGTATCCCCGAGCGGAGCCGAATTCGCATTGTCGAACAACGTGGTCCAGCCGATCCTGACGGTCGAGCATTTCGTGTTGGTGGCGGGCACGCTCGGTCCCGTCGGTGAGGACGGTCGCGAGAGCGATCTGTTCGGCGGACTGCACAGCTGACCTGGGCGTCGGCTCACAGGCATTGCGATCGACGCCGTAGTGGTGTGTGATGCGTGTCACCGGATGGGTGGTCCTTTCGGTAACAGCAAAGCCTGGGGGCTGAAGAAATGTACAACTGGGACCTGCAGAACCAGATCGTCGCCTTTGTCGATTCGTTGCGTCCGATGGCTGGTTATTACCACGACTTGTATTACGGGTCGCTCTACGCATTCGCAGATCAGCAGAGTCATCTGCTGACTCTGCTCGGGTTCCCGCCGGTTCCCTGATCGTCTTCGTTCTTTTCGGGCGCGAGCCGGGGTGCTTGTCGGGAGGGGACCCCGCGCTCGCGCGATGGCGACCGATAGACCACTATCAAAACCATGATCACGGTCGAGAAGAACACGGACGCCTCGACAGGAACGTCGCTGTCGTGGCTCGACCCTGTCATCCTCGGCGTCCTGATTTTCGACGGATTCCTGTGCGCGGTGCTGTCCGTTCTGTTCCTGCCGACTCATCTCGGTACGACGGCATTTCCCATCAGCATTCTCGTAGCCGCAGTCGCGAACCTAGTGTTGGTGATCGCGGCCCGCACTGTCACGACTCCGGGCAGAGCCGCATTGCCGCTCGCCGGTTGGATCGTCGGGTTCTTGGTGTGCATGGTGGGCGGCCCCGGCGGCGACGTGCTGGTGCTGTCGTCCCCACTGACGTTCTTGCTTTTGGTCGGTGCTATCGCTCCGGCCGCAGTTTTCCTTTTCAAAGTGGCGATCAACAGGCTTGCCACCCTCAGTTCGCAATAGTTCTCGGCGCGCGCGTAGGAAACTGACCCGTGCATAAGGGACACTCAGCCTGTGGCTGAACATGATCTGGCGGGCGCGACGATCGCCTTGACCGCAGAACGGCGTGCCGAAGAATTTGCGACGCTCCTCGAGCGTCGAGGTGCAGAGATCGTGCGGACACCGGTGATCCATGTCCTGCCGTTAGTGGACGATCGAGACCTGCGCACCCAGACCTCCGCACTGATCGCCGATCCACCGGATCTGGTCGTGATCAGTACCGGAATCGGCTTTCGCGGATGGCTCGACGCCGTCGCCTCCTGGGGTTTGACCGACGAGTTCCTCGGAGCTTTGGCCCGGACACGCATCATCGCCCGTGGCCCGAAGGCGACGGGCGCCATTCGAGGCGCGGGATTGCGTGAGGAGTGGTCCCCCTCGGGTGAGTCGTCCGAGGAAGTTCTGGCGCACCTCGGGAGTGAGGGAGTGGCAGGCTTACGCGTCGCAGTCCAGTTGCACGGCACCATCACCGAATGGGAGCCTTTGACGGATCTGAGCGCTTCCCTTGCCGATACCGGCGCGATAGTCACTCCGGTGTCGGTCTATCGGTGGATCCGGCCGCCGGATCAGTCGCCCGTCCGCGCGCTGGTTGCTGCAGTTCGTTCCGGCGCAATCGACGCGCTGACCTTCACCAGCGCCCCCGCCGTCTCCTCGATGCTCAGCACGGCAAAAGAAATGGGCGAACTGGAGCGGTTCGTCGCAGCCATGCGCGGACCGGTACCGACCTACTGCGTCGGACCGGTGACGGCCGCCCCGCTGGAACTGCTCGGTGTTCCCACCATCCAGCCGGAGCGATCGCGTCTCGGTTCGCTGGCGAGGCTCATCATCGACGACCTGCCCAGACGTCGCCTCCGCCCGGAGTGACGGCCTCGATCAATGCCCACGCGTTCTCGGCGGGGAGATCGATCACCTCGTAGCTTCCGGTGCCGGCGGGCGTCGCGGCGACGACGGTTGCCACGCCTGCGCGACGTTGGAAGAACGTCTCGCGCACCGTCCAGCCGATGACACCTTCGGATTCGAGGCTGTGACGCTGGCGATCGAGCGAGCCGCTTCGGGTGATCAACCACCCCGGCAGAACTGCATGGCCGAGGCCGTTGTATCGGTCGTACGCAAGGGCAGCGCCGCCGATCGCGAGTACAGCGACTCCGAACCACGCATAGATCGGCACGTGGAGGCCCGATGCCGCGCACGCCACGCAGACCAGGAACGCCACTGCCGCCAGAAACAGCGCTCGGGTGTACCGGCGACGCCGCGCGGCCGGGCCGTGATTCATCAGGGGAGCGGACGCTTGGCGTGAGTCACCGATCACGGTGGCCATCACTCGCTCGGCCTCCTTGCGCGGTCCCTGCGGGAGCAGCAGCGAAGATTCCTTCTTCTCGGCACTCACGCCCGTCATGATGGCGTCGAGGCGCGCGCCGCGGGCCAGACGCAGCAGGAGTGGTTCCTTGAGCGTCGTGCCGCGGAGTCGGGCTCGGTCGAGTGTGGTCTGCCGGGTCTTCAACAAGCCGTGACTGACGTGCAGGATGCGGCCGTTGTCGGTGAGTTTCATGTTGCCGAACGCGATCAGATACTGAACGCAGGCGAGTGCGCTCGACAGCACCAGCAACACGACGAGTGCGATGACGACCATCACCGCGATGCCGAGGCTCTCGAGGGAGTCGAAGCTGTCGCTGACTGCCGAGGACTTCGCGACGGCAGTGCCGATGCCGTATTGGAACGAGATGCCGATGATCGCCGCGATGATGGCGATTCCCGTGAATGAAAAGGGGGCATAGCGAACCCAACTCGGCTCCCAGTGGCCGATCTCGGTATCGACTGGTTCGGCGATGTTTTCGACCGGAGTGCCGGGGACCTCAGGGTTGCGTGCCTGTTGCGCGCCGGCCAGCAGCGCGGCACGAAGGTCCGGAACCAGGGCAGTCGCGAGGGCGTTGAGTTCGAACTTGTTCGAATCGTGGCCGCTCCCAGCGCGTTGGCCGGTCCCGATGCGCACGATCGACAGCCCCAGCAGTCGGTGCATGACCCCGGCCTCGACGTCGACGGATCGGATGCGGCTGCGCGGGACCGAGAGCAGCTTTTTCTGGAATACCCCGGTGCGCAGTTGAACGTGAACGGGCCCGATGCGGTACGTGGTGGTGAAATACCGCAACAGGCCGAAGATGACGAGCAGAGTGACGACGCCGAGACCCCACCAGTGGTTTCCGGATTGGCTGCCGAGAACGACGGAGACGAGTAGGACCGGGAGGAGTTTGACGACTTCGTTGACGGGGTGGACCAGAAGCATGCGGCGGTCGAGGCGGAGCCAGGGCTGCTCCTCTTCGGCTGCCTCGGCAGCTGCCGTTTCCGCCTCGACCGGGATCTCGATCGCGGTCGGGTCGCCCAACTGTTTCTCGTTCATGTTGCGTCCCCCACGTTGGTGCCAGCGATCTCAGTCAGTTGAGCCACCGTGCGGTCGGCGATTTCCTGGTCGAGTGCGGAGATCTTGACAGCGCCGGCCGACGACGCCGTCGTGACAGTCACGGTTGCCAGACCCAACATGCGGTCGATCGGTCCGCGCTCGGTGTCCACGGTCTGCACGCGCGAGATCGGTGCGATGCGTCGTTCCTGGGTGAACCAGCCGGTGCGTGTGTACACCGCGGTGTCACTGATTTCCCATCGGTGGACGCGATACCGCCACGCCGGAACCATCAGAATGTAGGTGGCGGCGAAGAGCACGGTGACTGCGAATACCGTGCCGACCACCCAGGACGGGATTCCGGGTATCAAGACGGCACAGACGATTTCGGCGACGATGACGGGTACCCAGAACAGTGAGGCAGTGATTGCCCACAGCCTCGGGGCTTTGGTGCTGGGACGCCATAGTGGGTCGGCCATGGTGAGCGGTTGCGGCGCAGTCATGGGCACTACTTTGGTCGAGTGAGGGGCGATCTGTCGACATCGGCCCTATCGTGGAGTGTGGCGACCGCGAAGGGAGCACGTGATGACCGAACAAGATGCGACATTCGACCCGGAGGCTCCGGAATCAGATGCGCTCGAACAATCGACACCCGTAGATCCAAACGCCCCCGAAGAACCCGATCTGACCGATATTCCGCTCGACGCACCAGTGGCTGACGTGGTGGATCAACGCGTCGAGGTCTCGGTCGACGACGACTATCGGCCGTCGTGACCGAGGCGGTATCGCGGCAGTAAGGCCTCCTACTTCTGGCACCGGGTGGCACTAGTCGTCTCACATGGCGCATGATCGCTAGGTGAACCGAACTGGTGATGACTCCGGCAAACCCACCATGCTTCCGATGCCAGGTATTTCCGCGTCCGCCTCGTCCAGTCCGTCGCCCGGCCCGTCAGCGTCGGCGATGCGGCGAGTTCTCCGTCGCGCACGCGACGGAGCGACGCTCAATGTTGACGAGGCGGCAACGCTGCTGCAGGCACGGGGAACCGATCTGACCGATCTGTGTTCCTCGGCGGCCAAGGTTCGCGATGCCGGTCTGCTGGCAGCGGGTCGGCCGAACACCGTGACGTATTCGCGGAAAGTTTTCATTCCGCTGACTCGTCTGTGCCAGGACAAGTGCCACTACTGCACCTTCGTCACCGTGCCGGGGAAGCTGCGTGCCGAAGGGCACGGCATGTTCCTGGAGCCGGACGAGGTTCTGGACATTGCCCGGGCAGGAGCCGAATTGGGCTGCAAGGAAGCCTTGTTCACGCTGGGGGATCGCCCCGAGGCTCGCTGGCCGGAAGCAAAGCAATGGCTGGACGAACGCGGCTACGATTCCACCCTCGACTACGTGCGAGCGATGTCGATTCGGGTGCTCGAGGAGACCGGACTGCTCCCACACCTGAATCCCGGTGTGATGACCTGGCAGGAACTCTCGCGGCTCAAGCCCGTCGCGCCGTCGATGGGCATGATGCTCGAGACGACGGCAACTCGGCTGTTCACCGACAAGGGTGAATGCCATTACGGAAGCCCGGACAAGGACCCGGCGGTTCGGTTGCGCACTCTGACCGACGCGGGCCGACTGAACATTCCGTTCACCACCGGCATTCTCGTGGGCATCGGGGAGAACTTCCTCGAGCGTGCCGAGTCGATCATGGCGATACGCAAGTCGCAGAAGGCGTTCGGCCACATCCAGGAAGTGATCATTCAGAACTTCCTGGCCAAGCCTGATACCGCAATGCGCAATACCCCTGATGCAGGACTCGACGAATTTCTCGCGGCCATCGCCGTCGCGCGCCTACTTCTCGGGCCCACGATGCGGATTCAGAGTCCGCCGAACCTCGTCTCGAACAGCGAGTGCCTCGCTCTGCTCGGCGCAGGCGTAGACGACTGGGGCGGGGTATCACCGCTGACCCCCGATCACGTCAACCCCGAGCGTCCGTGGCCCAATCTCGAGACCTTGGCCGAGATCAGCGCCGAGGGCGGCTTCACCCTGACCGAACGCACTGCGGCTCAGCCGGCATATGTTCTGGCCGGGGCTCCGTGGATCGATCCGCGCATTGCGGGTCACGTTCAGGCGCTTGCGGACCCCAAAACAGGCCTCGCCCTGCCCGACACGAAGCCGGTGGGTCGGCCGTGGCAGGAGCCGGACGAGTCCTGGGAGTCGAGCGGACGTGTCGACCTCAACAGCGAGATCGACACGGACGGGCGCAACACCGAGACCCGCAGTGACCTGGGCAGTGCGTTCGGCGACTGGGAGACCGTGCGCGAACAGGTGCTCGAGCTGAGCGCTCCGATTCGCGTCGACACCGATCTGTTGGCTGCGCTGCGTAGTGCCGAACGCGACCCCGCCGGATGTTCGGACGACGAATACCTGGCGCTGGCCACCGCGGAGGGGCCCGGCTTGGAAGCCGTTGTGGCACTGGCGGATGCGCTACGCAAGGATGCCGTAGGTGAGGACGTCACCTACGTCGTGAACCGGAACATCAACTTCACCAACATCTGCTACACGGGCTGCCGGTTCTGTGCGTTCGCGCAGCGCAAGGGCGACGCCGATGCCTTCACACTGTCGGCAGACCAGGTCGCCGACCGTGCGTGGGAAGCGCACGTCGCCGGCGCGACCGAGGTGTGCATGCAGGGCGGTATCGATCCGGAACTTCCCGTCACCGGTTACGCCGACCTGGTCCGGGCCGTCAAGAAGCGCGTGCCGTCGATGCACGTCCACGCGTTCTCGCCGATGGAGATCGTGAACGGCGCATCGCGCAGCGGTGAAAGCATCAGGGATTGGCTGACGGCCCTTCGTGAGGCGGGCCTCGACACCATTCCCGGTACGGCAGCCGAGATCCTCGACGACGAGGTGCGCTGGATTCTCACCAAGGGGAAACTGCCGACAGCGGAGTGGATCGAAGTGGTCACCACGGCCCACGAGGTAGGACTGCGGTCGAGTTCGACGATGATGTACGGACACGTCGATCAGCCGCACCACTGGGTCGGGCACCTGAACGTTCTTCGCGGAATCCAGGACCGCACAGGCGGATTCACGGAGTTCGTGCTTCTGCCGTTCGTCCACCAGAGCGCGCCGCTGTATCTGGCAGGCGCTTCTCGACCAGGGCCGACCAATCGGGACAACCGCGCTGCGCACGCGCTGGCGCGCATCATGCTGCACGGCCGCATTCCGAACATCCAGACCAGCTGGGTCAAACTGGGCATCACCGGAACACAGATGATGCTCAACGGCGGAGCCAACGATCTCGGCGGAACGCTGATGGAAGAGACGATCTCGCGGATGGCCGGCTCCGAACACGGGTCCGAGAAAACCGTCGCAGAACTGCGCGCCATCGCCGAGGGAATCGGACGTCCGGCACGCGAACGAACCACCACACATGCACGACGCGAAGGAGCGATTGCCTGATGGCTGATGTATTGGGGGACCGCAAGGTCGTCGAGGTTCTCGATCGAGCGGTGTGGGGGATCAACCCGGTTCTCGACCTCGCCTACAGCGATCCGCTCGGTATCAAGCGTCGGACGTTCGAGCCGACCGATCCCGAGCGAAACGCTGCCGCGCTGGTGTTGGACGCAGCCGCTTGGGTCCTCGATGTCGTCAAGTTCCCCGGGACGGCGGCGTGGTCGGTGATGACGGACGAGCAGCGCTCGAAGTGGTGGACTACCAGGTTGGGTGCACTCAACACCGTTGCCGTCGCGTTCCCTGGCATCTTCGGCGTCCTGCTCAATCGGTTGCCGATCCAGGACTTGCTGGCTTTCGCGAATCAGGCCGTTGTTCTCGTTGCGGTTGCCCGTGAACACGGAGTGACCGAACGGGATCAGCAGGTGGACCTCCTGGCGTCGGTGCTGTGCCGGCGAGAGACCAAGTCCCGAGATCTGCTCGCCGGTGAGGATTTCGCCGAAAAGTCCGTCAGCGCCGCCGACGAGACCTGGCGCCCCTTCGCATTGATCGGGACCTTGTGGCGCACGTCGAAGACTTTCCGTGCCATCACGGACGAGCTGCACAAGCGGCCGTCGCGGACAAAACCGTACGAGATTCTCGGCAAGATTCCCGTGGTCGGCGTCGTGGCGGATTACCTCGGTGAGCGGGGCGCTCTGGTACGCGCGGCGGCCCTGGGGGAGAAGTGGATCGCGATTCGGTCGAGGAACATCACCGCAGTAGGCTGAAATGTGTTACCCCCGCCTGCTCAGAGTCGGTAGGCAGGGGGATAATAGGCTGTTCCCGCGGTACGTGAGAGTCGTATCGGATTTTCGGCCCCGAGCAACTGCGTGTTGCGGCGGCGATGCACGACAGGAAGGCAGGGAGATCGGCAGTGACCTACACGATTGCTGAACCGTGTGTAGATGTGATGGACAAGGCGTGCATCGAAGAATGCCCTGTCGACTGCATCTACGAGGGTGGACGCATGCTTTACATCCACCCCGACGAGTGTGTCGACTGCGGCGCGTGTGAACCTGTCTGCCCCGTCGAAGCCATCTTCTACGAAGACGACGTCCCGGACCAGTGGAACGCGTACATCAGCACCAACGTCGATTTCTTCGACGATCTCGGTTCGCCTGGTGGAGCCGCCAAGCTCGGCAAGGTCGACTACGACACGCCGTTCATCAAGGCGCTGCCTCCCATGGGTGAGGAATAGAGATCTTGTCTCGTACTCCGGTGGCCGCTGGGCTTCCTGATTTTCCGTGGGATTCGCTCGCCGACGTCACGGCGAAGGCGCACTCTCATCCCGACGGCATCGTGAACCTGTCCGTGGGTACGCCGGTGGATCCGGTGGATCCGGTGATTCAGGAGGCTCTCGCCTCTGTTGCCGAGGTGCCCGGATATCCGACGACTCATGGCACGCTCGCGCTTCGCGAGGCCGTGGCGGAGTCACTGGATCGCCGCTACAACATTCCCGACGTCGATCCGGCAGCGGTGCTGCCGGCCATCGGTACCAAGGAAATGATTGCGTGGCTGCCGAAACTACTCGGTCTCGGAGCCGACGATCTAGTGGTCATTCCGGAGTTGGCGTACCCGACCTACGAGGTCGCGGCGAAGTTGGCAGGCGCACGCGTCCTGCGCGCCGACGGCTTGAACAAGCTCGGTCCCGAGTCGGCGGCGATGATCTTCGTGAACTCGCCGTCCAACCCCACCGGCAAGGTGCTCGGCCTCGAGCACTTGCAGAAGGTCGTGGCCTGGGCGCGCGAGCGCGGCGCCATCGTCGTCTCCGACGAGTGCTACCTCGGATTGACCTGGGAAGCGGATGCACTCTCCATTCTCGATCCCCGCGTCAACGACGGCGATCTGACCGGTTTGCTTGCGGTCCACTCACTTTCGAAGACGTCCAACCTTGCCAGCTATCGGGCCGGGTTCGTCACCGGTGACCCGGCTCTGGTGTCGGAACTGCTCGAGGTGCGCAAGCACGCGGGAATGATCTTGCCGCTGCCGATCCAGGCCGCGATGACCGCAGCCTTGGGCGACGACCAACACGAGAACATCCAGC
This sequence comes from Rhodococcus sp. NPDC055024, assembly GCF_053608585.1. Taxonomy (NCBI): domain Bacteria; kingdom Bacillati; phylum Actinomycetota; class Actinomycetes; order Mycobacteriales; family Nocardiaceae; genus Rhodococcus; species Rhodococcus sp. NPDC055024. The sequence goes on from NZ_JBSGVT010000018.1 coordinate 88,685, forward strand.
GCGAGCGGTACCGCGAGCGTCGCAGCGTCTTGATCGAAGCTGTTCGCGGCGCCGGATTCACCGTCGACAATTCCGAGGCCGGCCTGTACCTCTGGGCAACCCGCGGCGAGGAATGCCGAGCGACGGTCAGTTGGTTCGCCGATCGCGGGATTCTCGTTGCTCCCGGTGAGTTCTACGGACCGAGCGGAAGCAAGCACGTTCGGATCGCGCTCACCGCAACAGACGAACGAATCGCCGCAGCAGCAAAGCGCCTCTCCGCCTGAACTGTGTGCGTTCGCAGGTGTCAGGTTCCCTGATGTCGGTATCAGTCCGATGTAAGGTCGCGCTGTGACCACCTCAGGGACCGGCGGCTTGGACGCGGTACTGATCGTCGCCGTCGTTGTTGCCTCGGTTGCGCTGATGCTCACCTGGCTGAAGGATCGTCGAATATTCGGAGACTTCCCTCTTTCGGCCGCTGTTCTTTGGCTGGTGGTGGCAGTTCCGTCGATCCTGCAGGCGCTGATGCCGGGACTGCTGGACATGTTTCGTCGTGATCCCGCTTTGATTCGCGACGGTCAATGGTGGCGCATTCTGACTTCGGTGCTCGTTCAGGACGGAGGGGTCGCAGGAACCGTCACCAATCTCGTGACGCTGGCGGTGGTGGCGCCGCCGGCGTTTCGGCTCTGGGGCGCCGCACGCGGCTGGGCTCTCTTCCTGCTCGGTCAACTGCTGTTCGGGTTGCTCACCACCGCAGTGTTCCCGTCGACCGGCGCAGGCAACTCCGGCGCCACACTTGCTCTGGCAGCGGCGGCCGCGGGGATTGGCGTTCTGGTGCGCCCGCGAATGCCCGAGATTGTTCTGACTGCCGTGATTGTGGTCGGCGGCGCAACCCTGGTGACGGTCGACGACGCGCACGGATTCGCCGTTCTTTCCGGGGCTCTCTTGGGGGCGGCGCTGGTGACGCTGTTCCCGCCGCACTCGATGGATGCGCGTCGGGCAGGAGAAAGTTTGCGACCATCGGCGCTGTGAGATGCTGTCGTGGTGCTGCTGAGATCCCTGAACCCCCTTGCTGTTGCCCGCGGTGACGACCTCGACGACGCCGTGACGATCGGTGACACGGTTCTCTCGCGGAGTGCCATTCTCGGTGCCGCGACCTCGGTCGCGGAGCGTGTGGCGCAGGCCGATCGGGTTGCCGTATTGGCAACTCCCACAGCAAAAACGATCCTCGCCGTCGTCGGGGCATTGATTGCCGGCGTCACTGTTGTGCCGGTCCCGCCGGACTCGGGGAAGGCTGAGCGAGAGCACATTCTGCGTGACTCCGGTGCTCAGGCGTGGCTCGGCGAAACGGACGAACACTGCGAAGGCTTGCCCGTAGTCCCCGTCCGATTGCACGCTCGCTCGTGGCACAGCTATCCCGAACCGGCACCACAGTCCACAGCGTTCGTCCTGTACACGTCCGGAACTACCGGCCCACCGAAGGGTGTTCTGCTCAGTCGCTCGGCCATCGCAGCCGGGATCGACGCGCTCGGCGAGGCCTGGGACTGGACGTGGCGAGACACGCTGGTGCACGGGCTTCCGCTCTTCCACGTGCACGGACTGATTCTCGGAATCCTCGGTCCACTCCGGATCGGCAGCCGGGTGATCCACACCGTCAAGCCGACGCCGGAAAATTACGCACGGGCCAAAGGCTCCCTCTACTTCGGTGTCCCCACTGTCTGGTCGCGTATCGCCGAAGACGAAGAAGCGGCCAGGGCGTTGTCCGGTGCCCGACTTCTGGTTTCCGGTAGCGCTCCTCTTCCTGTGCCGGTCTTCGAAAAGCTGCGTGAGCGAACAGGATTGACGCCAATCGAGCGTTACGGCATGAGTGAGACGATGCTGACCCTGAGCACGCGTTTCGACGGCGAACGACGCCCGGGGTGGGTCGGCGTGCCGCTGCGCGGTGTCGAGACTCGTCTTCGTGACGAGAAGGGCAACGACGTGCCACACGACGGCGAGAGCATCGGCGGCCTACAGGTACGCGGGCCGATGCTTTTCGACGGCTACTTGAACCGTCCAGACGCAACCGCCGAGTCCTGGACGGAGGACGGCTACTTCAAGACCGGTGATGTCGCCGTCATCGACGAGGGTGGGTTCCACCGAATCGTCGGCCGCGAATCCATCGACTTGATCAAGACCGGCGGATTCAGAGTCGGCGCCGGCGAGATCGAGACCGCCATCCTCGGGCACCCCTCGGTCTCCGAAGTTGCGGTGATCGGTGTCCCCGACGCCGACCTGGGGCAGCGGATCATCGCCGTCGTAGTCCGAAAGCCCGGGAGTGCTGAGGTCACCGAAGCTGAATTGGTCGAGTTGGTCGGGGCAGAGTTGTCGGTGCACAAGCGTCCCCGTGAGGTTCGCTTTGCCGAGACACTGCCGCGTAACGCGATGGGCAAGGTCCAGAAGCGCGAACTGTTCTGAGCCGATCTGTTTGCTGAAAAGTCGCTGCAACGCTTGAATGTTCGTGAATTCAGCCGACCTGTCCCGGAATGTGGGCTCGCCGGTTCTTGGATGATTCAGTGCTAGTTGGAATTTCTGTGTTCTTGGCTACACTACCGCCCGGTAGGGATAGCTCCAGTCGCACGCATGCCGTCGGTATGCCCCAGTGCGAGTGGCCTCGGAAGGGCAGATTTCATGGCGGGCGGACGGCATTCGAGTCCTGACAGCGGGCGGTCGATCGGGTTCTACGCAGTGGGTGGGTTGGTTGCCGTCGCGGTAGTCGCCACCGGGGTGGTGGTCTTCAAGGCAACACAGTCCGATTCCTGCGAGAGCGTCGACGAGTACTCGCTGGCAGCAGATCCTGCGATCGCGCCTGCGGTCACGGAGATCCTCGCAGAATCGTCGCCGGAGCAGACGGGCTGCTCGCGGATCACGGTCACCTCTGCGCTGCCCGGCGACGTTGCGGGAACTTTGGGTAAGGGCGTCGACGCTCCGGACATGTGGATACCGGATTCGACAGCGTGGGTCGGCAAAGCTGCATTGACGGCCAAGGGGCCGGTCGCTGCCGCCGGTGGTTCGATCGCCACCTCGCCTGTTGTTCTTGCCTCCGGCGGTGGCGAACAGTTTGCCAGTTGGCTCACCGCGCTACAGGTCCCCGATCTCGCGCTGGGCAATCCGTTGTTCACCGGGGTTGCATCGGCGCCCATTCTCGGAGCTCTCGCGGAGACCGGCGCCACCTCCGAATCGGTTCGAGCGGCCCTCGTACCCCATGCCCAAGCCGAGAGTGTTCGTACCGAAGAGCAGCCGGTAGGACAGAAGATGCTCACCGAATTGGTCAGCTCCGGGAAGGTCGGTGTTTCGACCGAGCAGCAGGTAGTGGAGTTCACGAATGCCGAGTCGAAGATTTCCGCGACAGTGCCGGCGACGGGAACCATGATCATGGATTACCCCCTCGTGGTGAGTGCTTCGGCACCGGATCGGCACTACGCCGCAGCCAAGAAGAGTGACGCCATCGCCGACTTGTTGCACAGTGAATCTGCACAGGAAGTTCTGACACGCAACGGTTTCCGTACTTCCGGCGGTGGAGCCGTCGAAGGTGGCGTCGGTGACGTCACGGCACTGACCGTGTCCGAACAGTCGGTGGCAGATCAAACACTGGGTGCTTGGGCGTTGATGGCCAAGCCGATCCGAACGCTCGTCGCGATCGACGTGTCGGCCTCGATGGACTATCCGGCGGCCGGCGGCAAGACCCGCATGCAGCTGACAACTGGTGCGGCTCTTGCCGGCAATCAGGTCTTCCCGGACAGCGTCGCTGCCGGTCTGTGGGCGTTCTCCCAAGGTATGAACGGAACCCAGGACTTTCAGGAATTGGTGCCGATCAGGCGCTACGACACCATTGTCGACGGCGTGACTCAACGAAAGTTGATGGCGGATCAGGCGAACCGGCTCACCGAACTCAAGCGTGGCGCCACAGGTTTGTACGACACGACTTTGGCCGCCTTCCGTAAGGTTCAGGAATCGTACGATCCGAGAGCGGTCAACAGCGTCATCATCTTGACCGACGGTGCCAACGAAGACCCTGACAGCATCAGCCGTGAGCAGCTGCTCGATGTACTTGCACGCGAGCAGGATCCGGCTCGACCGGTCATCATCGTTACCATCGGCATCACCGACGACGCTGATGCTGCGGCGCTCGCCGATATCTCCCGCGTGACGGGCGGTTCGACGTACATCGCTCGCGATCCCTCGGAAATTTCCGAGGTGTTCGTGAATGCACTGGCTCACCGAGGAACTTAGGCCGCATCGGGACCGGCCCACGGTATCGGAAGTGGCGGAGCCGCAGACGAATATCGGTGCCCGGTAGGTGTCGTCGTGGTGAAGGTGTGCCGGTCGCCTGGTGCAGGTTCGGCAGACCAGTCCAAGCCCTGCTTGGCGTAATTGCATGCCGCGCACAATCCTGCGCCGTTGGCTGCACTGGTAGGTCCACCCTTGTTGTGATCGCGAATGTGGTCGCGGTGGCGAACCGGCGCGTCGCACCACGGAGTGCGGCAGCTTCGATCACGGAGTTCGATCAATCGCGCCAACCCCTTCGGGAAGGTTCTCGCCGTTGATTCCATCGCGGTCATCGCGCCGGTGTCGGGGCATGCGTAGATCTTTCGGACCATTGCCATCGTTTCGGAGTCTTCGCTGGACTTGGCGATCCACTCGCGTGCAATGTCGGCTGGTATAGGTCCGTACCCGTGGACGTGTGCAGGGTCGGTGCTGTCGCCCAGCAGTGACTGATCCGAGACAACCAGATTCACGGTAACGGGTGTCGGTGTGGCGCGGCCGATTCCGGTGACACGCTCGACCAGGAGGTCAGCCATGATCTGAGCTCGCGTGCGCTCATCCCCGCCGGCACGAACGGAATCTGCATCGCGCCCGAGCGTGGCATGTACGGCGATACCTTCGGCAACGGGAAGAAGCACCTTGAGCCAGCACATCGTGTCGGGCGCAGGCCGCGCCGTCACTCGTCTGTTTCCCACGGCTTTGCGTGCTCGTCTGGCGACACTGTCGGCGTCAATTTCGGCAGTGCGTGCGCGGATTCTTTCTGTCAGTTGATGGTTGCCGCATCCGTCCAAGATTGCAGCGTCGCAGCAGAACTCGCGATCCAATGTAGCGCGATCCTGGGCGGTGAGACATGAAGTCTCGCGCATGAGTATCGTCGCCTGATGCTCACTGATGGAGCCGTCGACGAGTAGTCGAAGTGTGTGCGGCATCTCGTCGTTCAGTGCGCGGGCCAGGTTCAGATGCTGAGTTCCGAACCACGCAGACTCCCTCCGTGCGAGTGCAATCTGCGCGTTGATGCCGCGGCCCTGGTATGAGCGCCGAACTCCCCGTTCGCCGCGGTCCTTGCGGGTCAAGGTATCGAGGTCGGCAGCCAGTAACGCTTGGGCCCCAGCGCAACTGGCCTTCAATTCTTCCAATGCGCGTAGAAGATCCACGCGCGCTGCGTTGTCGATGGAACGATCCATGCTGACGAGTGAAGCTCGGAATTGTCCGATCGCCTCTTCGGATATCGCCTGTTCAGATGCTTGCGTCGTCACTTTTACCCCCCCGGTAGTGTCGAACATACATTCGACAATAACGTCGACAACGAACTTGCGCAACGGTTTTCTCTGTGAACTGCGGAAAGTTCCGACAGTTCGGTTTTCGTGGTTGACTGGTCCACATGATCGAGCTGAGGGGATTGACCAAGGTTTACGGACCGACGAAAGCGGTGGACGATTTGTCGTTCACGGTCAAGCCGGGCATCGTGACGGGCTTTCTGGGCCCGAACGGTGCGGGTAAGTCGACGACGATGCGGATGATCCTGGGTTTGGATCAGCCGACGTCGGGTGCGGCGTTGATCGACGGGAAGCCGTACCGGGAGCTCACAACGCCGTTGCGGACGGTGGGCGCGTTGTTGGATGCGAAGTGGGTGCATCCCAATCGCAGTGCGCGGGCGCATCTGCAGTGGATGGCCGCTTCGAACGGGATCCCGAAGTCCCGCGTCGACGAGGTGCTCGGGTTGGTCGGGTTGTCCGAGGTGGCGGGCAAGAAGGCCGGCGGGTTCTCGTTGGGTATGTCGCAGCGTCTGGGGTTGGCGGGTGCGTTGTTGGGTGATCCGAAGGTGTTGTTGTTCGACGAGCCGGTCAACGGTCTCGATCCGGAGGGCATTGTCTGGATTCGTAAGTTCATGCAGCGGTTGGCGGCGGAGGGCCGCACGGTGCTGGTGTCGAGTCACCTCCTGTCGGAGATGGCGTTGACGGCGGAGCAGTTGGTGGTGATCGGTCGGGGTCGGTTGATTTCGGATTCGACGGTGGCGGAGTTCGTGGATCGTTCGTCGGAGTCGACGGTGCGGGTGCGCAGCCCACAATTGGACGCTCTCCATGCCGCATTGACTGCCCACGGACTGACTGTCCGCGTGGAGCATTCAGGATCGGAGCCGGTGTTGGTGGTGGTGGATTCGACCACCGATGTGATCGGTGGTCTGGCTGGTTCGCAGGGAATCGTGTTGCACGAGTTGGCGTCTCAGCAGGGGTCGCTCGAGGATGCGTTCATGAAGTTGACCGGAGACGATGTCCAGTACCACGCATCCGGTATCGATCCGGGCGCTGGAGCCCACCAAGCAAATGCACACCAGGCAAACACACACCAGGCAAACACACAGCAGGCTATGGGAGGTGCACTGTAATGGCTGTTCTCAGTGCTGAACGTATCAAGATCACCACGACCAAGTCGCCGCTGTGGTGCTCGGTCATCATCATCGTGCTCGGGTTGGGGCTCGCTACCGTTTTCGGACTCAGCGCCAAGTCGTCGCTCCGCAATTCGAACGGCACAATGATGCCGACCGTCTCGGGGGCGCTCAGTGGAGTGACCGGCTTCGGTGTGTTGGTTCTGATGATCATGGCGGCGCTCGCGATCACCAGCGAGTACCGCTTCGGGACCATCCGAACCACCTTCCAGGCAGTTCCGAACCGTGCTTCGGTGCTGATCGCCAAGGCCGGCCTCATCGGCGGTTTCGGAGCGGTATTGACGCTCGTATTGTCGTTCGGCGCCTTCGCTCTGACGAAGGCCACAGCAGGTGACGCCGGAACATTCCTTACTCTGTCCGGCGACGAGAACTGGCGGGTCGTCTACGGAACACCGATCTACGCGTTCTTCTGCGTGGTTCTGGCAGTCGGAGTGGGGGCGTTGCTCCGGCAGTCTGCGGGTGCGATCGCGCTACTGCTGTTGTGGCCCCTGCTCATCGAGAATCTGTTCAACCTGTTCGGCAGCATCGGCGAGAAGATCATGCCGTTCCTGCCGTTCATGAACGCCAATAACTTTCTCGGTTCCGGCGGTAGCGTCGACTTCCACTGGGGACCTTGGGGCAGCCTGATCTACTTCGCCCTCTTCGTGCTCGTCGTCTTCGGCCTCAGCATCGTCGTCGTGAACAGACGAGATGCGTAGGCACGCAGATCAGGCGGGCTGATTCTGCTTACGCCAGCGGGCGTTCAGGAAGCCCAATGCCGCGATCACGAGGAACAGCACGGTGGTCGAGATCAACTGTGCACGGGCATCGGCGTCGAAGAGCATGAGGACGACGAACACGCCGAGCATCGCGAGTGTCGCGTAGCTCAAATACGGGAACAGCCACATTCGAACTGTCAGCTTGCCCGACGCTTCGAGTTGTTTACGCAGTCGCAGATGCGAGACGACGATGAAGATCCAGATGACCAGCAGCGCGGCGCCGACTGCGTTGAGCAGGATGCCGAGCAGGTCGTCGGGGAGCAGCCAGTTGAGCAGGACGCTGACGAAGCCGAAGAACACCGACAGCAGAACGGCATTCGTCGGAACTCCGGTGCTCGACAGTTTCGCCATGAAAGCGGGCCCGTCACCGCGACGCGACAGTGAGAACGCCATACGAGAGGTGCCGTAGATGTTGGCGTTGAACGCGGAAAGCAAAGCCACCACTACGACGAGTTCCATGAACCCGGCAACACCCGGAATGTTCGCCTTGTTCAAGACGGCCACAAACGGGCCGCTCTCGAGTTCGGGGTCGTTCCAGGGCAGCAGCAGAACCATGATCGAGATGGCGCCGATGTAGAAGACGCTGATGCGCCACACGACGCTGCGGACAGCGACGGCGATGGAGCGTTCCGGATTCTCGGATTCGGCTGCAGCGATGGTGACGATCTCGATCCCGCCGAAGGCGAAGGCCACGACGAGAAGGCCTGCGGCAATGCCGGACAACCCGTTGGGCATGAAGCCGCCCTGCCCGAACAGATTGCTCGTACCGACCGGGTCGGTATCGGGCAGGAGGCCGAACACCAGCAGGACACCGATGATCAGGAAGCCGATGATGACGGTGACTTTGATTGCCGCGAACCAGAACTCGAACTCGCCGAAGTTGCTGACCTTGGCCAGGTTCACGACGGCGAAGAACACCACGAAGACGAGGGCGACAACCCATTGCGGGATCGACGGCACCCAGTCGTTCACGATCGCAGAAGCCCCGGTGATCTCGGCCCCCAGCACCATGATGAGCATGAACCAGTAGAGCCAGCCCATCACGAAGCCGGCCCACTCGCCGATCCCCAGGCGCGCGTAGTGCGAGAAGGAACCGCTGGCCGGAATCGCCGCGCCCATCTCACCGAGCATGCGCATCACGAACACCACGACGGCGCCCGCAAGGATGTAGGAGATCAGGACGGCCGGGCCGGCCTTGGCGATACCGACGCCGGTTCCGAGGAACAGGCCGGCGCCGATGGCCGAGCCCAGGCCCATCATCGTCAGATGGCGGACCTTGAGACCGTGGCCGAGAGCAGTGGTTGTTCCGTCGGAGACGTCGGTGCTACTCATCAGTCGTTGGCGTGCAAAGCAGCGTTCAGTTCGACGCCGGTGCCCTTCCACGGCACGACCTCGACGGCACCCGAGACCGAGTTACGACGGAAGAGAAGGTTTGACTTGCCGCTGAGTTCCTTGGCCTTGACGACGGTGCCGTCCGGGCCGGTGACCTTGGTGCCCGCGGTGACGTAGAGGCCCGCTTCGAGGACGCAGTCGTCGCCGAGTGAGATGCCGAGGCCGGCGTTGGCGCCGAGGAGGCAGCGCTTGCCGAGGGAGATGGTTTCCTTGCCGCCGCCGGAGAGGGTGCCCATGATCGAGGCGCCGCCGCCCACATCGGATCCGTCGTCGACGACGACGCCCGCAGAGATGCGGCCTTCGACCATCGAGTTGCCGAGGGTGCCGGCGTTGAAGTTGACGAAGCCCTCGTGCATGACGGTCGTTCCGCTGGCGAGGTGTGCGCCGAGTCGGACACGGTCCGCGTCACCGATGCGAACTCCGGACGGCACGACGTAGTCGACCATGCGGGGGAACTTGTCGACGCTGAACACGGTGACGACTCCGCGGATGCGCAGACGCGAGCGAACCTGCTCGAAGCCCTCGACGGCGCACGGACCGAAGTTGGTCCACACGACGTTGCTGAGCAGGCCGAACTGGCCGTCGAGATTGACGCCGTGGGGGGCGACGAGACGGTGCGAGAGGAGGTGGAGGCGCAGGTAGACGTCATGGGCGTCGACCGGTGCCTTGGAGAGATCGGCGATGGTGGTGCGCACGACGATCTGCGAGACCTCGCGAGCGTCGTCAGTGCCTGCCAGCAGGGCAAGATCGGAGGGAATGTCTGTTCCCTCGACGTTCTCGGTACCGGTCTTGTCGAATGTTCCCAGCTCCGGTGCCGGGAACCAGGTGTCGAGGACGGTTCCGTCCGCGGTCACGTTGGCGATACCTACTGCTGTTGCTCCCTGTGCGCTCACGGGACTAGAGATTACTGGGTGGTGGGTGCACCGGCCTAGGCTGGTGCGTGTGAGCATCCTCGATCTTGCTTCGGACCCCATCGACTTGACGGCCGCCCTGGTCGACATCCCCAGCGTCTCACACGACGAATCCGTCATTGCGCAGGCCGTCGAGGATGCGCTGCGTGAGCAGACTTCGGGCTTCGAGATCATCCGCAACGGCAACGCCGTGTTGGCGCGTACGTCGCGCGGTTTGCCCAGTCGCGTCATGCTCGCCGGACATCTGGATACGGTGCCGATCGCCGACAATGTTCCTTCGCGACGCGAAGGCGACATTCTGCACGGATGCGGGACCGTCGACATGAAGTCGGGGGACGCGGTGTTTCTTCACCTGGCTGCGACCATCGAGAACTTGGCCCACGATCTGACTCTCGTCTTCTACGACTGCGAAGAGATCGCCGCGACGTACAACGGCCTGGGAAGAATCGAACGCGAGATCCCGGAATGGCTCACGGCCGACGTCGCGATTCTCGGTGAGCCGACGGCCGGTTTCATCGAGGCCGGGTGCCAGGGCACGATGCGGGTTCGGTTGACGGCTTCGGGAACTCGCGCACATTCGGCCAGGTCCTGGCTGGGGGACAACGCCATTCACAAGTTCGGCGGTGCGTTGGAGCGGTTGTCGAGTTACCAGCCGCGCTCGGTCGACATCGACGGTTGCGGCTACCGCGAAGGTTTGTCGGCGGTGCGGATTTCCGGCGGTGTCGCCGGAAACGTCGTCCCGGACGAAGCCGAGATGGACGTCAATTTCCGATTCGCGCCCGATCGCAGCGAGGCACAAGCCGAGGCACACGTACGCGAAGTGTTCGACGGTCTGGGCCTCGGATTCGAGGTCACGGACTCCTCACCCGGCGCGCTGCCTGGCTTGGCGAACCCGTCCGCTGCCGCCCTGATCGAGGCGGCCGGTGGTCAGTTCCGTGCGAAGTACGGGTGGACCGACGTGTCCAGGTTCTCGGCGCTCGGCATTCCTGCCGTGAACTACGGACCGGGTGATCCGAATCTCGCGCACAAGCGCGACGAGCACGTTCCGGTGCAGCAGATCACCGACGTCGCGGCCGTGCTGAGGAAGTATCTGTCGGCCTGACCGTTAGCCTTGCCGCATGGCACCAGAGAAGAATTCGGCTTCGAAGAAGCAGAGCTCGTCGATCAAGCACCGCGGGCCGGTTCAGCTTCGACGCAAGCGCAAGGACGAGAAGACCACGACGGATCAGCGCTTGCTCGACAAGCGCGGACCCACGGATTGGGTACACACCGATCCGTGGCGTGTGCTGCGCATCCAGAGCGAATTCATCGAAGGTTTCGGCGCGCTCGCCGAGGTCCCACGTGCGGTGACGGTGTTCGGTTCGGCCCGCACCACGGTCGATCATCCCGAGTACCAATCCGGCCGTGAACTGGGAACCGCTTTGGCCGAAGCCGGGTACGCCGTCATCACCGGTGGTGGGCCGGGAGTCATGGAAGCTGCCAACCGTGGTTGCAGCGAAGCAGGCGGATACTCGATCGGTCTCGGCATCGAGTTGCCGTTCGAGCAGGGACTCAACGAGTGGGTGGATCTCGGAATCAACTTCCGGTATTTCTTCGCACGCAAGACGATGTTCGTGAAGTACTCCCAGGCATTCATCTGCCTGCCCGGCGGCTTCGGAACACTCGACGAGCTGTTCGAAGCCCTCACCCTGGTGCAGACCCACAAAGTCACGCGCTTCCCGATCGTCCTGTTCGGCACCGAGTACTGGTCCGGACTCGTCGACTGGATTCGCGGGACCCTCGAGCGTGACGGCAAGATTTCCGAGGGTGACGTGAATCTGCTGCACGTCACCGACAGCGTCGAAGAAGCAGTACGAATCGTCCTCAACGCAGACAAGGGCGTCGACGAGGCCGCAGATCTGGGGAAAGAAGAAGAATGGTGACCGATTCCGACAAGAAGTACTCGATCTGCGTGTACTGCGCGTCGGGGCCGGTGGACGAGTCGTTCCTGGCGTTGGCGGCAGAGGTGGGAACCGCGATCGGTCGACGCGGATGGCAGTTGGTCTCGGGCGGTGGCAACGTCTCGATGATGGGCGCGGTCGCCGAGTCCGCTCGCGCGGCGGGCGCTTGGACCGTCGGCGTCATTCCGAAGGCCCTGGTGCACAAGGAAGTTGCCGACGTCGATGCCGACGAGCTGATCGTCACGGACACCATGCGCGAACGCAAGAAGCTGATGGAAGATCACGCCGACGCGTTCATCACGCTGCCGGGCGGAATCGGGACGCTGGAAGAGTTGTTCGAAACGTGGACCGCCGGCTACCTCGGAATGCACGAGAAACCAGTGGTGATGCTCGATCCGGTCGGGCACTTCACCGGCCTGCTCGAGTGGTTGAACAAGCTCGACGGGACCGGCTTCGTCGGGCGTCAGGCGCTTGACACCCTGCTGGTGAGGACGGACGTCGAGGCAGCACTCGACGCGTGCGTGAAACGCTGACCTGGGGCATGGCAGGCTTTATTACCGTGAAGTAAGGTGGCCGCAGACTGGGCGGCCGAATGGGCGCCGGATACGTGTTAGGGGAGCCATGAGTTCGGAAGCCCGTTCGACCGTCGGCCTGCTGGATCTGGCGGCGAAACTGCCGTCGATGATCACCGAGGTGCCGATCCTGGCGCGGGGGGCCGCCGGCCTCACCCGCAAGCCTTCGGCCAAGGAATCGATCGGGTTGATCTTCCAGAAGGCTGCGCACGCTCACCCGTCGCGCCCGTTCATCCGGTTCGAAGGCCACGCGACCAGTTATGCCGAGGCCAACGAACTGGTGAACCGCTACGCGGACGTTCTCCGCGGCCGAGGAGTCGACCGCGGAGACGTCGTCGGAGTGCTGGCAAAGAACACTCCCGAAGCCCTGTTGATCGCACTCGCTGCCGTCAAACTCGGTGCGGCAGCGGGCATGCTGAACTACAACCAGCGTGACGACGTTCTGGCACACAGCCTTAAGCTGCTCGACGCTCGCGTCCTGGTGGTCGCCGACGAGTGCGAAGAAGCCCTCGAATCGTTGCCTGCCGGATTTGCCGGGCCCGATCAACTTCTGGTCAGTGAACTTTCGGATCTGGCGAAGACGGCTGATCCGGCCAACCCAGCGGTCACCGCCGAGGTGCTGGCGAAGGAGAAAGCGTTCTACATCTTCACCTCGGGCACCACCGGAATGCCCAAGGCCAGCTTGATGACTCACTTCCGATGGTTGAAGTCGATGTCCGGGCTCGGGTTGATGGGCGTGCGCTTGCGCGGCTCGGACACTCTGTACTGCTGCCTGCCGCTCTATCACAACAACGCGTTGACGGTCTCGTTGTCCTCGGTGCTCGCATCCGGTGCGACCATCGCGATCGGACGTCAGTTCTCCGCCTCGCGGTTCTGGGAGGACATCGCAGTCAACAAAGCGACCGCCTTCACTTACATCGGTGAGCTGTGCCGCTATCTGCTCAACCAGCCGGCCAAGCCGACCGACAGTGACAACGCTGTTCGGCTCATGGTCGGCAACGGTCTGCGCCCGGAGATCTGGGCCGAATTCACACAGCGCTTCGGGATTCCCCGCGTCGCCGAGTTCTACGGTGCCAGTGAATGCAACATCGCGTTCGTCAACGCACTCAACGTCGACAAGACAGCAGGCATCTGCCCGCTGCCGCACGCCGTCGTGGAGTTCGACGAGGACACCGGAAAAGCGTTGCGTGGAGCCGACGGTCGACTCCGCAAGGTTTCCACGGGTCAGGTCGGGCTCCTGCTGTCCAAGGTCACGGATCGGGCGCCTTTCGACGGTTACACCGACGAAGCGGCGAGCAACAGCAAACTCGTACGGGGTGGATTCAAGGACGACGACACCTGGTTCGACACCGGAGACCTGGTGCGCAAGCAGGGATGGGGCCACGTCGCCTTCGTCGACCGCCTCGGTGACACCTTCCGTTGGAAGGGGGAGAACGTCGCCACCACGGAGGTCGAAGGCGCGCTGAGTTCGCACCCGGCCGTCGAGGAAGCGGTTGTCTACGGCGTCGAGATTCCTGGCACCGACGGGCGCGCGGGCATGGCGGCGGTCAAGCTGCGGGACGGTCAAAGCTTGGAGGGAAGTGAAGTCGCGGCTCACCTCTACGGCAAGCTCCCCAACTACGCGGTCCCGCTGTTCATCCGCATCGTCGACTCACTCGAACACACCAGCACTTTCAAGTCGCGCAAGGTGGAATTGCGTAATGAGGGCTACGACGTCGGCGCCGACACTCTGCACGTTCTCGAAGGCCGCCAGGGTGGTTACGTGGACTCGTACGACGAATACGTGGGAAAGGTCGCGGCAGGCTCGGTACCCAAGGGCTAGACCGAGTTCCGTCATGCCAGTATGAGTGGCATGTCTTCACTCTCCGGTTCTACCGCGCAGCCAGGTCCGGCGCCCACCCTGTGTGGGCGTCCGGTTGCGGTCGACCGTGCATTGGTGATGGCGATCGTCAATCGCACTCCCGATTCCTTCTACGATCGGGGCGCGACGTTCTCGGACTCGGCGGCGATGGCTGCCGTCGATCGTGCCGTCGACGAGGGCGCCGATCTGGTGGACATCGGGGGAGTGAAAGCCGGACCGGGTGACCTCGTCGACGCCGACGAGGAAGTCAGGCGGGTGGTCCCGTTCGTCGCCGCGATCAGGGCCAAGTACCCCGAGTTGATCATCAGCGTCGACACCTGGCGTAGTGGCGTCGCACGGCTGGCACGCGACGAAGGCGCCGACCTGATCAACGACACGTGGGCCGGTGCGGATCCCGAACTCGTTGTGGTCGCCGCCGAGACGGGCGCCGGCATCGTCTGCTCGCACACGGGCGGCGCGGTTCCGCGCACCCGCCCGCACCGTGTTCGCTACGACGACGTCGTCGCAGATGTGGTCTCCGAGGTGGTGTCGGCGGCAGCACGCGCCCTGGCTCTCGGTGTTCCGCGTGACGCGATTCTGATCGATCCCACCCACGACTTCGGCAAGAACACCTTCCACGGGCTCGAGTTGTTGCGAAAAGTGGACGTTCTTGTAAACACCGGGTGGCCAGTGCTGATGGCACTGAGCAATAAGGACTTCATCGGGGAGACTCTTGGTGTGGAGCTTTCCGAGAGGTTGGAGGGAACATTGGCAGCGACAGCAATGGCCGCGGCGGGCGGCGCCCGGGTGTTCCGTGTTCACGAGGTGGCGTCCACCCGTCGAGTAGTCGACATGGTGGCCGCGATCCAGGGACGCCGCGCCCCGGTACGTACGGTTCGAGGTCTGGCATGAGCATCACCGGTGCGGGCCCGACCCGCGTATGGGCAGAAGCCAACAGTTGGGACCATCCGAGTTGGACGGTGGCCGAACTCGAACGGGCAAAGGGTGGCCGAACCGTCTCGGTGGTGTTGCCCGCGCTCAACGAAGAAGACACCGTTGCTGCGGTGGTCGACACCATTCATCCGTTGCTCGGCGGCCTGGTCGACGAATTGATCGTTCTCGATTCGGGTTCGAGCGACCGTACCGCCGAGCGTGCTCGCGCGGCCGGAGCGACGGTGATCAGTCGTGAGAGCGCCGTCCCGTCCATCCCGCCGACCGCGGGCAAAGGTGAGGTGCTCTGGCGTTCGGTCGCCGCGACGACCGGCGATCTGATCGCATTCGTCGACTCCGACCTCATCAATCCCGATCCGGCGTTCGTGCCCAAATTGCTGGGGCCGCTACTCACCGTTGACGGCATCCATCTGGTGAAGGGTTACTACCGCCGTCCGCTGCGCGTGAGCGGCACGGAGGACGCCAACGGTGGCGGACGAGTCACTGAATTGGTGGCGCGGCCCATGTTGGCTGCGCTGCGGCCCGAACTCACATCGGTGCTGCAACCATTGGGTGGTGAATACGCGGGCACCCGAGAGTTGCTCTCCGCAGTCCCGTTTGCCCCGGGCTACGGTGTCGAGATCGGCTTGCTGCTCGATACGTACGACACGTTGGGACTGGCGGCGATCGGTCAGGTCAATCTGGGCGTGCGTAAGCATCGCAACCGGCCACTCGCCGACCTCGGCGTGATGAGTCGGCAGATCATCGGAACGATGCTCAGGCGGTGTGGGATCGAGGATTCGGGTGCCGGATTGACCCAATTCCTGGTCGACGGTGATTCTTTCGTGCCCGAGACCACGGAGGTATCTCTGGTCGATCGACCCCCGATGAATTCGATAGTGCGCACCGCGGGGGTCTGACCGCTTACCCACGGGTATGGGAGTATCGGTCCATGATGACGATCCTCCTGTACCTGATTGTCATGGCACTGGTCGGCGCGATGATCTTCCTCGCCGCCAGCGCTGTGTTCGGGCGCTCGGAAGAGCTGCCGCCGCTGCCTCCCGGCACGACGGCGACCGTGCTGCCGGCGGAGGACGTCACGGGGGCGGATGTCGACGCTCTGCGCTTTCAGCAGGTGCTGCGGGGCTACAAGGCGAGCGAAGTCGATTGGGCTCTGCATCGCCTCGGGTTGGAAATCGATTCTCTGCGTGCACAACTGGGCCGTGACGAGCGGTCTGAGGTCCTGGTGAAGGCGGATGCTCCCGCCGTGGCCGAAGCATCGCACGAGGACCCTGAGACCGCGTCCGAGTCCGAATCGAAGGATCCTCAGGGCTGATGGCAGACGGACTGGTTCGATGCGGCTGGGTGGTCGAGACGCCCGGCGACACGCTTTACCGCGACTATCACGACGAGGAGTGGGGGCGTCCACTGCACGGACGCGACGAATTGTTCGAGCGGCTCGCTCTCGAGGCATTCCAATCGGGGCTTTCGTGGATCACGATTTTGCGCAAACGCGAGTCCTTCCGCGAAGCCTTCGACGGGTTCGATCCGGACAAGGTCGCAGCGTACGGAGTTGCGGATGTCGATAGATTGCTCTCTGATGCCGCGATCGTCCGCAATCGCGCGAAGATCGAAGCGACGATTTCCAACGCCCGAGTGCTCGTGAATTCACCCGATCTGGACCTCGATTCGTTACTCTGGTCGTTCTCGCCGCCTCGACGCACCAGACGACTGACATCAATTGCAGAGGTTCCGGCGGTCACTCCCGAGTCGACTGCCATGGCTAAGGAACTCAAGCGACGTGGGTTCAAGTTTGTGGGTCCTACCACGGCTTATGCGCTCATGCAGGCCACCGGAATGGTCGATGATCACGTGGCTGATTGTTGGGTTCCGACGCAGGTGTGATGGTCGACTGAACACCCCTAAATGTGACTCAGATTCCCGGTTCCCGCATCCATAGGGAACAATGGAGGGTACGAGCCTCGCTGATTGTTGGCGGGGCGCACCGTTAGTCGAGGCGCAGAGCAATGCAGCGCAGATCTGGAGGGAGCAGAGGATGGCGGCCATGAAGCCCCGGACCGGGGACGGTCCCCTCGAAGCAACCAAAGAGGGACGAGGAATCGTCATGCGGGTTCCACTCGAGGGTGGCGGACGCCTCGTCGTCGAGCTGACCCCGGATGAAGCTGCAGCGCTCGGTGTGGAACTCACGAACGTCACCAGCTAGTCGGGTCCAGGTTGTAGCAGTACGAACAACAGCACGTGATTGCACGCAGGCTCCGTATCCGTTTCGGTACGGGGCCTGAAGTGTGTGTGCACCACAGGTAGCCGAAAGGACGGATCAATGCTTGCTGCCGTGATCGATCTTCTGTCCTGCCCGCAGTGCGCTGCCGAGTTGGAGTTGGTGGACGGCGCCGCCGAGTGCAACCGCGGACATCGATTCGACGTGGCTCGCCAGGGTTACGTGAGCCTGATCAGCGGCGGAGCCACGAAGTTCACCGGCGACAGTGCCGAGATGATCGCGGCGCGTGCACGACTGCTCGGCGCGGGCCATTTCGACCCACTGATGGATGCCGTCTCCCGGGCCTGTTCGACTACGGCCGGGTCGGATCCTGCGCGGATCGTCGAAATCGGTGCAGGCACAGGTCAATACCTCGCGCACGTGGTGGATTCTCTGCGTGATTCTCGCGCAATAGCCTTGGATGTGTCCAAGTTCGCGGCACGGCGAGCTGCGAAGGTCCACGAAAGAATCGGCTCGATCGTCGCAGACGTCTGGCAACCACTACCGATTCGCGACGGAGCGTTGTCTCACGTGCTCTGTGTGTTCGCTCCGCGCAACGGTCCGCAGTCCCATCGCGTTCTCGCAGATGACGGCGTTCTGGTGGTGCTCACGCCCACCGACAGGCATCTGCGCGAGCTGATCGACATCCTTGAGATGGTGCGGGTCGACGATCGCAAGGTGGAACGCCTCGAATCCTCGATGGCCGGCTACTTCGACCGCGTGAGCAGCGACGAGGTCGAGTTCACGATGCCGTTGTCGCACCAGGACATCCTCGACCTGGTGGGTATGGGACCGTCGGCGAGACACCTGACGCCCGCCGATCTTGCTGCCGCCGTGGCGAAGCTGCCGCAGCCGAGCACCGTGACCGCGTCGGCGACGATTTCGACCTACCGCAAAATCTGACCTGGATCAGCGTCTCGTGACGGCGTCGGCGTAGACCTCGAGCGTCTGCTTGGCGATTTCGGCCCAGGAGAACTCGTCGATCGCACGGATTCTGCCCGCCCGGCCCATCGCTTCGGCGCCCTCTCGGTCGGCGACAACGGCATTGACGGTGGCCGCGAGTGACTCCTCGAATGCGTTCGGCTCGTAGGCGTTGTAATGCACGAGTCGCCCGGTGATGCCGTCGGCGACCACCTCGGGGATGCCGCCGACATCGGAAGCGACCACGGCGGTCTCGCACGCCATGGCCTCGAGATTGACGATCCCGAGGGGCTCGTACACCGAGGGGCAGACGAATACCGTTGCTGCCGACAGTATTTCCCTGATCTGTTCGGTCGGGAGCATTTCGCGCACCCAGAAGACGTTGCCTCGATGCTTGGCGAGTTCGGCCACCGCCTTCTCCGTCTCGGCGGCGATCTCCGGTGTATCGGGAGCGCCGGCGCACAGCACGAGTTGAATCTCCGGGTCGAAGTGGTGTGCCGCCGCGACGAGGTGACCAACTCCCTTCTGCCTGGTGATGCGTCCGACAAAGGCCACGACGGGTTTGGCTGGATCGACACCGATCGACGCGAGCGCGGACGGCGCTCCCGGCGCAGATCCGCCGGGATGCCATACCGCGGTGTCGATTCCGTTGCGCACCACGTGCACGCGACTCGGATCGACGGCGGGATACGCGTCGAGGACGTCGAGTCGCATTCCGGAACTGACGGCGATGATCGCGTCTGCGTGCTCGACGGCGTTGCGTTCGGACCACGACGAGATCCGATAGCCACCACCTAGCTGCTCGGCCTTCCACGGGCGTCTGGGCTCGAGTGAGTGGGCAGTGAGGATGTGCGGTACGTCGTAGAGCGCCGAGGCGAGATGTCCGGCCAGTCCGGTGTACCAGGTGTGGGAGTGGACGATGTCGACGCCCGCCGCTGCGTCCGCCATCCGCAGTTCGGTCGAGAGCGTAGTCAAGGCGGGGTTGGATCCGGCGAGTGCGGGGTCGGGAGAGTGGACGATCGCGCCTTCGCGCGGGGCGCCCATGCAGTGCACGTCGACCTCGCACAACCGCTTCATCTGAGCGACAAGCTCGGTTACGTGTACTCCTGCGCCGCCGTAGATCTCCGGCGGGTATTCCTTGGTCATCATCGCGACTCGCACGCGCTAAACCTAACCGCCCGTGGTCGATCCGGCTACCGATCGCGCTTTCCCCGCCCGTTCGGAGAGGGACACGATCGGACCTCTCGGACTGCTTCGCTAGCGGGAGTTCACCAGTGCGGATAGGTTAGCGGTGTGAGAAGCCAGCCGCATGTGCTTGGAATCGTGCTCGCCGGGGGCGAGGGCAAACGCTTGTATCCGCTGACCGCGGACAGAGCGAAGCCCGCAGTGCCCTTCGGAGGTGCATATCGACTTATCGACTTCGTGTTGAGCAACCTTGTCAACGCGGGATATCTGCGTATTTGTGTGTTGACGCAATACAAGTCACATTCACTGGACCGCCACATTTCGCAGACGTGGCGGTTGTCCGGTTTCGCGGGTGAGTACATCACTCCGGTCCCGGCCCAGCAGCGGCTCGGGCCGCGCTGGTATACCGGCAGCGCCGACGCAATCCTGCAGT
Source organism: Rhodococcus sp. NPDC055024 (assembly GCF_053608585.1). Classification (NCBI taxonomy): domain Bacteria; kingdom Bacillati; phylum Actinomycetota; class Actinomycetes; order Mycobacteriales; family Nocardiaceae; genus Rhodococcus; species Rhodococcus sp. NPDC055024. Next base: position 108,572 of record NZ_JBSGVT010000018.1, read on the forward strand.
CGCTCAATCTCGTTTACGACGAGGACCCCGAGTACATCGTGGTTTTCGGTGCCGACCACGTGTACCGGATGGATCCGGAACAGATGGTGCAGCATCACATCGAATCCGGGGCAGGGGTGACCGTCGCGGGAATTCGTGTACCGCGAAGCGAGGCTTTTGCTTTCGGTTGCATTGACAGTGACGAGTCCGGACGCATCACCCAGTTCCTCGAGAAGCCCGCCCATCCTCCCGGGACACCGGACGACCCCAACTCGACGTTCGCGTCCATGGGTAACTATGTGTTCACCACCAAGGTGCTCGTGGACGCCATCCGCGCGGATTCGGAGAACTCCGACTCCGACCACGACATGGGCGGCGACATCATTCCCGCCTTGGTCGCCGCAGGTGAGGCGTCGGTCTACGACTTCAAGGACAACGTCGTTCCCGGCGCCACCGATCGAGACCGTGGCTACTGGCGCGACGTCGGTACCCTCGACGCCTTCTACGACGCTCACATGGACCTCGTGTCCGTGCATCCGATCTTCAATCTCTACAACCGTCGCTGGCCCATCCGCGGCGCCACCGAGAACCTCGCGCCCGCCAAGTTCGTGAAGGGCGGACTCGCCCAGGAATCGGTGGTCGGTGCGGGGTCGATCCTCTCTGCCGCGACCGTCCGCAATTCGGTACTCAGCTCCAACGTGATGATCGAGGACGGCGCAACCGTCGAGGGCAGCGTGCTGATGCCGGGTGTGCGCATCGGCAAGGGTGCCGTCGTACGGCGCGCGATCCTCGACAAGAACGTCGTGGTCGGTGACGGCGAAATCATCGGCGTCGACCTCGAACGTGACCGCGAACGGTTCGCCGTCAGTCAGGGTGGCGTCGTCGCCATCGGGAAAGGCGTCTGGATCTAGAGCTTGCTCGCGCAGAGGAGGCCGTCGCCGAGGGGGAGGAGCACTCGAATGAGTCGCTCGTCCTCGGTCACGGCCTTCGCTGCTTCTCGGACCGCAACAGTCGTCGCATCGCGAGCGGAGCTGTCGGCAACACGGCCGTCGGCGAGGGCGTTGTGCAGAACGATGACTCCGCCGGAGCGCAGCAGGCGGACACCTTCGCGGACGTAGTGCGGGTGGTCGATCGCGGCGCAGTCGACGAACACCAGGTCGTAGCCGCCGTCGGCGAGACGGGGAAGGACGTCGAGTGCGCGTCCGTTGATCAGGCGAGTGCGTGCCGGAGCGATTCCACTTTCGCGGAAGGTCAGTTTGGCCGCCCGCTGGTGTTCGGGTTCGCTGTCGATCGTGGTCAGGACGCCGTCGTCGCGCATGCCGTGCAGAAGCCACAGGCTGCTCACGCCGGCTCCGGTGCCCACCTCGACGGCTGTCTTCGCGTCGAGCATTCTCGCGAACATGGCGAGAGTCGCGCCGACGGCGGGCGTCACCGGATGGGCTCCGAGATCCAGCGCTCGATCTCGCGCCGCGGTCAAAATCTCGTCCTCGGAAACTACGTCCTCGACGTGGCGGAGTATCTGTTCGGCGTGGGTCACGCTCATGAGGTTATCGGGCGGTTCGGATTGTCGCTGCAAGGCGCGCAGTCACCAGGATTCTCAGGAATCCCTCAGGCTCCTCATATGGCGTGCACACCGCGATGAGAAAAGGTGTATACATCGCCGGATCGAAGATCGCACGGCGGTATCGATTTCTACCAAGTTGATCTTTCGCAGCTCGGTGATCGGGAACAAATCACAGCATCGGCTGGTTCTCCCGAATATCGCGCATCACGTGATTCGGACAACGCGGTGATCGAACTACGCGATCCCGAGCAGGAGGATCAACTTATTTACCAGGTCAACGACGAGCCTCGCCCTCGAGAGTCGGAAGTTTTGACGACGGAATCGGCTGTGGATTCCGAATTGATCGGCACAGCTGTGTTCGATGCAACTGGTGAGAAGTCCTCCATGCCGTCTTGGGACGAACTCGTGCGTCAGCACGGTGACCGGGTGTACCGCCTGGCCTACCGGTTGTCCGGCGATGCCCAGGACGCCGAGGACTTGACGCAGGACACCTTCATCCGGGTGTTCCGCTCGCTCTCCGATTATCAGCCCGGAACGTTCGAGGGCTGGTTGCACCGCATCACCACAAACCTGTTCCTCGACATGGTTCGCCGACGCAACCGCATTCGTATGGAAGCACTGCCCGAGGACTACGACCGCGTTCCCTCACCCGGTCCTGACCCCGAGCAGATCTACCATGACGCGCGCCTCGACGCAGGTCTGCAGGCCGCACTGGACTCGCTTGCACCCGAATTTCGTGCCGCTGTCGTGCTCTGTGACATCGAAGGTCTGTCGTACGAGGAAATCGGTGCCACACTGGGAGTGAAGCTCGGAACGGTTCGTAGCCGTATCCATCGTGGGCGACAGGCGATTCGTGATCATCTGGCAGCGCAGCGCGCAGCCGAATCCGAACTCGTCGGTTTCTGACGGTCGGGTTCGAGCTACAGAGCGGGACGTGGTCAATCACCTGGAGGGACGAATGACGGAGGCGCGGGCACATCGCCAGTTCGGTTCGACCGAACATCTGGCCAGCGAGGCAATCGCTGCCTACGTCGACGGAGAGCTCCGAATGCAGGCCTACCTGAGGGCCTCCCATCACATCTCGATCTGCGCCGAGTGCGCAGCAGCCGTCGATGCTCAGCAGCAGGCGCGTGGTGCGCTGCGTCGAAGCGGCGAGATGACGATGCCGTTGTCCCTGGTGGGACTTCTCAGCCAGATTCCCTCGTGCAACAGTCCGACTACCGGACCCAATTCGGAAAACGCCGACAGTTCCGTCGGTAATCAGCCCGCCGGCTTCTCCACCATCAGCAAGAGGTTGTCCCGTCGCTGGCGCAAATGACGCCGCGCGCCTGCTTCCCGGCGCGGATCAGTGATACTGGACGATGTGACTGACGGAAAAAGGGGGCACTCCGGAGTGAGTTCGGATTCTTCGGCAAACGGTTCGGTGGACAGACCGGCAGATGCGCCGGTTCTCGACCCCCGTCCGGTCTATCGACCCCAGATCGATCCGGCCTCGCGCCAGGTGTTCGGTCGGCCGAGTGGAGTGGAAGGCTCGTTCACTCCGGTGGCCGCGCGATCGACCCCGTCCTCCGACGTCGTGATCGGCGCTCCGGACCCGGTTCTGGCCGAGGCATTCGGACGACCAGCGGACGCCACCGAGTCGATCGGCCGCGATCCCGAGGCGTCGGCGAACAACGCGCCCGAAGAAGAGCCGCCGAGCGATCCGTGGCGTGATCCGGAATCCGCGGTCTCCCTGGGCAATCCCGCAGAGTCCGAGACGCCGGTGCAGTTGCAGCCCGCCCGGAAGCTCGATGTGCGTGAGGTGTTGTTCGGTCGCAAGGTCGCTCCCTCGGCGCTGGCCGCACTCGCCGGGATGGCGCTCGTCATCGCGCTCGTCGGCGGCTTACTCGCCACGGTCATCACCGCCGATCGCAGTTCACTCACCAGCTCACGCGTCACGCTCGTCCAATCCGGCGGTGGGGAACAACCGGAGTCGCAGGTGGCGAAGGTCGCCGACGCGGTGCTGCCTTCCGTGGTGTCGATTCAGGTTGCCGTCGGTGACCAGGGAAGTACGGGATCGGGTGTGGTCATCTCGGGCGAGGGATACATCGTCACCAACAACCACGTGATCTCCTCTGCCGTTCCGCCCGCTCAGGACGCGAAGATCCAGGTGATCTTTTCCGACGGAACCAAGACCGATGCCCAGATCGTCGGCCGTGACGTCAAGACAGACCTCGCGGTGCTCAAGGTGTCGGCCAACAATCTGACAGTGGCTCAGCTCGGAAAATCCGAAGATGTTCAGGTGGGCGACGACGTCGTCGCCGTCGGCTCACCGCTTGGATTGAGCAAGACCGTTACCCGCGGAATCGTCAGTGCGCTGAACCGGCCTCTGCGGTTGTCGGGTGAAGGCACCGACACCAACGCCGTCATCGACGCAGTCCAGACCGACGCTGCGATCAATCACGGCAACTCCGGTGGTGCGCTCGTCGACGACGAAGCCCGCGTCATCGGTATCAACACGGCAATGCTCAGTGAGTCCGGTGGTTCGGTCGGGCTCGGCTTCGCGATTCCGATCGACACGGTCACCGAGGTGGCGCAGACCATCATCCGCGACGGCAAGGTTCATCACCCCGACATCGGCGTGAATGCCCGCACCGCAGTCAACGATGCGACCAGCGGCGCTGCCGTGGCGAACGTCCGCGACGGCAGCCCCGCTCAACGTGCGGGGATCGTCGAGGGTGACGTCATCGTCAAGGTCGGTGACCGGCCGGTGACAAGCGCCGACGAATTGGTGGTTGCGGTCAACGCGACGACCGTCGATCAGCCTGTCAACGTTCAGTTGATCCGCGACGGACGGCAGGTCGACATTTCGGTCACGCCGGTGTCGGACTGATCGGACCCTGCGATCTTCCTGTGAGGTTGATCCGGACATGCGCGTACCGAGCGAGCACACAGTAGGCTGACCCTGTGTTTGGCAACATCGGTTGGGGCGAGTTCATGATCCTCCTCGTAGCGGCTCTGGTCATCTTGGGACCTGAGCGGCTTCCTGGTGCGGTCTCCTGGGTCACGAAATCCCTGAGGCAGGTGCGCGAATATGCCTCGGGCGCTTCCAATCAGCTCAAGGAAGAACTGGGAACCGACTTCGAGGATCTGCGTAAACCACTCGCAGATCTGAACAAGCTGCGCGGAATGACGCCGCGCGCTGTGATCACCCAGCACCTCCTCGACGGTGACGACTCCATCTTCACGGGCAACTTCGACAAGAAGCCGCAGAGCGGAGTGCAGGAGCCGAAGACGCTGTCGAAGGACAAGCCACTCACTGCCGGCGAACGTCCTCCCGTGGACTTCGACGCAACCTAGATTCGACATACGAAAGGGCGCCTGTCACCGATCGGTGACC
>NZ_JBSGVT010000019.1:0-96553 GCF_053608585.1 Rhodococcus sp. NPDC055024
TCGCCCTGCACCTCGCCCTCGAACTGCAACGCCGCGGCGGCGGCATCGGCGCAGCCGCACTCTGCGGCGGCGGCGGACAAGGCGACGCACTCATCGTCCGCGTCCCCAAGGCATAGGCCCCCCGGCACAAGCGTCACCCTAAATACACCCGAACGAACGCTCTCGCTCTGCGACGCCCCGTGGTTTTCCTCACACAACTACGGGGCGTCGTAGTTGTTCGGGCACAATGACCTCATGGCGAACATCTTTGACGTATCCACTCCCGCGAAACGCTTCCGTCTGGTGGCGTGGTGGGAAGCTGTGACCTGGGCGGCCTTGCTGGTTGCCATGTTCTTCAAGTGGGTTCTCGGACACGAAGAAGCGATTCGCATCCCCGGAATGGTCCACGGCATCGCAGGCTTCATGGTGTTCATCGTTGTTGCGCTGCTGACCGCATGGTCGCTCAAGTGGGACATCAAGACCACGATCCTTGCTCTGATCTCGAGCGTTCCGCCGTTCGGCACCGTCATCTTCGAACGCTGGGCAGTGCGAAACGGCAAGCTCGGTGAGCTGTCCACGGAGTTCGAGTCTGCCAAGGGCAACGCGGCGCTCGTCTGAGTGCTGCATCCCTCTACGTAGCTTCGCGCAACTCGTGACAAACTGGGAGTCGTGACTCGACCAGGTTCCAGGCCCCCCGCGCGTTCGTCCGCAGTTGCTGCCGCCATGAGCGGCGCAGTCGACTTGTCCGCCTTCAAAGAGCGGGCCACGGCCCCACCACCGCCGCGTAACACCAGCGGCGACGGGGCCGTTTCTGCTGTCTCCGGGGCAGTGATCGAGGTGACCGAGGAGAACTTCGAAAGCGAAGTCCTGCTCAAGTCGAGCCAGGTCCCGGTCATCGTCAACATCGGTGGCCGCGCGTACGAGCCCTCGGTTGTCTTCACCGAAGTTCTCGAATCGTTTGCAGCGCGTGCCGGCGGCAAGTGGATTCTTGCCAACGTCGACGTCGACGTGAGTCCTCGCATCGCGCAGGCTTTCGGCGTCCAGTCGGTGCCGACGGTTGTTGCCGTCGCGGCCGGTCAGCCGTTGGCCGATTTCCAGGGCGCTCAGCCGGAGGCGCAGCTGAGCCAGTGGTTCGACGCAGTGCTCCAAGCTGTCGAGGGCAAGTTGAGTGGTCCTGTCCCCGAGGGTGACGAACCGGTGGAGGAGGTCGAAGATCCTCGATTCGTGGCCGCTGAAACCGCGCTCGACGAGGGTGATCTCGACGGTGCCATCGCCGCGTACCAGGTGATTCTCGACGCCGAACCCAACAATGCGGAGGCCAAAAGCGCTGTCCGCCAGGTGAAGTTCATGGCTCGGGTTCAGGGCGTCGATCCCGAGTCGATTGCGGCCGCGGATGCTGATCCGTCCAATCTCGAACTGCAGTTCGCAGCGGCCGATCTGGAAATGTTCGCGCAGCAACCCGAGGCGTCGTTCGCCCGCTTGATCTCGGTGGTCTCGCGAACTGCCGGCGATGACAAGGCCGCAGCTCGCACGCACCTGCTCGAACTGTTCGAACTGTTCGACCCGGCAGAACCGATCGTCATCGCGGCCCGCCGTAAGTTGGCTTCCGCTCTCTACTGACGTGTGAACCGGCAGCCGCTACTCCGTGTAGCGGCTGTCGCACACTTCCCGGCCACCGAGTACGCCGGTCCGGAACGCGTCGACCCGCGCAAACCCGCTCGGAACCGTCTCGCCGTTGACGTCACTGGCGGCGAGGCCGTCGGTCAGCAGTCCTGATACGGCTTCGTCGAGGTCGCCAGGGGAGAGCGTGACCTGAGCTCCGGACGCCGCGGCGTTGGTGGGGCTGAGCGCTGCGGTGATGACGCCGGACAGGCACGCGGCGCGCAAGGCAGTCTGCGGGGTGTCGAGTGATTGGCCGTTCTCCTTCTGCATCGCGAGGGTGTATCGCGACGCGAGCAGGACGTAGGCGTTGTAGTCGCCGGTGATGTTGGTCTGGATCAACTCGCGTCGTCCGACGCGGCCAGGCGTGCCGCGCTCGGCAAGTTCGTCGACGCTGATTCCGATGGTGTTCGTCGACGGGCAGTACGAGACAGGTTCGGTCGCAACAGCGTCGCTGCACCCGGTGTCTGCGCCGGAGAACACGACCTTCGGCGGCTCGGGGAGATCGAAGATCGCTTGGAAGGTCTTCACGAACTCGTCGAGGGTTGCCTCGGTGACCGGCAGTTCTCCGGAATCGTTGCCTTCGGCGAACTGCTGCGGTAGGTCTGCGCGTCGTGACTCGATCTCGTCGGCGTCCATCTTCGCGCAGGCGCCGGCGCCGTCGGTGAATCCGATCTGAGTGGCGGTGACGCGCTCGAAAGCCGAACCATGGTGGCTCTCAGGATCATTGGGGTCTTCGTCACGGATGGCGACGGCCGAGGCCAATACCTTGTTGAGGCCGTCGGAGGTGTTCATCGTGAAGTGTGCGGCCTTGTCCTCGGCGACGTGCCGCAAGAACGCCCCACCGAAACAGTCGGCTTGTTGTTCGCGCACCAGGGCGGCATCTCGTTTACCGCCGACGATCCCGGCTTTGCGCTGAACGGCATGGCCGTACTCGTGCGCGAAGATGAAGGCAACGGCCACTTCACCGAACTTCTCGCGTACCTCGGGCAGCAGCAGTTCGCGATCCCAACCGATGGTGTGATCGATGCTGCAATACCCAGCGTTGATGAGTTCTGCGGTGGTCTCCTCACAGAAGTCCGGGCCGTTCGATTCGGTGGGGTCCCACGAGATCAGCTCGTCCACCGGTTCGAAGGGCTTGTCGAACAGAGCCGGGTACTCGGCGGACCAGTAGGTTTCGATGTCTGTGATGGCGTTGGCCGCCAGGGCGTCGATGTCCCCGCCGTCGGTGCCGGTGATTGCTCGGTCGGCGTTGGGGGCTCCTGGGCGCAACCCACTCGGTCCTGCCGTTGCGTCGAGTCCGGCGACGCGGAAGGGATCGTGATAAATCGAGACGGCGTGGCCACTCGTTCCCTGGGCACAACCGGCGAGCAGTGCGGCCACTGCCAACAGTGACGACGTGACAATGACTACTCGCCGGCCGACCATCAACGCTCCAGACTTATCCAAATCGCTCCAGCAGCTGGCAGCGCCACCTGTGCGGAGGCTGGCCGACCGTGCCACGAACGCGACGTTGCCGTGACCGCTCCGAGGTTCCCGACTCCGGAGCCGCCGTACACCTCGGCATCGGTGTTGAGAATTTCCACCCATCGGCCGGGCTCTGGTAGCCCGACGCGGTAGCTCGAGTGTTCGCTGCCCGAGAAGTTGAACAGGCAGGCGACAATCGAACCGTCAGTACCGTAACGCAGAAAACTGAGGACGTTGTTCTCGGTGTCGTTGGCGTCGATCCAGGAGTATCCGCCGGGGGAGGTGTCGAGGGTCCACATGGCCGGATGGCGTCGGTACGCGGAGTTGAGATCGCCGACCAGTCGCTGGACGCCGCGATGGAGAGTGCCTGTGTACTGATCGTCGAGCTGCCACCAGTCGAGACCGCGTTCTTCGGACCATTCCGCGCTCTGGCCGAACTCCTGTCCCATGAACAGCAGTTGCTTGCCAGGATGCGCCCACATGTACGCGAGCAGTGAGCGCAGGCCGGCCGCCTTGGCGAAGTCGTTGCCGGGCATCCGCGTCCACAGAGTTCCCTTGCCGTGCACCACCTCGTCGTGGCTGATCGGTAGCAGGTAATTCTCGCTCCACGCATACATCAGCGAGAAAGTGATCTCGTGATGGTGGTAAGTCCGGTGCACCGGGTCGTGACCGAGGAACCCGAGAGTGTCGTGCATCCACCCCATGTTCCACTTCATGTTGAACCCGAGGCCACCGACATTGGTCGCCCGTGTGACTCCGGGCCACGCCGTCGACTCCTCGGCGACGGTGACGACTCCTCGATGATTCTTGTGAACGGTGGCGTTCATCTCCTGCAGGAACGCAACGGCTTCGAGATTCTCGCGGCCACCGTGAATGTTGGGAGTCCATCCACCTTCCGGACGTGAGTAGTCCAGGTACAGCATGGATGCGACGGCGTCGACGCGCAGTCCGTCGATATGGAACTCCTCGAGCCAGAACAAGGCGTTGGCGACGAGGAAGTTCCGGACCTCGCGGCGGCCGAAGTCGAATACATATGTGCCCCAGTCCAACTGCTCGCCGCGACGCGGATCGGCGTGCTCGTAGAGGGGAGTTCCGTCGAAACGGGCAAGCGCCCACTCGTCCTTGGGGAAATGCGCGGGCACCCAGTCGACGATGACGCCTATTCCTGCGGCATGCAGGTGGTCCACGAACCAACGGAAATCGTCCGGTGTTCCGAAGCGGGATGTCGGTGCGTAGTACGACGTGACCTGGTATCCCCAAGAGCCACCGAACGGGTGCTCGGAGACGGGCAGCAGTTCGACGTGGGTGAAGCCGGTTGTGGTGACGTACTCGGCGAGTTGCTCGGCCATCTGCCGGTAGTCGAGTCCGGGACGCCACGATCCGAGATGCACCTCGTAGACGCTCATCGGTGACTGCGAAGGGTCGACACCCGCGCGGGTTTCCAGCCAGGCCGCGTCGTTCCACTCATGCGAACTGATGGTCACTCGCGATGCCGTCGCCGGCGGGACCTCGGTACCGAACGCCATCGGATCGGCCTTGTCGCGCACCGAGCCGTCGTGGCCGTGGACCCGGAACTTGTACAGCGAACCGACTGCGATGTCGGGCAAGAAGATTTCCCAGACTCCGGTGGAACCGAGGACACGCATGGGAGCGAATTGGCCTCCCCACCCGTCGAAGTCGCCGACGACGGTGACGCCACGGGCGGCCGGAGCCCAGACGGCGAACGAGGTGCCGTCGACGGGTCCGTCCGGCGTCTCGTAAGAACGCGGATGTGCACCGAGGATGTCCCACAGTCGTTCGTGACGCCCCTCGCCGAACAAGTGAAGGTCGAGTTCACCGAGAGTCGGCAGGAATCGGTAGGGATCCGCCGTGAGAACGGTATGTCCACCCGGGTACGTCACGGAATAGCGATAGTCGATCAGGTCGGGGTAGGGGACCAGAGCCGCGAAGATTCCGTTCGAAACATGTTCGAGAGGAAAGGTTTTGCCGCCGATGACAGCGTTGACGGACTCGGCGTGAGGACGCAACGCGCGCAGGACGGTGCCGTCGGCGTGGGGGTGGGCACCGAGGACGCTGTGCGGATCGTGATGTTCACCGCGCGCCAACAGCTCCAGATCGTGACTGTCCGGGGCAATACCCGACGGTGACTTGTCTGTTGGCATCACTTGCCTCCACTCGCGCGGTGCGCATTGCGTGCTTGGTAGGCCAGAGAAATCCGGGCCGGATATGGAACGGGCGGGAGTGCGAGGATGTGCGCCACCGAACGCCAGGGCTCGAGGCGGACGAAATTGGCTTGGCCCCAATCGAACTGCTCGCCCGTCACTTCGTCGAGCACGGTCATGTGATCGTGCCATTCGCGTCCGAGTGCCGGCATGTCCAACCAGACTGTGCCCTCTTCTGCCGCGAACGGGTTGAGGTTGATCACCGTCAAGACGGCGTCGCCGGTCGCGGCGTCGAACTTCGAGTAGGCGATCAAAGCGTCGTTGTCGATGTGGTGAAAGTGCAGGTTCCGCAACTGCTGCAGAGCAGGATGCGCACGCCGGATGCGGTTGAGCGCGGTGATCCACGGCTCGAGAGATTCGCCTCGCGCTGCGGCTTCGGCGAAGCGGCGCGGACGAAGTTCGTACTTCTCGGAGTCGAGGTACTCCTCGCTGCCGGGGCGGACCGCTTGATGCTCGTAGAGTTCGTAACCGGAGTAAACGCCCCAGGTCGGCGCCAGGGTGGCGGCGAGAGCTGCTCGTAGCGCGAACATTCCGGGCCCACCGTGCTGGAGGGACTCGTGCAGGATGTCCGGTGTGTTCACGAAGAGGTTCGGTCGGGCTTCGTCGGCCTTTGCCGCCAGCTCGTTACCGAATTCGGTGAGTTCCCACTTCGCCACTCGCCAGGTGAAGTACGTGTACGACTGGGTGAATCCGCGTCGCGCCAGGCCGTACATGCGCGCCGGACGAGTGAATGCCTCAGCGAGGAACAGAACGTCGGGGTCGGTCTTCTTGACCTCCGAGATGAGCGTCTCCCAGAAGTTGGGCGGCTTGGTGTGCGGGTTGTCGACCCGAAAGATCTTGACACCGGCGCTGATCCAGTGTCGGACGACTCGGAGAATTTCCTTGTCCAGGCCGCGAGGATCGGTGTCGAAGTTGATCGGGTAGATGTCCTGATACTTCTTGGGTGGGTTCTCGGCATAGGCGATGGTGCCGTCGGGAAGGACGTTGAACCACTCCGGATGCTTCTTGGCCCACGGATGATCTGGGGCGCACTGCAGCGCGAGATCCAGTGCCACTTCGAGATCGAGCTTGCGGGCCGTGGCGACGAAGGCCTTGAAATCCTTGAGCGTGCCGAGTTGAGGATGGACTGCGTCGTGCCCGCCGTCGACCGAGCCGATGGCCCACGGCGAACCGACGTCACCGGGTTCGGGGGTGAGGGTGTTGTTGCGTCCCTTGCGGTTGATCTCGCCGATGGGATGGATCGGCGGAAGGTAGACGACGTCGAAACCCATTGCGGCGATGCGAGGCAGATCCTCGGCCGACGTGCGGAACGTCCCGTGTTGCGGCACCCCGTTCTCGTCCCATCCACCGGTCGAGCGGGGGAAGAACTCGTACCAGGATCCGAACAGCGCGCGGCTGCGATCGACAACGACGGGGTGCGACTCGCCCTTGGTGACCAGTTCACGGAGCGGTGTGGCGCGGAGCAGTTCGGCCACGTCGGAGGCGAAGGCCGGAGCGACGCGTGCAGTCAGCGCCTGATCGCTGCGCAGCGAAGCGGTGACGGCTTCGAGCCTGGACCGGTTGCCCCGCGGCACCTCGTGCGCGGCCTGTTCGAACAGGCGCGCACCGATTTCCAGGTCGTTGGCCAACTCGGCGGCGCCTTGCCCGACAGCCAGCTTTGCTTCCACCGCGTGCTTCCAGGTGGCGATGGGATCGCTCCACGCCTCGATCCGGAACGACCACATGCCTTCGGCGGACGGAGTGAAGACTGCATCGACGGTGTCCGGTTCGGTGCCGGGATCCATCGGAATGCGCAGCGGCTTGGTACCGCGCGGACCACGCACGACAAGAGTGGCGGAAATGGCGTCGTGGCCTTCTCTCCACACGGTGGCGTGCACCGGGAAGACTTCACCGACCACGGCCTTTGCCGGATAGTTACCCGAGATCTCGGGTACCACGTCGTCGATACCGAGGCGTCCTGACACGGGAAGCTCCATTTCTGATGATGGATCGCGGTAAAACTTTCTTTCGCCGCGTTCAACCGTAGTGGGTGTGGCGCCGGAGTGCTGATAACGACGAATTCGGGTCTGTCGGTGGTCAGGTCGGGTCGGGCATCAAGTTCCACCAGACAGAGTCCGACGAACTCGACTAGGGTTCGCGGGGTGAAAGCCTTGCGTCGGTTCACTGTCCGAGCCCACATTCCGGAGCGCCTTGCCGCGCTCGGCCCCCTGTCCACCAACCTTCGGTGGTCGTGGCATCCCGAGACACAGGATTTGTTCTCGCGACTCGACCCCGAACTCTGGCAAGCAGTCCAGTTCGATCCGGTCCGCATGCTCGGGGAAGTCGACCCCGCCCGGCTCGACGAACTCAGCAGTGACGAGGCATTCCTCGGTGACCTCGACACTGCAGCAGCCGATCTCGACGCCTACCTGAGCACGCCGCGCTGGTATCAGTCCCAGCAGGCCAAGGGCACGTCGCTGGCCGGCGGGATTGCGTACTTCTCCATGGAGTTCGGCGTAAGTGAAGTTCTGCCCAACTACTCGGGCGGATTGGGCATCCTTGCCGGCGATCATCTCAAGGCCGCGTCCGACCTGGGTCTGCCGCTCATCGGCGTCGGATTGCTCTACCGATCCGGTTACTTCCGCCAGTCCCTGACTGCCGACGGTTGGCAGGCCGAGCACTACCCGCCCCATGATCCTCAAGGGTTGCCTCTTCGTTTGCTGACGGACGCAGGTCCGGCTTCCGACGACGGATCGCCGGTCGTCATTCACGTCGCGATGCCCGGTGGACGAGTGCTGCGTGCGCGAGTGTGGATCGCTCAGGTCGGACGAGTGCCGTTGCTGCTGCTCGATTCCGACATCGCCGAGAACGACGCGGACCTGCGCGGCGTCACGGACCGTCTCTACGGCGGGGACCAGGATCACCGCATCAAGCAGGAGATCCTTGCGGGTATCGGCGGCGTCCGCGCGGTGCGTGCCTACACCGCGGCCTACGGATTGCCCGATCCCGAGGTGTTCCACATGAACGAGGGGCACGCCGGATTCCTCGGCATCGAACGGATTCGGGAACTTGTCACCACCAGGGGTCTGGACTTCGATTCGGCTCTGGCCGCGGTTCGCGCCGGAACCGTCTTCACGACGCACACGCCCGTTCCCGCCGGAATCGACCGCTTCCCGGCGGATCTGGTCCGTCACTACTTCGGTGGCGCGAACGGCGAGAACGAGTCGACCCTGCTTCCCGGTCTGACCGTCGACCGCATCGTCGGGATGGGGCGCGAATCCGATCCGTCGATCTTCAACATGGCGCACATGGGCCTTCGCCTGGGTCAGCGCGCCAATGGCGTCTCGAAGTTGCACGGCATCGTCAGCCGCGACATGTTCAACGGACTCTGGCCGGGCTTCGACGCCGACGAGGTGCCGATCGGTTCGGTCACCAACGGTGTTCACGCGCCGACGTGGGCGGCGCCGGAGTGGATGGACGTGGCCAGGCGGATCGTCGGTCAGGAGCAACTCGAAGAAGCACGCGGGTGGGAGCGCCTGCACGAGTTGTCGGCCACCGAACTGTGGGAAACCCGTAATGCGTTGCGCGGCAAGTTGGTCGACGAGGTGCGTCGTCGTGTCCGCGCGTCGTGGCTCGAGCGGGGCGCCACCGAAGCCGAACTCGGCTGGACCGCTGGAGTATTCGATCCGAACGTCTTGACCGTCGGCTTCGCCAGACGCGTTCCGACGTACAAGCGGTTGACGCTGATGCTGCGTGATCCCGAGCGTCTGCGTGCGATGTTGCTCGACGAGAAGCGTCCGGTGCAGTTGGTGGTGGCCGGTAAGTCGCACCCCGCCGACGACGGTGGCAAGGCGCTCATCCAGCAGGTCGTGCGATTCGCCGACGAAGCGGATGTGCGTCATCGCATCGTCTTCCTGCCCGACTACGACATGTCGATGGCGCGCTACCTCTACTGGGGCTGCGACGTGTGGCTCAACAACCCGCTTCGACCGCTCGAGGCGTGCGGTACTTCCGGCATGAAGTCCGCGCTCAACGGCGGCCTCAACCTCTCCATTCGCGACGGATGGTGGGACGAGATGTTCGACGGCGAGAACGGGTGGGCCATTCCGACGGCCGACGGTGTCCTCGACGACGTTCGGCGTGACGATCTGGAAGCCAGCGCGCTCTACGAACTTCTCGAGCATGCGGTACTGCCGACGTTCTACGACCGTGATGCTGCCGATCTGCCGACGCGCTGGGTCGAGAGGGTTCGCCATACCCTCGAGAATCTGGGCCCGAAGGTGTTGGCATCACGCATGGTTCGTGACTACGCGGTCGACTACTACGCGCCTTCGGCGGAATCTGCTCGCGCTGTGGTGGCCGACGATTTTGCCGGCGCCCGTGAGGTCGCCGAGTTCCGTCGCCGTATCGAATCGCAGTGGCCGTCGGTTGCGGTCGAGCAGGTGGACGGTTCCGGTTTGCCGGACACCCCGGAGATCGGTGCGACCATCTCGTTGAAGGCGAAGGTTCGCCTCGGCGGCTTGTCGGTCTCGGATGTCGAGGTCGAGGCGGTCCTCGGGCGCGTGAGCCCGGGCGAGGAACTTACCGACGTGGTGACGTTCCCGATGACGCACTTCGGCGCCGAGGACGGAACCGAGATCTTCGAGGCCGAGGTTGCGCTTCCGGTTTCCGGTTCCGTGGGCTACACCGTGCGGGTGCTGCCGCATCACCGGTTGTTGGTCAATGCGTCCGAACTCGGATTGGTGACCACTCCAAACGCCTGACGTAATACATTCTGCCCCGGTCCGTTCGGTCGGTACCGGGGCAGAACTGTGCCCGGGTGAAAACCGGGTCAGGGGCGTGAGTCGCGGATGCGGGTGAGCGCTTTACGGACGACTTCGGGGTTGGTCGTCTCCCAGAACGGAGGCAGTGATGCGCGAAGGTAACCCGCGTATCTCGCCGTCGCCAGACGCGGATCGAGCACGGCCACTACTCCCTTGTCGTCGGTGCTGCGAAGCAGACGGCCAACGCCCTGTGCGAGGAGCAGCGCCGCGTGATTGGCCGAGACGCTGAGAAAGCCGTTACCGCCATGGGATTCGATAGCTTGCTGACGAGCCATCAACAGTGGATCGTCCGGGCGCGGGAACGGAATACGGTCCAAGATGACCAAGCTCAGCGAGGGCCCCGGGACGTCGACGCCCTGCCACAGGGACAGTGTGCCGAACAGAGACGTGGGTTCGTCCTTGGCAAATGCCTTGACGAGGGTGCCGGTGGCGTCGTCGCCCTGGCACAGGATCGGGGTGTCGAGGCGTTCCCGCATCGCCTCCGACGCCGCTTTTGCGGCACGCATCGACGAGAACAAGCCGAGAGTGCGTCCGCCCGCAGCCTCGACAAGTTCGGCGATCTCGTCGAGATAGACCGGAGAGAGGCCGTCGCGGCCGGGGGTGGGCAGGTGCCGGGCAATGTAGATGATGCCGGCCTTGGCGTGGTCGAACGGCGACCCGACGTCGAGTGAGTTCCAGCGGAAAGCCGAAGCGTCAGAAGGAGCTTCGGTGCCGATGGCGGTACCCGAGTCGGGGCGCACCGACGATTCCGCGGGCAAACCCCAGTTGACGGCGAGCCCGTCGAACGATCCGCCGACGGTCAGTGTCGCGGAGGTGAGAACGACGGTGGATTCGGCGAACAGTCTCGAGCGCAGCAGACCGCCGACCGAGAGCGGAGCCATCCGGACCGAGCGCCGCACCGATCCGCGGAATTCGTCCGAGGACAGCCAGACGACGTCCTTCCGTTTGGCTGGGTCGGGTTCGTCGAAAGCTGTGAGGATGCGTACTGCGCTGTCGTGGACGTCGTCGACGGACGAGAGCGCGGCGTTGCGGGCGGCCGCAGCTTCGGGGTCTGCTGCTGCCATGCCAGGTTTGGCCGGGCCGATAGCGGTGCGCAGCGACCAGGCCGCGTCGCGGATTGCGGCCAGTGCGGGCGCCGCCCCGTCCGGGAGGCCTTCCCATCGACCTGGACGCAATTCCTCGAGGAGTCCCGCCCAACCCTCGCCGGCAGCTTCGAGTCGGTCGGCGTCCTGTTCTTCGGCGATCTTGCCGCAACGCCTGGCCGCGGCACTGATCGAAGAGGCCGTGAGATCCGCCGTCGCCACGCCGGTGACGCGGTCGACCAACTCGTGGGCTTCGTCGATCACCACGACGTCATGGTCGGGCAGAATCTGAATGCCGGTGATGGCGTCGATGGCGAGCAGTGCGTGGTTGGTGACGACGACGTCGGCCTTCGACGCCTCGACGCGGGCGCGCTCGGCGAAGCAGTCCTCACCGACGGGGCACTGGTTCTTGCCGATGCACTCGCGCGAGGTGACGCTGACCTGCCGCCACGCCTGATCGGACACACCTGGCACCAATTCGTCACGATCACCGGTTTCGGTGTCGGAGGACCACTCGGTGAGGCGGACAACCTCCCGGCCGAGACGCGAGACCGTGAACGGATCGAACAACTCGTCCTCGGGTGGCTGCTCGGACGCACCCGTGTGAATCTTGTTCATGCACAGGTAGTTGTTGCGGCCCTTGAGGATTGCGAACTCTGCGCGTCGGCCGAGTGGTTTCTTCAGGGCGTCGGCGAGCCGTGGCAGGTCTCGATCGACGAGCTGACGCTGAAGCGCGATGGTGGCCGTGGACACGACGACGGTACGCCCCGATTCGACCGCGTGGCGCAGGCTCGGAACGAGGTAGGCGAGTGACTTACCGGTACCGGTGCCGGCCTGAACGGCCAGATGCTCGCCCGTGTCGATCGAGTGCGCCACGGCCGACGCCATCGTCAGCTGGCTGGTTCGTTCGGCACCGCCGAGCGACCGCACCGCTGTCTGGAGCAGTTCGGGAACGTTCGGGAGTTGATCGGCCACCCACGAAGGTTAATGGATCCCTACGTCAGAAACGTCCACGGATGATTCCCGGGGTAGTTCCCCGGCAATCGAGTCTTCTTCCGACGCGGCCTCGTCTCGCCCGATCAGCTGCACTCCCGCCTCCCGCATCTGCACCAATGCCGACTCGATCGTGGCGGTCGACACACCAGCGGTGAAGGGGAGAAGGACTGTCGTGCCGAATCCTGCGCGCGCCGCATCGATGGCTGTGGCCTTGACGCAGTGATCGGTGGCAATGCCGATCACGTCGACGTCGGTGATCTGGTGGGCGCGGAGCCAGTCCTCGAGCGTTGTGCCGTCCTCGGCTGCTCCTTCGAAACCGGAGTAGGCCGCGCTGTAGGCGCCCTTGGAAAAGATCGCCGAACCGGCGACGGAGGCGTCGAATGCCGGATGGAACTCGGCGCCGGCCGTCCCGACGACGCAGTGAACCGGCCAACTGTCGACGAAGTCGGGAGTCTCGGAGAAATGTGCCCCAGGGTCGATGTGGAAATCGCGGGTCGCGATTACAGCGTCGTACTCGTGTGAGTTCACGAAATCGTTGACGGCTCCCGCAACCGCAGCACCGCCGTCGACTGCGAGAGCGCCACCTTCACAGAAATCGTTCTGAACGTCGACGACGATCAGCGCTTTAGCACTCACCGGTGCTCACCTCCGGAGAATCGAACGGGCACAGCCGAGTCTCCGCGTGAAAGCTTGAGCCCTTCCCACGGCAGGCTCACGAGCCCGGCTTTCAGAACTGCACGGCTCTCTTCGAGCGTCGGTGCATTCTCGACGACCTTGCCTTCCCGAACCAACGGGATCAACAGTTCGGTCGCGCCGTCCGCTTCGGAAACCGGTGACGGTGAGCCGGCGGGGTAGATGACTTCTTCGACGATCGTTCCGGTCGGGCGCACTACGCGCAGTGCCTTCTTGGCGCCGCCGCGAGATGCCTTGTTGGTACTTCTCTTCTCGACGGCAATCCCGTCGACCTCGACAAGTTTGTAGACCATGCCGGCGGTGGGGGCTCCTGATCCGGTGACCAGGGAAGTGCCGACGCCGTACGAGTCGACGGGTTCGGCGCGCAGGGCTGCGATGGCGTACTCGTCCAGGTCGCCGGAGACGACGATGCGCGTCTTGGTGGCCCCGAGGTCGTCGAGTTGTTGGCGTACCTGGCGAGCAAGCACGCCGAGGTCACCGGAATCGATGCGCACTCCGCCCAGTTCGGGACCGGCAACGGCGACAGCCGTTTTCACACCCTCGGTGATGTCGTAGGTGTCGACCAACAACGTGGTGGACACGCCGAGAGCGGCGACCTGACCGCGGAATGCCGCTGCCTCGTCCGGACCGTCTTCGGTGGTGTGCAGCAGGGTGAAAGCGTGTGCACTCGTTCCCGCGCTGGGCACGTCGTGACGCCGCGCGGCTTCGAGGTTGGAGGTGGCGTCGAAACCGGCAATATACGCGGCACGTGAAGCGGCAACCGCTGCCTGTTCGTGTGTACGACGCGAGCCCATCTCGATCATTCGTCGACCGCCCGCTGCGCTCACCATCCGGGCTGCGGCCGAAGCGATCGCGCTGTCGTGGTTGAGGATCGAGAGAATCAAGGTTTCGAGGATGACGCACTCGGCGAACGTTCCGCGGACCGAGAGGATCGGTGATCCGGGGAAGTAGAAGTCGCCCTCACGGTAACCGTCGATGTCGCCGGAGAATCGGTAGTTGCGCAGCCACTCGACGGTCGTGTCGTCGAGGAATTTCGCAACGATCGCCAGTTCCGGTTCACCGAATCGGAACTGCTCGAGCGCGTCGAGTAAGCGCTCGGTACCGGCGACGACGCCGTAGCGACGACCGTCTGGCAGCCGCCGTGCGAAGACCTCGAAACTGCAGTTGCGGAAGGCAGATCCGTCGGCGAGAGCCGCCGAGAGCATGGTCAGTTCGTACTGATCGGTGAGCAGTGCGGTGCTGGCACCGGCGTCGCGGATGTCGGAAATTTGCGTAGGCACGCACACAACTCTATGCGCGAGACGACGTGGGTGGGTGTTGTCGCCTCTCGTCGCGCCGTACCCTGGATACATGGTTTTCGGCGGCGCGACCGTGTCCGACACTTACTCGGCGAACGTAACGATGAGAGGCGCTACGGCTTCTTCTCCTCAAGCCACGCCCGAGCAGTCGGAGGCTGTTGCGACCATCGAAGCCGCCGATCGGCCCTGGGTGACCATCGTCTGGGACGACCCGGTCAATCTCATGCACTACGTGACTTACGTGTTCCAGAAGCTGTTCGGCTACAGCAAAGCCAAGGCCACCGATCTGATGATGCAGGTTCATTCGGAGGGCAAGGCCGTCGTCTCGAGCGGTTCGCGAGACAAGATGGAAGCCGATGTGCGTCGCCTCCACGCGGCCGGTCTCTGGGCCACCATGCAACGCGACGACACCTGAGAACCATTATTTCGACCGAATTGTTCGCCCAACTCGTAGACGGGAGTCCGACGCGTGCGGACGTGGAGTAGGAAGAGTTCACTCGGCGGAGTGAAGTTCAAGTCCGAGATGGACGGTCACGAAGCGGCGGTTCTACGCTCCCTCGTGGAGTCGGTGACCGGGCTTCTCGACGAGCGTGCGTCTTCGGCGCCGCAAGACGAGCTCGCCGCGCTGACCGGCCTTCGGACCGGCAATTCCGAGACACCCGACAATCCGGTGTTGGCGCGGCTGCTTCCCGACTTCCAGCGCACCGACCCGGACAAGGTCACCCCGAACAGTGACGATCTCGACGACGCGGGGGCCAATGTCAATGGTGCGCTGCGCAGTTTGCACGAGCCCGAGATCATCGACGCCAAACGCGAGTCCGCCCGTACGTTGTTGGCTTCGCTTCCCGAGGCCGGCGGCAAGGTCGTTCTCACGCAGGAACAGGCCGACGCCTGGCTGTCCTCGCTCAACGACGTCCGTCTCGCGCTCGGAACCAATCTCGGCATCGACGCCGACACACCGGAGAGCCTCGAACCCGACGACCCGCGAGCCCCGCATCTCGACGTCTATCACTGGTTGACGTGGATGCAGGACTCCCTCGTCCAGGCGCTCATGCCATGACCACGACGCGGACCGGGCCCACTGATTCACTGACAGATGTCGCCGGCCTCGCAGTCGGCCATCACCACAAGCTCGACGATGGCGTCACCCTCGGAAGCGGCGCAGCCACCGGCTGCACAGTCGTCCTCGCGTCGGCCGGTGTGGTTGCCGGAGTCGACGTCCGGGGCGGTGGGCCTGGTACCCGAGAGACCGACCTTCTCGACCCGAGCCATTCGGTTCAGCAGGTCAACGCGGTGCTGTTGACCGGCGGTAGCGCGTACGGATTGGCCGCGGCCGACGGCGTGATGCGCTGGCTCGAGGAACACGATCACGGGATCGCGATGGGGGCTCCCGGTCAGGTGGTACCGATCGTCCCCGGCGCTGTGATCTTCGATCTGCCGGTGGGGGACTGGACCGTTCGTCCGACCGGAGACTTCGGATTCCTCGCTGCCGACACCGCTTCGCGCGAATTCGCCACGGGCACGGTCGGTGCCGGAGTAGGCGCGAGAGCCGGAGCGCTCAAGGGTGGGGTGGGAACGGCGAGCGTCGTGATCGCCGACGGCCCCGCCGAGGGCACGACGGTCTCCGCTTTGATCGTGGCGAACCCGGTGGGTTCGGTCTTCGACCCTCGAACAGGTTTGCCGTGGGGCGTCGGCTCGGACGGGGCGGAGTCGTTCGGCCTCAGGGTTCCCGACGCGTCCGAACTTGCGGCGGCCAATGCCGTCGCAGCCAAGGGCACCGTCCTCAACACCACGATCGGCGTCGTCGCCACCGACGCCGCCCTGACCAAAGCCGGGTGCCGACGCGTCGCTGTCGCCGGTCACGACGGTCTAGCCCGTGCGATTCGGCCCGCGCATTCACCGCTCGACGGCGACACGATCTTCGCGCTCGCCACCGGTGATCACACTCCGAATTCGGAGATCGCGGTTCCGGCCGCTTTCCCGAACGATCTGCCGATACTCGACGCGGTGTGCGCGGCTTCGGCGCAGGTGGTCGAACGGGCGATCGTGAAGGCCATTCTCGACGCCACGTCGGTTGCCGGAATCCCGAGTTATCGCGAACTCTTTCCGTCCGCATTTCTCTAGGCATCGCTCCTGGAATCGGCGGTAACCTCGAATTGAGCCTGGTTGCAAGTGACCGATCAGAAAACCGGATCGACGGTGGAGGACGCACACGATGACGATGGATTTCAACAGTCCGGATTTCGGCACCCGAACGCCGGCACCGAAATCCGGTCCGCCTTCGGTGTGGAAACAGTCGGCCGTGTTGGTGGGCGGCTTCGCGATCATGCTCTACGTGATCGAGATCGTGGATGTCATCTCCGGTCAGAACGTCCAGAATGCCGGCGTCACCCCGCGCACGCTCGACGGGCTGTGGGGAATCCTGTTCGCCCCGGTGCTTCACGACGACTGGGGTCACCTGATCGCCAACACCATTCCGGTGCTGATCCTCGGTTACCTCGTGCTGGTGTCGGGAATCGCGCGCGGACTCGCGGCTACCGGCATCATCTGGGTGATCGGCGGTGTCGGAACCTGGTTGTTTGCCGGTTCGAACTCGAATCACGTCGGTGCGTCCGTGCTGATCTTCGGCTGGGTGACCTACCTGTTGGTGCGCGGATTCTTCACGCGAAGTTTCACGCAGATCCTGATCGGTGTTGCTGTCTTCGTCGTGTACGGCGGAGTGCTGTGGGGCGTTCTGCCGAGCGATCCTCGAGTTTCCTGGCAGGGACATCTGTTCGGAGCGATCGGCGGCGTGGTGGCCGCCTGGGCACTGACGTCGGGGGAGAGGGCCAAGCGCTCAGGTTCGGCACCGGCCGTTCGACCACCCAGTTTCTGAACGGACGTGGGTCACACCCACACTGCGGTGTGACTTCGACGCGCCAAAACGACCAAGAGCTTTTTCCCAGACGGGTAGACGTGGCAGCATGACCGGTATGCGCATGACCGTCCTGGGGTGTTCCGGCAGCGTCACGGGTCCGGATTCACCGGCTTCGGGATACCTGCTCACGGCACCGGGAACTCCGCCGCTCGTGATCGACTTCGGCCCGGGCGTTCTGGGAGCGTTGCAGCGATACGCCGATCCGGGCGAAGTGACGATCCTGCTCTCGCACCTTCATGCGGACCACTGTCTCGACATGCCCGGCCTGCTCGTCTGGCGTCGCTATCACCCCAACCCGCCGGTTGGCCGCGCTCTGGTCTACGGCCCCACCGACACCGCCTGCCGCATCGGAGTGTCCTCCGCCGAGTGTGCCGGCGAGATGGACGACATCTCCGACACCATCGACGTCCGACTCTGGGCCGAGAACGAGCCGGTGACGTTCGGAGAACTGAGCGTCGTCGCGCGTCGGATGAATCACCCGCCCGAGGCTTACGGTTTCCGGATCACCGGCGCCGACGGCCGCGTGCTCGTCTATACCGGCGACACCGGCATGTGTGACAACGTCGTCGAACTCGCGCGCGATGCGGACGTGTTGCTCTCCGAAGCGTCGTGGACCGACAGTCCCGATCGCCCCGAGGGGGTTCATCTCTCCGGCAAGGAAGCCGGCCGAGTGGCCGCGCTCGCCGGCGTCAAGGAGCTTCTCCTCACGCACATCCCGCCGTGGACATCCCGTGAAGACGTGATCGCCGAAGCGAAATCCGAATTCTCCGGACCGGTCCATGCAGTCTCCGCCGGAAGCGTCTACGACATCTGATTCCCCTCACATTCGATGCAGCGCCGAGCGGGCGACCGCTAGGCTCACGAAGGTGACTACACGAGAAGACGGTAGGGCGGACGACGAGCTCCGCACGGTCAAGATCACCCGCGGGTTCACCAGTCATCCGGCCGGATCCGTTCTGGTCGAGTTCGGGAACACGCGCGTCATGTGCACGGCCAGCGTCGAAGAGGGTGTTCCCCGCTGGCGCAAGGGTTCCGGTTTGGGTTGGCTGACAGCCGAATACGCGATGCTTCCCGCCGCCACGCACACACGTAGTGGCCGCGAATCGGTCAAGGGCAAGGTCGGCGGCCGCACTCAGGAGATCAGTCGACTCATCGGCCGATCACTTCGAGCGTGCATCGACCTCGCGGCAATCGGCGAGAACACCATCGCCCTCGACTGCGATGTCCTTCAAGCCGACGGTGGCACCCGCACCGCGGCAGTGACGGGGGCGTACGTGGCCCTGGTCGACGCCGTGACGTACCTGCGCGCTGCCGACCTGCTCTCCGACCCGCAGCCCATCTCGTGTGGCATAGCGGCCGTCAGCGTCGGCGTCGTGGACGGACGAGTGCGTCTCGATCTTCCGTACGAAGAGGATTCGCGTGCCGAGGTCGACATGAACGTCGTGGCCACCGATACCGGCACTCTGGTGGAAATCCAGGGAACCGGTGAGGGCGCCACGTTCCCACGCTCGACGCTGGACAAGCTGCTCGACTCCGCGCTCGCTGGTTGTGAGCAACTTTTCGAGATCCAGCGTCAGGCGTTGGCCGAGCCGTATCCCGGGGTGCTCCCCGAACCGAAGAATCCTGAACCCAAGAAGAAGTTCGGTGCCTGAGCTGTGAGCGTACGAGTATTGGTTGCAAGCCGAAACGCCAAGAAGCTGAAGGAACTTCACCGAGTTCTCGATGCCGCCGGAGTGAACGGAATCGAGCTGGTCGGGCTCGACGAGGTTTCGCCGTTCCCCGAGGCTCCCGAGACCGGCGCGACATTCGAGGAGAATGCGCTCGCCAAGGCGCGTGACGGCGCTGCGGCAACCGGAATGCCGTGCATTGCAGACGATTCCGGTGTCGAGATCGATGCGCTGAACGGTATGCCGGGTGTGCTGTCCGCGCGGTGGTCGGGCACTCACGGAAACGACGGCGCGAACACCGCTCTGGTGCTGGCTCAGCTGGGAGACGTGCCGGACGAGCGGCGCGGTGCGGCCTTCGTCTCCGCCTGTGCACTGGTGATCCCTGGCGGCGACGAGACCGTCGTGCGCGGCGAATGGCGTGGGGTGATCGGCCGCGAACCGGCCGGAGACGGCGGTTTCGGATACGACCCCATCTTCCGTCCGGACGGTGACACCCGCTCTGCCGCAGAACTCACCCCGGCCGAGAAGGACGCGGCGTCACATCGGGGGAGAGCGCTCGTGCAGCTCGTTCCGGCGTTGGCCGCACTTGCCGGCTGACCCGAATCCGAAAAGTACAGCCCTGAACGCATCTGCGTTCAGGGCTGTACTTTGTCGAAACTCTCAGAGCTGGTAAGCCTGCTTCACCTGGGCAGTTCGCTTGTGCTCGAACACGAACGACAGGAACGGGATCGTGCCGGCGAGCGCGGTGGCAACCGTAGTACCGGGCTTCCACCGGGCCTTGATCGCGAGGTCGATCGTGAAGACCAGGTAGAGCATGTAGAACAGGCCGTGGATCTGGCCGATGTAGAACAACCACGACGGTGCATCCGCAGAATTGTCCAGAATCAGGTACTTGTAGACCATCTCACCGGTCAGGAACAGCAGCCACAGACCGGTGATCCAGGCGAGAACGCGGTATCGGACGAGCGCCGACGCAACCTTCTTCTGCTTTTCTGCGTTGACTGCGGGGGTAGCGATGCTCGCTTCCGAACCGGTACTCACGTCGTGCTCCTATCGGACTCGCGAGCGGCGAGCTGCGCAAGGTAGTCGTTGTATTCGAGCATTTGGCGGGCTTCGGGATCGTCGACGTCGAGGTTCACATCGTCGAACTCGGCCTGCGGGCGTTGCGGCAAGAGGTCGGCGGGAATCTCACGCGGCTCCGCGGCGGCTTCCTCGGCTTCGGCCTCTTCGGGGTCCACGTCTTCGAGCTGAACGAACTTGCGATACGCGTACACCACAAACGCCGCGAACAGCGGCCACTGGAACGCGTACCCGAGATTCTGTCCCGAGCCTCCGACGGCTTCGAAGCGCTCCCACTGCCACCAGCCGAGCGCGAGGCAGCCGGCAGCTGACACGATGACCAGCAGAATCAGCGCAGGTCGGCGTTTAGTAGCGTTCTTGGACACACTAAGACGGTACCTGAGAGCTATAGTGCCTCGCCCTGCGATCTCCGACACGGTGTCGTAGAAGCCGTGCCACGGCGTGTCGTAGGAGCCGTGCCACGGCGTGTCGTAGGAGCCGTGCCACGGCGTGTCGCGGAAGCAGCATGTGCGCTGTGCCCATCCTCACCCGCGACGCCAGGCACTGACCACATTCTCCCAGCCGTACTGAATCGATAACCTCGGGCATATCCGACAACAGGGGAGTGTTCATGCACATCAGAGTGATTCGTCCGGTCATCGACACCACACTCACGCCTGCTGTGACAGCCGAGGTCGAGCACTGGGCAGCGCCCGGTACGACGGTCGACGTCGTTTCGCTGCGCTCCGGTACGGCGAGCATCGAGAGTGAGTACGACGAGGCCCTTGCCGGTCCCGGGATCGTGCAGAGGGTCGAAGAAGCGGCAGTCGACGGCGTGGACGGCGTGTTCATCACATGTTTCGCCGATCCCGGAGTGCATGCCGCCCGCGAGATCATCGACGCACCGGTGGTCGGCGGCTTCGAGCCGTCATTTCTGACAGCGATGAGTCTGGGCGATCGGGTCGGTGTCGTGACCATCTTGCCGAACGTCGTGCCGATGCTCCGATCGCTCACTCGGCGGTACGGACTGGACAATCGGCTGGGCAGTATTCGAGTAGTGGACATGCCGGTGCTCGGACTAACCGATCGCGAGGTGCTGATCGATCGACTGGCCGATCAGGCGTCTGCAGCAGTGGAGAACGGCGAGGCCGACTCCGTCGTTCTCGGTTGCACCGGCATGCTCGGTGTTACCGGCGCGGTCCGAGACAAGCTGCATGGCAAGGGGATTCATGTTCCGGTGGTGGATCCGACGGCAGCGGCGATCACGTGGTTGGAGAGCTCGGTCCGTCTGGGGCTGACGCCTAGTCGGACGACGTACATGACTCCACCGGACAAGGATCGAAAGCGGTGAGAACTGGAAAGGCCCCGCCGGATCAGATCCGGCGGGGCGCTTCGTTGTGCGCGAGGGGGGACTTGAACCCCCACGTCCTGAGACACTGGAACCTAAATCCAGCGCGTCTGCCAATTCCGCCACTCGCGCGCGGAATTCAAAGGATACGCGAGTGGAATCGCTCGCGGGAACACCACCCTGGTCGGGATGCGCCCGCCTGCTCTCAGGCCGATTCGGCGAGCGGATCCGCTGCCGGCGGGGTGGTGGTTTTCTTCGACCGGCGCGGTTGCTCGGCCGTGCGTTGATACCGCCACGCAGCGTGGGTGAGTGTCCGAACATCGACGTCGAGGTGTTCCGACACCGCAACAAGCAATTCGGCTGCGTCGGTGCTCGACAACAATTCCTCGCTGCTGCTCGCCTCGGTGGCGAACCGCGCAAGCAGGTCTAACGAGGTTGCCGTCAACTTCCCGGACAGGAACACCAGCGTCTCGAAGGTCCTCGGGCCGAGACCCGGAACGGAGATGACTGCCGAGCGGAGGATTTCGGTGTCCTCGACGTCGGCACTGGACCGGCAACCGGCGTCGACGAGCGCCTTGGCTGCGCGAGCTACACCTTCGGCCTTGGTGGAGTAGTTGCCGGGCACGCGCTGGCGATTGCCGAGAACCGTTGCGAGTTCGTCGCCACGGTCGGTGAAGGCGGCGAGAGCGGACAAGTTGTCGAGATGTTCGCCGGCCTCCACCGACCGGTGCGTGCGCCAACGGTCGACGACAGCGCGGACTCCGGTCTTCGGCGTTCCGTACGCGGCGCGTGACGAGAAGATCGCGTCGAGAAGGGCCGCTTCGGACTCGAGCGGCCAGCCTTGATTCCAGTGCGGCCACGCCTCGCGCGGCAGTTCGGCGCCGATGAATTCGACGGCTCTGACTATGTCTGTGTCTTCCATGATTTCTCCCCCCCCGAGAAGTTGTCCTGTGTGGACGCGCTGAACGTAGCGAGGGGGTCCGACAGATTGTGGCCGCAAACGCACGGGATCGACCGTCCGTCAAGGAGGTCACGAATTGGTAACAATAAATATGAGGGGTTCCTCAGGTTTCTGAAAATCCCGGTAACAGTCCCAGGCAGGGCGTTCGCGACCTACTCGCGAGTCACTTTCTCGAACTCTCGTGAGGAAGATCACGGCCCTGAAAGTCCAGATTTCGAGGGCGTCGACAAACGTGAGGAAATCCTCATGATTCTGTGTAAACCTTGTCTTGCACGAACGCCCTGACTCCGTCGATTCTCTCGACGAATTCGCGAGCACTTCAGCCGGGCGGCACACCGCAAATCCCACCTCGCCGCAGAGGTGACCAGGAGAGGACGTACGCGTGACGATCGATGACACGACACCTACAGGAAACGGACGCGACTCGAAGGGTGGACGCCGTTTCGGCGTCGATGGGGGACAGTCCCGCACGACCAGCAAAGGTGCCCTCGTCGATTCGCTGAACAACGGCGTTTCCTACGCAATCGCTTTCGGTGGACAGGGCGCTCCCTGGCTCACCTCGCTCGAGGAGCTCAGCCGTGACAACGGCCTGGAACCCGTTCTGACCGATCTGGTCAATGATGCAGCCGCACGCCTTGCACCCGTCGCACAGGATCTCCTCGTGGTTCGCCCGGTCGGATTCGATCCGATCGCGTGGATGCTCGAAGCCGAGATCGTCGACGAAGAAGAAGGTGAGAAGTCGGCGGGACCTTCCGCTGCAGCGCTCACCGCAGCTCCGGTGTCGCTCCCCGGTGTCTTCCTCACGCAGCTTGCGGCGTTGCGTGCCCTCTCCGCTCAGGGTTTGGATGTGGCCGGCAACCCGCCTGCTGCTGTCATCGGCCACTCGCAGGGCCTTCTTGCCACGGCTGCCGTAGCCGCCCAGGGCAACGACGACGGTGAGCTCCTCGCCGTCGCACAACTCGTCGGTGCTGCTGCCAGCTTGGTCGGCCGTCGCCGCGGCGTCATCGCCGGCGCGTCCGCGAAACCGATGGTTGCGGTCTCGGGTGTCGATCCCGAGCGTCTCGCTGCCATCGTCGCCGAGCTTGCCGAGGGTGTTGCGCCCGAGCGTGCAGCTGTTCTCGCCATCCGCAACGGCCGTCGCCGTGTCGTCCTTGCCGGACCGCCCGCTCAGTTGGCACGTGTGCAAGAGCGCTGCGAGCAGATCGAAGCCGAAGAAGCCCGCGAGCGTGAGGGCAAGAAGCGCGGCGGTTCCGTCTTCGCTCCGTCCTTCGATCCGCTCGACACCGAAATCGGCTTCCATCACCCCGCGTTGGCCGAGGCCGTCGAACTGGTCGGCAGCTGGGCAACACGTTGCGGTCTCGACGCGGACCGTGCGCGCGAACTCGCGCAGGGTGTCCTCGTCGATCCGGTCGACTGGGTCGAGGCTGTCGACGGTGCAATTTCCGCCGGCGCCAAGTGGATTCTCGATCTCGGACCCAGCGATCAGCTGACCCGCATGACGTCCTCCTCGCTTCGTGGACAGGGCGTCGGCATCATCGCCGCAGCCACCCGCGGTGGACACCGCAATCTGCTCACTCCCGGTGCTGCGCCTGAGGTCTCACGTTCGTGGTCCGAATTCGCGCCGAAGCCCGTTGCGCTCCCCGGCGGCCGCATCGGCGTCGAGACCGCGTTCACGAAGCTCACCGGTCGTTCGCCGATCCTGCTCGCAGGCATGACGCCGACGACGGTCGACGCCAAGATCGTTGCCGCGGCAGCCAATGCCGGTCACTGGGCCGAGCTCGCCGGTGGCGGACAGGTCACCGAAGAGATCTTCGAAGACCGTGTCGCAGAACTGAAGATGCTGCTCGAGCCGGGCCGCGCGGTCCAGTTCAACTCCCTGTTCCTCGACCCGTACCTGTGGAAGCTGCAGCTCGGTGGCAAGCGCCTCGTGCAGCGTGCCCGTACTGCCGGTGCTCCCATCGACGGCGTCATCGTGACCGCCGGTATCCCGGAACTCGAAGAGGCTGTTGCCCTCATCGACGAGCTGTCCGAGATCGGCATCACCAACATCGCGTTCAAGCCCGGCACCGTGGCGCAGATCCGCTCCGTGATCCGCATTGCCAACGAGGTTCCGAACTTCCCGGTCATCGTCCACATCGAAGGCGGCCGCGCCGGCGGACACCACTCGTGGGAAGACCTCGACGACCTGCTCCTCGACACGTACGCCGAACTGCGCACGCGTCCGAACCTGGTCATCTGCGTCGGCGGCGGCATCGGAACACCCGAGCGCGCAGCCGATTACCTGACCGGACGCTGGTCTGCCGCAGCCGGTTTCCCGGCCATGCCCGTCGACGGCATCCTGGTCGGCACTGCAGCCATGGCGACTCTCGAGGCCACCACCTCTCCCGAGGTCAAGCAGCTTCTCGTCGACACACCCGGTACGCCGGACTGGGTCGGTGCCGGTACTGCCGAAGGCGGAATGGCCTCTGGCCGTAGCCAGCTCGGTGCCGACATCCACGAGATCGACAACGCGGCTTCGCGTACCGGACGCCTCCTCGACGAGGTTGCCGGCGATTCCGAGGCAGTGGCCGAGCGCCGCGACGAGATCATCGCCGCCCTCGACGTCACCGCCAAGCCGTACTTCGGCGACGTCGAGACCATGACGTACGCCCAGTGGCTGCGTCGTTACCTCGAGCTGACCGTCGGGATCGACGCCGCCAAGGAATTCGACTGCGGCGCAGATATTCAGGACGCCATCGTCGAGGCGACCTCGAGCCCGTGGCTCGACATCACCTGGCGTGCTCGCTTCGGCGAGATGCTCCAGCGCGCCGAGGCGCGACTGCACCCGGTCGACCGCGGTCCCATCCCCACACTGTTCGGCGATGCCGAGACCCTCGAGCGTCCCGAGGCTGCGATCTGCGCACTGCAGGCGTCGTACCCGGACTACTCGACGACCGTTCTGCATCCCGCAGACGTCTCGTTCTTCATCTCGCTCTGCAAGACACCGGGCAAGCCGGTCAACTTCGTTCCCGTTGTCGACGGTGACGTGCGTCGCTGGTGGCGCAGCGACTCCCTGTGGCAGGCACACGATCCCCGCTACACCGCCGATCAGGTTTGCGTCATCCCCGGCACCGTTGCCGTCGCCGGCATCACCCGTGTCGACGAGCCGGTCGGCGACCTGCTCGATCGTTTCGAGAAGGCCACCTACGACGAATTGGTTGCTGCCGGAACCACTCCGGTTGCACTTGCGAGCCGTCGCCACCAGGATTCCGCACCCGGACTTCTCGACGCCGTCCTCTCGGCTCCTGACCTCCAGTGGGCCGGCCGCCTGACCCAGAACCCCGTCCGTCGTCTCGGCGACCTCGAGGAGTGGAGTGCGGAGTCTGCCGACAAGGCAGTACACGGCACCACCGGGTCCAGCCTGACCGTCGTCGATTCCTCGCACGTGCTGCTCTCGGTTCCGTTGGTGGCGGACAAGTCCGTCGACATCACGATCACCATCCCCGAGTCCGTGATCGACGGCGGCGCTCCGGTTGTCACCGAGGCAGACGCCGAAGGTGCGATGTCCGCGCTGCTGGCAGTTGCTGCCGGACAGGAACTTCCGACAGTCAAGAACGGCAAGGCCCGACTCAACGTCGCGTGGGTTCCCGATCGCATCGCCGATCACGCCGGTGTCACCGGTTCCGGCCTGCCCGCCACGCTCAGTGTCAGCGGCAAGGCTGTTCCGGACGTCGTCGTCGGAGCATGCTGGCCCGCGGTCTTCGCCGTCCTCGGCGCAGCCAAGCTCGACAGTCTTTCCGTCATCGAAGGCATGCTCGACCTGGTCCACCTCGACCACACCGTCGACTTCGTCGGTGAGCTTCCCTCCGAGACAAGCATTCTCGTCGTCAACGCCGAGGTCGCCTCGGTTCTCGACACCGACCTCGGTCGCGTCGTCGAGGTCAAGGTCGAGGTCGGTGCCATGCTCGGCGAGGGCCTCGACGCCCCCGCAGTCGTCACCATGACCGAGCGTTTCGCGATCCGCGGCCGCACCGGTGCCGGAGAACTCGCCGACCCGGCTCGCGCCGGTGGATCGATCAGCGATGCGGCTGTCGACACCTCACGTCGTCGTCGCCGTGACGCGAAGATCCTCGCGCCGGTCAGCATGGGCGCCTTCGCTCAGGTTTCCGGTGACCACAACCCGATTCACACCTCCGACAACGCCGCTCTGCTGGCCGGACTCGGAACCCCGATCGTGCACGGCATGTGGCTCTCCGCCGCAGCGCAGCAGGTTGTCACCGCAGTCGACCCGGCCGAGACCCGCGTTCCGCCGCGCCGCCTGACCGCCTGGACCGCCCGCTTCCTCGGGATGGTTCGCCCCGGTGCCGAGATCGACGTCCGCGTCGACCGTGTCGGTATCGACCAGGGCGCTGAAATCGTCGAGGTAGGCTGCCGCATCGACGGCGAACTGGTCATGGTCGCCACCGGTCGCACCGCCGCACCCAAGACCGTCT
Source organism: Rhodococcus sp. NPDC055024 (assembly GCF_053608585.1). Classification (NCBI taxonomy): domain Bacteria; kingdom Bacillati; phylum Actinomycetota; class Actinomycetes; order Mycobacteriales; family Nocardiaceae; genus Rhodococcus; species Rhodococcus sp. NPDC055024. The sequence continues at coordinate 26,623 of NZ_JBSGVT010000019.1, forward strand.
ACGCCTTCCCCGGCCAGGGCATCCAGCGCCCGGGCATGGGCCTCGACGCCCGCGCCCGCTCCAAGGCCGCGCGCGACGTCTGGGAGCGTGCCGACAAGCACACCCGCAAGGCACTCGGATTCTCGATCCTCGCTGTCGTGCGCGACAACCCGGTGACCGTCAAGGCGCGCGGTGTCGAGCACAAGCATCCCGACGGCGTCCTTCACCTGACGCAGTTCACCCAGGTGGCCATGGCCGTTCTCGGTGTTGCTCAGGTTGCCGAGCTGCGCGAGTCCGGAACCTTCATCGAGGATTCGCTTCTGGCCGGTCACTCGGTCGGTGAGTACAACGCACTCGCCGCTGTTGCCGAGGTCTTCCCGCTCGAAGCACTTCTCGAGGTCGTCTTCCAGCGTGGCTCTGCGATGCACCAGCTCGTTCCCCGTGACGAAGCCGGACGCTCCGACTACCGCATGGCCGCTATTCGCCCGTCGCAGATCGGTGTTTCCGACGACGACGTGCAGGGCTTCGTTGTCGGTGTCGCCGAGGCTTCCGGTGAGTTCCTCGAAATCGTCAACCTGAACCTGCGTGGCAGCCAGTACGCCATCGCCGGTTCGGTAGCCGGTCTCGACGCACTCGAGATCGAAATCGACCGTCGCCGCGCAGAATTCGGTGGCAAGCGGGCATACATCCAGGTCCCCGGCATCGACGTTCCGTTCCACTCCACCGTGCTTCGCGGCGGCGTCGCGGACTTCCGCGTATGCCTGCAGGACTTGCTCCCGCACGACATCGACCCGGACATCCTGATCGGCCGCTACATCCCGAACCTGGTTCCGAAGCCGTTCTCGCTGCGTCGTGACTTCGTTCAGGAAATCGCCGACTTGGTGCCGTCCGAGCCGCTGCAGGAAGTCCTCGCAGACTTCGAGCGCTACGCAACGCGCACTCACGAGTTGTCCCGCATCATCCTGATCGAGTTACTGGCGTGGCAGTTCGCCAGCCCGGTTCGCTGGATCGAGACGCAGGACCTGCTGTTCGGCGACGAGTCCGAAGGTGGACTCGGGGTCGAGCGCTTCGTCGAGATCGGTCTCGGCGCTGCCCCGACCGTCGCGAACCTGGCGTCGCAGACCCTCAAGCTGCCGGGCCGCTTCGGCTACCCGGTCGAGGTTCTCAACGTCGAGCGTGAAGCTGCGATCGTCTACGGCACCGACGTCGATCCGGCCGTCGATGACGACGACGAGATCGAAGCCCCTGCCGCGCAGGCTGCTCCGGTTGCCGCAGCTGCCGCTCCGGTCGCTGCTGCTCCCGCTGCACCTTCGGGCGGACCGCGTCCGGACGACCTCACCTTCAAGGCGCCCGACGCCACGAAGGTCCTGATCAGCCTGTGGACCAAGCTCCGTCCCGATCAGGTCGGCCCCGCCGACACGATCGAAGCACTCTGCGACGGCGTCTCCTCGCGTCGTAACCAGCTCTTGGTCGACCTCGGCTCCGAGCTGTCTCTCGGCGCCATCGACGGTGCCGCAGACGCCGACATGGGCTCCTTGGGAGCAACCGTCGACAAGCTCGCCCGCACGTACAAGCCGTTCGGACCGGTGCTCTCCGATTCGATCAACGATCACTTGCGCAAGGTCTTCGGCCCCTCGGGCAAGCGCCCCGGCTACATCGCCGACCGCGTCAAGAAGGTCTGGGAACTGGGCGACGGCTGGGCACACCACGTCACCGCAGCAGTGGCTCTCGGTACCCGTGACGGCGCCAGCATCCGCGGCGGCGACCTCGGTGGCCTGAGCTCCGGCGCACTGGCCGACGCTGTAGCAGTGGACGCAGTCATCGACAGCGCAGTTGCCTCGGTCGGGTCTGCTCGCGGAGTCAGCGTCTCGTTGCCGGCTACCGGCGGCGGAAGCGGCGGAACCGTCGACGCAGCCGCTCTGGGTGAGTTCACCGAGAACATCACCGGTCGCAACGGCGTTCTGGCCTCGGCCGCACGCCTGGTGCTCGAGCAGCTCGGACTGAACGAAGAAACAGCAGTCGCGACGGTCGAGGACACCGAACTGGTCGACCTGGTCTCGGCTGAACTCGGCTCCGACTGGCCGCGTTTGGTTGCTCCGGCATTCGACGCGCAGAAGGCTGTGCTGCTCGACGACCGCTGGGCAAGTGCGCGTGAGGATCTTGCGCGTATCTGGCTGGGCAGTGAGACCCTCTCGGTCGAGAACTTCATTGGAGCCGGTAACACCGTTGCCGCCCAGGCGAAGTGGTGGGCTGCCCGTGCAACCGACGAGGGCCGCACGGCGCTCGCCGAGGTCTACACCCGCATCGCTGATGCGGCTACGGCGGCAGAATCCGACGCACCCGAATGGGCAGGCGAGGTCGCAGTCGTGACCGGCGCCAGCAAGGGCTCCATCGCGGCAGCGGTCACAGGCAAGCTCCTTGCCGGTGGCGCAACGGTATTCGTGACCACCTCGCGACTGGACGGTCAGCGTCTCGGCTTCTACCGCGACCTGTACCGCGAGAACGCTCGCGCCGGTGCCGCCCTCTGGGTGGTTCCCGCGAACATGGCGTCGTACACCGACGTCGACGCACTGATCGACTGGATCGGCAACGAGGCCACCGAGAACGCAGGCGGCGCAAAGAAGCTCATCAAGCCGGCCATGACGCCGACGATGCTCTTCCCGTTCGCAGCTCCCCGTGTCGGCGGTGAACTTTCCGACGCCGGCGCTCGCGCCGAAATGGAAATGCGCGTGTTGCTCTGGTCGGTGGAGCGCCTCATCGGCGGTCTGTCGAAGATCGGTTACGACAGCGACGTCGACACGCACCTGCACGTGGTGCTGCCAGGTTCGCCGAACCGCGGAACATTCGGTGGCGACGGTGCTTACGGTGAGGCCAAGGCTTCGCTGATCGCCGTGGTGAACCGTTGGAAGGCCGAGCGCAACTGGGCCGAGCGGGTCACGTTGGCACACGCCGTCATCGGTTGGGTTCGCGGAACCGGACTCATGGGGCACAACGATCCGATCGTCGACGCTGTCGAAGCAGCGGGCGTCCGCACCTGGTCCACCCAGGAGATGGCGACCCAACTGCTGAAGACGGCAACGCGTGAGTCGCGTCGCGCTGCTGCAGAGGCTCCGCTCGAGGTCGACCTGACCGGCGGACTGTCCGAGGCCAACCTGGATCTGGGTGCTTTGGCCAAGGAAGCTGCCGAGGTTGCCGAGATCGCCGAAGCTGTCGACGAGGCAGTGGACGAGTCCAGCATCCTGGCATTGCCTGCGCCGGCTCGCATCGACGACTCGGTCAAGGCTCCGAGCTGGCCCGAACTGGACGTCACCCCCGCGGACCTCGTGGTCATCGTGGGTGCCGGAGAGCTCGGACCCTACGGTTCCTCGCGTACCCGCTTCGAGATGGAGGTCGACGAGCAGCTCTCTGCCGCAGGCGTTCTCGAATTGGCGTGGAACACCGGACTCATCGTCTGGGAGAACGACCCCAAGCCGGGTTGGTACGACGTCGAATCCGGTGACCTGGTACCCGAGGCGGAAATCGCCGACAAGTACCACGACGCAGTTGTCGAGCGTTGCGGCATCCGTCGCTACGTCGACGAGGGCGCGATGATCGACAACACCGCTCCGCTGCTCACCTCCGTGTTCCTGGACAAGGATCTGAGCTTCGTGGTCGGCAGTGAGGCCGAGGCTCAGGCCTTCGTCGAATCCGATCCGGAGAACACGACGGCGACGGTTTCCGCCGAGTCCGGAGACTGGACGGTCACCCGCCGCGCAGGCACCGAGATCCGCGTCCCGCGCAAGATGAAGCTGACTCGTAGCGTCGGCGGCCAGATCCCGACCAACTTCGACGTCACCAAGTGGGGCATCCCCGCGGACATGGCAGATTCGGTCGACCGCGTCGGTCTCTGGAACATCGTCGCAACGGTGGACGCCTTCCTCACGGGCGGCTTCACCCCGAGCGAACTGCTCCGTTGGGTACACCCGAGCCTGGTTGCCAACACGCAGGGCACCGGCATGGGCGGCATGACCTCCATGAGGAGCCTGTACATCGACACGCTGCTCGGCGAGAACCGCCCGAACGACATCCTGCAGGAAGCGCTGCCGAACGTCATTGCCGCGCACGTCGTTCAGTCGTACGTCGGCGGCTACGGCGCGATGGTTCACCCCGTCGCCGCCTGCGCCACGGCAGCGGTATCCGTCGAAGAAGGCGTCGACAAGATTCGACTCGGCAAGGCACAGTTGGTTGTTGCCGGCGGGTTCGACGATCTGAGCACGGAAGGCATCATCGGCTTCGGTGACATGTCGGCCACTGCGAAGACCGAGGACATGCACGCCAAGGGCATCGAAGATCGCCGCTTCTCGCGTGCAAACGATCGTCGCCGCGGCGGATTCGTCGAGTCGGCCGGTGGCGGAACGATTCTGCTCGCTCGCGGTGACCTGGCACTCGAGATGGGTCTGCCCGTCCTCGGTGTGGTCGCCTGGGCCGGATCGTTCGCCGACGGTGTCCACACCTCGATCCCGGCACCGGGACTCGGAGCACTGGGCGCCGGACGTGGGGGAGCGGATTCACAGCTCGCACTCTCGCTCAACGCTCTCGGAGTGAGCGCCGACGACATCGCCGTGATCTCCAAGCACGACACCTCCACTGCCGCCAACGATCCCAACGAGGCAGAGCTGCACGAGCGCCTCGCCGGGGCATTGGGACGCAGTGAAGGCGCGCCGATGTTCGTGGTCTCGCAGAAGAGCCTGACCGGTCACGCCAAGGGTGGAGCTGCAGCCTTCCAGCTGATCGGACTCTGCCAGGTACTGAGCCAGGGCATCGTCCCGCCGAACCGCAGCCTCGACTGTGTCGACGACAAGATGGCCGAGTTCGAGCACCTCGTGTGGGCGCGTCAGCCGCTCAAGTTCGGTGAGCAGCTTCCGCTGCGTGCCGGCCTGCTGACCAGCCTGGGCTTCGGTCACGTTTCCGGACTGATCGCAGTCGTGCACCCGCAGGCATTCGTCGAGTCGGTTCCGGCCGACAAGCGCGCGGACTATGTTGCGGCGGCGCAACAGCGGACGATCGACGGTCAGCGTCGCCTCACCAAGGCGATGTGCGGCGGCGACAGCCTCTACGAGCGTCCGGCGGATCGTCGCCTCGGCGCCGACGGAACGCCGGCCAAGGCGTCGCGTCAGCTCGAAGCGGACATGCTGCTGAGCGAGGACGCACGACTCGGCGCAGATCAGGTGTACCGCTCGAATCTGCCCGGCTGCAAGTAATAATCACGGTATGGGAGTTCTGGGTATCGGCTTCGACCTCGTGACGGTGTCGGAGTTCGCCGAGCAATTGAACAGGCCGGGAACGGCAATGCTCGACAACTTCACACCGGGCGAGCGTCGAGACGCCGCTACCCGGAGCTCCGAACCGGCACGACACTTCGCGGCGCGGTGGGCAGCGAAGGAAGCAGTGATCAAGGCTTGGTCGACGGCTCTCTTCGCCAGCCCGCCGGTGCTGGGGGAGATGATCCACAATCAGATCGAAGTCGTCTCGGACGCCTGGGGTCGCCCCGGCATCCGGCTTCGCGGTGACGTGGCCAAACACCTCACCGGAGTGAAGATCCACATCTCACTCACTCACGACGGAGACATGGCCGGCGCCTTCGCAGTCATCGAATCCGAACCTGGGTAACACCACCGGACGCGAAAGAGCCGGTCTCCCAAAGGGAGACCGGCTCTTTGCCGTTCGACTAGTCCTTCGTGCGCGATTCCTTCTCGGCAACAAGGAGATACGCGATCATGAGCCTCTTCAGTTCGGCGACCGCGTCGGCATGTGACTGACCGTCCTGAACCGAGAAATTGAGCATCGAATACACTACGTGGACAAGGACTTCCGCCATCATCAGGCGACGATCTCGCCGCGTTCGCGGCGTCAACGGGCCCAACATTTTCGCGACCGTCTCGGCGAACTGCTTCTCGTGAATGACGCCGGTGGCCCGCGTGGACGGTGTCGACTGCATCGCCAGCCAGACCTCGCGGCGCGACGGATCAGATGTCCACAGCCCGGCCATGTGATCGACGAAACTGTTCAGGAACCGCAGCCAGTCGAGCGAGGGCACTTCGCCGCCGAACTGGGCAAGCTCGTGCTGGACGCCGACGAGGTCCTGGCGGTTCAATTCACAGACGATGACGTATTTGTTCGCGAAGAACTGGTAGAGCGTCCCAATCGGGACGTCAGCACGTGCCGCGACTTCTTCACAGGTGAACGATTCGAATCCGACATCGGTGAGGAGTTCACGTGACGCCGCCAGGAGGGCGTCGAATTTACGCTGGCTGCGTTCTTGCGTCGGACGCTTGCGCGGCAGCAGTTCCTGCGGTTCTTCGAGGCTTTGGGGATTCTCCAGTGCAGGGTCGACTCGCCGCCGCGCGCGGTGACGAGTCGTGGGCTGCACGTCTTCCAGGCTATCGGTGTTTTCTGTCGAATTTGGGACTTGTGCGTTATCCGGTGTCATCGGCCACCTACTTCGGCGGTCGTGATCGGTCGAAACGCACCGCGCAGGTGCGCGCACACGAGTCCCGATGCTGTTGCCACACCTCGATACTAGGTGACCACCTGTCCAGTAGCCGAAGAGGTTGCTGCGCGGTGTGGCGCAGCGGCGATCCTGCCGACTCCGTTCGTCTGATTCGGGCAGACTGAGATTCTTCGGGCACACCGAGATTCGATGCCGAGGAGAGGGAGATGATGACGGAAGAACTGCGAACCGCGGTACGCGAACTCATGGCGCGCGCCCGTGAAGATCTGAGTGCACTTGTGGCGATGAAGTCCGTCGCCGATGCACGGCAGTACCCGCCGGAAGAATGCGCAGCCGCGGCACATTGGGTGCTGGAGGCATTCCGTGATCAGGGTTTCGCCGATATCGAGGCGATCGAGACCTCCGACGGTTCGGCCGCGGTCGTCGGGCGTAGACCAGGCCCGGCCGGTGCCCCGACCGTTCTGCTGTACTGCCACTACGACGTTCAGCCGCCCGGAAACGAAGAGCTCTGGGGCTCGCCGCCTTTCACGCTCACGGAGCGCGACGGACGGTGGTACGGACGCGGTGCTTCCGACTGCAAGGGCAACGTCGTCATGCATTTGACGGCGCTGCGAGCGCTTGCCGCTGCCGGTGTGGATCCGAGCGCGCATCTGACGATCGTCGCCGAAGGTTCGGAGGAGATGGGGACCGGCGGTCTCGAGGATCTGGTGCGCGAGCGGCCGGAACTCTTCGCGGCAGACATGATCCTGATCGCCGATACCGGCAACACTGAAGTTGGGGAGCCGACGATCACGACGTCACTACGCGGGATCGCCAACGTGGTGGTCCACGTGTCGACGCTCGAGGGTGAGATTCACTCCGGTGTCTTCGGTGGGCCGGCGCCCGATGCGATCAGCGCGCTGGTGCAGATTCTGTCGACGTTGCACGACAGTGCCGGAAACACCACCGTCGAAGGCTTGACCAACGACCAAGAATGGGCCGGGGTCGGCTACGACGACGATCAGTTCCGCTCCGATGCGGGAGTACTCGACGGTGTGCAGCTGACGGGTTCCGGTTCGGTCGCCGAGCAGGTGTGGGCTCGTCCGGCATTGACCATTCTGGGTATCGACTGCCCGCCGGTCGTGGGCTCGGCGGCGGCGATCACGCCACGCGCGTCCGCACGCCTGAATCTTCGCGTCCCGCCCGGCACGGATCCGGCGCAGGCACAGGAGTTGTTGACCGACCACCTCCTGGCAGCGGCGCCGTGGGGCGTCCACATCGAGGTCGTACCGGAATCGACGGGATCGCCGTTCTCGTCCTCGACGGAGGGGTCAGGTTTCGCGCAGCTGAAGTCCGCGCTCACCGATGCCTACGGCCGCGAAGTGGGATTTGCCGGACAAGGGGGATCGATACCGCTGTGCAGTGCACTGGCCGAGCAGTTCCCCGACGCGGAGATCGCATTGATCGGCGTCGAGGAACCGCAGTGCCGCATTCATGCACCTGACGAAAGCGTCGACCCGTCGGAGATCGAGAATCTCGCTTTCGCGGAAGCGCTGTTCTTGAGCCGGTACGGGAGTTAGACCGACAGATCGCGTCGTAGCTTGGCGACGTGGCCGGTGGCCCGGACGTTGTACTGGGCCACCTCGATCTTGCCTTCCTCGTCGACGAGGAACGTCGAGCGGATGACGCCCTGGACCGTCTTGCCGTACATCTTCTTCTCACCGAACGCGCCCCAGGCTTCGAGCGTCGCCTTCTCGGGATCGGAGAGAAGCGGGAAGGTCAGCTCTTCGGTATCGCGGAACTTCGCGAGTTTGGCGGGCTTGTCCGGTGAGATTCCGATGACTTCGAGGCCGGCGCCGTTGAGTTCGGCGAGGCTGTCACGGAAGTCGCAGGCCTGCTTGGTACACCCTGGGGTGCTGGCCGCGGGGTAGAAGTACACGATGACCTTGCGGCCGCGGTAATCGTGAAGCGAAACCTCGTTGCCGTCGGCGTCGGGGAGCGTGAAATCCGGCGCGACGTCGCCGGCGGACAATCTACTGTTCTCGGTCACGGGAATCGAGGTTAGTCGACAAATTGCGCGGCAGGTGGGCGCGAGGGCATTCTGCTCCTCTACGGTAGAGCGAAGTGTCGGCGCGCTGCGTCCGCACAGCAGACCCGCACACAGAGCAGCAGAACACAGACAAGTTGGAGGACACGTGCCCAGGGACACCGAGAGCATCGAACGCGAGATCGAGAAGGCGCGTAACCAGCTCGCGAGCACACTCGACGAACTGACGGTCCGCACCAACCCGAAGCGGCTCGTCGAGAACACCAAGAAGACGGTGCTCGCCAAGCTCAACGAGCCGGCAGTGAAGTACGCGCTGATCGCAGTCGGTTCAGTGGTGGGACTACTCGTGGTCCGGAAGATCATTCGCTGACCCGAGTTGTCGAAGACAGAACATGAAGAAGGCCCCCACCTCGTGAGGTGGGGGCCTTCTTGCAAGTGCGCCCACAGGGACTCGAACCCCGGACCCAGTGATTAAGAGTCACTTGCTCTACCAACTGAGCTATAGGCGCTCGCTCTTGCGAGACAGAACACTAGCCGACAGGCTCAGGAGTTTGCAAAACGCGTGTTCATCGTGGTGACGATGGTTACATAGCCTCTGCAATTCACGAGTGTGGCGGGCGCGAATGCGGCCAGCGGACGGTGCTTTCCAACTGCTGTGCGACGGCGAGAATCGTCGGTTCACCACCGCTGCGCGCAACCAGTTGAACGCTCAGGGGGAGCCCGCGTGCGGAGAAGCCGGCGGGTACGGCGGCCGCCGGATTGCCGCAGACATTCCAGATCGAACAATAGGCGGCGATCGGCAACGCCTTACGGACTGCGGACAGAAGGCCTGTTCCTTCGAGCTGTCCGATCGGGCGCGGCAAGGCGGGCGTCGTCGGCATCAGGACCAGGTCGAAGGTGTCGAAGACCTGGTTGACCGTCGCTGCAATTCGCTCACCTTTGCGGTACGCGAATTTCCCGACGCGCTCGGGGGCGGCAATCCGGCCGATGGTTGCGAGTGCGCGCGTGCGCTTCTCGAGGAGCGCCGGATGATCGACGCGCAGTGCCTCGTCGCGGACGCCGCCGAGCACCTGGGGGAGAAATGCCGCTGTTGCATCCGGGTACTCGGGGTCGTGTTCTTCGACGTGATGTCCCAACGCGCTCAACATCTCTGCGATCGAGTGCACCGCGGCAATAACCTCCGGTGACGGGCGGACTCCCCGGACCGGACTCCGGGTGGACACCGCGATGCGAAGCGGCCCGGGAGCCGACGCGGCCGACTCGGCAAAGCTGGTGCCGAGCGTTTCGGCTGTGTAGTCGTCGGTCCCGGTGGTGCCGGTGATCGCGTCGTACACGAGTGCGCTGTCCTCCACGGAACGAGTGAGAGGGCCGAGCGTGCCGAGTCCGCGCCAGAGGTTTCGGTTCGGCGCGGTACTTACCCGGCCACGCTGCGCTTTCAGTCCGAACAGGCCGCAGAAAGCCGAAGGCAATCGAATGGAACCGCCGCCGTCGCCGCCTATCGCCGCCGCGACCATTCCCGAGGCGACGGCCGACGCAGATCCTCCGCTCGATCCGCCGGTGGATACGCCAGTGTCCCAAGGGTTTCTGGTGTAGCCGTTTGCGGCGGTCTCGGTGAAGGGCCAGATGCCGAACTCGGGCATCGTCGTCTTGCCGATGATCACCGCGCCGGCCTCGCGCAAACGGCGCACGACCTCCGAGTCAGCGGAGGCGATGCGAGTTGCTGCCGCACCGCCGTAAGTCGTGGGCGTTCCGGCGACGTCGTTCTCGTCTTTGATCGCGATCGGGACTCCGTGCAGTGGGCCCAGGCTGAGGCCGTTGGCCTGGCGCTGATCGAGCCGTGCCGCCTCGTCGAGCGCTTCGTCTGCGAGAACTCGCACGAAAGCATTGAGCGTCGAATCGAGGCGTTCGATACGGCGAAGTGTGTTCTCGGTGAGCTCGCGGGCGGACAATTCGCCGGACCGGATCAGAGCGGCCTGACCCGCCACCCCGGCAAATGCCGGCTCGCTGCCCGGTGTGGTCTCGCGCTCGGTCATCAATCCTCCAGGCCGTGGTTCCGGTAACTGTGAAGTCTATTCACCACAACCTGTTCACCACGACCTGTTCACCACGACACAACGAAAAATCCCCACCTTCCGAAGAAGGTGGGGACCTTTGCAAGTGCGCCCACAGGGACTCGAACCCCGGACCCAGTGATTAAGAGTCACTTGCTCTACCAACTGAGCTATAGGCGCTCGCTCTTGCGAGACAGAACATTAGCCGAATCGCCGGTTCGGGAGCAAATCGCCAGGTAGCAGGTTCACTGCCGTAGTCCGATCGGAGGAAATCCGCCTCGAGCGGTAACAAAACGGACGGTTCGGAGCGATTGATACTTGAACGTTACTGACGGCGTGGCCCTTCATGACCATTGGTAACGAGCGCGCCTGGCATCATTGGTGCAGCGCAGTCATACCGTAAGTCCCACTTGCCTTCCGGTAAGTGGGATTCGCATGTGACGCGGAAGTTAGTCGGAGAAATTGTGAAGCGGAGTCGAACGATGAGTCGTCAAAGGTGGGGTCTGTCCGTGCGCGGGGGGAACGGTCGAGCGTCGAAGGGCGCGGCGATGATCGCGGTGTCACTGGGTGCGCTCGTTCTGATGACCGCGTGCACGTCGGGTGGCAAGGATGTCAGTACCGAGGGATCGGCGCCGATCGATTCCAATCCGCTCACCGAACTCATCAAGCCGAAGCTCACCTCGACCGCCGCCGACGGGGCTGTCGGCTTCTCGCCGGGTGACCCGGTCAAGATCAACGTCGCCGACGGTGCCCTGTCCGACGTGACGATGGTCAATCAGGACGGCAAGGCAGTTGCCGGCGCTATCACCGCAGACGGTGCGTCGTGGACGACCACCGAGCCGCTCGGATACAACCGCAAGTACAAGATCGAAGCCCGCGCCTACGGGTTGGGCGGCGCCAGTACGACGGTCACATCCTTCACCACCAGCGCGCCCGGCAACGTCACCAAGCCGTACGTCCTGCCGAACGAGGGCGACGTTGTCGGCATCGGTCAGCCCATCGCCGTGCAGTTCGACGAGAACATCCCCGATCGCAAGGCTGCCGAGGCGGCGATCACCGTCACCACGACTCCGGCCGTCGAAGGTGCGTTCTACTGGGTCAACAATCGTGAGGTCCGCTGGCGTCCGGAGAACTACTGGGCACCGGGCACCAAGGTCGACGTGAACGTCAACGTGTACGGACGCAATCTCGGAAAGGGAGTCTTCGGGCAGGAAGACGCGAAGAGTTCCTTCACTATCGGTGACGCCGTCATCGCCACGGCGGACGACAACACCAAGCAGGTCACTTTCCAGGTCAACGGCGAAACCGTCATGACCATGCCCACCTCCATGGGCAAGGACAGCACTCCCACCGACAACGGCGTCTACATCATCGGCGACCGCTTCGCGAACATGATCATGGACTCGTCCACGTACGGCGTCCCGGTCACCTCCGCTCAGGGCTACAAGACTCCCGTCGACTGGGCGACCCGAATGTCCTACAGCGGCATCTTCTTCCACTCGGCACCGTGGTCGGTCGGGCAGCAGGGCTACTCCAACACCAGTCATGGCTGCCTCAACCTGAGCCCGTCCAACGCCAAGTGGGTCTACGACAACACCAAGCGCGGAGACATTGTCGTGGTCAAGAACACCGTCGGCGGCACGCTCTCCGGCACCGACGGCCTCGGCGACTGGAACATCCCGTGGAGCGTCTGGAAGACCGGCAACGCGGACGTCTGAGCGCGCCGCTGAAGCGCTGAACGTCAGAATGCCCCCGACCGTCCGGTTGGGGGCATTCTGCATCTGCACGCCTTTTGCGAGCGAAAGTGCCTCTCGGTCTATCTGAGGCGCTGAGAGGTACGTTCGCTCTGCCCGGGCACGGGTTGCTCGGGTGCGCGCGATTTGTCGCGGTCGCCACCCCACCCACTTCGGTGAACGTATCGCTGCCCCTGTCAGAAAAGGGGAGCGATACGTTCACCCGGCTGTGGAGGGGAAGATTGGGGATGGGGTACAAACCAAAAGAACCCCCGAAAATGTCTTTCGACATTCTCGGGGGTTCCGCTTGGGTGAGCGACGGGACTCGAACCCGCGACAGCCAGGATCACAACCTGGTGCTCTACCAACTGAACTACGCCCACCATTGCCTCGGCCACCGGTTTGACCCGGCTGCTTTGACGAAAGAGATACTAGCGCGAAAGTCGGTCAGGATGCCAATCGGCAGGTCAGGCGGGACCCAAGCCCTCTACGACGGCTGCGATTTCCGCGCTCGACGGTCCGGGCGCCGCGACAAATGCAGTGCCGCGGTAGTACTTGAGTTCGCGGATGGATTCCTTGATGTCGGCGAGCGCTCGGTGGGCGAGACCTTTTTCGGGCTGACCGAAGTAGATTCGCGGGTACCAGCGGCGGGAGAGTTCCTTGATGGAGCTGACGTCGATCATCCGGTAGTGCAGGTAGGTGTCCAGCGCCGTCATGTCGCGTGAGATGAACCCGCGGTCGGTGGCGATGGAATTACCTGCCAAGGGCGCCGTACCGGCGACGGGAACGTGTTTGCGGATGTACGCGAGCACTTCTTTCTCCGCCTCGGCGAGGGTGACCGTCGACTTTCGGACCTCTTCGGTCAGTCCCGACTTTGCATGCATCTTCTTCACGACGTCGGGCATGGCAGCCAACGCGTCGTCGTCGGCGTGGATGACGATGTCCACACCTTCGCCCAAGATGTTCAAGTCGCTGTCGGTCACCAGAGCCGCAATCTCGATGAGTTTGTCGGACTCGAGTCGCAGCCCGGTCATTTCACAATCGATCCATACCAATTTGTCCTGCACCAGGAACACAGTAGTGCGCGTGGGCGCGGGATAAGGTCTGCGGTGGAAACTCGGGTGCGTGCAGGACTGCGCTCGGGTGATGACAAGAACTTCGCCGCATTGCAACGAGGAGGGCTTTCGATGACCGTGGATCCGAAGGACGGAGCCGCGCCGCTGACGCCGGCGGAGAAGGCGAAAGCTGCAAAGGCCGCCGCTGCCGAAGCCGCTCGGATTGCCGCTGAAGCTGCCGCCGCTGCTGAGGAAGCGGAGAAGGAAGCCGCTGCCGCTGAGGCCGAAGCATCCGCAGGAGCCACCCCCGACACCCCCGCTGCTCAGGCGCCGTCGGGTGCTTCAGCTGAAATCGCGGCGGGCTACTCATCCGAGGGGCGGGCACTCGAGCTCGGCTCGGTGGTGATCGACGGAGTGGCAGATCCCTCCGCGCGGGTGCGGATTCCGTTGGCGACGATCAACCGTCACGGCCTGATTGCCGGTGCGACGGGTACCGGCAAGACCAAGACGCTGCAGGGGATCGCCGAGCAGCTGTCCGCCGCGGGTGTGCCGGTCGTGATGGCCGACGTCAAGGGCGACCTCTCGGGGCTGTCGAAGGCGGGGGAACCAAGCGAAAAGATGAAGGCTCGCGCAGTCGAGACGGGCGACGATTCGTGGACTCCCGCAGGGATGCCGGTCGAGTTCTTGTCGTTGGGTACTGACGGAATCGGTATCCCGGTGCGCGCGACGATCACCAGCTTCGGGCCGATCCTACTCAGTAAAGTGTTGGGCCTCAACGAGACACAGGAATCGACTCTCGGACTGATCTTCCACTGGGCCGACACTCAGGGCCTCGCACTGCTGGACCTCAAGGATCTGCGTTCGGTCATCGCCCACCTGACGAGTACTGAGGGCAAGGCGGATCTGAAGGGTATCGGCGGAGTTTCCTCGGCGACGGCGGGAGTGATTCTGCGCGCGTTGGTCAACCTCGAAGCAGATGGCGGTGACACCTTCTTCGGCGAACCGGAACTCGAAACCGAGGATCTGCTGCGGGTCGTCGGCGGTGCCGGTGTGATCACGCTGTTCGAACTCGGTGCCCAGGCGGCTCGCCCGGCGATGTTCTCCACCTTCCTGATGTGGGTGCTCGCGGATCTGTTCCAGACACTGCCCGAAGAGGGAGATCTGGACAAGCCGAAGCTGGTGTTCATCTTCGACGAGGCGCACCTTCTGTTCGCGGACGCGTCGAAGGCCTTCCTGCAGCAGGTGGAACAGACGGTCAAACTGATTCGCTCGAAGGGCGTCGGCGTGTTCTTCTGCACGCAGCTTCCGACCGATATTCCCAATTCGGTTCTGTCGCAGTTGGGTGCGCGCGTCCAGCACGCTCTTCGTGCGTTCACGCCCGACGACCAGAAGGCACTCAACAAGACTGTCCGCACCTACCCGAAGACCGAGCACTACGACTTGGAGAAGGCGCTGACTTCACTCGGCATCGGTGAAGCCATCGTGACCGTGCTCTCGGAGAAGGGTGCGCCGACGCCGGTGGCCTGGACCAAGATTCGTCCTCCGAGGTCGCTGATGGACACCATCGGCAACGACGCGATCAAGGCGGCTGCGTCGTCGAGTCCCCTCAATCAGAAGTACGGCCAGACGATCGACCGCGAATCGGCGTACGAGAAGTTGACGGCGAAGGTGGCCGGTGCTCCGACGGCGGATCAGTCCCTGGATCTGCCGTCGCTACCCGACCTGCCGCCACCGCCGCCGGCCGAACCGGAGGGCCCCAATATCGCCGAGCAGATCTTGGGCAACTCGGCCGTCAAGAGTTTCCTGCGCTCCGCGGCTTCGGCTGCGGGACGGGAGATTTCGAGAAACATTTTCGGGACCGGTAGCCGCCGCAAGCGCTGAGGGTTCGACGCCCGCGAGGTCAGATACCGACCTCGCGGGCCAACAGGTCGTTGATCGATTCGCGCCTGATCAACGGCCGCGCAATACCGCCGAGCACAGCGACGACCGGTGGCCGGCCGACGCTGTTGTAGGTGGACGCCATGCTGTGGTGATAGGCACCCGTACACGGCACTGCCAGCAGGTCGCCTTCGTGTAGGTCGGCGGGAAGCCTGGCGCCAACGACGATTTCGTCGCCCGATTCGCAGTGCCGCCCGGCGACCGTGACCTCCTGGAGCGGTGCGCTCGAATGTCGGTTGACCAGTTCGACGTCGTAACGGCTGTCGTACAACGACACCCGCGGATTGTCGCTCATCCCGCCGTCGACGGAAACGAAGGTCCGTCCGCCGCTGATCGACTTGATGTTCTGTACGCGATAGAGCGTGACTCCGGCGCGCGCAGCGATCGCCCGGCCAGGTTCGAGCACGATTTCGGGGCGAGGGAAGCGGTTTCGGGTGCAGGCGTCGTCGAGACTGTCGTCGATGACGTGAGCGAGGCGAGTCAAATCCAGTTGGGCATCTCCCGGTAGGTACGCGATCCCGTGCCCCCCGCCGAGATCGAGTTCGGTGAGGATGATTCGGTGTGTGCGTCGAATGTCGTCCATCTGCGCGATCATCGTCTCGATCGCGGGGCGGAAGTGTTCGGGATCGGTGATCTGGGAGCCGAGATGGCAATGTAGGCCGATGAGTTGCAGGTGCGTCGCGGTGGCGACGACGGACACCGTACGTTCCAGTTCTTCGGAAAATGCTGGTAAACCGAACTTTTGGTCCAAGATGCCGGTGGACACCGCCTTGTGTCCGTGTATGTCGACGCCGGGTGTGACTCTGATCAGCACCTTCTGCGGGCGGGAGCACACCGACGCCAGTCGAACTGCTTCGCTAGGGGAGTCGAGGACGATCCGGCCGACACCGGCGTTGACCGCTGCTCTCAGTTCGGCAACCGATTTGGCGTTGCCGTGCAGGATGATTCGCTTCGGGTCCACGCCCGCGGCCAGAGCAATGGCAAGTTCACCGGCAGAACAGACGTCCACCCCGAGTCCCTCGTCGGAGACCCAGCTGGCCATCGCACGGATCATCAGTGCCTTGCCGGCGTACACGATCTCCGAGTCGGGGAAGATCTCTCGATACGTGCGGCAGCGGTGCCGCACGTCCGCCTCGTCGACAACGTACGTCGGTGTGCCGTACTGGTCCGCGATCTCTTCGAGGGAGACGTCGCCGATGCAGACACGCCCGCTTTGATCGTGGCGAGTGCTGATGGGCCACAACGCAGGATCCATACGAGGTGTCATTGCGCCGCGTAGGGAGGGGAAGATTTCGAGTAGCGTCACGTCGATCTCCTGAAGGTGACCCGCCGTGTTGCGGGCTACTTTCAGATCTACTCCCGAAGATCACCGATGGGGCGGCTTTTGACGCTTACTTGACGCGCCGTCGAACGAGGTTGACGCGGCTCTGACGGCCTCGACTCACTGTTTCCCTCGCCGCTTCCATCCGAACCAGCCGAGCATCGCGAGTAATGCCACCGCCACGGTCCCGCCGATCACCGCCGATCTGTCGACGGACACACCAACGGACGAAACTCCGCCGGCGCGCGGGGCGTAACCGGCGCCGTACACGGACTCGAGCGCCGCTTGGATGTCCAACCCGGTTTCGGTAGCCGGCCCGCAGCTGTGCCCCTCGTGCTCGGCGTCGACGTCGTACGGCGCAGAAACGAACATCAGCTGCTCGGTGCCGAGCACGTAGCTTGTGCCACAACCGTTCCCGTTCGCGAGTGTCCCCACCGACGTCACCGATGCCAGATCGCCTTTGTAGACCCGGCTGACATCGAACAGGTAGGTGTCCTCGAACCCGTCCGAAGTTTTCTTCGTCGGAGTCCCGAGGAAAACGGTGCTGGAGACGCTCACGGCTTCTTCCGGGGTAGCCGATGATGCGCACGAACATGCATTCGCTGCCGTGGGCAACAGTAAGGGCAACCCTCCGGTCAAAAGAAGGATTGCCCCGACTGCCAGTGTTCTTCGCATCGCCATTAACCGACTATATGGTCTGCTATGGCCTGCTCTGAGAAGTTTGAGTGAATCAGCCGCCGAGCTTCTTGTAGAACGTGCCCACGATCGGCGCAACGACCGCACGCGGGCTGTAACCGCCCGCGACGGACATCGCCTTGCTCAAGATGCCCGGTACGACGCGCATCTTGTTCTCGGCCAGGCCGTCGAGCGAGACCTTGGCGGTGTACTCGCTCGAGATCCAGAAGAAGTCCGGAACGAGCTTGTCGACGATGGACGCTTCGGCCGGGTCCGGAGTTTCGGTGCGTACGGGGCCCGGAGCGAGGAGGGTGACGTTCACCCCGGTGCCCTTGAGTTCACCACGCAACGATTCCGCGAACGTGTTCACGAACGCCTTCGTGGCGGCGTATGTCGCGTTGTTGGGGATCGGCATGTTGCCGGCCGCGGACCCGACCATCAGGATCGCTCCGGACTTGCGGGCGAGCATGCCGGGCAGCACGGCCAGGGTGAGGTCGTGAACCGCGACGGCGTTGAGCTCGACCTGGTCACGCTCGTACGCCGGGTCCAGTTCGGCGATCGGGCCGAAGGTGGCGATCCCGGCGTTGTTGCACAGGATGCTGATGTCGCGGCCACCGAGTTCCTCGACGAGAACGGCACGCGCCCCGCTGTCGGAGAGGTCCGATGCACGGACTTCCACCTCGACGCCGTGCGCGGCGCGAAGCTTCTCGGCGAGGACCTCCATGACCTCGCCGCGACGGGCGACGAGGATCAGGGAGTGTCCGCGTGATGCCAGATCAGCGGCCAGTGCCTCTCCGATGCCGGAGGAGGCGCCGGTCACGACGGCGCGGGCTGTGGTTGTGGGTGTCGGCAGGCTCACGATCAGTCAGCGTAGCCGGTCAGATCTTCGCGGCCAGTCGTGTGCCCTGTTCGATGGCACGCTTGGCGTCCAGTTCTCCTGCCACGTCGGCGCCGCCGATGATGTGGGTCACCACACCCGCGACGGTCAGTTCGTCCACGAGGTCGCGAACCGATTCCTGCCCGGCGCAGATGACGATGGTGTCGACCTCGAGGAGCCGGGGCTTCTCGTGCTTCTCACCGAACGTGATGTGCAGACCGGCGTCGTCGATGCGCTCGTAGTTGACGCCCGAGAGTTCGTGCACGCCCTTGTTCTTGAGGGCTGCCCGGTGGACCCAGCCGGTTGTCTTCGCGAGTCCGGCACCGATGCGTCCGGGCTTGCGCTGGAGGAGGTAGACCTCACGTTCGGAGAGCTCCGGTACCGGTGTGGTGAGCGCGCCCGGCGCCATCTCGGGTTCGGTGACGCCCCATTCCTGCTTCCATTCCTTCAGGTGAAGGGTGGGGGAGGTCGGGTGGGTGAGGAATTCACTGACGTCGACGCCGATGCCGCCGGCACCGATGACGGCGACGGACTTACCGACCGGCTTGCCCTCTCGGACGACCTCGGCGTAGGTCAGCACCTTTGGGTTCTCGATGCCGGGGATCTTGGGAACGCGCGGTGTCACTCCGGTGGCAACCACCACTTCGTCGAAGGATCCGATGAGATCTGCTGGTGCGACGCGGGTTTCGAGCTTGACGGTCACTCCGGCCACGTCCAGCATGCGCGTGTAGTAGCGAATGGTTTCGGCGAACTCTTCTTTACCGGGAATGAGTTGTGCGATCCCGAACTGTCCGCCGATCTTGTCCGAAGCCTCGAACAACGTGACCGAATGACCACGCTGAGCAAGATTGAGTGCCGCGGAAAGCCCGGCGGGGCCGGCACCGACGACGGCGAGGTTCTTGGTCCGCCGAGTGGGGGAGAGGATCAGTGTGGTCTCGCGGCCCGCGCGCGGGTTGAGCAGGCAGGAGACCTGCTTGTGCACAAATGCGTGGTCGAGGCAGGCCTGGTTGCAGGCGATGCACGTGTTGATCTCGTCGGACGCTCCGCGCTCGGCCTTGTTGACCCAGTCGGGATCGGCGAGCATCGGTCGGGCCATGGAAATCAATTGTGCGTCCCCGCGATTGAGGATTTCCTCGGCGGTCTCAGGCATGTTGATCCGGTTCGAGGCCGCTACCGGAATGTCGACGTGCTTCTCGAGCTTGCCCGTGATGTCCACGAAGGCTGCTCGGGGAACCGAGGTGACGATGGTCGGCACCCGTGACTCGTGCCACCCGATGTCGGTGTTGATGATCGTGGCGCCGGCAGCTTCGACTTCCTTTGCCAATGAGACGATTTCATCCCAAGTCTGACCACCCTCTACCAGGTCTGCCATGGACAACCGGAACACGATGATGAAGTTCGGGCCGACGGCCTTGCGTGTGCGTCGCACGATTTCGACAGCAAGGCGTCGACGGTTCTCGGAACTGCCGCCCCACTGGTCGGTGCGCTTGTTCGTGCGCTCGCAGAGGAACTGGTTGATGAAGTAGCCCTCACCGCCCATGATTTCGACGCCGTCGTAACCCGCGGACTTGGCCAGGCGCGCGCAGCGAATGTAGTTGCGAATCTGCCAACGCACCCCGCGGCCGGTCAGCTTGCGCGGACGGAACGGGTTGATGGGCGCCTTGATCGACGACGCGGACACACTGAACGGCTGATAGCTGTATCGGCCCGCGTGCAGGATCTGCATAGCGATCTTCCCGCCCGCGTCGTGAACCGCCTTGGTGATCCGGCGGTGACGGCGCGCTTCGACGCGGTTGGTCAGCTTGGCGCCGAACGGCAACAGCCAACCGGTGCGGTTCGGTGCGTAGCCGCCGGTGATGATCAGACCGACACCGCCACGTGCGCGTTCGGCGAAGTACTCGGCCAAGCGGTCGGTGTCCTTCGCGCGATCCTCGAGGCCGGTGTGGATCGATCCCATGACGACGCGGTTCTTCAGCGTCGTGAATCCGAGGTCGAGCGGTTCGAGCAGGCGGGGGAACTGTGTATCCGTCATGGCTGGAAATTTCCTTCCGTGGCGTTCTCGCCAGTGGCTTCGGTGGCGGGCTCGCCAGTGGGCAATGCGTCCAGAACTTCTTGGCACCAGTCGGTGAAACCTTCTTCGACGCGGATGCCGCCGCGAAGTACGAGGTACTGATGCAGCGAAGAGCCGGAAAGTGCTGCTGGATTGGGGAAGTCACGCTTCTCGATGAGTCGGTAGACGTCGAGGCGGGCGGCGTGGCCGTCGCGGTGGCGAGCGACTTCGCGTCGTAGAGCGGGAAGATCGGCGTGCGCTGCGGCCCTGATCTTGATGGCCAACTCGTTGCGCAGGTGGTTCGGTTCGGACGGCTCGGCGATCCATCGGGTCAGTTCGGCGCGGCCGGCGTCGCTGACGCGGTACATCTTCTTGTCCGGGCGGCCGTCCTGCGCAATGGCCTGCACCTCCACCCAGCCGGCCTCGTCCATTCGCTTGAGGACTCGGTAGATCTGCTGGTGGGTCGCGCTGTGGAAGAAGCCGATCGACTTGTCGAACCGGCGTGTGAGGTCGTATCCCGACGCATCCTGTTCGGAAAGGGAGACGAGCAACGCATGTTCGAGTGCCATGTAAAAAGTATCTATGCACTCAGGTGCGTATGCAACTAAGTGCGTACTAACTCGGGTGCATAGAACGTCCTGTATGTCCACCTCGGAGAGAGGCGCCGAGTCGCCTGCGCACAGTTAGGCTTCGCCGTATGAGCGCCGAGTCCACGAGTACCCAGGCCGAGCCACCCGCAGGCATCGGTGGTGCGGCCACGAAGAGTCAAGTGTTCGCGTGGGGGCTGTGGGATTGGGGATCGGCCGCATTCAACGCCGTGATCCTCACGTTCGTCTTCTCGGTCTATCTCACCGACGCGGTCGGCGACGACCTGCCCGGCACGATTTCGGCAACCACGTGGCTCAGTTGGGCTCTCGGGATTGCCGGCTTCTTCATCGCGATACTCGCCCCGATCACCGGACAGCGCTTCGACGCGTCGGGCAAACGTAAACTCTCGCTCGCGATACTTACCGGCGTCACCGTGCTCTCGATGGCGGGCCTCTACTTCGTCGAAGACAACTATCGCTATCTGTGGCTCGGATTGGTTCTGCTCGCAATCGGTTCGGTGATCTTCGAGCTCGCCGGAGTGCCCTACAACGCCATGATGCGGCAGGTGTCGACACCGGAGAATCTGGGTAGAGTCTCCGGCTTCGGCTGGGCCATGGGATATTTCGGCGGAATCGTGCTGCTGTTGCTGTGTTACTTCGGATTCATCGTCGGCGACGGCGACACTCGGGGATTCCTCGGATTGACCACCGACGGCGGCATGAACATCCGGATGGTGGCACTGCTGGCCGCAGTATGGTTCGCGATTTTTGCGATCCCGGTGTTCTTCAAGGTTCCCGAGTTACCCAGCCCCGCGGTCGATCCGGGCGCATCGAAGGCCGGATTCTTCGACTCCTATCGGGTGTTGTGGCGCGATCTGCGTGAACTCTGGAACGTCGACAGGCGCACGATCTGGTACCTGATCGCGAGCGCACTCTTCCGCGACGGACTCGCGGGTGTGTTCACCTTCGGAGCCGTGCTGGCCGTCAACGTCTACGGAATCAGCGCAGCAGACGTCCTGCTGTTCGGTGTTGCCGCCAACGTGATTTCCGCAATCGGCGCCTTGGTGGCCGGACGCTTCGACGATCGGATCGGGCCCAAGCAGGTCATCACCGTCTCGCTCGCGTCGATGATCGTGGTCGGCGCGATCTTGATCGCGGTGTCAGGGCCGGTGATGTTCTGGATCTTCGGACTCGCCCTCTGCCTGTTCGTCGGACCTGCTCAGTCGTCGGCACGAACATTCTTGGCGCGCATCACCCCGCCCGGGCGTGAAGGTCAGATGTTCGGCCTGTATGCGACAACAGGCCGAGCGGTGTCGTTCCTTGCGCCGACACTGTTCGGCCTGTTCGCCTGGCTCTTCGGCGCCGACCGCGCCGGCATCATCGGACTGCTGGTAGTGCTCGGTGTCGGCCTCGCCGCCCTGTCGATGGTCAAGGCGCCGGAAGGCGACAGTGCGGTGGTTGTCAATCCTTGAAGTAGACCAACTGGTGTGTCGTAGCGAGCAATGCGCCGTCACTGCCCCAGATTTCGGCCGACTGATCGAAGTACCCGTTTCCGAACCGCTGAGTCCGCGCGGTGCCCAGGACTGAATTGTCAGCCTGTTCGGTCAGCGCCTGAGTGTCGGCGTGGAAGTAGATGGTCATCGAGACCGTTCCGGCCGGTGCCATCTTGCCTCGGCGCAGGAAAACTCGTGGGAAGAAGACATCGCACAGTGCGGTCAACGACGTGTAGTCGAGAGCGCGTGCCGGCTGATCGCGCACCCAGAGCGTCGTAGTCGAGTCGGGGTGCTCGCCCGACTCCAGGTCGGGGATCGCACCTTCGACAAACCGCATCTCGTAGTTCTGTGCCCAGGCGATGAACTCGGGGAACGGCAGCAGTGCAACGTCTTCGGCCGCCGGAACCTCCGGCATCGTGATCTCGGTCGACGACCACGTCTCACGCCTCGTGCCGAACACTGCCGTCGCGGTGGTGGCGACGGTTCCGTCCTGCGAAAGTTCGATCGACCAGTGTTGGGTCGAGCGGTTGGTGCGCACCGGGCGGGCAGAGATCTCGAAAGCACCCTCGGTGATCGGACCGGCAAAGTTGACGGTCAACGACAGCGGATCGCCCAGCCGCTCGGGGTGCTTCAATACCGATTCGAGCAACGTGGCAGCGGTGACGCCGCCGAAAGGTCCGACCATGTTGTTGTACGCCGCATTGGTTTCGCCGGTCGACAAACCGGCGGTGAGCGACGTCAAGCCGACAGCAGCGTCAAAAGGGTGGGGTGGTGCAACGGTCTCGGACATCGCAGAACTCCTGGTGGTGGTATCAATTCGGCTCTATGTATGACAACATACATAGAGCCGAATTCTTCGCTTCGGTCAGGATCCCGCACGTGCGAGGATGGCCTCGGCCAACTCTTCGGCTCGCTCTTCCGGGACCCAGTGACTCCCGCCTTCGAGGACGACGAACTCGTAGGGCGCGTCGACGAATTCGCCGCAGCGTTCTGCGCCTGCCCGGCCGAGCGCCGAGTCGCCGGTGCTCCAGACGTACGTGGTCGGCACCGTGGTGCGATCGATGTCGCCGAAGTCGCGCGTCATCGCGCGGTACCAGTTCAAGGCGCCGGTCAGCGCGCCCGCCCCGCTCAGGACACGAATGTGCTCGTCGGCGAATTCAGGATCGATCTGGCCGTCGAACATGGCGCGCAGCCGGCGGAAGTTGTCCTCCGACAACACTTCCTCGGCTTTTCCCTCCTGCCGGAGAAGTCCGATGTACGACGAGCGTTGCTTCTGGTCCTCGTCCTCGCGTAGTGCCCAGCCGAAAGCTGTGGGGTGGGGGACCGAGATCGCGGTCAGGCTGCGGATCCGGTTCGGATGGCGACCGGCGACCTGCCAGGCGACCGCCGAACCCCAGTCGTGGCCGACAAGATGTGCGTCTGGCAGACCGAGTGCGTCGAGCAATCCGACGACGTCGGCTACCAGGTGCTCAATGCGGTAGGCATCCACACCTTCCGGGCGTGCGCCGGCGGAGTATCCGCGCTGATTCGGTGCGATCACGCGGTATCCCGCTGCAGTGAGTAGTGGTGTGACCTTGCCCCAGGATGCGGCGCTCTCCGGGAATCCGTGCAGCGCTACCAGCGGAATACCGTCGTCCGGGCCCGAGATCAGTACGTCGAAGGTGAGGTCGCCAACGGGGATTTCGAATGTACTCGTGGAAGACATGGCTCTCACCGTACGTCGAAAAGGTGAACCCGAGGTCAGTTTCGAGGTGGATTCCAGGTGGCCATTCCGAGCATGATGATCCGCAGTTGCTTCTCTGCTCGTGTGATGACGGCGGTTTCGTCGCGGTATCCGGCAGTCCCCGCGTCCAGGAGTTCGACGACGGCACCGAACATCGTCGAGACGATCAGATCGGCGGCCATTTCCAGATCGTCCGACGACCAGCTTTCGAGTCCGGGAATTCTGGACAGATCGAGGGTCAATTCGCTGACGAACAACCGCATTTCGGTGGCTATCGCGCGTCGCACCTCGCTGACGCCGCTGTAGCGTTCACGGCAGAGGAATCGAAACTGTCGTTCGTGTGTATGCACCTGTCGCACAAGGATACCCAGTGACGTAGTGGCGTCCTTCGTGCTGGGATTGCGCCTGGCGTCGCGAAGCATCTGACGCAACATGCGCATGCTTTCCTCGACGAGGACAACGCCGAGGTCTTCCAGCGAAGCGAAGTGGCGATAGAACGCCGTCGGAACGATCCCGGCTTCTCTGGCAACCTCTCGCAAGCTGATTCCGGCGAAGCCTCGGTCGGCCGAGAGATCCATTGCCGTGTCCAAGAGGGATTGGCGCGTGCGCTCCTTTTTGGCGGCACGGCTTTCCGGTTCCCTGTTGTCGGGTTCCCTGTTCTCTGGGTTCACCGGTCCGGCCTTCGTCACGACGTCGAGTGTAGGTACAGGCATCCCGGCTCCTTTCGGCAACTCGTGTAACTCGGGTCACATTCTTGTTGACATGTACTTGTGTGCACCTGTCACACTATCTTCGGTGAACATTTGTACACTGAATTCACGCAGTCGGGGGAAGTTAGCCCGTCAAACGATTTACCCGGCAATCGAAACACGAGGAGGGTCATGACAATCGCATCTGCTCCTGAGAACACGACACCGAAGCCCACATCTCGGCGCGGACTGTCCTTGGTGGGACTGATCGAAGCCATGGCCGCTCCACATCAGATCGATCGCTACCTCGAGCTGATAAACCCGATGGCGACCGTTCGTGACATTCGCGCCCAGGTTGTTGCCGTCGACTATCCGACCGCTGACTCCGTCACCCTGACGCTGCGTCCTACTCGCCAGTGGCGCGGATTTCAGGCGGGCCAGTTCGTGCAGTTGGGCGTGGTGATCGACGGTATTCGTCACACCCGGTGCTACTCGCCGGCCGGGGCCGCGTCCACGCGAAACGGGTTGATCGAACTCACCGTGAAGGCTCATCCGGGTGGATTGGTGTCGCAGTATCTGTACGCCAACGCTGTGTCGGGACTTGTAGTCAGTCTTTCGCAGGCAGACGGGGTGTTCTCCCTCCCGGTCGACCGCCCGCGTCGGGTGTTGCTGATCAGTGGTGGCAGTGGAATCACCCCGGTGATGTCGATGCTGCGGACGCTCGTGGACGAGGAGCATTCGGGCGAGATCGTGTTCGTGCACTACGCGAACACCGATGCCGACGTGGCATACACGCGCGCCCTGAAAACGATCGCCGAGCAGAACTCGAACGTGAAACTGGTACTCGTGTACACCGAAAGCGGTGGAGGTGACCTCGAAGGTTTCTTCGACCGTGGGCACCTCGACGCCGTGGCACCGTGGATCGCCGATCCGGACACCGTCGACGCCCAGGCTTATCTCTGTGGGCCTCCCGGACTGATGCGGGGAGTGCGCGAGGTGTTCCGTGAGGTCGACGTCGAGCACTTGCTCAATACCGAAGAGTTTGCACCTGCAGTGGCCGAGCCAGGTGAGGCCGGCGGCGAGGTGTCATTCACGAAAAGTGGAGTGGCGGCCGAGAACTCCGGCGAAACACTGCTCGAGCAAGCAGAAGCTGCGGGCCTCAATCCCGAATACGGATGCCGGATGGGAATCTGCTTCTCCTGCACCTCCGTCAAGAGGGCGGGTCGTACCCGCAACGTGCGCACCGGTGAGACCGACGACGAGCCGGACAAGAAGATCCAGCTGTGCGTCAGCGCTCCCGTCGGCGACGTCACCGTCGACATCTGAAGTCCCATTTCCTCACGACTGTCTGGAGACCGACATGTTTGGACTTTCACTTCCCACCCTCCCTTTCCTCGGCAACGGTTCCGATGCAAAGAACGACGCTCCTGTTGTCCTGACGTACGAGCAGGTCGAGGAGATCGGCCGCGAGTTGGACGCACTGCGTGATCGCACTGTCGCCTCACTCGGTGCTGAGGATCGGGAGTACATCTACAAAATCATCAAGGCGCAGCGTGGTTTCGAGGTCGCGGGTCGCGGCTTGATGTACCTCGGCTTCCTCCCCCCGGTATGGCTCGCCGCCGTCGGTGCACTGAGTGTGTCGAAGATTCTCGACAACATGGAGATCGGCCATAACGTCATGCACGGTCAATACGACTGGATGCGTGAGCCCGGGCTCAATTCCGAAGTCTTCGAATGGGACACGGTGTGCCCGGCCGACCAGTGGCGCCACTCGCACAACTACATGCACCACACGTACACCAACATTCTCGGCAAAGACCGCGACATCGGATACGGCATCCTGCGTATCGACGACGCGCAGAAGTGGAACCCCTATTACCTCGGTAATCCGGTCTGGGCTTTCGCGTTGATGATGTTGTTCGAGTGGGGCGTGATGATGCACGACCTCGAGATCGAGAACGTCATCCAAGGTAAACGCAAGTGGCACGACGTGAAGCCGCTACTCAAGGGTTGGTGGAACAAGGCCGGCAAGCAGGTCCTCAAGGACTACGTGATCTTCCCGGTTCTCACGGGACCGCTGTTCGTGACCACGCTGGCGGGGAACGTCACCGCCAACCTGGTGCGAAACGTGTGGACCTACTCGATCATCTTCTGTGGCCATTTCCCCACCGGCGTCCAGAGCTTCACGGAGGACGAGACGGCTGACGAGACTCGCGGTCAGTGGTATGTGCGGCAGATGCTCGGCAGTGCCAATATCGAGGGAAGCCCGCTCTTCCACATCATGTCGGGCAACCTCTCGCACCAGATCGAGCACCACCTGTTCCCGGACTTGCCTGCGCATCGTTATCCGGAACTGGCTCCCCAGGTGAAAGAATTGTGTGTGAAGTACGGTTTGCCGTACAACACCGGTGGGTTCTTCAAGCAGATCGGTTCGGTGTGGGGCAAGATCTTCAAGCTCGCTCTGCCGCCCGGTTTGGTCAAGTCGAAGACCCCTCCCGGTGTTATCGTCGAGCGCCAGCGAACAGCAGCCTGAGAGGCACACTTTGATGGTCGGGAAATTCGAACGCCGCAAGGACACCGTCCAGGAGTTGACGGAAAGTGCAGCCAACCACGTCGGCTCCATCGCGATGATCATCGCCGGGGCAGTTCGAGACGTGACGCGCGAGATCGGTGACTGGGTATCCGACGGCATCGAGATGCGTGAAGCGGCGAAAAAGGCTGCAGCTGACGATCATTCGGAATCCGTGACTATCGAACACGGCGACGCCGATCCGCCTGAAGACTGGCGTTGATCCGACTGCGCCGTACCCGCTCGGCATGACCGACGACGTTGCCCTCCGTCCTTTGTGGCGGAGGGCAACGTCGTGTTCATGGACTGCATGTCGACCAATGGCAGTGAAGACCAATGGCGGTGAATCAGCCACCGATCAGCGGGAGATGCTAAGCAGCGCTCCCGAGACTCGCCGAGTCGAAGCTGCCGAGCCCGGTGCTACCGAGACCGCTGCTGCCGACCCCGCCCAAAGCGAGCGCGTTGCTGCTGCCCGCGCTCAGTAGCTGGACGATGATGTTGATGACGATGGGGTCGCCGGTGAGCGGGATTGTAGGCACAGGGAGACCTGCTTTCTGTTTCGAGATGTGGTGAGAATGTGAGCGGCGACGGGATCGTCGACGTAATCAGGACGGCTTTTTCAGGCACTTCCGGTGCTGCCGAGCGACACGATCGAGCCGTTGCCGAAGCCGAGTGCCCGGGAGAGTGAGCCGAAGTCGATAACCAGGCTGCCCTGGGTGTGCGGGTTTATCACGGTGATTCCTGTCTGCGCCGCGACGTTTGTGGTGCGAGCGGGTAAGTCGATCAGGGAGCAGGCGTCGTGGGAGTTTCTCCGCCGCCGCCGATCGGAGAGTTGTCGGTGTAGAGGAAGCTGCTGCCCGCGTTGAACATCTGAAGGACCGTGTTCAAGACGACGGCCAAAGCGCCTGTTGTTGGTGCGGCGATCATGTGCTGGCTCCTGGTTTCAGCGGTGGCGACATGGTGGTCACCGTGGTCACCGCCCTCACAGTGTCAGGCGGCTTGGAGCGGGCCCCGCGCGAGAAATCTCGCACAGGGCCCGCGATTCGTCCTAGGAGACGCCGCCGCCATCCGTCGAGCCCGTGCCGGTGCTGCCCGCGTTGAAGAGCTGCAGGATGGTGTCGAAGAAGGCACCGAGGAGAGCGTTGTCCTGGCCGTTGATCATGTGGTTCCCCTTAATTGTTACTGGTTTGCGCGGTGATTCGCACCACACTTTTATAGCCCGGCTCGGTGCGGAAAAGTGGGGTCGAGGCCAGCATTCGTGGAGAGCTAATAGCGAGGGTGTGAGTGTTCACACTTTCGCTGGACGGTTGTCCACATCAGTGCTGGCGAAAGAAAGCGAGATCATCGCAGCGCGCAGTTTGAGCAGCTCAGAGGGTAGAGCCGGATCCAATCCGGTCAGGGCGGCGATGCGCTTGATCCGGTTGTCGACGGTGTTCGTGTGCAGGCCCAGTGCCGACGCGGTGCGCTGGCGGTGCTGGCCGTTCGCGAGATGTATGGACAGTGTCTGCAACAGTTCCGGATTGCCGTGGAGTGGCTTGAGTAGGTTGATCAAGCTGTCGCGGCCCGCGCCGCTCCGCGTCAGTTGGTACTCGAGCGCGAGGTCCTCCATCCGGTATGACCGCGCCGGCAGTCTCAGGCGCCGCACGAGTTGCGCCAATTCATGTGTTGTTGCCTGGGCGGCGGCGATGTCTCCGACGGCGGCACTCTCGCCGATGGCCGTGATCTCCACGCCGACCGTTGCACGTGCACTTTGGATGATCTCGCACACCGATTTCCAGTCGGGTGTGCCCTCGATCAGGACCAGACCACGTTGCGGTGCAGGCGCTTCGAGCAGTGCCGAGACGAAGTGGGCCGCGATCTTTGCCTGAACCACCGTGAGATCGCGATAGGCCTGTATGCGCTGATGCGTGCCGTTGCGGGCTCCTGTTCGCGTGGGCGGCAGGTTCACCATCAGTCGTAGGACGAGATAGCGGGGTGCGAGTTCAATGCCCATCTGGAGCGCGAGTTGGGTGGGATCGTCGCCGTCCAGCATGGCTTTCACGAGGGCGCCGGCGGAGTATTCGCCGAGTTGGGAACCGGCCGGAAGAGCCGCGAGATAGCTGATCGAGATGAACGAGTGAAGCCGCTGCGCCAGTGCAAACAAGAACTCGTTGAGATCGCCGAGATTAGCGGAGTCCCCGGCGTCGGCTCGACTGAGGATGAGGGTGCGAAAAGTGCTGATGCCCTCGTTCGTCAGGCTGAGAATTGCGCTGAGTGGCACGCCTTTCAGTGCTTGTTGGACGGTCATGGTGTGAATGCCGTCCAGGTCTTGGTCGGTGGGGAGTTTGCGGTGATCCAATAGCTGGATCCCTACTTGAAGCCCCTGCACGATTACCGCGATCAACTCCCGACGTACTGCCTCCGTTTGGAGGGAAGTCAACGTCGGGTTGGCGCGGGACAAGTGATCTACGAGATCGCTTGCCAGTGGGATGACGTCATTGACCGCTGTGGAGGCGGGCTTGCCTCCCAGCATGAGCGGTCCCGGGTTGTTCAGCAGCGCTGGGGACATGGGTGGCCTCCTCTAGACAGATGCGTCGCGCGGCACAGGCACCCGGAGGCTCGGCGCGTTACGAAGCGGGGTACACGCTGAGGCCTTGTTCGGGGGCATACTCGTCGCTGAAATCTGCGGATCGAATTGCGCCAGGCGTTGTGATTTCTACCACATGAACGAATGTCCAACTGTGAAATGGACAAATGTGAAGATAAGTCCATATGCCCCACGCGGCGCCGAACTAAACAATCGTCCATTTACGATGTTTTCCGACGTCAGAGCGGAAACGGATTCGGCGGACACCACCAGTTCCATCTGGGATCATTGCCGTCGCCTGCGGGGTACGTCGCGGGCGATTTGCTCAGATCATGGTCGAGGGCCCTGGGTCCGACGCTGTCGCGGACCCAGGGCCCTCGAGGCCTAGGTGTTGATTCGACCAGTCCAACGTAGGGGGACCGGTTCAGGGTGGAGGCACCCTTTTCTGTGCTGCCGTCTGTGTTGCGAAATCTCTAGATGACGCCCAGCGAAATCATGGCGTCGGCGACCTTCACGAAGCCGGCGATATTGGCGCCGTGAACATAGTCGCCCGGCTTGCCGTACTCGGCAGCGGTGTTGATGGTGCGCTTGTGGATACCGCGCATGATTCCGGCAAGGCGCTCGTCGGTGTACTCGAAGCTCCAGGAATCACGCGAAGCGTTCTGCTGCATTTCGAGAGCAGAGGTTGCAACGCCACCGGCGTTGGCTGCCTTGCCGGGGGCGAAGGCCACGTTCGCGTCACGGAAGAGTTGGATGCCGCCGGGGGTGGTGGGCATGTTCGCGCCTTCGGCAACGGCCTGAACGCCGTTGGCGATCAAGGTCTTTGCGGCATCTTCGTCGAGTTCGTTCTGAGTCGCGCAGGGGAGTGCGACGTCGCACGGCACGTCCCAGATGGACCCGTCGGCGATGAACTCGGCGTGCGGAACGGCGTCTGCGTACTCGCTGATGCGGCCGCGGCGTACTTCCTTGATCTCCTTGAGGAGGTCGAGATCGATGCCCTTCTTGTCCACGATGTATCCCGAGGAATCCGAGCAGGCGATTGCGACGCCGCCGAGCTGGTGGATCTTCTGGATGGCGTAGATGGCGACATTGCCGGATCCGGAGATCACGACGTTCTTGCCTTCGAGGCCTTCGCCCTTCGCCTTGAGCATTTCGGCGACGAAGTACGCGACGCCGTAGCCGGTGGCCTCGGTGCGAACCTGCGATCCGCCCCAGGTGATGCCCTTGCCGGTGAGGACGCCCGACTCGTACGTGTTGGTCAGCCGCTTGTACTGGCCGAACAGGTAGCCGATTTCGCGACCGCCGACGCCGATGTCGCCGGCCGGGACGTCGGTGTATTCACCGATGTGCCGCTGCAGTTCGGTCATGAAGGACTGACAGAAGCGCATGACCTCTGCGTCCGAGCAGCCCTTGGGATCGAAGTCGGAGCCGCCCTTGCCGCCGCCGATAGGCAGGCCCGTGAGGGAGTTCTTGAAGATCTGCTCGAAGCCGAGGAACTTCACGATGCCCAGGTTGACGCTGGGGTGGAAACGCAGGCCGCCCTTGTAGGGGCCGAGTGCACTGTTGTACTGCACTCGGAAGCCACGGTTGACGTGAACGTTGCCCTGGTCGTCGGTCCACGGCACGCGGAAAATGATCTGGCGTTCCGGCTCGCAGAGCCGCTCGATGAGTCCGGCGTCGGCGTAGCGCGGGTGGCGCTCGAGTACTACGTGAAGCGACTCGAATACTTCCGCAGCGGCCTGGTGGAACTCGGGCTCTCCTGCATTGCGAACCAAAACCTGATCGTAAATCTGCGCTACGCGGTCACGTACGGACACCGCTCACCTACCTCGTTGTGAGAACTCTTTTACATTTCCGTTACATACTAGGCGCCTTTTTTGCTGTATCGGACAACTGTCCTGTGAAGGTGAAATCGGACACAGCGGTCACTTGTGTCAGTTGAACGGGCGATTTATAACAATTTGCTCAGCTTTCACTCTCTTAACACAGTCCAAATGGTTTGCTTCTGCGGTCGGGGGATCACTGTGCCCTGTGGTTCGAGTGGGAACGATCAGAGAGGCTGCATGTGCGTAAAAAACACTCCATGTCGGCGATGTTGTCGATAGGCGTTGTCACGATTGCCGCGACGATTGCCGGGGCACCGTCTGCTTCGGCGATCGGTGGACCGTGTGGTTCGGGCGGAAGCGGTTCCGCCGGATCGATGACAGGTTCGCTCGGCTCGCTGACCGGTTCACTCGACAATGGTTCAGCTGGTACGGGATCTCTCGCCAACGCTCTGCCCTGGATCACCGGCGCACCCAACGGCGCTCTACCGGTGCTGACCGGTCGCACCAAGGCGATAGAAATGGTCACTGGCCCAGGCAGTCCCAACAACACCATCGAGCGGTTCAACGTGTCGGGAACCGACCTCGGAATCATGTGGGACAACGGCCTTTCGGGGCCGGATCACGACGTGCTGATGGCATTCGGCGATACGGTGGGTGATTGCGACACCCCGGGCGACGACTGGCGCAGCAACGTTCTCTTCCGTAGCAATGACACCGCCATCGCCGACGGTATGAAGATCGACAGTTCTCCGCTGGACGGCCCCAATCATTCCAAGGAGATCATTCCGGGATTCGGTATCCCGGGCGAGTTCACCACCATCCCGACCGCTGGGATCTCTTACGGCGGAGTGCAATACATCAGATTCATGTCCGTTCGGTCGTGGGACGAACCCGGAGCCTGGACCACCAACTACTCGGCTCTGGCTTCCTCCACGGACAACGGTGAGAACTGGGAACTCGATCCGGCGACGGTTCGCGCCAATACCGAAGGACTCGGTATCCCGGGGATTCCGGCAGTATCGCCGATCAATTCCAACTTCCAGCAGAGCGCCTTCCTCGACGGTCGGGACGGCTACATTTACGAATACGGAACTCCCTCCGGTCGTTTCGGCAAGGCGATCCTGGCGCGAGTGGCCGGCGCCGACATCAGAAACCTCGGCGCCTACGAATACTGGGACGGCTCCGGGTGGAGCCCGCGAGATACCGATGCCGTTCAGGTCATCAAGGCGCCGGTCAGTGAGCTCGCAGTGCAGTGGAACGACTACCTGAACAAGTACGTCGCGATGTACACCAGCGCCGAGGGCAACCTCGTGATCCGCCAGGCCGATCAACCGCAAGGCCCGTGGAGCGGTACGCAGACCCTGTTGAGCGGAATCACGTTGCCCGCGTTGTACGGCGGATTCATGCACCCCTGGGCGAGCGGACAGTTCCTCGAATTCGTCGCCACCACGTGGGACCGTTACAACGTCATCTACATGCGGACCGATTTGAACGGGCTCCAGATGGCGTCGTCGGATTCGCGCGATCGTCCGGACCCCGCAACCACCGGTGAGGCTCGCGTCCTCGAAGTCACGATGCCGGAAGACCGCTAGCCCGAACAGCGTTCGACAACTATGGCCTGCAACTCGATCGAGTTGCAGGCCATAGTTCTGTGGGTAGTGATATTCGGGTGATGCTCAGAGAATGAAGAGCATTTCCTGATACGTCGGGAGTGGCCAGTGATCGTCGGCGACGATGGTTTCGAGGAAGTCGGCAGCGACGCGAACCTCGGCCATTGCGGGCAGGAGTGAGTCCTGTGCGTGCTTGGCCTGGTCGAATGGTGACTCGCCGGCGTCGGCGTCGATGGCGGCGCGCAGGGCAGTGAGCGCAGTTCGCAGGGCCGCGACGGGCGCCGACACTTCTTCGAGTGGAACAGAATCCGGTTCGAGGCCGGCGGACTTCAACGCGACGAAGTTTTGAGCAACTTCCGTCTGGTGGCGCACTGCTGCCGGAAGGATAAGCGTCGTACCGATTTCGGCGGCAAGGCGTGCCTCGACGCCGATGCTCAGTGCGTACTGTTCGAGTCCGACCTCGTAGCGGCTGTGCATCTCTCGGTGGTTGAAAACCTTGTACTTCTCGAAGAGTTCCATCGAGGACTCGGTGATCAGTTCGGGCAGGGCGTCCAGCGTCGTGCGAAGGTTCGGCAGACCGCGAGACTCCGCCTCGATCTGCCAGTTCTCGGAGTAGCCGTCGCCGTTGAAGACAACCGCACCGTGGTTGGTGATGATTTCGGTGAGCAGATTCTGGACGGCGGTGTCGAAATCGGCGCCGTCGGCGACTGCCGCCTCCAGTTCGGTGGCCATGTAATCGAGAGCCTCGGCCATGATCGTGTTGATGGTGACCATCGGACCGTTGACTGTTTGCATGGATCCCGGCGCGCGGAACTCGAAACGGTTGCCGGTGAAGGCAAATGGGCTGGTGCGGTTGCGGTCGCCCGGGTCGGTCGGCAGGACAGGAAGGGTGTCGGCGCCGATCATCATGGTGCCCTTGTCCTTCGACGACGTCGCGGCACCCTTGGCAATCTGCTCGAAGACGTCGGCAAGCTGATCGCCGAGGAAGATCGAGATGATCGCCGGGGGAGCCTCGTTGGCGCCGAGACGGTGATCGTTGGTGGCCGATGCGACCGAAGCACGGAGGAGTCCCGCGTACTTGTGAACGGCCCGGATGACAGCGGCGCAGAAGACCAGGAACTGGGCATTGTCATGCGGATTATCTCCGGGGACAAGCAAACTGCCGAGTTCGGAGTTGCCCAACGAGAAGTTCACGTGCTTGCCGGAGCCGTTGACACCTTCGAACGGCTTCTCGTGGAAGAGGCACTCCATGCCGTGCTTCTTGGCGATGGTTTTGAAGGTGGTCATCAGCAACTGCTGGTGGTCGGCGGCAATGTTCCCGCGTTCGAACATCGGGGCGATTTCGAACTGACCGGGCGCAACCTCGTTGTGCCGCGTCTTGGCGGGGATTCCAAGTTTGAACAGCTCGCGCTCGGTGTCCATCATGAATCCGAGCACACGTTCCGGAATCGCCCCGAAGTAGTGGTCGTCGAACTCCTGGCCCTTGGGCGGCTTTGCGCCGAAGAGTGTTCGGCCGGCGTTGAGGAGGTCGGGGCGGGCGAGGAAGAAGTGTCGATCGATCAGGAAGTACTCCTGCTCGGGTCCACAGAACGACACGATGTGCTCGGGGTCGGTGTGGCCGAACAACTTCAGGATTCGTTCGGCGTGGTAACCCATTGCCTGCTGTGAACGGAGGAGGGGAGTCTTGTGGTCGAGCGCTTCGCCAGTCATCGAGACGAACACTGTCGGGATACACAGTGTGTTGCCGTTGGGGTTTTCGAGAACGTAGGCCGGGCTCGTGACATCCCAGCCGGTGTAACCGCGAGCCTCGAACGTGTTGCGCAGCCCGCCGTTCGGGAAACTCGAAGCGTCTGGTTCACCTTGGATCAAGGTCTTGCCGGCGAACTCCGCCAACGCGCTGCCGTCGCCGACCGGTTCGAGGAAGCTGTCGTGCTTCTCGGCCGTCAAACCCGTCAGCGGATAGAAGACGTGGGCGTAGTGGGTCGCGCCCTTCTCCAGTGCCCAGTCCTTCATCGCGGACGCGACCGCGTCGGCGACCATGGGATCGAGCGGCTTGCCTTGTTCGATCGTCGCCATTACCGACTTGTAGACGAGCTTGGGCAGTCGCTTCTGCATGACCACCTTGTTGAAGACGTTGGCTCCGAACACTTCACCAGGCGTTTCTTCGGTCGTGAAACTGACCACCGGAGGTGTGTAGGCCTCGACGTCCTTGATCGCTTGCAAGCGAACTGCATTTCCACTCATGTGCTCTACCCCTCGCCCGGGCCCAGGGCTGCGCTGCTGATTGCGAGCCCGACTTCGGCAAACCCTACGAACCTCCGGTATCGGGGGTGTTTCGTAGATATTGCGCCTGTCCGCAAACTTCGAGTCACAACGGAAATGTCGAACTGTCGGAGGTCTACGGCAGACTTCCAGCGGAGGAACTAATGCGGGACAATCGAATCGGAGAGTCTTTGTGATCAGGGTTTTGGTGCCAACCACGGTGGAGCAGGGCGATCTCGCGGAAGTGCTTCGGTTGTACGACGAACTTGTCACCGAGACCCGAAAAGAACTCGGCTGCATCAACTACGAGTTATTGCAGCGCACCGACAATCCGTGTGAACTAGTCCTTGCAGAGGAGTGGGAATCGCAAGAGCACCTCGACGCCCACACCCGTACCGAGCACTTCGTCAGGTTGGTCGCGGCGCTGGACCAGCTCGAGACGGCAGCGCCGGCGCAGATCTTCACGAAGGTTCTGTAGCGGCAAGGTCAGACCTCAGTGCCTACCAACATTCAGGCACGAGCGAGCGTGCCGTCCGATGTCGGGGCCACGGTGCCGCAGTGAAAGCAGTGGGTTCGTCGAGGTACTGCACCCCGTGCCTTCCGCCGTGAAGAGAAGTTCGAATCGAATAACAGGCGGCCGTGACGTCGACTGCGAGAGAGCCGTCGACCACCGATAGCACCCACGTGTCGAATTCTTCGAGCAGTGCCGCGGACCCCCTGTCGCATCCGTCGCACGTCACTCGAAGGTTCCAAAACGGTGCCGGCCCCGCCGGATTCCAAGGAACGGAGCGCCCACCGCACGGGCGGTGCTTCTCGTGCCCAGCCGCGATCGACGAGGACCTTTGTCCACGCTCGAGCTCTTGCCACCACGATCAGGAACTTCTCCGGATCGGTACAACGCTCGTACGAGTCCTTGCCGGGTTGGGAATCGCCGCTGTACGGGTCCGGCCAGCCAGGCGTCAGCGCACCCGTGATGGCGAATGCGGCAGCGACGTCATCGAGTAGGTCGCACAATTCTCGAGAGAGCGTGGAATCGGCTCCACTCCAGCCATTTTCCTGGGTGGAGAGGACATTGTTGTTGTAAGTCTCCCACCACGGCGTCGGCGGGCCCGTATCCATGACGGCGACATTACAAGCAGCCCCGACAATCAGTCGCCGATGTATCCGGTCTCCGGGTTGATCTTGCTGAGGAAGTCGCGGATCGACGCGCGGTGTTCCTCGATGGTCTCGGGCTGAATTTCGTTGGATGGGCTGTTCGCTCGGTCGAGAACACTGTAGTAGGAAACACGCTGAAAACTGGAAAATCCGTACCCCTCGTTCGGCCCCGATTTCCAGTCGTAGTCGGACGCGCCCGGCTCCCCGGGGCGGACCGTCACCGTGAAGATTTCTCCATCGACTTCCAGGGTGAATGGCCCATCATCTGCGATCGGACGGCATTCACCTGTCGACTCGTCCTGTTCCTCGAACGTCATGTGTCGACCCTGTCACAAGGGAAGGGCTACAACGATTGGTCGGGCCCGGTCAACGATGCGGGACCGGTAGTCGGTTGGTGTGCGCCGGTGAACCGCTCGACGACGGATACCACGACGATCGCGAGTGCCAGGATTCCAACGGTCCGGGCGAGTGACTTCAGCGTCTTCGGAAGTGCCTTCTTCATGCGACGCAGATTACTGCGGGCGACTCACGAATTGTGGCCTACGTTTTGGACCGTATCGCGATCGCTCTGCGTGGAGGTCGATCATCGACGCAGTGTGACCATCCGTGATGCAAATCTTGTGGTGCCCCCGGCAGGATTCGAACCTGCGACCAAGAGATTAGAAGGCTCTTGCTCTATCCCCTGAGCTACGGAGGCGCGTGGAACATCATACTCGAGCGTTCGGGATGTGACGCGCGCCGCCCAACTCCGACGCGTTGTCGTAGTCGGTTCGCGAAGGTCCTACCCTTGAGGTATGGCTACACCCGACCTCGCGCCGACAGATTCCCCACCGGAGTCCACTCCGCACAGCGGTGCACCCGCTTCTTCGACCGCCATATTCGTGGTCAGTGGACTCATCGCAGGGCTCACCGCAGCCATTGTGGTGGGATTCTCCGCGTCGCAGGCACTGACTCTTCTGGGCATCCCGGATCCAGGCCCGATCACCACGTACGGCCTGCCCGCGATGCGGGCACTGGGGGAGATCGCCGCGGTCATTGCGATCGGGTCACTGCTGCTGGCCGCGTTCTTCGTGCCGCCGCAGAAGTCGGGCGTCCTCGACGTCGACGGTTATCGAGCAGTCCGAACCGCGTCGCACGCCGCGATCGTGTGGGCGATCTGTTCGTTCATGATGGTGCCTCTGACGCTCTCTGACACGTCGGGTCAACCGTTTGCCGAAGCGATCAAACCGGCGAACCTGTGGTCGGGACTCGATCAGGTCGAGATCGCCGGCGCCTGGCGTTGGACGGCGATCATCGCGGTTGTTCTGGCGATCCTGGCCCGACTGACACTGCGCTGGTGGTGGACTCCGCTCCTACTGCTGATCGGTCTCCTCGGACTGATGCCGCTCGCTCTCACCGGTCACTCGTCTTCGGGCGGCTCGCATGACATCGCCACCAACAGCCTGATCCTGCACCTCGTGGCGGCTTCGCTCTGGGCAGGCGGCCTGTTCGCGCTATTGGCACACGCCCGACGCGGTGGCGATTACACCGACGTCGCCGCCCGACGCTTTTCGACGGTCGCATCCATCTGCTTCGTCGTCATGGGATTCAGCGGCGTCATCAATGCGATTGTCCGTCTGCCTCTCGACGACGTGTTCACCACGACGTATGGCCGCTTGATCGTCGCCAAAACCGTTGCACTGATCATCCTCGGGTTCTTCGGCTGGGCCCAGCGGAGTCGGGCGCTGCCGGCACTGGCCGAGAACCCGAAGAGCCGCTCTGCTCTGATTCGGTTTGCCGGCGCGGAGGGCATCGTGATGGCGGCGACCATCGGTCTTGCGATCGGCCTCGGTCGTACTCCGCCGCCCCCGCCGCTCTCGATTCCCTCGATCCCCGAGGTCGAACTCGGTTACAACCTTCCGGACCCGCCGTCGTTCATGGCGTTCGTGACGGATTGGCGATTCGACCTCATGTTCGGCACCGCTGCCGTTGCTGCGGCGATTCTGTACGGCATCGGTCTGCGTAAGTTGGCCAAGCGTGGAGATTCCTGGCCCGTCGGCCGAACCATCGCCTGGATGAGCGGTTGCGCGGTGCTCTTGATCGCCACGTCTTCGGGCGTCGGCAAGTATGCGCCGGCAGTCTTCAGCGTTCACATGGGTGCGCACATGGCGCTGTCGATGTTGGGCCCTGTCCTGCTTGTTCTGGGTGCGCCGATCACCTTGGCTCTGCGAGCACTAGATCCGGCAGGCAAGGACGGTGTCCCAGGCATTCGAGAGTGGATCCTGACGGCGCTGCACAGCCCGTTCTCGCGCTTCATCACCCACCCGATCGTGGCGGCAGTTCTCTTTGTCGGCGGCTTCTACGCGCTCTACCTCGGCGGAATCTACGGCGCGACGGTCGACTCGCACAGTGCTCACCTGCTGATGAATCTGCACTTCATCCTCAGCGGCTATCTCTTCTACTGGGTGGCGATCGGAATCGACCCGTCACCGCGTCAATTGCAGCCGGTGACCAAGCTGGCGATGGTCTTCGGTTCACTTCCGTTCCACGCGTTCTTCGGTGTGGCATTGATGAGCACCACCGCTGTGATGGGCGGTGCGTACTTCCGTTCGCTCGGCCTGGGCTGGAACGACGACCTGATCGGCGATCAGCAGTTGGGCGGCAGTATCGCCTGGGCGACCGGCGAGATCCCGCTCATGGTTGTCATGCTCGCGCTTCTGGTTCAGTGGTCGCGCAGTGACGGCAGGACGGCGCGCCGAACCGACCGCGCGGCTGAACGCGACCACGACGCCGACCTCGCCGCACACAACGCGATGTTCGCCGAATTGGCCAGGCGAGACCGCGAAGGGTGGAAACCCCGTGAGGCTGCTGATGCGGAGACTGCCGGCGAGGACACTGCCGACGGGGCGCCCAGCGAGAAGGAATCCGACGAATCCTCCACTAGCACTTAGCTCCGACACTGCCCGGGCCATTCGGTCCGGGCAGTGCTGTTTCTCCACAGTTGTCCCGCCTGTACACAGGTCGAAATCGATCTCTCGCTCTACGGCCTTTGCCGTTCCACAATCGAAGCTGCCGACGCAATGATCGGCCCCGTGGCAGTTGGCGGGTTCTGGAGTTCGAAGGGGGATCGGACATGTACGAAACGCATGCAACCGTTGTCGGAACCGTCATCACCAATCCGGTGAAGCGGCAGAGCACCAATGGTGAAGAGGTGCTGAGCTTTCGGATGGCGAGCAACACACGTCGCAAAGACGCTGTGACGGGGGAGTGGACGGACGGAGCGACCCTGTATCTCACGGTCAGCTGCTGGCGACGGTTGGTCACCGGCGTCGGCGCTTCGATCATGAAGGGTGATCCGGTAATGGTGGCGGGGGAGTTGCGCACCAACGAGTACACGACCAAGGAGGGTGTGCCTCGTTCCGATCTCGAGCTGCGGGCGACGGCCGTAGGCGCCGACCTTGCTCGTTGCATCTCGAAGATCGAGCGTCAGAGCAAGCCGACGTCGGCGGAGAACACGGAGAACACGGAGGATGCGGTCGACACTGTCGCTGCGTGAGGACTCAGACCGAGGGTTTCGGGCAGTCGCGGGGCCGAGAGCAATCGTGCCCCGCGTCCACTCGCTCGAGGAGTTCTGTGAGAGTTGCTCGCTCCGACTCGTCGAGGTCGTCGAACACATCCGAGGACTCGCGTCGCTGAGCTTTCGCGACGTCCGCAGCCAGGGCAACGCCGGCGTCGGTCAACTCGAGCAGCACTGCTCGCCGATCGTTCGGGTCGGGAGTGCGGCGCACCCATCCGGCATCTTGGAGGGAATCCACGACGTCGGTCGCCGACCGCGGAACTATGCGCAATCGCTCGGCAAGAAAACCGAGTCGAACCGGTTCGCCCACTCGGGTCAGCACTCGCAGCGCTCGGCTTTGCGACGGCGAGAGGCCGAATGGTTCCAGCGCTGCCACCTGGCGTCGGCGGATGAGCCGTGCCACGGACATCACGACATCGGTGAGTTCGCGCTCTCGGGAATGCATGGCGCCAGTCTAGCGTTGTTGGTGTCAGCCTCATAGTGAGGTAACCTCATCAATATGAAACTAGGGTGAGAAAGCCTCCAGGAGGTAAACGTGAAACCAGATCACATGCGAAACATCGAACGAACCGCTGTCGAGATCACTCCGGCGGAATCTGTACCGGCAAAGCGCGTACTCGGACTGTTCGCGCCGTATCGAACTCAGATCGCCATCGTCACCGCGGTCATCACACTCAGCGCGATCGTCGCGTTGGGTAGTCCGCTGCTCCTACGCGAAATGCTCGACAAGGCGATTCCGGACAAGAACCTCGGACTTGTCAGCATTCTTGCCATCGGCATGATCGCCATTGCCGTGATCACGAGCTGTCTCGGCGTGGCGCAAACCTGGATGTCCAACAGCATCGGCCAGAAACTGATGCACCAACTCCGCGTGCGGGTCTACTCGCACCTGCAGAATCAGTCCCTCGGGTTCTTCGCTCGAACCCGAACCGGAGAAGTTCAGTCGCGCATTGCCAACGACATCGGCGGTATGCAGTCGGTGGTCACCAATACGGCAACGTCCATCGCGCAGAACGCAACGACAGTGGCGGCCACGATTGTTGCTCTGTTCCTTCTGGATTGGCGGCTCGCCATCTTCTCGCTGGCGATCTTGCCGGTGTTCATCCGTATCGCACGCAAGATCGGCGACGAGCGTCGAAAGATCTCAGGCAAGCGGCAGAAGCTGCTCAGTGATCTGTCGGTCCAGGTAGAGGAATCCCTTTCCGTCAGTGGCATTCTCCTCGGCAAGACGACCGGCGCGAAGTCGGCCCTGACGGATCGATTCACCGAGCGCTCAGCGGAAGTCGCAGACGTCGAACTCCGGGCCATGATGGCCGGCAAGTGGCGCATGGCGACCATGTCGATCACCTTCGCGGCCATGCCTGCATTGGTCTACTGGTTTGCCGGTTTCACTCTCGATCACGGCAACACCATCACCGTCGGTACCCTCGTCGCCTTCACCACGCTGCAAACACAATTGTTCCGCCCCACCATGATGCTGCTCAACACGGGCGTCGAGGTGCAGAGTTCCATGGCTCTGTTCAGCCGCGTGTTCGAGTACCTGGATCTGCCGATCGACATCGCGGATCCGGAGGAGTCGAAGAGTTTCGACCGCACGAAGATGTCCGGTGAACTTCGGTTCGACCACGTCGACTTCTCGTACCCGGGAACCGACAGCAAGACTCTGGACAACATCGACCTCACGGTCCCGGCGGGCGGAACCTTGGCGCTGGTCGGTTCTACCGGCTCGGGCAAGACCACTCTCGGATATTTGGCCGCACGTCTGTACGACCCGACGGCGGGATCGGTGAGGATCGACGACGTCGATCTGCGGGACCTCGATCTGGCGACGGTCTCCGACCTGGTGGGCGTGGTGTCGCAGGAGACATACCTCTTCCACACGACGATTCGCGAGAACCTCCGGTTCGCGAAACCCGACGCCACCGACGCCGAGATCGAGCAGGCGGCACGCATCGCGCAGATCCACGAGTTCATCTCCGGTCTCGACGATGGTTACGACACCATGGTCGGCGAGCGCGGCTACAGATTCTCCGGTGGTGAGAAACAGCGCATCGCGATCGCGCGCACAGTTCTGCGGAATCCGCCGATCCTCGTCCTCGACGAGGCGACGAGCGCCCTGGACAACCGCACCGAACGTGCGCTGCAGGACGCACTCGACGAACTGATGGTCGGACGTACCACTCTTGTTGTAGCGCACAGGCTTTCCACGGTTCGGGATGCGGACCTCATTGCGGTCCTCGACCAGGGTGTGGTTGTGGAAAAGGGCACCCACGACGAACTGGTGCAGCAAGGCGGGCGGTACGCGCAGCTTCTTGCGGCTTCGGGTAGCGACGCAGTCGAACTCCCGTCGGAACTGCAGACCGTCTGAGTGCAAGAAATGTCGAGCATTCACTTCCGCAAGTTTCTAGAACGTGTTCTACTTTAGTAGTCGTTGATCGACTATCAGTGGAGGCGGAAAGATCATGGGTCAGGTTCTGGACAACATTTCACAGTTCGCCGACGAGATCCGCGCCGACGGAGTCGAGGGCGACAAGCTGATGCGCTTGACGGACGGCAGCGCGAAGCGACTGCGCGACTCCGGTGTCATCCGGATGTTCCAGCCGAAGGAGTTCGGCGGCCTCGAGGCACATCCGCGTGAATTCGCCGAGACCGCAATGGCTATCGGCGCGATGGACGGTGCCACCGGCTGGGTCAGCGGCATCGTCGGCGTCCACCCGTGGGAGCTCGCGTTCTTCGACCGCAAGGCTCAGGAAGAGGTCTGGGGAACCGATCCCGATACGTGGATGGCGTCGCCGTACGCGCCGATGGGTGTCGCGCGGCCGGTCGAGGGTGGGTACATCCTCAACGGGCGCTGGTCGTTCTCCTCGGGAACCGATCATTGTGACTGGATCATGATCGGTGCGATGGTCGGTGACGAGACCGGTAAGCCGCTGATGCCGCCGAAGATTCTGCACGTGCTGTTGCCGCGCTCGGATTACGACATCGACCAGGACAGCTGGAACGTCGTGGGGCTGCGCGGAACCGGTTCGAAGGATCTGATCGTCAAGGACGCGTTCCTGCCCACCTACCGCACTCTTGATGCGGGAAAGGTTTTCGACGGAACGGCATGGAAGGAAGCGGGCCGTACGGAGACGTTGTACAAGTTCCCGTTCTCGTGCATCTTCCCGCTCGGTATCACCTCGTCGTTGATCGGTATCGCGGAGGGTGCGTTGGCGTGCAACATGGCGGCGCAGCGTGAGCGGGTGACGGTCAGTGGTGTTCCGATCAAGGAAGATCCGTATGTGCTCTTCGCGATTGGTGAGGCGGCTGCCGAGATCGCTGCTTCTCGGGCTGCGATTTTGGAGACGGTGGATCGTTTCTGGGACATGACGGAGAAGGGGCAGGAGGTTTCGTTCGAGCTTCGTGCGATCGGTCGGCGTACGCAGACTGCTGCTGCGTGGCGTGCGGTGCGGGCGGTGGATGAGATCTTTGCTCGTTCCGGTGGTGGCGCTTTGCAGTTGAGCACGCCGATGCAGCGGTTCTGGCGTGATGCTCATGCTGGTCTGGCGCATGCGATTCACGTGCCCGGTTCCATTTTCCATTCGTCGACGCTCTCGGAGCTCGGCGGCGAACCGAAGGGCATCCACCGGGCAATGATCTGAGCCGTCCGGGGGACACTCGGCGGTCGCCCCATCGCGGTTTTGGTGGGGGTCGCGAAGCATGTCGACGAATCTGGTCGATGACCTCGGACTGTCCGCAGAACCCGCATCGGTGTGAGCGCCAACGCGCAATGTGGGTTATAGGACAAACACCGATAGTCATGGCGGTCATGGCTGAGTTCATTTACACAATGGTCATTGTAGACCCTGGAGCGCATTGTCTCGCCATTGTCAATGGTAGACGCCATAGGGCCATATAAACCCTCAAATCTGCTGTCTTTGTGCGCAGTTGTTTCCGGCAGTTGCGGCATGTGAAGTCGGCTTCGGTCGGGGGATATGTGGGAGTCCCCCGCACCCGATACACTCCTCGGATGGGATCGATACAGCGCCGTACGTACGCGGAAGGGAAACCGCCGCGGTACATTGCGCGCACGCGAGTCGGCGGCAGAGAGATCTCGAAAAGCTTCGCAAAGCAGAAGGACGCCCGCGACTGGATTAAAGAGCGAGAGGGCCTGAGTCCGACAGGCACTCGTACAGACAACCAAATGCTTAGCAAGGTCCTCGCATCGCACATCGAGCAGTCCGCCACAGAATCGACCAGGGGAGTGCGTACCCACCTGGCAGCGAACCTTGGAGACCTCGAATTCAGGAAGCTCGCGGACATCACCGTTGAGAATGTTCGGGACTGGCGAACCGTACTCGCAGACGGCCGCCCTTGGGCTGACGGTAAGCCGCTCTCGAATAGTTCGATCCGTACGCTTATGGGAACCCTATCTGCAATCTTCAACGATGCTGTCGCCCAAGGCCAGATTGTTCGGAATCCCGTCACGTCGGTGCGACGTAAGGGAACCGCAAACCAAGCCATCGAACCACACCAGGTTTTGAGGATTCAACAGATTCGAGCGCTGATTGCTGAATCGGAGGATCAATTCTCCACGATGCTCGAACTGGGTACCACGAGCGGTCTGCGCGCCGGCGAACTGGCAGGCTTGCGCGTTCGATCGATCGACTTCGAACGTCAGGTTGTTGATGTCACCGAGCAGGCCGACGGTCACCACACAGCATTCGGTTGGC
Source organism: Rhodococcus sp. NPDC055024 (assembly GCF_053608585.1). NCBI lineage: Bacteria > Bacillati > Actinomycetota > Actinomycetes > Mycobacteriales > Nocardiaceae > Rhodococcus > Rhodococcus sp. NPDC055024. Next base: position 71,566 of record NZ_JBSGVT010000019.1, read on the forward strand.
GAAGGTTGAAAACCGAGCAGTCCCGGCGCACGATCCCATTGCCTGAATCCACGCTGAACGCACTTCGAGCGCATCTCGACTGTCACGACTACGCACTGCACGAGCCGTTGTTCCGGGCTGCTCAGGGTGGCCAGTGGTCTTCGGCACACATGGCGAAAATATGGCGTGGTGTCGCGGCAAAGGCTGGCGTGGAGAACCACTCATGGCATTCATTGCGGCACTTCTTTGCGTCTGCATTGATCGCATCTGGTGCATCGGTGACGACGGTTCAGCAGAGGTTGGGTCATGCATCGCCAATGGTGACGTTGGCGGTTTATTCACACCTGTGGCCAGGGGAGGACGAGAAGACCCGCGCTGTGTTCGATGGTCTGCTTTGAGTGCAGAGATTGCATTGAACTAAGTGACTGACCTACTCGGTCCCATAAACCGCTCCCTACCAGCGAAGGTGTAGTCCTCACTGAATCCTCACTGAATCCTCACGGAGTGCTTACTGAGGCCTCACTGCAGGAACAAGGGAACAAGGGAGCATCGAATCCATTCCCGGCTGTCTCGCGATGGTGTCGCGACCGTCTCGCGACTGCCTGAATTCGTAGCGGGTGCTAGCGCTTTGCCACAGCAGGCGCTTGGAAGCTGCCCGGCACCGGGAATCTTCCCGTCTCCGGGAAATACTTTCGCGGTAGTGCGAAAGTTGTTTTCGCCGGCGTTAGGCCAACTGTGTGGTGTGAGTTTGGCTGTGGGATTCCGCGAGTTTGGCTGCGGGATTCCGCGTCTAACTGTGGTGATGGTGTTTTTGTCCCGGTGAGGATCCTCGGGGAGTCCCCGCATATGTCCCCATGGGACATGTTGTTGCGGCAGTCTGTTGCAAGTTGTCGCAAAGGGCCGTCGCAGGCAGGCCCGTGGCGAATTATTGAGAGTCTCAGTAGACCCTACTTGGACCCGATGGAGATGTAACGGAGCCTGTAACGCACGTGTAGCGCCGTTACATGTGGTTATCGTGGCAGGTCGGCGCGGTATTGCTCGGTATGAACTGTTACCGCGTCGGCATAGGTTCGGCATACAGCGAGGATGGGGTGGCAAATTCACGACCCCCTGGGGTGGCAAATTCACGACCCCAGGGGGTGGCAAATTTGGGGTACAAACAAGAACCATTACTTAACAAGATCCATTAGTAACTAAGGGCCCACAACAAGTGGTTGGGCGACCAGGTGACGATCTTGAAGAGATGAAAAGCGCCATGGACGCCATGAGGCGCATGAGTGTGATGTCAACATGCCGATTGGAATTATCGGATCCGATACAAGTCTCAACTGACCTGCAACCGAACTGATACGGGCACTGAGTGGCAACTGATTGGTGAGCCTGCGTCCTCGTTGTCTTCATGGTCGGAGAAGGTATATCCGCTATCTCCGGTGTCGTCTGTGAATGGGCGTACCGGGGCGGTGACTACGTCTTCGGCTGACATTGTGGATGCGACTGCTATCGGTCGAAGTGAGTTGAAGGCTGCGGATGCCGCGACGGTGCGTTCGGCGATTGGTGCCGGTACGTCGAGTTTGGCGATTGGTACGACAGGTTCGACGGCGGCTGCGGGCAATGATTCGCGCCTGGCAGACACTCGCACACCGACTGTAGGAACGAGTCCCTACGACATCACGTTTGTGGCGCAATCCGGAAACCGGGCAACAGGCCTCGGGGATGTGCCCGCGGGGGTCAAACTGCGGCGAGCAGTGACCTTCTCCGAGGTGCTATTCCATTGCGAGACTGCAGATGCTTCAGGGAACTTGGTGGTTGAGGTTCGTAAGAATGGTTCGGCGGTGTCTGGTACTTCTACTACGATCGCTGCAGCGAATCAGGTTGCGGGCGGCACATCGACAGGTACGTGGGCGTTTGCGGCTGGCGACTTCCTGACGATCAATGTCACTGGTGTTGGTACGACTCCAGGTAAGGGCGTGACTGCTGAGTTGAAGGGCCTTGCCTAATGCCACACATTTTCGTTCGTGGAAACGGTTTGACATTCGCGCCAGTCGGCATGATCAAAACTGCTGACTCGAACATCACCTCAGCCACGGCTGCACTCGTCACCGGAATGGGGCCGAACATCAATTTGCCTGGATCTATTGTGACCGCTGACGCTCTCATTAGTGGTTTCGCCGGAGTTGTGCGGGTCGGGTTCTCTATACAACTGGCGTCTAGTGGTGGCACCACAGGCAACGCTGCAGTGTTCAAAAACGGTGTGCAAGTTGGCGATACGTTCACAATGACTGTGCCGTACAACGGTGCCTCATTGATCACAGGATCTGCGACATTCACGGTCGCTATGGGTGACGCCATCACTTTGCGATATTGGTCCGCCTCGACATCGTATCCCGTCAGCGTCAAAGCCACGACTACTCGACTCAACATGTCCAGCGGCGATTCGGTAGCACTTGGGGGAACGGTGAGCGCGAATTACACGCCTGGTGATGGCTGGACCGATATGCCTATTGCTGCTGATTCGGGCACAACATTGAGCGGCAACGCGATTATCGTCCCAGCGGCGCACCCGAACGCAATACTGACAGCGGCAGCGGTCATCAGCTCGGGCTCGCCGATGGCCCTGCGTTTCCTCGTGAACGGCAGTGTTGTCCATACTGGGCCGACAGCACCCGCGTACGACGTTCGTATGGTGGCGACAACGGGTATGGCGTTGGCGGCCGGCGATCTGGTCAAATGTCAGGTGCAGAGGGTAAGTACCTTTGCTACGACTGTTTCGGCAGGTGCATCACTCAGGATCGTGTGACGGCCTGAGATGATTGGGTTATGGCTTTCGAACCTGACCCCGACGCCGGCCAACCCGGCACTGTAAAACTCGCTGATGGGCGCTGGGCGTACCGCTGGAAAGATGCACCAGACGCCGAGTTGACCATCATGAAGCAGCCAAAGTCTCTGACAGACTGACAACATTCCGAATATGCGGTCCCACATCGCTCGTGGGACTGCTACGGTCTGCACGACGGCGATGGTGGATGATGGGACCTGAGTCCAATCAATGTCTTCGAAAGGTGTGCTGTGGCGGAGCGTCAGCAAGGGGAAATTGAGGTCGGGGTTACTTGGCCAGCCGATACCTTCGAAACCCCTCAGGTTGTCAATCATTTCAGTTTTACAGACGACGGGCAGGGGGTCTACCTTGCGTTTGGCCACGTTGCGCCCCCCTCTCGAATGCCAGATGAGCCTGTGGTGAGCATTGAAGCTTTGCCCCGCGCCGTCCTCTTTATGTCCCATGGGAATGCCGCTCAGCTAGCTGGAGCGTTACACGACTACATTGAGGAGAAGTCCAAGCGAGCTGGGACTGACCAGTGACGGCACCACTAGCTTTCGCTGGGGGGCTGGGTGGAACAACGGTGGATAGACCTTTGACCCGGTATCGTGCCACTGTCTACGTCCCCCTTCCCTCGCTGTCGGATGCGATCCATCACTTGGTGTTGCCTCGACGCGTCTTCGAAGGGGGCTTTAGCGAGATGCGTACACGACAATTGCTCGATCGCAAGATGCAGAGGATTTGGGCACTGAAAGATGGTTGGCGTGGCCCAGGCTCAAGTGCCCCCAGTCGAACGGCCAAAGATTTCTATCTGAAGTGTTATCGACGATCGACAGCTTCAATGCTGGCCGATATCGAACCAGCGCCCACTGCGGATGGTGGATTGCATATGGAATGGTCTCGGGGACATATGGAGTACTCGGCAGAGATAACCCACGATGGTCGTTTGATCCTCAATGCTTACGCGCCTGACGATGATGACGATCAGGAGTACGTCGTTCAGGAGCCATATCCCCGTGCACTGCGTGAGTTTTTAGTGAGAGGAGCTGTCGGGGGTGGCTTCTGAACTGCCGGTAAGTGGCGAAACGTGGTTCCTTCGTTGCGTTTTCGAGGAGGAAGTGAGCGTCCTCGACGGTACAGTGACACAAGCGGCATTCGAGCCGCGGAGTGGTGTCTCGGAACCGCCACCTCGCGTGGCCATAGAGAGTACGGCTTTTAGACCGAAGTCTAAAGATAAAGGGCTTCTCTCAACCGAGCACGGTGATCGTCCTGATGGAGCCGGTGGCTTTATGGCTGAGTGCACGCTCACTGATGTGGCGGGAATCTGGGCTGTGGATGCGGGGGAATGTAAGGACCTTGACCTTCCGTGGATAGATGATGGAGGGGAAGGCGAGCTATCGGCCTGGCATGTGTCGATCGATTTCCGGGCGTACCTGCCTGAGGGATCCATGAATGTCAACAACGGGGGCAAGAAGAAGGCCCGGAAACTTCGAGATCGGGCGGTGGCGCGAGGCAAGCAGGCCTGACGCGGCGCCGACCAACGACTGACGCCCCATCCTCATCGCGAGGGTGGGGCGTCTTTTGTTGTTTCAGGGGAACCTGCGTTGATAGCCCAATCGGAATTGCAAGTGCGATTGTGACCATCAGAACATGCTGTGGAGGCTGGGCCCTATTTGCATTGAAATTCGCCGGCAATATGGCGTTTCGGCTCAGGCTGGAACGAGGTTAAGTGGACGCGTTGCGACGGTAGTTCCATCGATCAAGAACTCAATAGTGTGAAGTCCGAGAGTCTCGAAAGTCGCCACCACATCGTGGACTATGAGTGAAGGCAGCAATCGGTCAGGATCAGGAGCACGCTCCCTCCGCACCGGTACTGCCACGGGGACTTCAGTGATCTGTTCAGTTCGGGGAAGGTCTTGTGTATCCGAGTAAATGCACACTCCGAAAGTGTGTGGCCTACCGCCATCTTGGGCGGTCCACTGGTACTTCATGATGCAGGTGAAGGCGACTGTCAGCGGTATTTCGGGGGCGGTGAGCGCGGAAACGTCTAGACCCATCACATCGACTCCACTTGCATTGCCAAGTTTGGATGCTTCGGCCAGTACGGCGTAAATCACTTGGCGGGAGATCGCTGGCCCGGCCTGCTTCGACAGGTATTGGGATTCGAACCACTCCGCCGCACATTCGATCGTGCGATCGGGTTCGTCCTCGTTGCTGAAAAGGTCTTTCGCGACGCAAAGGATGAAGGCTTCTGCCTCAACCTCGGGAACTGGCGGTAAGGCCTTGCCGTTTAGGTTCAGGAATGTGACAGCTGCCAGCCATGCAGTGCGCTTGTTTCCGTCATGGAAGTACTGTGTGCTACTCAAGCCATGAAGGTAGACCGCGGCTTTTTCCCAAATCGACGGGAAAAATTCTTGATCGATCGTGCCTGACATTGGACGTGCAACTGCGGCTTTGATGCCTTCGGCGTCACGGACACCCGCGCCAGGGCCACCGTGCTGGGAGTTGATGGCGAGGACAGTTTCTACATCGAGAAAAACTGTCACTTAGCGAGGCGATCGAGCAGGCCTGACCACCGCACAGCTTCGGCAGCAGCGATCTGCAATGCTGTCTCACGGCCGGCAAACACATCGGTTGAGCGGTTTTCCGATTCCTGTTCGGTCCGCTGGTGAGTGTGCTTCAGATCTGACATGCACTCCATCTTACGAGTCTGTCAATGCTCCACGCAGATCCAAGTTGAATTTCGGTGGCTGAGCACCTGCTGCGCCCCCAACCCGCAGAGGTTGGGGGCGCGTCCCGTTCAACGCTCGTCGGGAATGACCTTCAGATGGCACGGTTGCGCGAGCCAGTGGCTTCCGTCGTCCAATACAACCTCCACGATCGGGTTTCTGAGATTGTTGTAGCGAACGACGGTCCCCATCCCGCTGACTACGACCCCATCCGATGTGGTGAGCGTGATCCGTGTGCCCTCGGGTATAGGTGCGCCCTCGACTTTCGGATTGGCTGCTGAATCAGTCATACCGTCCTTCGAGTTGGGGTCGATCGCGCACCCTGGGGGACTAGCTAGGCGTGTCACGTCTACCAAAGATGCTGCTGTCAACTAACTTCCGAAAGGCGATGCACCAAGCGATCCTGAGCCCCCGTTGTCCTCATACCGGGTAACGATGACCGTAAACGTGGCGGATCCAACGGTCTGGACTCCGGTTGTCTGGTTGCGTACCTGGCACGAGACGATTGTGCCGAGTTCTCCAAAGAATGATCCAGACGCGGGGTTGCAGTTGCTAACTGTCAATCCAGCGACGCTGGCCGGCATGGTCCATGACACGTTTGCGCCGGCTATCTGCGCTCCGCTGCTGGGGCGGTCAGCTGGAACTACGATGTCGTGCGGCGTGATTTCGGTGCCGTTGAAGTAAGTCTTGGTGATTCGAGCATCGGCGAAATTGGCTCCCGAGATCTTTGTGCTTGTGAGGACAGCATTTTCGAGATTCGCGAAGCCGAGATTTGCGTCACGCAAGTCCACTTCGTGGAGGTTGGTGCCGGTGAGGTCGGCGTCGGTCAGTGTGACACCTGCCATGGACGAGCGGTCTAGCTTTGAGCCTCTGACGGTGGCTCGCGTGAGGTCGGCTCCGTCGAAATCTGCGTCGTTGATGGTGCCGTACGTCATCGACGCTGAGGTCAGTTTCGTGTTCTTGAATACCGCGCCATTGAGGTTTGCGCTATTGAGCGCCGAGTTCGACATGTCGTTGTCGGCGAAATTTGCGCCGCTAAGGTTCGCGCCGTACGCGTGCAGTCCCCGTCCAACTCCGAAATTTGCACCCGAGAACTTGGCGTCTGGGACGTTCGCGTACATCAAGTTGACTTGCGACAAGTCAGAGCCTGTGAAGTCTGCGCCCGGGCAGTTCGTGTATCGCGTTTTCGTTGGAGAGTCCACGATGGTGCACCCATTGATGACAGTATCCGCTGCCGCCGTGCCGCTTCCGACAGTCATAGCTGCGCCGACGGCGATTGCAAGCGCACCAACTGCGCTTGTGATCTTCGAGTTCACTGTTTTGCCCTTTGCTTGCTGAGTTGATTGCTCAATCAAACCAGACGAACTGGACGGTTGGTAGTTTTTTCCGCGGTGCCATTGGACTGTGTTCACGGTTTGCGTAGGCGGGTGCTGCATCGGGCGGGCTTGTGTTGTCGTTTCGTCGGTCGTGCGAGGGTGGAGCTTAAGCGCGTCGCGTCCGCCAGGACACCGCGGCAACTCCGGCAGCTGCAACGCCGGCGACCGCCCAGTACTGCCACGGCTGGTGTGTGACCGCGAGGGTGGCTGCGATGAGCGCGAAGATCGTCAGGCTGGTCTCGTCTTGGTTCGTCATCGTCTGATCCCTCCGTGTATGGGAAACTGTAGTAGGGGAATCCGCCCGCTACCTTCGGGCGGGTTCCCTTTCTTACTTGCGCTTTTTGCGTTTCCGCTTTGGGCGCTTTCGGGCTTCCAAGACTCTTCGGATGAATTCTGGTGTCTAGACTCAGGCCTGGTGGGTTCTGCGCTCTCTTCGCCACCTCGTAGAGTCTGTGAATGCCCTGGTTTCAAGTAGTTCAGGTTGTAGTTCTGACAGCCGTTGCCCTTATCGGCCTTCCCGCAGCCGTATACGCAAACTACTCTGTTCGCTTACGCCACGAGCACGAGCTGAAACGGCTTCTTGACATCTCTGAGAAGCTCCCCGAATCAGCGGCCGGGCGCACGCAGATCAAAGCTGCAATAGAAGAAGCTGCGCTAGAGCTTGCCTACATTCTTGAGTATCCGAGGACGACGAAGGACAAGTACCCGCCAATAGTTTTCGGTGTGTTGTCGTTCGTGGTGGGGGGCGTAGCAGTAGTTCGAACGAAGTATGACGTCCTATTGGGGCTGCCCAATTCGTGGACGATTTGGCTCGTTGTCCTTCAGTACGTACTGACGTATCTCTTTTGGAACTCGCTACGGAACTCCGTGGAGAACACCCGCCTAACTCGCGGCCTCTTCGTGAGACTCAATGCCCCACAAGGGCTCCTGCACGGCACTACGCGATGGATCAGGCGTGTTCATCAACCTGGTGTCGGCGACGCATTGGAATTCGGTGCTGCGATCAGAGATCGCACTACCGACAGAACCATGACCACTATCGAAGCCGTTAATCTGGGCACTGCTGAGGCAAGATCTGAGGTAAAGAGGCTGCGGAAGCGCCTTCGCGAGGCTCGGATGGAGCTCCTCGTGTTGAAACTTCGTAACTTCGTGAAACGGCGCACCTTCAAAGTCCGACTCAAAATTCAGCGGACATGGTTCGCAGTCATGCGTCTGCGCGTGAGATGGGCGTTCTGGTGGGAGGTTCGAAAAATCAGGCGGAGCAACAAAGAAGAAGCAGAACAGATGCGTACTGAATTTGAGCAGCGATTGAGCGAGATCAGCGCACTATTGAAAGAGTCGCCGAATATCTCCGAGGTCTGATGAGTCAGATCGTCCAGAAACACTGAGCCCTCAACTGGGCATTTTTCGCGGAGTTGGGGGCATCTTGTCGTTCAGGCGGGGCCGAGCTGGTCTTCCCTTACCCTCCCGACGCCGCGAGACTGACGCTACCAGTCATCGAACAGGTGTGCGAATATTGGGATGTGCCGTCAACTGAACGATCTCCGCAACGCTGCCCGAACGGGCACATGTTGGCGGCGAACACATGCCTCGTCGGGTGGGAAGTCTGCGGCTGCAGCACAGAACACAACGGTGGTCATCGGACGCATTACTGCCGGCGGTGCGGCGAGACGACTCGCACCCCAGGATGCGGGGGTCCGGAGCCGCAGAAGTCTCGGTGGAACTAGTGTGAATTGTCTACCCGCCATGCACGGGACAGGGTTGGTACTGGAGGCGTGTTCTTGCCTCGCACGAAGGTGGGCACTTAGGCGAACGGACGTCCCTGCCGCCGGCCGCTCGACTAGGCATCCTCGGCTAGGTAATCAGAGGCACTATCCGTCCGAGCACGTCAGTTTCTATGTATGCGAGCGCTTCGCGAAGTTGAGCAGAGAAAACATTCTTGGTTCCGAAACAGACCCCAGTCACAACTGAGACACTCATCAGTTCGAGGTTGTCGTCTTCCAAGTGACCACCTCTGGCGAGTTCATCGGCGATCGCGCCGATCTGCTCGGGCGTGAAGAACGCCATCAAGTCGTCGCCATCCTTGCATTCCCGAATGCCTGCATGTCCAGGGGGGATGTTGTCGTGGCCGAAGACAACAATAGTCTGGGTCGCTGGTATCTTGACCGTCAGCGAGGCTGCTCGGGTTTGTACCAGCGAAGGTTGTCCGTCGCGGTGCTTATCGTTATTGCATACAGCGTTGATGACGTACAGCGGATGCTTGGTCGGATCCGTGGCATTGAAGGGTTGAAGATCATCGATCACCTTCGCAACGTCTGCTGGCACGCCAGTCAGTAGTCGATCCCGTATCGACTTCTTGGCGCTTTTGGTGCCGAAATATTCGTCGCCGTCGATCAAAATCGGGAACGCGCCTCGATGGGTCGACGCGTCACCGCCGTTCGCGACTACGGCTGCTGTTACGAGTTGGTCGAGTGATGATCTGGCCTGGAATGCGACCTCGCCGACCGTGATCTCCCATTCAGGATCGAGAGGCCGGTTGAAACGTAGGGTCATTGCGAAGCTAAACGCAATCTCATTTGGGGATCGAATGACGTTCTGACGTTCCACCCGTGTGCCATTCTTGTCAAATTCGCGAAGTTCGTTCTCAAGCGCGTCTAGGTACTTGCGGGCGCGACGTAGCTTCCGTTCAATCTGTTCGATCCGTTCGCTCATTGATAGATTATGCATGGATTTGCTTGCTTCTCATGCCTCCGCTGCGTTTGTCTCCTGATGGCAACCGGAGGTGTGTAGCAACCCCTTGGGAGTCAAGGATCCGCTCAAAAGGAAACCTGCCGACCCACTACTGCGTGAGGCCTTCGAGTTCTATGTGCCAGTGACCATTGGGGATTCGTGCGGGCGTGATGGTGCTGCGATTGCAACGCGCATATTTAGCTGTCTCGGTGCTCGCCATGTAGGGCTCCGCAGCCGGACATTCGGTGACTGCTTTGTCGTTACCGTGCAACGATAACGAATGACTGCGGTTCATTCAAACCTGTCTCATATTTGAGACTTTCTGGCCCAACAATGGTGCAGTTCTTGGTCTTTCATGTGTCAAGTTGGGACTTTTTCGGCAGTTCGTTTCAGCTTGGGTTGCTTCATTCGCCGCGGATCCATCGATCCAGATCTGCGGGATCTATCAGCCACGGGCCCTTAACTGCGTTTGTTCTTTTGCGTTGGAAGCCTTTGAGTTCGCCGGCTGTGAGGGCTGCGTAGATGTGAGTTCTGTTGCAGCGTTCGATCTGTGAGGCTTCGAGTGGTGTGATCCATTGGGTTGTCATTGTGTTCTCCGATGCCGAGATGGTTGCGGAGATGTCACCGTATAGATCAGGATTCTGTCGAGTCAAGCATTGGTGTCTGATTTTCGGAAATGTTGCTTCAGTTGAGTTTTCGTTCAAGAGGCGGGTTCGGTTCCGCGGAGTTGGTTCGCGTTTTCGGACGAGGCTTCGGCGCTGGAGCAGTCTTACCGTCCGACCGAGTCTTGTTTTCCGCGGTCGGAATTTCCGACCGTGACTCAAGCTGTTGGCGAACACTTGTGACGGTCTTGTCGCTCGATCCAGTCCGCTTAGCATGCCGAGTGTCTGAGAGTTGCGGATCCGCCTTGATGGACTCCGCAATCAACGCCCGCTTCTGCTCACGGTTCAAGTGTCGACGATCGATATTCAACGGCAGTGCAAGAGTGCACTTCTCCGCCGCCCACTGTGCCCACCCGATGCTGCAGTCGAGTGGGCACAGTTCGAGCAGTCGAACTAGCGGACCTTCGCTCCAGGTGCGGTGTAGTTGTGCATCACGAGAGGCGTGGCGTTCTCAGTATCCGACTCCGAGTGACTCGGGAACTCCGGCTGTACCTGCTTCCACACACCAGCCGGCTTGAAGCTGATGTCGTCCAACTCCTTCTCGACTGCTTCGAGGATCTGGTCATGGGTTGCATCGGATGCGATACCCGGAACTTCGTGGCATTCGAAGATCGGAGTAAACAGGCCCGTGTTGTTGTCTTTCTGCAGCACGTCGATGAAGGTTTCGTTGGGGTGGTTCTGGAGGGTGGTGTAGCCGACTGCATAGGTGACGGTCATGGTGAACCTTTCAGTTGGAGCTGTGAGTGGTATTCAGTTGTGTGTGCCGTTCGAAAATAACGTAACTTTTTAGTAAAGGTATCGAACGCGCGTTCGAACGTCAAGTGGTGATTTTGAGGGCGTTCGAAATCCATGTGCGGAACGCTTCTGTGTCTACGGGTCCCATCTCTGGGGCCTTCTCCCGTAACCATGCTTCGACGGTTTCTCTGGCCAGTGCCTTCCGTCGTTGTTCCTGCTCCTCGTGTTTGCGGCTGTGCTCGGAAAGGAGCGCCTCGGCGTGTGCGTCGAGCGTTTCCTCGCTGGGGTTGAGAAGTTCGAGAATGTCGATCGCCGCCGATACGTGTTGCTGGAGTGCGCGCAGTTGGTGGACGTTGGCGGTGAGTTCGCTACGCCCCTGTTCGATGAGGACGGAGTATTCGGGGATGTCGCCGGGCTTGATGAAGGTTTGGGTGCGGATGCTTATGGGGTGGGAGTAGCTTTCGCCGCTGGCGGGGATGGTCTCGGTTGAGTGGTAGATGGCATACGCTCCTTCGTCGTCAATGCTGAGGTCGAGTTCGGTGTAGTGCAGGTCTGCCATGGGGGTTGCTCCGTGTCTACGGGAGCGCTGTTAGGCGCTGAGAAGGCTTGTGAGGGATTGGTTTTGGTGACCGCAGAGGGAGCAGTGGGAGGGAAGGGCAGAGCGTTCCCCGTTCGCGATTGGAACGGGGACACTCGCCGTGCCGCGTCGGTCGCTGCGGTCGGTTGGTTGATGTGTCCACGCCTGGCGGGTATTAGTCGCAGGGCGTCAGGGCCGGTGTGTTCACGGATGCGCTACGGCTGCCACGCCGTTCCAGTTCGGGCCTGCCTTGGACCTGGTGTCATCTTGTGATCGAGATGATGCTTATTCCCAGCAACGGGAGACGGCACCAGGGGCTAGCTGGCCCACCCGAAATATCTCTCGGGCGCAGGAGGTCGATCTGAGTTCCGAACGGGGGAGCGGTGATCTACGGGTGCCGGATCGGTCCGAGCATCACTGGTCGCCGCTTGGATCAGGCGTGCCAGCCCAAGAGGGCTAGGACCTTCAGTGCGCCGTAGACGACGGCGTAGCTGGTGGAGAGGATCAGCATGACGGCGGTGGCTTCACGCACGTTTCTGCTGGTAAACAGTTTGTCGGTGGGTGTCGATACAATCTTGGTACGGTTCACGGGAAGTTGGATTCCTTCGTTCCGAGGCTCCGGAGCTGGTGTTAGCGCACCAACCGGGGCCGATTTGGTTTGTCGGATAACATCGAGGGATAGAAGCCCGAATGGCCTGTGGGGGATCTGAGAGAGATTCCCGAGGTCGTACTCAAGAATTCCCAGCTAGGAGACCCACGGCGTGGCCGAGTTCATTTACACGATGAAGAAGGTGCGCAAGGCGCACGGTGACAAGGTCATCCTCGATGACGTCACGATGAGCTTTTACCCCGGCGCGAAGATCGGTGTCGTCGGACCGAACGGCGCTGGTAAATCCAGCATCCTCAAGATCATGGCCGGACTGGACCAGCCGGGCAACGGCGAGGCCTTCCTGGCTCCGGGCGCGACCGTCGGCATCCTCATGCAGGAGCCGGAGCTCGACGAGACCAAGACCGTTCGCGAGAACGTCGAGGACGGTCTGGGAGAGACGATGGTCCAGCTCAAGCGGTACAACGAGATCGCCGAGCTGATGGCCACGGATTACTCCGACGAGCTCATGGAAGAGATGGGCGAGCTGCAGGAGAAGCTCGATCACGCAGATGCGTGGGAGATCGACTCGCAGCTCGAGCAGGCTATGGACGCCCTGCGCTGCCCCCCGCCGGAAGAGATGGTTACCCACCTCTCCGGTGGTGAGAAGCGACGCGTTGCGCTCTGCAAGCTGCTGCTGAGCAAGCCCGACCTGCTGCTCCTCGATGAGCCCACCAACCACCTCGACGCAGAATCTGTCCTGTGGCTCGAGCAGCACCTCGCTGCTTACCCCGGCGCAATCCTCGCCGTGACTCACGATCGTTACTTCCTCGATCACGTCGCGCAGTGGATCTGTGAAGTCGACCGCGGACGCCTGTACCCGTACGAGGGCAACTACTCCACCTACCTGGAGCAGAAGGCTGCACGCCTCGAAGTTGCCGGCAAGAAAGATCAGAAGCTGCAGAAGCGCCTCAAGGACGAGCTCGCATGGGTTCGTTCCGGCGCCAAGGCCCGCCAGGCCAAGAACAAGGCTCGTCTCGATCGCTACGAGGAAATGGCGAACGAAGCCGAGAAGACGCGCAAGCTCGACTTCGACGAGATCCAGATCCCGGCACCGCCGCGCCTGGGTGACGTGGTCGTGGAGGTCTCGAACCTCGACAAGGGCTTCGACGGTCGAGTTCTGATCAAGGATCTCTCGTTCACGTTGCCGCGCAACGGAATTGTCGGCGTCATCGGTCCCAACGGCGTCGGTAAAACGACGCTGTTCAAGACCATCGTCGGTCTCGAAGAGCCTGATGCCGGTGAGGTCAAGATCGGTCAGACGGTCAAGCTGAGCTACGTCGACCAGAACCGTTCCGGCATCGACCCCAAGAAGACGGTCTGGGAAACAGTCTCCGACGGGCTCGATTTCATCGTCGTCGGCCAGACCGAGTTCCCCTCGCGCGCGTACATCAGCTCGTTCGGTTTCAAGGGCCACGATCAGCAGAAGCCGGCCGGCGTCCTCTCCGGTGGTGAGCGCAACCGTCTGAACCTGGCGATGACGCTCAAGCAGGGCGGCAACCTGATCCTGCTCGATGAGCCCACCAACGACCTCGACGTCGAAACCCTCGGCTCGCTGGAGAACGCTCTCGAAGAGTTCCCCGGCTGCGCCGTCGTGATTTCGCACGATCGCTGGTTCCTGGACCGCACCTGTACCCACATCCTCGCGTGGGAAGGTGGCTTCGGCGACAACGAGGCAGCCTGGTACTGGTACGAAGGCAACTTCGAGGGCTACGAGGCGAACAAGGTCGAGCGACTCGGCCCCGACGCCGCGCGCCCGCACCGCGTCACTCACCGCAAGCTCACCAGGGACTGATCTGGTGTCCGACGTATACACAGCGCAGATCCAGGTCCGGTGGGGCGATTCCGACCGGTTGGGCCACGTCAACAACACGCGTTACGTCGAGTACATGCAGGAAGCTCGCATCCAGTTCCTGGAAGCGAAACTGGCGCCGCTCGGCGGCCGGCCGGGATACCTCGTGGTTCGAAAGATGACCATCGAGTTCCTCAAGCCGGTCACCGATCGGTCCGGTCCCTTGAACGTGGAGATCTTCACGACTCACGTCGGGACTTCCTCGTTCACGGTTCGTCACATCATCCGTGACAACGCGGGTGTCGAATGCGCTTTCGGCGACGCGTTGATGGTCGGATTCGACACGGTGTCCGAAAAGTCCAGACCGCTGGCGGACAGCGAACGTGCGGTGCTCGAAGCATCGCTTGTTCAGATGACGACATCGTAGATTTCGTTTCTCAGTTCACCCTAGGTACTGGTTGCCGCGGCTAGTCTCGAGTCAGAGATTGGTCGCGGCGATCAGAACCCACAAGGATGTGAGCCAGGAATGACAGACCGTGTACGGCAGCAGGGCACAGGCCTCGAGGAAGCGACGTTGTTGACGCGTCTTCGCGAGGCCTTTTTCACGCATATCGACGAGGGTGACAGTGATGACGTCATCAACGGTCGATCGGATCGAGTCCTGCTCGCGCATCTTGCGCTCGGGCGGCAGCGGGCACAGGGCACGGCCGTATGGCGTGTGTACCGCCCGTCAGGATCCGAGGGTCTCGGCGCTGCTGTTCAGATCGTCACCGACGACATGTCGTTGCTCGTCGAGTCCGTCACCGCGATGCTCAACCGACAAGGTGTGGGAATCAGTCAATTCGCCCACCCGATCCTGACCGTCGAACGCGACGACTCGGGCAATCTGATGTCCTTGGGCGACAGCGGTATCCAAGAATCCTGGATGCATGTCCAGTTGGATTCCGAAGTCGAGGATTCCGCGCTCGACGCGATCGAAGCGCACCTCGGCAAAGTACTCGCAGACGTCCGCCAGGTGGTTGGCGACACCCCGGACATGAAGGCATTGCAACTGCGCATTGCCGACGAGTTGGCGAGCGCCGCCGAAACCGCCTCCGGCAGGATCACCCCCGAAGAGTTCTCCGACACCGCTCGACTACTTCGGTGGATGGCCGACGGAAATTACGCCGTTCTCGGGTACCGCCGATTCGAGGGCACGAAGGACGGTTCACGTACGGTCGCGGGTAGTGGACTCGGTGTGCTGCGCTCCGACGCGGTCACCGAGGGCCCGATGAGCTTGCCTCCCGTCGCAGATCTCCCGGATCGACCGCTTCTGGTCCTGACTCAGGGATCGTTCCCCGCCACGGTGCACCGCGCTGTCTACCCGTACTTCGTGGGCGTCTCGATCCTCGACGACAACGGAAACATCGTGGGGGAGCACAGGTTCCTGGGAGTGTTCACCGTTGTCGCCCTCCACGAGAACGTCCTCGCGATTCCCCTGATCGAGCGCCGCGTCCGCGAAGTCATCGCGCGTGCCGGCGTCGACCTGCATTCGTACTCCGGTCAGGCGATGCTCGAGGTCATCCAGTCGTTCCCGCGCACCGAGTTGTTCTCGAGCGATGCCGAGACCTTGTTCGAGACCGTGCACGCCGTGCACAGCATCGGATTGCGTCGGCAGGTGCGACTCTTTGTCCGCGAGGACACATTCGGACGCTTCGTATCCTGCCTGGTGTATCTACCTCGCGACCGGTACACGACGCGGGTTCGGCTGGCGATGCAAAGCCTGTTGTGGCGCGAATTCGGACCAGGCACAGTCGATTACACCGCCCGGGTTACCGAGAACGATCTTGCGTTGTTGCACGTGACGATCCGGCGCGATCCGGCCAGCGAGCCGGTTCATCTCGATGTCTCCGAGGCCAACCGCGAGCGAGTTCAGGCCCTGCTGACCGAAGTCAGTCGTAGCTGGGACGACCGCATCAACGACCTCGTTCGAGAAAGTCCGGGTGTGGATCCGGAACTGGTGCAGCGGTATTCGCGTGTACTGCCGGACGGATACAAAGAGGACTTCGAGCCGTCGCGGGCTCTCGCCGACATCGCCAGGCTCGAGGCGTTGGCACCGGGCGCGATCGACGTGCTGCTCTATCGCGCCGTGGACTCCGCGCCTGGCGCCTGGCGCTTCACCCTCTTCGTGGGCGGTGACGGTATCTCGTTGAGCCAGGTTCTGCCGGTGCTGCAGTCACTGGGCGTCGAAGTTCTCGACGAGCGGCCGCACGTCGTACAGCGCCTGGACGGCGTTCAGTGCTGGATCTACGATTTCGGATTGTCGGTACCGGCGGATCTTCGGGCGTCGGTCGAGATCGACCTCGATGCGCAGGTGCCACTCGAGACCAGTACCGCCCCGCTGACCGAGGTCCAGAAGCGCTTCACAGCCGCGTTCGGTGCAGTCTGGTTCGGCCGGGCAGAAGCTGACCGATTCAACGAGTTGGTTCTGCGCGCCGGTATGTCCTGGCGTCAAGCCGTGGTGCTGCGCGCATACGCAAAGTATCTGCGGCAGGCCACATTTCCGTACAGTCAGTTCCACATCGAAGGAATCGCACTCACGCATCCGCAGACCGCGTTTGCATTGGTCCAGTCGTTCGAGGCGATGTTCGACCCCGAGAAACAGGACGACATCCGCGTCGCGGAATTGGACGAGCAGTTGCGTGCATCCATCGACGAGGTTCTCAGCTTGGATGCCGATCGCATTCTGCGTGGAATGTTCTCGTTGGTGAAGGCGTCCTTGCGTACCAACTTCTACGTCGTCGACGCCGATGGTCGTTCTCGTGACTACCTGTCGGTCAAGCTCGATCCCTCGCGGATCAGCGAGTTGCCCAAGCCGCGGCCGGCTTTCGAGATCTACGTGTACTCGCCCGAGGTCGAAGGCGTGCACCTGCGATTCGGCGCCGTCGCGCGCGGCGGGCTCCGCTGGTCCGACCGGCGCGAGGATTTCCGGACCGAGGTGCTGGGCTTGGTGAAGGCGCAGGCCGTCAAGAACGCGGTGATCGTCCCGGTCGGCGCCAAAGGCGGCTTCGTCGTGAAGAATCCGCCCTTGCCGACGGGCGATCCGGCCGCTGATCGAACGGCGACGCTGGAAACCGGCAAGGCCTGCTACACCACGTTCATTTCCGGATTGCTCGACATCACGGACAACGTGCACGCTGCCACCGGCGAAGTCGTGACGCCGGATCGTGTGGTACGCAAGGACGATCAGGATCGCTACCTCGTCGTCGCCGCAGACAAGGGCACGGCGACGTTTTCCGATCTCGCGAATTCGGTTGCCGCCAAGTACGACTTCTGGCTCGGCGACGCGTTCGCTTCCGGCGGTTCCGTGGGATACGACCACAAGGGCATGGGTATCACCGCCCGGGGCGCCTGGGAAAGCGTCAAGCGGCACTTCCGCGAACTCGGTGTCGACACGCAGACCGAGGATTTCACGACGGTAGGCGTCGGCGACATGAGCGGTGACGTGTTCGGCAACGGAATGCTGCTCAGTCGCCACATCCGACTGGTGGGCGCGTTCGACCATCGACACATCTTCCTCGATCCGAATCCTGACGCAGCGAGTTCGTTCGTGGAGCGTCAACGGCTCTTCGAGTTACCTCGGTCGTCGTGGGCCGACTACGACACCAGCCTGATCAGTGAAGGCGGCGGGGTCTGGGATCGCACGGTCAAGTCGGTCCCGATCGCCGAAAGCGTTCGGGTCGCACTGGGGTTGGCCGAGGGAGTCACGAAGCTCTCTCCGCCGGAGTTGATGCAAGCGATCCTGTCGGCGCCGGTGGACCTACTCTGGAACGGCGGAATCGGTACGTACGTCAAAGCGTCGACGGAGACCAATGCGCAGGTCGGCGACAAGAGTAACGACGCCGTACGAGTCGACGGTCAAGATCTGCGGGTCAAGGTGATCGGTGAGGGTGGCAACCTCGGCGTGACAGCCCTGGGACGAATCGAGTTCAGCGCCAACGGCGGTCACATCAACACCGACGCCATCGACAACTCGGCCGGTGTCGACTGCTCCGATCACGAAGTGAACATCAAGATTCTTCTCGATTCGCTCGTGCGCTCGCAGTTGCTGCCGTCACCGGAACGCAATCCGCTACTGGCGTCGATGACCGATGACGTGGCCGCATTGGTGTTGGCGGACAACATCGCTCAGAACGCGCTGCTCGGAATCTCCCGCGTGACGGCGCCGCAGATGCTCGGTGTTCACCGCCGTCAGTTGACGGATCTGACCAAGGCACGTGGCCTTGACCGCAAGCTCGAGGCGTTGCCGACCGACAAGGAGATCGAGCGTCGACTCGAGGCCGGTGTGGGTCTGACGTCGCCGGAATTGGCGACGCTGACGGCGCACGTGAAGCTTTCACTCAAGGACGATCTGCTCGCAACCGAGTTGCCGGACAACGATTTCTTCGCCCAGCAGATCCCGCAGTACTTCCCGACCGCTGTTCGCGATCGGTTCGAAACGGAGATCAAGGCACACCCGTTGCGTCGGCAGATCGTCGCGACGATGCTCGTCAACGAAGTGATCGACAACGGCGGAATCACTTACGCCTACCGCTTGGCCGAAGAGACCGGAGCGAGCAGTACCGACTCGATCCGCGCCTACGCCGCTGTGCGGGAGGTCTTTGCGCTCGACGAGGTGTGGTCCCGAATCCGCTCGGCGGGCGT
The DNA here is from genome assembly GCF_053608585.1 of Rhodococcus sp. NPDC055024. NCBI lineage: Bacteria > Bacillati > Actinomycetota > Actinomycetes > Mycobacteriales > Nocardiaceae > Rhodococcus > Rhodococcus sp. NPDC055024. Next base: position 90,290 of record NZ_JBSGVT010000019.1, read on the forward strand.
CAGTGCAGAGATCGAAAACGAGTTGATCGTGGAATCATGCCGACTGCTCGACCGGGCGTCGCGATGGTTCCTTGCCAATCGGCCCCAGCCGATCGCAGTCGGTGCCGAGGTTGCGCGTTACTCGGCAGCGTATCGGGCGACGGCCCCGCTGGTTCCCGGACTGCTCGCCGGCCATCAGCTCGACGATCTGCTGGTGCGCGCGCAGTCGGTGATCGACCGTGGGGCTCCGGAAGCGTTGGCGCTGGACGTGTTCCGGCTGCTCGACGTCTACTGCCTGCTCGACATCGCGGATATCGCCGACATCGCAGATCACGACATCACCGAAGTCGCGGAGCTGTACTACGCCTTGGACGCGCATCTCGGAATCGACTGGTTGCTGAGCGCGGTCTCGGGACTCGAGCGCGGCGATCGTTGGCACTCGCTTGCGCGGCTCGCGTTGCGAGACGACCTCTACAGTTCGCTTCGGCAGCTGACGATGGAGGTTCTGGCGGGCGGCGAGCCGGGGGAGTCGCCGCAGGAAAAGATCGACGAATGGGAATCGACCAACGCCTCGCGCCTGAGCCGGGCGAGGGCAGCTCTCGTCGAGATCTTCGAGTCTGGGACGCTTGACCTCGCGACGCTCTCGGTGGCGGCGCGTCAGGTTCGTAGCATGGTGCGCAGCATGGGCACCCGATCGGAGGTAGGACGTTGAGCGAAGGATTCCACGCCGAAGTAGTGGTTCGGTGGTCCGACATGGATGCCTTCCAGCACATCAACCACGCACGAATGGTGACGTTGCTCGAAGAGGCGCGGATTCCTTGGTTGTTCGAAGACTCGCGCCCGACGGTCACCCTGCGTGACGGGGCCGTGATTGCCGATCTCCATGTGCGGTACCGCGGCCAACTGCGGCACGACGATTCACCGCTCGACGTCTTCATGTGGGTGGAAAAGGTGCGCGCGGTGGACTTCACCATCGCGTACGAAGTTCGCCCTCGCGGCGCCGATCTCAGCGTCCCGCCGTCCATCGTGGCGTCGACTCAGATCGCGGCCTTCGACATCGACACACAACGTCTGCGCCGTCTCAGTGGCCCTGAGCGCGAGTACCTGGAGAGCTGGCAACGTGCATGAACGTGTACTGACCGTGCCCGAGGAGTCCGAGCGAAAGAACTTGGCCGGCTTCATCGGTCATGCGCTGCGCTTGGACGAGTCCACGGTCATCCGGATGCGTCGACGCGGAGATGCCCACCTGAGTGTCTGGGCACCAACGGGTTTCGACGCTCTGGCAACGCGAACCGTGGCGGGCACCATCAACCCCGACGACACCTCGGCTGCCGGGGATCAGTTGCTCGCGGCCGTGGAGCAGGCAACGGGTGAGCTGATCGATCCGGGGTTCGCCATGGATTCGGCGTGGCGTGGGGCGTTGCCGCCCACGGACGGCTTCGAGCACCTGGACGACGTACCTGCCCGGGTGCTGATCGAACTGGCGCAGCGGGGCAACGCCTTGGCCCAGGAGCATGGCAGCAGTCACGGTCCGCCGGCGTCGTTGCTCGATCAGGACGTACTCGAGGTCAGTGGTCCGTCCGGCACGGTCGGGATCTCGATGCGAGTTATTTTTGCCTTGACCGCAATGGGATTCGTTCCGCACGCCGGATCCGAAGCGATGACTGCCGACATCGATCTCGAACAGATCGACGCGTCGGAGTTGGTTCGGGTGCGGGCAAGCAAATCCTGGGTGCGCCTCGATGCACGATTCGGCTCGATCTACCGTCACCGCGGAGGTTCGATACCGCTGATGGTTGCACGGTAGGAGTTCAGACGACGGCCACCACCGGTGCAACGGGACCGCCGCCTGACGACGTCCGAGAGTGTTCGGTCAGATCAGCCACGCCGCCGCGTTGACGGGCAGTTGACCGTCGACGAGAGTCGCGCTGCTCAGTAGAAGCTGCCCGCTCGGCAGCGCGATGGGCACCTCCGTCGTGTTGAGGGCACAGATCAGACCACCACGCCGACGGAAAGCGAGGCAGCCGGGAGGACTGCCGTACCAATCGATGTCGGTTCCGGAGAACTCCGGCCTGGCGCTTCGAAGTTCGAGGGCGGCGCGATAGAGCGAGAGCATCGAGTCCACGTCCTCGATCTGCGCCTCCACGGTGAGCGTCGACCACTCGGGTGGCATCGGCAACCAGGTGCTCGCACCGGTGGTGAAACCGAAGGGTGGTTCGGTTCCTTCCCATGGAAGGGGCATGCGGCAACCGTCACGTCCGCGCTCGGTATGTCCGGATCGTTCCCAGACCGGGTCCTGCAGTGCGTCGTCGGGAAGGTCGACGTTCGGCAGACCGAGTTCGGCTCCGTTGTAGATGAAGCTCGCGCCCGGGAGCGCCAGCTCGACGAGGATCATTGCCCGGGCGCGGTGCGTCCCGATCTCGCCCCCGCCGTAGCGCGTGACTTCACGTTCGACGTCGTGGTTCGACAGTGTCCACGTGGGCACACCTCCGACCTCGGCGACAGCTGCGAGGGAGTTTTCCACGGCCTCGCGGACGGACTCGGCCGAGAACCCGGTTTCTGCGAGTCGGAAGTTGAATCCGAGGTGCAGTTCGTCAGGCCGGATGTATTCGCCGAACTTCTGGTTGTCCTTCACCCAGATCTCGCCGACGGTCATGGCCTCCGGGAACTCGTCCATGACCTTGCGGATTCCGCGGTGGATTTCGTGAACGGCCGGGTTGTTGAACCGCGGGTCGTCGTCGGAATTTCGCATGAGCTCGTTGAGCTCCCAGTCGTGGTCCGGCAAACCGTCAGGCTTGGCCATTCCGTGCGCCACGTCGATACGGAATCCGTCGATTCCGCGTTCGAGCCAGAAGCGCAGAGTCTTGGCGAGGTCGTCGAAGACCTCGGGGTTGTCCCAGTTCAGGTCCGGCTGCTCCTTGGCGAAGATGTGCAGGTACCACTGACCGGGTTTTCCGTCGGCTTCGGTGACGCGGGTCCATGCCGGGCCGCCGAAGATGCTCGGCCAGTTGTTCGGCGGTTCGCTGCCGTTCTCACCTTTACCGTCTCGGAAGATGTAGCGGGATCTCTCCGTAGAGCCGGGCGCCGACGCCAGAGCCACCTTGAACCACTCGTGCTGATCACTGGTGTGGTTCGGGACCAGATCCATGGTGACCTTGATTCCGCGTTCGTGGGCCGACGTGATCAGCGAATCCATCGTCGCCAGATCGCCGAACAGCGGATCGATGTCGCGAGGATCCGAGACGTCGTAGCCGTGGTCGGCCATCGGTGACTTCATTACCGGGCTCAACCAGATCGCGTCGATACCGAGAAGCTCGAGGTAGCCGAGTTTCTCCTCGACTCCGCCGAGGTCGCCGATACCGTCACTGCCCGAATCGGCAAAGGAACGCGGATAGATCTGATAGAAAACCGCCTCGTTCCACCACGGGGCTTCGGGCCGGCTTACAGAGGACGAATCCGCGGGGGTGCTCACAGCAGTTCATAGTGCCAAACGTCCGGCACTCGCACGACTTGGACACGGCAAAAGCGTGACTCTTTACCTAGCCTTGGTGTACTTTGCATTGACGCGGTGACGCCATGTGGCAACTTTGGTGTTACTGCCGGGGGAGAAACATCGAGAATTCAACCAGGGGGGCTTGGCCTTGACTTTGTCGGCAATCGAAGCGGTCAGTTTGGATCACGTACTGCTCGAAGATGATCCGATCAACCGGGACTGGATAATCTCCGGCACACCAGCTGCGCGGTCGGCGCAATGGTCGGTGAGTAAAGACGGCACCACGACCACGCACGTCTGGGATTGCACGAAGGGGCGCTTTCGCTGGTACTTCCAGGCGGACGAAATCGTGCACATCATCGAGGGGGCGGTCACCGTTCAGGCCGACGGAATCCCGAAGCGAACCCTGGGAGTCGGTGATGCCGCACTCTTCCGTGCGGGCAGTTGGTCGGAGTGGGAGGTCGACGAGTACGTGCGCAAGCATGCAATCTTGAGTTCACCGCTTCATCCCACAGTGTCGTTCGGAGTACGAGCAGCCCGCCGGGTCGCGCGCGTATTCAGACCGAAGTCGAAGTAGACCTCAGATGGCGGAGTTCACCATGGAGGCCGCTGCCATCTCCATGTAGTCGATCAACTGCTTGCGGTGCACCGGGCTCAGAGTTTTCTCGTCGATGGACGCGATGGCGACGTGCATGCACCGCAGCCACGCATCACGCTCGATCGGGCCGATCACGAAAGGATTGTGGCGCATCCGCAGACGCGGGTGCCCACGCTCCTCCGAATACGTGTGCGGCCCGCCCCAGTACTGCTCGAGGAACATCCGCATCCTCCGCTCGGCCGGGCCGAGATCGGCCTCGGGGTAGAGCGGGCGCACAACCGCGTCCTTCGCGACTTCTTCGTAGAATCGCGCGGTGAGCTTGTGAAACGTCTCGGCTCCGCCGACGGCGTCGTAGAAGGTCTGCTGCACGTCGTGCTGTACGTCATTCATGGCAACTTCCATTGTGCCTGACGGCCGTAGTGGTCGGTTTCCGGGTCGACGACGGTTGCATCAGGTCGGAGTGCGTACCCATTCACCGGAAATTCACCGGCCGTCCTGGCAATTTTGTTCGAAATGGGAGTGCGTAACGCGATCATCCGTGGTCAACTTGGGGGCAGTCTCCCGGAGGTCGTATGAAGAACCGACATGCTGCACGCAATCACCGACAACTCCAGCCCACTAGCGCGCGGAACGACCACGCGTTAGGGGCTGTTCTGGAAGTTGTTCCTGACGGGTTCGCTCACACTGCTGACCCACTTTTTTCCGAAGAACATTCTCGCCTCGAGATGTTCCCTCCCGATCGCGTCGTCCCCGAGTGGGTAAAACGTCGGGTGCTCCTGCTCAACGTCACCTACGAACCGCTGACCGCCCTTCCCGCACGGCGCGCGGTCGTACTCATGGCCTGCGGCAAGGCCGATACCGTCCACGAGGACGAACAAGGCCCGGTAGTCCATTCTGCGGACTGGTCGGTGCAGGTTCCCTCGGTCATTCGATTGCGCACCTACGTGCGTGTTCCGTATCGCGCCCGCATTCCGATGACCCGCGCCGCACTGATGCATCGTGACCATTTCCGATGTGCCTACTGCGGAGCCAAAGCCGAAACCATCGATCACGTTGTTCCTCGCAGCAGAGGTGGCGGGCATTCGTGGGAAAACTGCGTCGCGTGCTGTGCCCCATGCAATCACCGCAAGGCCGACAAGATGCTCAGCGAACTCGGGTGGACCCTCCGTGCGGAATTGGTTCCGCCGTCCGGCCCGCACTGGCGTCTGCTCGCGGCAACCAAGGAATTGCATCCGGCGTGGATGCCGTATCTCGGCGTGGGCGCAGCCTGAGCTTTGTTTCGGCGTGGGCGCAGCCTGAGCTTTGTTTCAGGGTGGGCGCAGCCTGAGTCGTGTTCCAGCGCCGCCGAAACGAAATTGGCCGAGAATTTGTGGCCCTGACGCTTTCCTTCCTGGCGTTCTGGGCTACGTTATCTGGTGTGAGCATTCTCGAGGTAGTACTGATATACGTTGGGATTCCGGCCTTGATCACCGCGTTCTTCGCGGCTGCGTCCTTCCTCGGGAAGAAGACGCCGGGACCGGTTCCGCCGGCGTTCCATCTCGGTGAGTCGTGGGATCACGCTCCCGTGCTGTGGAGTGCTGTCGACGAGGTCACCGTTCGCGGTGGCCATCACGGCAGTGCACACGCAATCGAAGCCGGTTCGGCTGATCTGATCGGAGGGTCCGCAAGTGGCAAGTGGTGATCATTCGACCGCGCTCGCAGTAGCGCCCGAGGACCTGCCGGTCGGCAGCGTCGTCACGTCCAGCGGACGTGTTTCCGGTGTGCATCGCATCGGTGAGCCGTTCACTGACGATCTTCCGTTCGAGGCCATGGATCTGGTCGCGCTCGACGTCGCGATGACCGAAGCGACTCGGGCTACCAAGGTGCGATTCAACGCGTACATCGGTGATCTCGGTTCTGATCCGGCAGCGGGTGCCGACGCATTGTTCCCGACGACGCCCGAAGCCGAGCGTTCCGTCCTGATCGCAGTCTCGCCCAACCAGCGCACCGTCGAGGTACGCAGCGGGCGGGCAATCGCCGATCGGGTCACCGATCGCGTTACGCAGCTTGGAGCAACGGCAGCTGTTGCATCCTTCAGTGAAGGCAACCTGATCGACGGACTGATCAGCGCCATTCGCGTTATGGCAGCCGCAATTTCAGCGCCCTGACTTGTAAGACACAGGCCGGTGCCCGCTTCGATTCGTGAGAATCGAAG
>NZ_JBSGVT010000020.1:0-94782 GCF_053608585.1 Rhodococcus sp. NPDC055024
CCCCGAAAGGCCTTACCGCTCGACTTGCATGTGTTAAGCACGCCGCCAGCGTTCGTCCTGAGCCAGGATCAAACTCTCCGTTGAAGACTCTAGATTTCACAGCCGAAACTGCTAATCAGTCATAGACAAAAAGAGTCAAATCACTAGCAAAAAACTCAACTAGCAAAAATGTGTCGGCAACCATTCAGACGGAAGAATGAACAATCACCGACGAAAAATACTCACACCCCGAACATCAGAACCGAAACCCGAAGGCCCGGAACATCATCCGACATGTGAAGTACCAAAAAATATTTGGCACTGACATTCATCGACACACTGTTGAGTTCTCAAAGAACACGCACACACCATCACCACGACCCTATGGCCGCCGCTCCGGGGCAACTTTTCCAGCCTACCCCAACCAGGTCACCGGCGCAAACCGGAACCTTCTGAAGAAAAACTGGATTGTGTTCGCCAGGCACTTCGTACAACCTCGTGTCACTCACCCTCGCAGGTGGGAGTCGGTGTCCGTGTCGCTCTGACCTGGACAAAGTTACGCGAAGATCAACACAACACCAAATCGCCAGGTCAGAGCACTACTACGGGTTAACAACCGACATTTTCTCCGAATTTTCGACTGCCGCGATGACTTTCTGTCCCCCCTGCGGTCTGTATGAACAGGAACCAACTGGAACCGAAGCGATCAGTAATCAGTCAACCGACCTCAAGGAGCACTCCATGTCTCGTCTTCTCTTCGTCAACATGCCGGTCAAGGATGTCGCTGCCACGCGGGCATTCTTCAGCGGCCTCGGCTTCGAGTTCAACGACATGTTCAGTGACGAGAACACCGTCTCGATGATCGTCAGCGATTCCGCCACGGTCATGTTCCTGAACGAACCCCGTTTCGGGGACTTCATCGCCGACGACATCTGTGACACGTCGAAAGCTCGCGAGGCACTGATGTGTGTGTCGGCCGACAGCAGGGAGGAAGTCGACACCTTCGTCGACGCGGCTATTGCTGCCGGCGGTAGCAAGTGGATGGAGCCCCAGGATCACGGCTTCATGTACGGACGCGCATTCCGCGACCTCGACAACCACGTCTGGGAGGTCATGTGGATGGACCCGGCTGCGACGGTTCCCCAGCAGTAACGGGCAGCAAGAGCAGTAACGAGTAGCTGCGCGGGTCCTCCATACCGGAGGGCTCGCGCAACTCCTTGCTCCTACAGTTCTGCGGGCAATCCGAACCGTGGGAACAGGCTCAGATCGAAGAAACACGTCACGTGCGAGATCCCTGACTCGGTGACATCGAGAACGTGCAACTGAAAAGCTCGGTGAACGCCGTCGGGCTCGCGCATGTAGAGGCCGAACGCCGGCTGTCCGTTGGCAGCGGTCGGAAGTAGACGCATCGCCCCTGGTCCGTCGGCCGGGCATTTGGTTCCGATGAGCTGCCCGATTGCCTCGGGGCCTTGGTACCAACCCTCGAACGGCGGCATCTCCCAGATGGCCTCGCGCGTGAACAGCTCAACGATGGCCTCGACGTCGTAGCTCTCGAAGCTGTGCACGTAGTCGCGAAGCAATTTCCGGGCAGCCTCGGTAGTCGGTTCCACGAGGTCGTCCTCAGTAGGCGCGATGTGATTGATCTGTGCGCGAGCCCGCTGCAGCAGGCTGTTCACCGCAGTGGTTGTGGTGTCCAGGGCCTCCGCAACTTCCGATGCCTTCCACTGCAGAACGTCACGCAAAACCAGAACCGCACGTTGGCGCGCGGACAAGTGTTGCAAAGCGGCGACAAGCGCGAGCCTCACCGAGTCGCGATTGACGACCATGACGGCCGGATCATTGACGTCGCCCAACGCAGAATCGGCGATCGGTTCCAACCAGGCAATCTCGTTGCGCTCGACCAAATCGTCGGCCGGGTCCGAACTAGGTGCGCCGAGGCCGGTCGGGAGGGGACGCCTCGATCTCCCTTCCAGCGCGGTCAGGCACGTATTCGTCGCGATGCGGTAGAGCCAGGTTCTGAGCGACGACTGGCCTTTGTAACCGTCGAATCCTCGCCAAGCCCGGATGAACGTCTCCTGGACCTGGTCTTCGGCGTCGTGGATTGATCCCATCATGCGATAGCAGTGCGCCAGCAACTCGCGGCGGTACGGATCGGCAAGAGTGAGGAAATCACTGTCCAACGCCTGATCGACTGTCATTTGTTCAGACTAGTGGCCGTGCGCCCGAAACACAGGCGTCGGCGAGAATTCGATCAGGCGGGCGCCTGCACCGCGGTCAACCGGGATTTCTTCCGCAGCACGAATCCCAGTGATTCGTAGAGTCTGATCGCATTCGTATTCGATTGCACTGCATGGAGAAACGGCAGCTCGCCGCGCTCGCGAATCCCGGCGGCGACGGCTCGGATCAGGGTCGTGCCCAGTCCTCGACCTCGAAAATCGCTGTCAGTGCACACCGCGCTGATTTCCGTCCATCCCGGAGGGTGCAGCCGCTCCCCCGCCATGGCTACAAGTCTTCCGTCGACGCGAATGCCGTAGTAGCTCCCCATCTCGACGGTGCGAGCGAGAAAAGGCCCGGGTTTGGTGCGCTCGATCAACGCGAGAATTTCGGGAACATCGCTCGTTCCGAGAAGTTCGACCGACGGATCAACAGAGACTTCGAGTGCGGAGCCGTCCATCTGCACCGAGCCGAACTGATCGACAATGCGCCACCCTACCGGCGGATGATGGTCGAATCCTCGCAAACCTACTGTGCCGCCCGGACCTACGAGTGTGCGCAGGTTCTCCCAGTCTTCGGCGTCCAACTCGGGCGGATGACCGACAAACGGCGCGACCGTCGGGTCGTATCGTGCAACCCTCCCTGCCCAGTGAGCGAAATGCGCATGTTGTCCGCGAAGACCTTGTCGCACAGGGTCGTCCAGTGGATGGATGTCGACATCCGTGTGAACTGTCTCGACAAACGACGCCAGGGTCGCCTCCGTGGTCATCGAACCTCTTCCTGCCCTAGTCTGCTTGTGATGGACGCGGACGAAACTCCCCGCCGACCTCGATGACAACGCTAGGAACACTTGCTGTCGCAGTCGCCGGATAGAATCAAGATGATTCTGACCTCGGCCCGTATTTCCGGCGTCAACCAGGGCTCGATCGCAGATCCGCACCAGGAAATTCGTCGCGACGCCTCACCAACCGGAAGGCTATTCGGCATGAGCAACTCCGACCCGATCAGATCTGCATTCGATCAGTTGCCCCTGAAAGAGATGGACGCTGCGACGCTGGTCTTCGCCATCGAGAGCGCCGTCGACGAACTGGCGATCCCGGGTGAAACCCTGCGACTCGCCATGGAGGTCGCGACCCTCGCGCACCTCGATCAGTTCAGAAAGAACGGGATAAAGTCCGACGAGGATCCCTACATCGTTCATCCCCTACGAAATGTATTGCGCCTGCTTCGGTACGGGTGCTCCGATGTCGAGATCCTGAGCGCAACCGCGCTTCACGACACGGTCGAGGACCGACCACACGCCGTCATCGCGCTCCTCGGTGGTCAGACTGCAGACGATATGTCCCCTTCCGATGCGCAAGAACGTGCGTCAACACTCATCGCCTCGCGCTTCGGCCACAGAATCTCCGAACTTGTTGAGGCAGTGACCAATCCGATCGAATACCCGCACGACAACACCACCGCCGGATACCAGGATCACGTCATCCGCGCGATCGCGGATCCCGCAGTGTTCCTCGTGAAGTTCAGCGACTTCGTCGACAACGCGGGAAGCGTGAAGTACCTGAACGAGACCGACAGACTGAGACTGGTCACGAAATACGAACCACTTGTCGAGCACTTCAAGCGGACTTCACTTGCCCTCGGCGACGCATTGCAACTCCCTTCCGGAGGACTCGATGCGATCGCAAAGCACATCGCAACCATCGAAAGCGATTTCTCGAAAACGGTCCGACAGGACATAAAAAATACTCGCCAGTAGTACCGATCAGTAATAATCGAGCAATCGGGAGAATTCTCCGAATATGCGATTTTGTTACCAGTGAGTATTCACTTTCTTGCCAATTTCATTACCATCGTGATCCCTGTCACAAGAGCGAATCCTGTTGCACTGCAATGGTTTAACACCATATATGTAACCGTGGTTCACGTTGACTAATATTCTTCAATTCGCCCAGGTGACATGAGCGTCGACATACTGCATCCTTAGATAAACCAGGGATTCCCTGGAAGCAGACACAATATGTTGCTGATTCGTGATTGGAGCGGTTCTGAGTCCACGCCTGCAGGGTGGCGCACAAGGCACACGTGGTGCATCAGCGCACACGGTGCTTCGGCGCAAGGGACTCGACGAACCGGAAGGGCAATCACCTGCCGACGCGCAACCGGGGGAAACACAGCGCATCGCGGCGTAGTTCACGAACCGGACAATCCGGGTATGTGGGACACGGTCGGCTCATATCGCAACGTACGTGACGAAGAATCTCATCAAGGGACGGTGGCAGTGACAATGTTCAAACGAATCGCAGTGGTCAATCGAGGTGAGGCCGCGGTCCGCCTGATCAGGGCTGTACGCGAACTGAACGCCGAACACGACCACGGCATTCGCGTCATTGCACTGCACACGGAGGCCGAGCGTCGGGCCATGTTCGTTCGCCAGGCCGACGAAGGTGTCACTCTCCGCAGCACCGGCACGGGCAGCCCGTACCTCGACTACGCCGAACTCGAGCGAGCACTTCTCGCAGCCAAGGCCGACGCCGTCTGGGTCGGCTGGGGCTTCGTGGCCGAGGACCCCACGTTCGCCGAGATCGTCGCGAAGCTGGGCATCACGTTCATCGGTCCGAGCGCCGACGCGATGCGCCTGCTCGGCGACAAGGTTGCCGCCAAGATCCTCGCCGAAAAGGTCGGCGTACCGGTCGCCCCGTGGAGCGGCGGGCCGGTCGAGACTCGCGCCGACGCACGCCGTCACGCGCAGGCGATCGGCTACCCGCTGATCATCAAGGCTCGCAGCGGCGGCGGCGGACGCGGCATCCGCAAGGTGTGGGCCGAGGACGAGCTCGAAGTTGCGCTCGAGCGCACCCAGGGTGAGGCCGAGCGCTCGTTCGGCGACCCCGTCGTCTTCCTCGAACGCCTTGTCACCGATGCGCGCCACGTCGAGGTACAGATCATCGCCGACAACCACGGCAACGTCTGGGCTCCGGGCGTTCGTGACTGCTCGATTCAGCGTCGCAACCAGAAGGTCATCGAAGAATCCGCTTCCCCCGTCCTCACCGAAGAACAGTCGGACCACCTCAAGGAGGTCTCGGCCGAACTCGTCAAGGCAGCCGGGTACCACGGCGCCGGCACGGTCGAATACCTCTACCAGCCCGAGAACAAGCTCTTCACCTTCCTCGAGGTCAACACGCGCCTCCAGGTCGAGCATCCGATCACCGAGGTCACGACCGGCATCGACCTCGTCAAACTGCAGATTCTCGTGGCCAGCGGTGAAGAGTTGGTCGGCGACTGCCCGCCCGCGTTCGGTCATGCCGTCGAGGCTCGCCTCAACGCCGAAGACGCCGACAACGATTTCGCTCCAGCGCCGGGCACCGTTCAGCTGCTGAAGTTCCCGCTCGGCTCGGGCATCCGCGTCGACACCGGCATCGCAGCCGGCGACGTCATTCCGCCTGACTACGACTCGATGGTCGCGAAGGTCATTGCGTGGGGCCGCAACCGCTCCGAAGCACTCGCGCGTCTACGCACCGCTCTCCGTGAAACCACCGTCGTACTCGACGGCGGCACCACCACCAAGTCGTTCCTCCTCGACCTACTCGATCGCGACGAGGTCATCTCCGCATCCGCGGATACCGGCTGGCTCGACCGCACGGGCGCCCTCACCGGCGCCACACGCCGCGCCGACGTCGCGCTGATCGCCACCGCCATCGATGCCTACGACGTCGAAGAATTCCTCGAGCGTGCGGCCTTCCTCGCCTCGGCACGTGGCGGTCGCCCCCGCGCGAATCACGCGATCGGACGTAGTGTCGAGCTCAACTACCAAGGTCAGGCATACAAACTGACCGTCGGGCGCATCGGCCCGCACCGCTACCGCGTCGACGGAGACGCAGGCGACATCGAGGTCGACGTCGATCGTCTCGGTGACTTCGAGTCACGTCTGGTGATCGGTGATCGCCGCTTCCACGTCGTTTCCGTTGTGAGCCCGGCTCGTTATCTCGTCGAGGTCGACGGCATCAGCCACCAGATCAGCCAGGACGACGCCGGAGTGGTCCGCGCGCCGGCTCCTGCCGTCGTGGTGGCCGTACCGGTCGCGGTCGGCGACGACGTCGAAGCCGGCTCCACTCTGGTCGTGCTCGAATCCATGAAGATGGAGACCGCAGTTCGCGCTCCCTACGCGGGCAAGGTGCGAGAAGTTCTCGCCACCGTCAACTCGCAGGTCGATGCCGGCGCGCCGCTCCTGCGCGTCGACCAGGTCAGTGAGGAAGCTGTCGCGGAAAAGGCTCCGCGCGTCGAATTCGACCTTCCTGCTGCGACTTCGGGTACCGACGCCCGCGACGACGCACTGGCACAGCTCGAAGCCCTGACCGCGATGCTCAGTGGCTACGACGTCAGCGGCAAGCACGCCAACGCTGTCCTGGCCGAGTACGACGCTCTTCGCAGCGCACTCGAATCCGAGGACCGCGAACTGGTGCGGGCCGAACTCGCCGTGCTGACCACGTTCGCCGACATCTGCGAACTCTCGCGCAACAAGCCCACCTCGGGTGAGTCGGCGAAGGACGAATCCGTCCACAGCCCCCGCGAGCACTTCCACACCTTCCTGCACTCGCTCGACGCCGAGCGTGAAGGTTTGCCCGCGTCGTTCCGCACGAGACTCGAACGCGCACTTCGCCACTACGACGTCACCGATCTGGAAGATCGCCAGGCAGTCGAGGAAGCGGTCTACCGACTCTTCCTGGCTCTGCAGCGGATGGAAGCCCAGATCCCGGTCATTGCAGCACTTCTCGAAGGCTGGCTGGTCGGCGACAAGGCTCCCGGTTGCTCGGCTCAGGAGCTGAACGAGGTTCTCGATCGACTCATCGTCGCGACGCAGGTCCGCTACCCCGTCATCGGCGACGTCGCCCGCAACCTTCGTTTCCGGTTCTTCGACGAGCCGCGAATCCGTAAGGTTCGCGAAGACGTCTACGACGGAGTACGCGGCAACCTCGCCTACCTCGAAGAGCAGCCGGACGCTGCTGATTTCAACGAGCGGATCGCCAACCTCGTCGCCACCCCCGAACCGCTCCTGGACCTGCTGGGTCGAAAGATCGGCCTCGGCAACCGCGACGGCGGACCACTGCTCGAGGTCATCACACGTCGCTACTACAAGATTCACTCATTCGAGGACGTCCGCGTTTTCGAGCACGTCGACCGCCGTTTCGTAACCGGTAACTTCGATCTGAAGGGCGACGGTCTGCACCTGGTCTCGACGGTGGCCGAATTCGATGCTCTCGGAACCGCTCTCGACGATGTCGCCACGATCGCGCAGGATGCTCCGTCGGGTCGCGGCCTGGTGGTCGACATCTACCTCGACTGGCCGAATCAGCCCGCTGACGGCGACACGCTCGTCGAGACGCTGCGTACCGAACTCTCGCGCAACGAGACGATCACCCGTTCACGGCGCGCCACGGTGATCATCTGCAACCCCAACGGGGATCCGGTCCGATGGGTCACCTTCCGTCCGGTCGACGGTGAACTGGTCGAGGACCACATCATTCGCGACATGCACCCGCTCACGGGTCAGCGTCTGGACATGTGGCGCCTGAAGAACTTCAACGGAAAGCGTCTCCCGGCTCCGGAGAACACCTACCTGTTCCACCTCTCCGCCAAGGAGAACCCGAAGGACGAGCGTCTGATCGCTCTGGCCGAAATCCGCGACGTGACACCGCAACTCGACGACGAAGGCCAGATGGTTGCTCTGCCGGCCATCGAGCGCACTCTTGCCGCCTGCCTCGACGGCATCCGCCGTGCGCAGTCCCAGCGCGGGGACAAGCGTCGACTCGCGGCCAACCGCGTCGTGCTCTACGTGTGGCCGGTCGCCGACGTTCCCAGCGAACGCTTCTCGGTGATCGCTCAGAACGCAGCCCGACTGACCGTCGGTGCCGGGATCGAAGAGATCACGCTCATCACCCGCCTGAAGGACCGGAAGGGTGGCGCACCCAAGGAAGTTGCGCTGCGCTTCTCCTACCGCGCGGGTGCCGGTGTGGTCATCAACAAGACCACTCCCCCCACCGAACCTCTGCTCCCCCTCGACGCCTATGCGCAGAAGGTTCAGAGTTCGCGGGCACGTGGCACGGTGTACCCGTACGAGCTGATTCCGCTCCTGACCGGTACCAAGGGCACCTTCGTCGAGCACGACTTCGACGAAGCGGGCGTCCTGTCCCCCGTCGAGCGTCCGTACGGACTCAACAAGGCCGGAATCGTCGTCGGCCTCGTGAACACTCCGACGCCGCGTTATCCCGAGGGAATGACCCGCGTAGCGCTTTTCGGTGATCCGACCAAGGCGCTCGGTACTGTCGCCGAGGCCGAGTGCTCACGCGTGGTAGCCGCCATCGACCTGGCCGAGAAGTTGAACGCTCCGGTCGAGTGGTTCGCACTGTCCTCGGGTGCCACCATCTCGATGGAGAGCGGCACCGAGAACATGGACTGGGTCTCGCGTGGTCTGCGCCGGATCATCACGTTCACCCAGAACGGCGGCGAGATCAACATCGTCGTCACGGGAATCAACGTCGGCGCTCAGCCTTACTGGAACGCCGAAGCCACCATGTTGATGCACACCAAGGGCATTCTGGTGATGACCCCGGACAGCGCAATGGTGCTGACCGGCAAGCAGTCTCTCGACTACTCCGGCGGTGTGTCGGCCGAAGACAACTTCGGTATCGGTGGTTACGACCGCGTCATGGGCCCCAACGGCCAGGCGCAGTACTGGGCCCCCGACCTCACCGCGGCGTGCGAGATCCTGTTCCGTCACTACGCACACTCGTACCTCGCTCCCGGCGAACGGTTCCCGAGGCGCGCGGCGACCACGGACCCCGTCGATCGCGACGTGCGTAGCTTCCCGCACACCCACCCGTCGAGCGACTTCGAGACGGTCGGCGACATCTTCTCCTCGGCGAAGAACCCGGATCGCAAGAAGCCCTTCGACATTCGAACCGTGATGCGTTCGGTGGTCGACCAGGACCACTCGGTACTCGAGCGTTGGGCCGACATGGCCGGCGCCGACACCTCGGTCGTTCTGGACGCGCACCTCGCCGGACATCCCGTCACGGTGGTGGGCATCGAGTCCCGCGCGATCCCGCGTAAGGGTCGTTTCCCCGCCGACGGACCCGACACCTGGACATCGGGAACGCTGTTCCCGAACTCGTCGAAGAAGACGGCCCGCGCGATCAACGCTGCGAGCGGCAACCGTCCGATCGTGGTGCTGGCCAACCTGTCCGGCTTCGACGGTTCACCGGAGTCGCTGCGCAACATCCAGCTCGAGTACGGCGCCGAAATCGGCCGCGCCATCGTCAACTTCGACGGACCGATCGTGTTCTGCGTCGTTTCCCGCTACCACGGTGGCGCGTTCGTCGTGTTCTCCGGCGCGCTCAACGACAACATGGAAGTTCTTGCTGTCGAAGGTTCGTTCGCCTCGGTACTCGGCGGCGCCCCGGCCGCCGCAGTGGTCTTCACCCGCGAGGTGAACACCCGCACCAACAACGATCCGAAGGTGCAGCAACTCGAAGCAGACTTGGCAGCAGCCAAGGACGACACGGAGAAAGCACATCTGCGCGTCGAACTGAACGCTCAGCGCATCGCCGTCCGCTCCGACAAGCTCGGCGAAGTGGCATCCGAATTCGAAGCGATCCACAACATCCAGCGGGCCCGAGAGGTCGGCTCGGTGGATGAGATCGTGCCTGCCGCAGAACTGCGTCCGCAGATCATCGCAGCAGTCGAACGCGGCATGAAGCGCGCACTCGCGCAGTAGGTTTCTCCGCACGTCGAGCGGTCCCGCGAAATGCGGGGCCGCTCGATTTGTATTCGTACCGCCGGATCGTCTCCAGACCGCACTTCGCTCAGACGCCTTCGAGGATGTCATTGTGCTGCTCTGTTGCGAGCAGATGCCCCGCGGCGCCGATCGCCCTGTCAGTAGTCCATCGAAGAATTCAGTATTCGGGGCCAACCTACGCCGACGGCGGCCATCACGATCCGATACATTTTTCGGCGAACCTGGCGAGGGCGCGCCATCGTCAGTGCCATGAGAGGGTACGGTGCGGGATGCAGCGACCACCTTCATCGACGGGAGTTCCACACAGTGGCGATCATCGGAAATTCGGACCTCGACATCTTCCGACTTAGCTTGGGCGGCAACCCTTTCGGTTGGACCGCAGACGAGAAGACGTCCTTCGAGATCCTCGACTCGTTCGCCGAAGCCGGTGCAAACTTCATCGACACCTCCGACTCGTACACGGCGTCGGCTCCCGGAAATTCCGGTGGGGAATCCGAAACGATCATCGGGAATTGGATCACCGATCGCGGACTACAGAACGACATCGTCGTCGCCACCAAGGTGGGTAGCCATCCCGATTTCAAAGGGCTGAAGGCAGACAACATCGCAGCCGCAGCAGAGGCGTCGCTGCGCCGTCTGCAGACGGACTGCATTGATCTGTACTACGCGCATTTCGACGACCCGCAGACTCCGCTCGAAGAAACGCTCGAAGCCTTCAATGCCTTGGTCGTCGCGGGCAAAGTTCGCTACCTCGGAATCTCCAACTACAGCCCCGACCGCATCCGGGAGTGGTTGCGGATCACCGAAGAGAACGGTTACGCCGCGCCGATCGCGCTGCAACCGCATTACAACCTGGTGCACCGTAAGTCGTACGAACCTGAACTCGCCGAGATCGCCACCGACAACAACATCAGCGTCTTCCCCTACTTCGCTCTCGCGTCCGGCTTCCTGACCGGAAAGTACAAGACCCGCGCAGACATCGAAGGCAGCTCCCGCGAACGACTGACCGCTGGATACTTCAGCGACGCCGGACTCGACGTCGTCGCAGAACTGGCGACAATCGCGCAGGCACACGACACCGAGATCTCGACCGTCGCGCTGGCCTGGCTGCTGACTCGACCGGGCATCACCGCACCGATCGCGAGCGTCAGCCGGCCGGAGCAGCTCCCCGCGCTACTGGACGCCCCGAACCTCGTGCTGTCGTCGAATGAACTGGACACGCTCGAACGGGTGTCGGCGGCAGTCGGCGCCTAGATCAGGCAGTTTTGAGATGGGCACCGAGAGCAGTGTTGTTGATCGTCCAGAACGACCAGCCGTCATGGCTCTCGGTGTCGCCTGAGATGTGACCGGTGACGGCATTGGCGGCGGCGGTCGGATCGGGGAACCGGCGGCCTTCCATCGGTCCGCGCATGATCTCGACCACCTCGGTGGTTTCGTCGAAGCGTCCGACCCAGCGGTATCCGTGGCAATCAGCCGTCATCTCGAGGCGATTGTCGACAACTTCGATCTCCTCGACTCCGCTGGCGCGGCGCTTCTTCGCCGCGACCGGCGAAGCCTTGCGCTTGGCTGCGACCGGTGTCTCGACGTGAATGCTCGGATCCTTGACGGCAGCGAGGCCCAGAGCGTCCCAACGATCATGGCCGTGCACGACGCGTCCGCGGGGGATCGCATGATGACCGGTGCGATTGCGTCCGGGGCTGTCCATGATCCACAGGTCGACCTCGGCACGGATGTCGTCGGCGACCTCGTTGGAGGGCAGCATGAAGAACTCGTGCGGATCTGCTGCCAGGTCCACGAACACCCAGAACTCGGAGCGCGTGTCGTCACTCTCGAGCGACTCGTCTTGACGCCTGGCCTGCCAGTCGCCTTCGAGCTTCGAACGCACTCGGACGATACGACTGGTGCCGTCTGCACCCGTCACCTCGACGGGATTACGACGCGAGTGTGTGAGCCGGACGGCCTTGCCCCCACGCTGCGTAGCTTCGGAAATGAACGCATTGATGCCGCGGCTTGCGGTGTCTTCCATGATCGACCTGTCTTGAAGCGGATACGCCCGCATCACCGGATCGGCACGGGGTCGAGCAAGGAGCGAATTCTCGGCCTGTTCTTCGATCGTGCGGCCGGTCAGTACCTCCGACCTTACAGCTCCGACGTCGGCCTGACTACGGCGCCCGACGCTCGTTCCCAGAGGTCAGCAGTGCAATGTCCCCGTAAAGAGCCGCGCGGTGAGCGAACATCAGCTCTTCCACACCGTCGAATTGATCCCCGACGTAGTGCGTGTTTGCGGCCGAAAGTTCACGTGAACCGGAGCGCGCAAGTAGGTCGTCGATCCGGCTGTCGAGGCTCGCTGCATGCGCAACCGCGCGCTGCGAACTCAACTGATCCTCGGCCCGTGCGACCAGGTCACCGATCCGCGCGAGCGCCGCGACGCGTTCGACCAACTGGTCCCAGACCGCGCCGAGCGCTTCCTTGCGCGAAGCGATCCCGGCTCGGGTCCCCTCGTCGCGTGCCAACGCAGCCGCGTCGTCCAACTCCGCGAGAATCGAACGCAGCGCTACGGTATCGACCGCGATCTGGGTGATCTCGTCGGCCAGGTCGAGTTGATGGCGTTGGATGACAAAGTGGTCGGAATGCCATGCGCTGGAGCTTTCGATCCGGTCGAACAGATTTCCGGCGAGGTAAAGCAGAGCGTCGTACTCCCCTGCACGTCCTTCGGGCTCGGAATCGACCAGTCCGTCGAGGACCTCCGCGATCCGCCTACCCGCGTCGGCGATGACACCGGTTCCCTGGACCTTCCCCAGCTGGGCGGCGAGTTTGTCGAGCGCAGCGTTTCCACCACTTGCCACGACCCCCAACCCCACCGGCAGCTTGGCTGGAACCGGGGTGCGGGTGAGCCCGGCAAAAAGTGCCTCACGTTGCTCGACATCGAGATGAAGGCCGTCGCGACGGTCCTTGCGAATGGCACGGACGCTGCTCGCGAAGTGACGATTGGAATGCACTATCGCCGAACGCATCGACTGCACGCGCTTGTCGAGCGTCTGCACCCGCCGTTCGAGGACTACCTGAACAGGACCGATGCGGGTCGCGACCAGTCTGGCTCTGGTGCGGGCCAGTTCGTCGGTGAGGTAGCGCAACTCCGAGAAGCCGCCGATCTCCGGGAACGAGCGCCCGACACTGCGCCGGTTCGCCAGGATCGATCGCGTCGACTCGTCCGCATAGCCACCGGCAATCAGCAGTGCGACGTCGTCGGACAACTCCGGTCGGTTCGACTCGACGGTCCCCGCCGCACACCACTCCCTCACCCGCGTGGAGATCAGCGTTCGCCGTTCGGTCACCGACGCCACGACAAAGACGTCGTCAGTTCCGTCTGTCATCTCACGCCTCCTGGTGGTCGCCGGTTACCACTGTTCCAGAATCTGCCGACACGCGCCCGACCCCTGCCCCTGAGCTCTACGCACCCCTGCCATACCGTAGGCGGGTGACCTCCCTGCGATTAGACGCGCACGCAGGTCACTCGCGTGCATCGAAGACTGGTCCAGCGGTTCAACCGCTGCTTCCCGACCTCGCGATCGAACAACTTCAGTCCTTGTTGCAGGTTCGCTCCTGGACTCTCGCGGAATGGTTCGCAATGGCCGACCAACGCGGATTCCTCGCGCCCGCTGCCAGCGTTCCGCTCTTCATGGAAGCCGCGATGAAGTATCCCGAGCACCGCGAAGCGCTACTACGCCTCGCCGGTCGACGTGGGCAGTATCTGGCGGAGCAGAATCCGGATTGGGCCCAGCTACGACGAATCGGATCACGCCGGGACGAGCTGTGGCTTTCGCCCGATCCGGCCGACCGTACGGCCTGGTTCGATTACATACGTACGGTCGACCCGGAACTGGCGAGCGAAGAGCTCGAGATCGCTTGGGACGACGAGGCCACGGCAAGCCGCCTGCATTTTCTCGACCATCTCGACGTCGGGCTGGGTGAACACGACTACGCCCTCCTCGAGCGCGCACTCGAGGATTCAGCCGTGCGGGTCCGTGAGCGCGCAATTCAACTCCTGCGGCAACTCCCCCGATCTCCGTTTGCCTCTCGCATGGTCACTCGCGCTCAGTCGTGGGTGCGGCTCGAGACGAAGCCGTTGCGACCCCGCCTGGCCGTCCGATTGCCGGGTTCGCTCGACGACCTCGCATTCCGAGACGGCATCGAAGACGTCCATTACAAGAACAAAGGCATCCGGCGCTGGTGGTTGCGGCAAGTCGTGACCGCCACTCCCCTGACGCTCTGGGAATCGATGGCCGGTTCACCGCGCGGCGCCCTCACCATCCCCATCGAGAAGCAGTGGCGCGACGTGATGATCGAATCATGGACTGCGGCAACCGTTCTCCAGAAGAATACGGCATGGGCGTCGGCATTTCTGGAGCGAGACGGGCGCACGACGGACCGCAGAATCGTCGCCATCGCGGACCCGCGCGAGCGCGTCGAGTACATCGTCGCCGGACACGCGGACGAGTACCTTCTGGGAGTCGACGGCAGCGCGCTACTCGACGGCATCGACCGCCCATGGCCACTGGCCGTCGCCGAAAAACTGTTGAATGCCTTGGAAAACGAAGCGTTGGAGCATGCTGCGACAGGCGAGGACTTGGGCATCCACTCGCGCCACAGTCACTTCTCCACCCTGCGAAGTGTGCAGGCGCGCTTCCCTTTCGACGCGATTCCGCTTCTGCACGACGCGGCGTCCCGAACGGGCGACCCCGGCTGGAAACAAGCGTTCACCGACAGCGCCGCCAATATCGAGCAGCGCCGTCTCCGCTTGGATGTCCTGCGTAATCACCACTGAACGGCGAAGGGGCCGCGCCCCGCGAACGGAGTGCGACCCCTACCTGAGTCGTGAAAGGTCAGACCACGCTGACCATCTCGTGATCAGCCACACCGGCAGCCAACACCCGAAGGTGGTCTTCGGTGCTACCGAGCGTGTGCTCGATGGCGACGAGTCGGCTCACGTAATGACCCACCGGGTATTCGGCGGTCATACCGATACCACCGTGCATCTGGATTGCTTCTTGACCGATGAGCCGAGCCGAACGCCCGATCTGCAACTTCACCCGCGAAGCGATCACGGGATCGACGACGCCGTCGGCAAGGGACATCGTCGCGTAGAGACTCATACTGCGCGCCAACTCGAGCGAGACGTACAGGTCGGCAGCGCGATGCGTCAGCGTCTGGAACTTCGCGAGCGGAACTCCGAATTGCTTACGCGTCTTGAGGTATTCGGTGGTCAGTCGCAGCGCCTCTTCCATCGCTCCGACAGCCTCGGCACACAGAGCAGCCTGCTCACGGATCTGCGCTGATTGGATCAGAGCGGAAGCGTCGCCGCCCTCACCGAGCGCTTCGGCCGGCGTGTCGGTGAACTCGATCTGCGCACCGCGCAGACCGTCGTGAGTGGCGTAGGACTTGCGCACCAAACC
This sequence comes from Rhodococcus sp. NPDC055024, assembly GCF_053608585.1. NCBI lineage: Bacteria > Bacillati > Actinomycetota > Actinomycetes > Mycobacteriales > Nocardiaceae > Rhodococcus > Rhodococcus sp. NPDC055024. Next base: position 15,439 of record NZ_JBSGVT010000020.1, read on the forward strand.
GGAGGCATCGTTCTTGACGAGGAACAGTCCGACGCCACCGCCGGGGAGCGCAGCGCTCACGACGAGGATGTCCGCCGTCGCGCCGTGCCCGACGGGATTCTTGATCCCTGTCACGACCCAACCGCCGTCGACCTGCGCCGCGGCTGTCGCACGTTCGGTTGCCGGCCAACGGATTCCGGGTTCCTGATCGGCGAACGCCAGGAACGTGACGCCCTCGGCAACACCGGGAAGGATCGACGACCGCTGCTCTGCGCTGCCACCTTCGGAGATGAGGCCGCCCGGCGTCACGACCGCGTCGAGTACCGGCTCGGGAGCCAAGCGTCGACCGATCTCGGTCATGACCGCGCCGATTTCCACCGGCCCCGCGTCCATGCCGCCGTCGTCCTCGGAGAACGTCAGGCCGAGCAAGCCGACCTCGGCCAACTGCTTCCAGACCTGCGGGCTCCACCCGGGATCGGAGTCGATGATCGCATTGCGCTTCTCGGCGTCGTAGCTGCGCGCGAGGAGATCCTTGGTGGTATCGCGGAGAAGTTTTTGCTCGTCGTTGAGTTCGAAGTCCATGCCACGCCTCACAATCCGAGGATCGAGGAGGCGATGATGCTGCGCTGCACTTCGCTCGATCCGCTGTAGATGGATACCTTGCGGTAGTTCAAGTACGTCGGGGCAGTGTGCTGCGCCCAGCTCGCGGAGGCGATGTCGCTGCCCGCGTCGTACGGCAGTGAATCGGGGCCGGCCACGTCCATCAGCAGTTCGACACTCGCCTGCTGCAATTCGGAACCGCGAAGCTTCAGCAGCGACGAGGCCGGATTCGGCTGGCCGTCAGCGGAACTGGCGACCACCCGGAGCTGAGTGAGCTCGAGTGCAAGCAATTCGTTTTCGAGTTCGGCGAGGCGGGCAGCGAAGAGCGGATCTTCGAGCAGTGTTCCGTTACCGACCTTGACCTCGCCAGCGCGAGCCTTGGCCTGCGCGAGACGAACCTTCGAGAAACCGACGCGCGTGACACCAGTGCGCTCGTTGCCGAGCAGGAACTTGGCATAACCCCAGCCCTGGTTCTCTTCACCGACCAGGTTCTCCCCCGGGACGCGGACGTCCTCGAAGAACACTTCGTTGACCTCGTAGCCGCCGTCGATCAGCTTGATCGGGCGGACCGTGACGCCAGGCGTCTTCAGGTCGACGAGGATGAACGAGATGCCCGCCTGGCGCTTGGGCGCATCGGGGTTGGTACGCACGAGGCAAAAGATCCAGTCGGCGTACTGTCCCAGCGTCGTCCACGTCTTCTGGCCGTTGATGACCCAGTCGTCTCCGTCGCGGACCGCGCGAGTCTTGAGCGAAGCGAGATCGGAGCCGGCCTCGGGTTCGGAGAATCCCTGGCACCACCAGATGTCGAGGTTCGCGGTCGCCGGAAGGAACTTCTCCTTCTGCTCCTGCGAGCCGAAGGCCGCGATGAGCGGACCGACCATGTTGGCGTTGAACGCCAACGGTTCGGGGACAGACGCGAGCTGGAGTTCGTCGAGCCAGATGTTGTGCTGGACCGGGGTCCAGTCCTTGCCGCCCCACTCGACCGGCCAGTGCGGCACCGCCAGACCGTGAGCGTTGAGGATCTGCTGCGCCTCGACCATACGGTCGCGCCCCAACTCCTCGCCGTGGGCGTACGCCTCCCTGATGTCCGCGGGGATTTGCGTACGGAAGAACGTCCGCATCTCGTCGCGGAACGCTAGTTCCTCGTCGGTCAATGCCAGGTTCATCGGAATTCCTTCGCACTCGAAACCGGATTCATGTTCGGTTCGACCGTACCCCGACGACACTGGAGGCGGAACAGGTACCGCGAAAGACGGCCCCCGAACTGCGCTCCTACACGGTTTTGAGGACCAACAGGTAACCCCCACCCGCGGCGTCGATGCTCGTTTCGACGTTCAACGCGGGAGCCAGACGCGACAACCGATCGATCAGCCAGTCGGAGGCTTCCTGGGCGTCGTCCTTGCCGGGGCAGCGAGCGACGGCGACGCGGCCACCCTTGCGCTCGAGCTGCTCCACGACCCCGATGATCGGAGCGGGATCGACGACGAACAGCCGATCCGGCCATTCCACAACAGGTTTGACCGCACCCTTTTTGGTGTTGCATGCGCGATGTGCCAGACGTTCGACGCCACCTTTGGTCTTGCCACCCTTTTTTGCGGTGTTGATGCTGTCGATGCTCGGGCCACGCGGATCGTTGACGGACATGTCGGGGTCGACCGGTTCGTCGCACAGCCAGCAGCGCCAGGATTCACGTTCGCCGACTTCTTGAAGGGTGCTCATGCGGCAACGGTACCGTGCGCACTTTCGGCTGTTACCGCTACCAAAAGTGCGCACGGGGCCGAAGGCCCTACATGTCCGCAATCGCCTCCAGCGGCTTCGTCTTGGCCGCTCTGTTGGCCGGCCACAGCGCCGCCAAGACGCCGACCACACCGGAGCCGATCAGCATTCCGACTACCTGACCCCACGGGATCGTGATCTTGTCGAGGCCCTGATCCGCGAGAGTGCTGACGAACGCCCAACCGAACGCGATGCCGAGAACAACTCCGACTGCAGCGCCGTACACCGCGATGAGCACCGATTCGAGGTAGATCGTGCGTCGCATCTGTCCTCGCTGCATGCCGACGGCTCGCAGCATTCCGATTTCTCGTCGCCGCTCGACCACCGAGAGTGCCAACGTGTTGATGATGCCGAGGATCGCGATCACGACCGCGAGTGCAAGGAGACCGTAGAGGATCGCCAACAACGTGTTGATCTGCTGCCCCTGGGTTCCCTTGAACTCCTCACGATCCTGCACCTGGACGACAACGTACTTCTCCGTCGCCGTTTCGAGTTCGGATCGCAGCGTCGTCAGATCCGCCCCCGGCTTCGCCTTCACCAGAACCACGAAGTCCGGCAGGCTCTCCGCCGGCATCAGCTTCCGGTACGCCTCGTCCGAGACGATCCACGAACCGATCAGTTGGTTGTCCTCGAACACTCCCGCGACAACGGTCTGGTACTCGACGCCGCCGGGACCGGTGAGCGTCTGAGTCGAGCCGACAGCCCACCCCTTGTCGTCCGCAGTCGACTTCGAGACGAGCATGTTGTTGCCGGTCAGATCGACCGTGCCCTCGAGGATCTTGTACTCGAGCACGCCTTCGATCGGACCGTCGAACGAAGCGCCCTGCTCGTCCTCACCGTCGACCTTCGCGCGCACTCCGTGCAAGGACGTCGCGCTCTGCACGTCGGGCACCTGCCGGACGGCGTCGGCCGCACCGCGCGGCACACCGATCGCGTTGGGACCGGTCAGGATGTAGTCGGCCGAGACACCCACGTCCACAAGAGCATTGATGCTCGCCTTGGCCGAAGATCCGAACACTCCGATGACGGTCACCAACATCAGGCCGAGAGTCAGTGCGAATGCCGTTGCGGCCGTGCGACGGGGATTGCGCACCGCGTTGGTACGAGCCAGCCGCCCGATGGCACCGAACGGCTTGGCGAACACGGCACCGAGCGCACCGACGATCGGCCGCGACAGCGCCGGAGCACCGAGAAGAACCGCGATGATCAACGAGAACGCGCCGAGTCCGACTATCAGAGCGGCGCCGCCGCCGGTACCGCGAGAGCCGAACACGAGCAGTGCCACACCGATCACGCCGAGGATCGCGCCGATCAGCGTCCGCACCCGCAGCGAGTCGCCAGTGGAGGCGAACTCCTCACGCATGGCCGCTACCGGCGGGATCTTCGACGCACGCCGAGCGGGAGCGTAAGCGCTGAGCGTCGTGACGACGACGCCCACCACCAACGCGACGATGATCGTGCGCGCGCCCACCTGAAGCGGGCCTTCCGGCAGACCGACGTCGAAGGTGTTGAGCAGACTGCGCAATCCGTAGGCGAGACCGATACCACCGAGCAGACCGATGATGCTGCCGATGAGCCCGACCACCAACGCCTCGGTGACCACCGAACGACCGACCTGCGCTCGGCTCGCACCGATCGCACGCAGCAGCGCCAGCTCACGAAGACGCTGCGCCACGATCATCGAGAAGGTGTTGTAGATGATGAACGTGCCGACGAGCAGAGCGATCGCACCGAACGCCAGCAGGAAGTAGTTGATGAAGCTCAGCGCCGAGTCGACCTCGGCCTTGGTCTCCTCGCGAACCTGGTCACCGGTCTGCACCTTGAGATCGGGGAAAACCTGCTCGACGCGTTGCTGCAGTTCCGTCTGCGAGACCCCGTTGCCCGCGACGTCGATGTACTCGACATGCCGGCCGTCGGTGAAAAGTCCACGAGCCTGTTCGTCGGTGAAGAGCGCGCCGATGAATCCACCGGTGTCACTACCGGCCCCTTCGTAGATGCCGGACAACGTCACGTCCACGATTCCGCGGGCCGGAGCCAGAACCTTGGCGGGGTCCCCCACCTTCAGACCGGCGCGCTCGGCGGCGCTGGTGTTCAGCGCGACCTGACCGGTCTGCGTCGGAGGCGCGCCCTCGACGAAGGTGTCGGGTTCGGCAATCGCCTGGCCCGGAGGTAGGTAGGACTGCCCGATACTCGGCGCGCCGCCCGTCTGAACGGCACCACCGTCTGCATTGATCAGGACGATCTGTCCGCTGACGGCCGGCGCGACCGCCCGGACGCCGTCAACCGCGGCAAGTTTGTCGACGTCCTCCACCGGAACGCCGCTGGTGTTGCGGTCTTCCATCGATACCCGAACGTCGACGCCCTGGGCAGTGTTCTCGAAGATCGAATCGAAGGTCTTCTGGAGGGTGTCGGTGAAAACGAAGGACCCCGCGACAAAAGCCGTACCGAGCACGACGGACAGAACCGTCAGCGCAAGTCGCACCTTGTGTGCCGCCAAGTTGCGCAGGGAAACCTTGCGCATCGGCGAGTTGCTTACCGAAGCCATGTGCTCAAGCCCCGGCTTCCACGTTCACGACCGCCTGCGGAGCGTCGAGGCGCTTCATCCGATCGAGGACCGAATCCGCCGTCGGCTCGCGCAATTCGTCGACGATCTTGCCGTCCGCGAGGAACACGACCCGATCGGCGTACGCCGCTGCCCGCGGATCGTGCGTCACGATCACCACGGTTTGGTTGAACTCGTCGACCGCTGCGCGCAGGATCGAGAGCACCTCCCCGGAGGACTTCGAATCGAGGTTTCCGGTCGGCTCGTCGCCGAAGATGATCTCCGGCTGACCCGCCAGCGCACGCGCGCACGCCACACGCTGCTGCTGACCACCCGACAACTCTCCCGGCCGGTGATCGAGCCGATCCCCGAGTCCCAGCTTGGTCAGGACGCTGTTCAGCCAGGTCTGATCCGCTTTGCGTCCGGCGATGTCGAGGGGCAACGTGATGTTCTCGAGCGCCGTCAGCGTCGGCACCAGGTTGAACGCCTGAAAGACGAATCCGATGCGATCGCGTCGTAGTTGCGTCATCTGTTTGTCGGAGAGCGTCGTGAGTTCCGTGTCGCCGATGAGGACAGAACCCGAACTGGCGGAATCCAGACCGGCGAGGCAATGCATCAGCGTCGACTTGCCGGAACCGGACGGCCCCATGATCGCCGTGAACTCACCGCGGGCAAAATCTGCGGACACCGAACTGAGGGCGTGCACCTGGGTATCTCCGGTGCCGTAGGTCTTGGACAGGCCGACTGCGCGGGCCGCGACATCCTGGGCGTGCGAACTCATGATCGCCTTTCCTGTTCACTTCGGTGCTACTTTGCGGGCGTGACGGGCGCCCGTGAAAACACGGACGCCCGCAATGGTTGGTTCCATCCTGTCGGGTGTGGGGCCCGCCCGCCATCGGGGACCACCCTGATATCCACGGCCGAGCCGATCAGGGTCTGAGAATTCACGGCGCTCCAAGGGCGTGCATTGGCGAGAAACAGCGATATGAATGGCGGGCGCGCACTAACCTTGTGACACCAATCACACGAGAGAGGCGGCCGAATGTCCGACGCCACCGCTGGAATCATTTTCGATCGGCTAGAGCACTGGGCGACGGTCAAGCCTGATCAAGCAGCGATGACCTTCCAAGGGACCGAATACACGTGGGCCCAGTGGCGGGACCGCATCCTGCGTATCGCCGCCGCCCTCGCCGAATCAGGCATCGGTGCCGGCGACACTGTCGCTTTCGTCGACAAGAATCATCTGTCCTGTCTCGAAGTCACGTACGCCGCCTCACTACTCGGGGCCGCGAATGTCATTCCCAACTGGCGACTTTCGGGCGAAGAGCTGGATTACGTCCTCGCGGACTGTGGCGCACGCATCCTGTTCGTCGGCAGCGACCTCCTGCCCCAGATCGTCGCCATGCGCGATCGATTGACGGCCGTCGAGTCGATCTTCGCCGTTGGCGGTGAACACGACGAGTTCGAACCGTGGATCGACGAGGTCACTCCGCTGAGTTCCCGACCCGAGGTGAGCCCCGATGCCACCGCTCTGGTTCTCTACAGTTCCGGAACGACCGGTCGACCCAAAGGTGTCCAACTCACGCATCGAAACCTGTTCGCGCACAGCAACAGTGTTCTCGAAATCCTGCCGGCTCACGAGGATCATCGATTTCTGATCGCGATGCCGATGTTCCACGTCGGTGGAACGTGCTACGCCATCATGGCAATTCACGCCGGTGGACGCTGTCACTTCACCAGAGAAGCCGACGGGCCGTCGATCTTCGCCGGTCTCGCCGCCGGAGCGAACATCGCCTTCCTCGTCCCACCGGTCATTGCCGGGGTCCTGGCCGCCGGCGAGCAGGCAGTCGCCGCCTTCAAGGCACTCAAACGCATCACCTATGGCGCCGCCCCCATGCCGCTCCCACTGTTGCGAGCGGCACTCGCAGCGTGGCCGGACACCGAATTCGTCCAGGTCTACGGCATGACCGAAATGGCAGGTGTCATTACCGCGTTGATGCCGGACGTTCACCGCGACGAGTCGCAGGTCGAGCGCATGGCATCAGCAGGTACAGCGATCCCCGGCGTCGAGATGCGCGTGGTGGACCCCGTCACGCTCGAGGACGTGCCCACCGGTACGACCGGCGAACTGTGGTGGCGATCCGAACAGTGCACACCCGGATATCTGGGCAAGCCCGAGGCGACGGCCGAAACCATCACCGCCGACGGATGGTTGCGCAGCGGCGACATGGGCCGCGCCGACTCCGGCGGCTTCGTGTTCATCGAGGACCGTCTCAAGGACATGATCATCACCGGCGGCGAGAACGTCTACTCCCCCGAGATCGAACGCGTACTGGTGGAGCATCCGGCAATCGCGGAGGTCGCGGTCATCGGCGTTCCCGACGACCGCTGGGGTGAAACCGTCAAGGCCGTCGTGGTTCTCACCGCCGATGCGCAGATCGACGAAACCGAACTGATCACCTACACACAAGAACGCCTCGCAAAGTTCAAGTGCCCGACCAGTATCGACGTCGTCGAGATCCTTCCTCGCAATCCCACCGGAAAGATCCTCAAACGCGACCTCCGCAAACCCTACTGGGAGAACCGCGAACACAAGCTGGTCTGAGAACCCGTGCTGTAATGGGGCGGTGACCTCGAGCCGCCCCACCACACCCCGACCGAACGATCCGTGCCCGTGCGGCAGCGGCAACGCGTTGGTCGAGTGCTGCGGCAAGTACCTCAGCGGGGCGGCACATGCCCCGACCGCCGAAACCCTGATGCGTTCGCGCTACACGGCTTTCACTGTGATGGACGACGAATACCTCACGCGGACTTGGCATCCCGACAATCGCCCCACCGAACTCGATCTCGATCCCAACCAGAATTGGCTCCGGTTGGAGATCCTGGACACCGAACGAGGTGGCCTGTTCGATTCCGACGGCGTCGTTGAATTTCGCGCTCACTACGCATTCGGGCGCGAGCGGGGAATGCTCCACGAACGCAGTCGATTTGCGCGAACGGATGGCAAGTGGCTCTACGTCGACGGCGATATCGGTTAGATAACTCCGGGCACCGCCGCCGCGGAACCCGATCACGCGAGCCCTACGATCGAGTCATGACAACGAACCGGACGAGATCATTTGCCGCTGTCGCTGCCATCGCAGTGGGCGTGAGCCTTACTGCCTGTTCGCAGGACGCGGAGACCACTCCCACGGCAGCCACCTCGGCCGTCACCTCGACTTCGAGTGCCGCAGCGTCGACCACAGAACCAGTCCCGACGGACAGCTCCGACAAGACATCGGCAGCGGGCACCGAATCCAAGCTCACCGTCGTCGACGTCCGCGTGGGCGAGCACGACGGATTCGATCGCGTCGTCTACGAGATGGGCGGCACCGGCACACCCGGATGGCGCGTCAAGTACGTCGACGCGGCCACGCAGGAAGGCAGCGGAAAGCCCGTGAACATCCAGGGCGCCGCAGTGATCCAGGTCCTGATCGACGGTTCCGCCTATCCCTTCGACAGCGGAGTCGAACAGTACTCCGGCCCCAACCCGGTTCCCGGCGTCGGCGGAGTCGTGACCGAGGTCAATGGGTCGAACGTGTTCGAAGGAGTCACGCAGTCGTTCATCGGGGTGACCGAGAAGCAGCCGTTCACGGTGACGACGCTCAGCGATCCTCCGCGAGTGGTGGTCGACGTCGCCCGCTGAGGCCACACTTGACCTGAAGTTTGGTTTAGGTTCTACCTTCGTGTCGTACCGGCCGCGTAATCTTCGTAGCCGGCGACCGGAGGGGCGAAGTCATGAGTATGGAAGTCACCGCGTGGAACGCGATGTACAACGCGATGCACGCGCAAGAAGATCGGCGCCCGTTCTCGAAGGCGACACTGAAGCGGATCGCGACATTCGCAGTCCCGCAGAAACGCAATCTCAGCTGGTACCTCGTACTGAGCGTCGTCACGGCTGCGCTTGCCGTGGCAACACCCGTCCTCGCCGGGCGCGTGGTCAACGCGATAGTCGGCGGCGACGCCGTCGACGTGGTCGTCAAACTTGCCGCCCTGATCGCACTGGTCGCAATTCTCGAGGCCGCGCTGGGCCTGTTGACCCGGTGGCTCTCGGCCAGCATCGGTGAAGATCTGATCCTGCATCTGCGCACCACCGTCTTCGATCACGTCCAGAAGATGCCGATCGCGTTCTTCACCAGAACTCGAACCGGAGCGCTCGTCAGCCGTCTCAACAACGACGTCATCGGCGCTCAGCGCGCCTTCAGCGACACATTGTCCGGAGTGGTCAGCAATCTGGTCACGCTGGTGATCACGCTGATCGTCATGCTCGGGATCTCGTGGCAGATCACCGTGCTCGCGTTGGTACTTCTCCCCATCTTCGTGATCCCCGCACGGCGGATGGGCGCAAAACTCGCGGCACTCAATCGTGAAGCTGCCAACCATAATTCGATGATGAGCACCCAGATGACGGAACGGTTCTCCGCTCCCGGCGCGACTCTGGTCAAGCTGTTCGGTCGCCCTTCGCAAGAGTCTGCGGAGTTCGCGGTTCGTGCCAGGCGTGTGCGCAACATCGGAGTCCGGACCGCGATGCTGCAGTCCGTCTTCGTCACAGCACTGACGCTGGTCTCCGCGCTTGCCCTTGCCCTCGTCTACGGCCTCGGCGGCTTCTACGCGCTGCGCGGTCAGTTGGATGCAGGCGCCGTCGTCGCGATGGCGCTGCTGCTCACGAGGCTGTACTCGCCGTTGACCGCACTGGCCAGCGCCCGGGTGGACATCATGAGCGCTCTGGTCAGCTTCGAGCGGGTATTCGAGATTCTCGATCTGGCACCACTCATCACCGAGAAGCCCGACGCACGCACGGTGCCGGAGGGCCCGGTATCCGTCGAGTTCAAGAACGTCACTTTTGCTTACCCCTCTGCCGACAAGGTGTCACTCGCTTCGCTGGAGGAGGTCGCGATCCTCGACACCCGCGGCGGCGAGGACGTGTTGCACGACCTCTCGTTCCGCACCGAAGCGGGACAGATGGTCGCCCTGGTCGGCACGTCCGGTGCCGGAAAGTCGACCGTGGCGCAGATGATTCCGCGCCTCTACGACATCGACTCCGGATCGGTCGAGCTGGGCGGCGTCGACGTCCGAGACCTCAGTTCCGATTCCATCCGTGAAACCGTCGGCATGGTCACGCAGGACGGGCACCTGTTCCACGAGAGCCTTCGATCCAACCTGCTCCTCGCGCGACCGGATGCCACCGAAGAAGATCTGCGTGAGGTTCTGGAGCGAGCACGGCTCACCGACCTGGTTGCGTCGCTACCCGACGGATTGGAGACAGTGGTGGGTGAACGCGGATACCGCCTATCGGGCGGTGAGCGTCAACGCCTGACCATCGCACGACTGCTCCTGGCCCAGCCTCGCGTCGTCATCCTGGACGAGGCCACCGCGCATCTCGACTCGACGTCGGAAGCCGCGGTTCAGGAAGCACTCGGCGAAGCGCTCGCCGGGCGGACTGCTGTGGTGATCGCACACCGTTTGTCCACAATCCGGGCAGCCGACCTGATCCTTGTCGTCGAGGCAGGCCAAATCATCGAGCGCGGCAACCATGAAGAACTGCTTGTACGCGGTGGTCGCTACGCCGAGTTGTACCGCACGCAGTTCGACACCAACGCGAGGAAGAACGGCGCCCTCGAACCGACGCCGATCTGATACTGCCCGCCCCGGCCGCCTCCCCACAAAAACAGGCGCTGACCTCCTCACGGAGGGCAGCGCCTGTTTCAGTCTTCACGTCAAGACGTTGAAGGCTGTGCGTCAGTCGTTGTAGCGTTCGCGTCCGCCACCACGGCGGTCGTCACGTCCACCGCGATCATCGCGGCCACCACGGTCGCCACGCCCACTCGGACGTCCCTGCGGCGGGCCGAAATCAGGCTGCAGCTGGATCAGAACGCCGGAGATGCGTGTGCGACGCAGAGCTTCGAGAGTCTCGTTGGAGAGGTCGGCCGGCAACTCGACAATGCTGTGATCCGGGCGAATGCTGATGTGCCCGAAGTCGCTTCGACGAAGCCCGCCCTCATTGGCGATTGCACCGACGATGGCACCGGGCACGACGCGATGACGCTTGCCGACTGCGATGCGGTACGCGGCCAATTCCTGACCCTCGGGTCCACGCGAGCGAGGAGCCGGGCCGTCGTCGAAACGGCGAGGGGGACGAGGTTCACGGGGCTCACGCTCACGACGCGGCGGTGCCGGCGGCTCGGGAGCGAGCAGGAATGCCTCACCGTCGCGCGACTGCAGCGCCAAGGCGGCAGCGATGTCGATGAGCGGAACGTCATGTTCCTGGTCGTAGTCCTCGATCATCTTGCGGAACATCGCGAGATTCTCCGATGCCAAGCTCTCGGTGATGGAGTCACCGAACTTGGTCACACGCTGGGCGTTGACGTCGTCGACACTGGGAAGCTGCATCTCCGCAAGCGGCTGACGCGTCGCCTTCTCGATGGACTTGAGCAGATGACGCTCACGCGGAGCGACGAACAGCAACGCGTCACCCTGACGACCGGCGCGGCCGGTACGACCGATGCGGTGAACGTACGACTCCGTGTCATGGGGGATGTCGTAGTTGACGACGTGGGAGATGCGATCCACGTCGAGGCCTCGAGCAGCAACGTCGGTCGCGACGAGGATGTCGAGGGCGCCGTTCTTGAGCTGACCGATGGTCCGCTCACGCTGTGCCTGCACGATGTCGCCGTTGATCGCGGCAGCCGAGTGCCCGCGGGCCCGCAGTTTCTCCGCCAGGTCTTCGGTGGCCTGCTTGGTACGGACGAAGATGATCATCGCCTCGAAAGCCTCGACCTCGAGGACTCGGGTCAGTGCATCGAGCTTGCGCTGATGAGCAACCTGAATGTAGCGCTGCGTGATGTTCGAGGCGGTCGACGTCTTGGACTTGACGGTGATCTCGACCGGATTGTTCAGGTATTGCTTCGAGATCCGGCGAATCGAGCCGGGCATCGTTGCCGAGAACAGGGCAACCTGCTTGTCGCCGGGGGTGTCGCGGAGGATGCGCTCGACGTCCTCCTGGAAACCCATCTTGAGCATCTCGTCGGCCTCGTCGAGAACGAGGTACTTGAGATTGGTCAGGTCCAGGGTGCCCTTTTCGAGATGGTCGATGACTCGACCCGGGGTGCCGACGACGACGTGCGCACCGCGGCGCAGGCCGGACAGCTGGACGCCGTAGCTCTGGCCACCGTAGATCGGCAGGACGTTGAGTCCGGGGATGTGGGCGGAGTACTTGCCGAATGCCTCGGCAACCTGAAGCGCCAGCTCACGCGTGGGAGCAAGCACCAGCGCCTGGGTCTGCTTGATCGACGTGTCGATCCGCGACAGAACGGGAACTGCGAAGGCTGCGGTCTTGCCGGTACCGGTCTGTGCGAGACCGACGACGTCCTTGCCTTCGAGCAGTGGCGGAATGGTGGCAGCCTGAATGGGCGAGGGCGACTCGTAGCCCACGTCTGACAGTGCCTTCAGTACCCGATCATCGATGTCGAGGTCGGCAAATGTTGGGGGTTCGGGGTCACGCTCAATATCACTCATTTGACCAGCAGTTTAGCGGATAGAGTATAGACACGACGACATACCGGGGGTGCATTTACGACAGATCCACCCTCCCAGCGGGTTTCGCCTAGCGTAGGAAGCATGACCGCAGCCACCACAGCCACCCCCTCCCAGACCGTTGTCGCGATTGCCCAATTCGCTCCGGGGACGGACAAGAAAGCCAACCTCGAATCACTGCGATCACTGGCTTCCGACGCAGCAGCACGGGGCGCGAAAGTTGTCGTGGCGCCGGAGTACTCGATGTTCACCGCCCCGAAGACGGACGAGCGACTGATCGAGTCCGCGGAGGCCCTGGACGGCGAATTCGGTTCGGCACTGGCGGCGGTCGCCGCGGAGTTCGGAATCTTCCTCGTGGCAGGAATGAACGAGCGAATCGACGACGTGAGCAGAATCTCCAACACCCTCGTCGCGGTGGACCCCAACGGCGAACTGGTGGCGACCTACCGCAAACTGCATCTCTACGACGCCTTCGGCTACCAGGAATCGGCCGTGATCCGCGCGGGTGACATCACCGAACCGCAGACTTTCGGGTGCGACGGCCTGACCTTCGGCCTCCAGACCTGCTACGACCTGCGCTTCCCGGAAGTCACCCGGCGCATCGTCGACGTCGGCGCGGACGTCTTGCTCCTGCCCGCCCAGTGGGTGCCCGGGCCGCTCAAGGAAGACCACTGGACCACTCTCGTGCGCGCCCGGGCCATCGAGAACACGATGTACATCGCTGCGGCAGATCAGAGCGCGCGCGGCGGCGCGGGTGCCAGCATGATCGTCGACCCGATGGGCGTCGTGATGTGTTCCCTTGGCGAGCAGGTCGGGGTCGCCACCGCACTCGTTTCGGCTGCTCGCATCGCCGAGGTACGCGAGAAGAATCCTGCTCTCGCGCTGCGGAGGTTCACAGTCTCGTCGCGGTGACCTGCAGCGAGTAGCGTCGAACTGGTCGGGGTTCGAGCTTCTCGAGGACAACGCAGTGACCCAGTATCGGGATCGATCTTCCGCCGGCAAATTTCTGGCCGGGCGGCTCGAGACCTTGCGTATCGACAAGCCCGTCGTTCTCGGACTCCCACGCGGCGGAGTACCCGTCGCAGCCGAGGTTGCTGCAGCACTGAATGCACCGCTGGACATCGTGGTGGTGCGCAAGCTCGGTAGTCCGTACAACCCGGAACTCGCGATGGGCGCTATCGGCGAGGGCGGGGTGCGAGTCCTCAACCACGACGTCATCGCAGCGGTTCGCGTCTCGAAAAGAGAACTCGCCGCCGTCGAACACGACGAGCGAACCGAATTGGAACGGCGGGCGCATCTCCTACGCGAGGGACGGACCCCGGTTTCCCTCCACGGATGCACTGCGGTGATCGTCGACGACGGAATGGCTACGGGCGCGAGTGCCGCCGTTGCCTGCCGATGCGCGCGCACCGCGGGTGCTGCCTCCGTGATCGTCGCGGTCCCAGTAGCCTCCCCCGAAGCCATGAGAGTGGTCTCGTGCTCGGCCGATCGGGTCGTCTGCCCGTTCGTTCCTGCCCTGTTAGGCGGCGTCGGTGCTGCATTCGAGGACTTTCATCAACTCAGCGACGACGAAGTGCTGTCCTTCCTCGCCTGAGTGCACACCTCTCCAGCCTGAGCACAGTCCAAGAGATCTCTGAGAATTTGTGATGTGTGCAACATTTCGCTCCTCGGTGCCGATAGCCCAAATGGAACAAAAAGAATTCGGCTTTCTGGAGGAACCGTGACCATCTCGACCGATACCGTCGACGCCGTCGCAGCTGCGTGCCGTGACCGCCTGGGCGACCCGTCCGCCTGGGTTGCGTCAGACGCTTATCGACAGAGCCTCGCCCTGTGCATCATCGAATCCGTTCAGTCCACTTCGGGTCACAGCGAAGTGACCGTCGTCGATCGCTACCTGGCCTACCGGAAAGCTCGCGAGGACAAACCCGTCACGGATGGCGCACGCGAACTACTCCGCACCTTCGAGGAAGCCGGCAGTTCGGACCAGTGGGCAGGCAAGATCGGCTCGTACAAGCGTCGCTACACGGCGACGGGTGTCCCGATCGAGGCACGGCACATCCAACAGGTCGCCGAGAAACTCCATCACTTGCGGATCAACAGCGTCGAGGACCTGCTGTCCGCTGCTGATTCCGACAACGCTCTCGATGCCGTTCACCACGCCTGGGTCGACGCCTGCGGAGACGGTTCCGAAGTGACCTGGGCGCACCTGTTGATGTTGGCCGGAATCCCCCACACCGATCTGGGCACCGCCGCCGACACCTTCATCAGCGCAACACTCGGCACCACCGAACTGCCGGGAGACACCTCGGAGATCCTTGCAGCTACTGCAGAGCAACTCGGCGTGGATCCGGACCGATTGGACTACGCAATTCGCCGCTGGTTGTCCGTGCACGGCCGCACGCTCCAAGACGTCGCCTGAGTACCTGTAAACAGCCGGTCACACTAAACTGCAGGTCAGCGCCCGACCAGTTCTACCGAATAGTAACGACAGTGCAAAATGACGACTAATGTGATGCAATGCACATCAGAAATGTCAGTAGTCACTGGAGGGGTCAATAGTGCGCGAGTTCTCAGTTCCACAGTCGTTCTCAATTCCGGAGAACGTTTCAATGGCCGACTCCGTGTTCCGTCATGCAGAAGAAGACCCCACATTCGTGCCGTTCAAGCGGCCGTCGAACGGTGGATGGGTCGACGTCACCGCGGCTGAATTCGCGAAGCAGGTCTCCGCAGTTGCCAAGGGTCTGATCGCTTCGGGTGTCGAGCTCGGCGACCGCGTCGCTATCCTGTCCGCGACTCGCTACGAGTGGGTCGTTCTCGACTACGCCATCTGGACAGCCGGCGGATGCACCGTCGCGATCTACGAGACCTCTTCCCCTGACCAGGCACAGTGGATCCTCGAGGATTCCGCTACGACGCTTCTGGTCGTCGAAACGGCCAAGCACGCGGAGACCCACAAGGAAGTCACCGACGGCGCAGAAGCCCTCCGCGAAGTCCTGGTCATCGAGTCGGGTGCGATCGACGAGCTGTCCAGCCGCGGTTCCGCAATCACCGACGAAGAACTGCACACTCGTCGTCACCAGGTCACCGCAGCCTCGCCCGCGACCCTTATCTACACCTCCGGAACCACCGGACGCCCCAAGGGTGTCCAGCTGACGCACTCCAACTTCTACGCCGAGTCCAACGCCTGCCGCCTGGCGATGCCGGAGTCGATGGTCCCCGGCAAGAAGACGCTGATGTTCCTGCCGCTCGCCCACGTGTTCGCGCGAGCGATCTCGTTCGGCGCTTTCGACGCCAAGGTCACCGTCGCCCACACGTCGGATCTGACGACGCTCCTCGAGCAGTTCGCCGGCTTCAAGCCCAACTTCATCCTGTCGGTGCCCCGCGTGTTCGAGAAGGTCTACAACTCGGCTCGCCAGAAAGCCGTCGACGGCGGCAAGGGCAGCATTTTCGACAAGGCTGCGGCCACAGCCATCGAATACAGCGAATCCCTCGAAAAGGGTGGCCCCGGACTGGCACTCAAGCTCAAGCACGCGGTATTCGACAAGCTCGTCTACTCGAAGCTGCGCGCAGCACTGGGCGGCGAGTGCGAGCGTGCGGTCTCCGGCGGCGCAGCTCTCGGTGCGCGCCTCGGCCACTACTTCCGCGGCGTCGGCATCCCGATCTACGAGGGCTACGGACTCACCGAGACCAGCGCCGCAATCACCGTCAACACCTCGAGCGCGCAGCGCGTCGGCACCGTCGGCAAGCCGATCAACGGCCACGCCGCCCGGATCGCCGAAGACGGCGAACTCCTCCTGCAGGGCCCGGTCGTGTTCGCCGGCTACTGGCACAACGAGAAGGCCACTGCCGAATCCATCGTCGACGGCTGGTTCCACACCGGCGACCTCGGATCGATCGACAACGAGGGCTACGTCTCGATCACCGGCCGCAAGAAGGAAATCATCGTCACCGCCGGCGGTAAGAACGTCGCACCGGCAGGCCTCGAGGATTCCCTGCGTGCGCACGCTCTGATCAGCCAGTGCCTCGTGGTCGGTGACGGTCAGCCGTTCATCGGTGCACTGATCACCCTCGATCCGGAAACACTGCCCGGTTGGGTCGAGCGCAACGGCCTGCCCGCGAACACCGCGATTGCCGATCTGGTGAAGAACGCCGATCTGATCGCCGAGATCGACTCGGCCGTTGCCGACGCCAACAAGAAGGTCTCCAACCCCGAGCAGATCAAGAAGTACACGATCCTCGAGGTCGACTTCACCCAGGAGACCGGCGAATTGACGCCGACGCTCAAGCTCAAGCGCAACATCATTCACGAAGCTCACAAGACCAAGATCAGCGACTTGTACGCCTGATCCTCGTCTTTCACGCGTCTGGCCCGGTTCGAATGCGAACCGGGCCAGACGCGTTTCAGTCTCCGGCGGAAAGAAGTTCTCTTTCGATCTCCGGAGGCAATCCGTGCACCGCACGATCCTCCCGCTGGGCCGGCAGAGTTTCCTGTTGCATCCACGCCCAGGTATCTCGCACGGTGTCTTCGACCGGGCGGCATCGCAGGCCCGCCTGCCCTGCTTGGGCCGCCTTGGCGGTGTCGGCTTCGAGGAAGCCTGCGAACTCACCCTCTTGCGGCACCCAACACGGGAGTTGTGTCCACGGCTGCGCTCCAGCCGCCGCCAGCCTGCCCTCGTCGATCCACACCAATTCCGCGCCCGAACCGGTGGCGTCCACGCACGCCTGAAGGAGCCCGGAGGTTGTGGTGTGCCCGGACGGGCTGATGACGTCGTATGCCCCGCCGATCCCTGCGGCCAGTCCGGACAGGACAAATGATGCGATGTCACGGACATCGACGTATTGAAGTGGCCTGGTCGGCACCCCGGGAGCAACGACGCGGCCTCCTGCGCCGATGCGCTGCAGCCACCACGGCAATCGCCCGATGTCCTCGTGTGGTCCGAGGATCAGCCCTGCCCTCGCGAGCAGTGCATTCGGGAAGAATTCCAGGACAGCGAGTTCGGCGCCGCGTTTGGCGGACGCGTAATCGCTGCCGTCGTCGGACGTCGCGGAAGCGGCAACAACAGGTGAGCTCTCGTCGACGTGCAAGCCCCACTGGTAGACGGATCCGCTGGAAATGTATGCGTACCGTTCGACGTGACCGCGCAAGACGCGTGCATTCTCACCGACCACCCGGGGGCTACCCGACCACGTGTCGACGACGAAGTCCCATCGACGGTCACCGAGCGCCTCGACCATCGCTCGCTGATCGGTGCGATCAGCGAGCAGGACCTCCGCCGTAGACGGCGGCGCTCCGGTGAGCCCCCGATGGAGCACTGTCACTTCCCAGCCCCGTGCCAGAGCGTCGTCGACGAGGGCGCGGCCGAGGAACCGTGTTCCTCCGAGCATCAACAGCTTCATGACGGCCATCGTCACTCGAAAAGCGTCGTGCGGCAACACGTTCGTCTGGTAGCGCAATTCCCGATGAGTACGACAGACGAAACGCTCAGATACCTCGCCCGGGATTGAGAATGTTCTTCGGATCGAATGCGGCCTTCACTGCAAGCATCATTTCGCGTTCGGTCTGACCGACCATGTCTGCCATGTACGGCGCTTTGCGCACGCCGATACCGTGTTCACCGCTGATCGTTCCGCCCAACGCCAGCGCCCCGGCGACGATGTCGTCGAACGCTCCACGCGCACGATTCTG
Source organism: Rhodococcus sp. NPDC055024 (assembly GCF_053608585.1). Classification (NCBI taxonomy): domain Bacteria; kingdom Bacillati; phylum Actinomycetota; class Actinomycetes; order Mycobacteriales; family Nocardiaceae; genus Rhodococcus; species Rhodococcus sp. NPDC055024. The sequence goes on from NZ_JBSGVT010000020.1 coordinate 33,594, forward strand.
TGCTCCGACTTCGGCGGCGTCGAACACGATGGTCGGGTGGAGATTTCCGTCGGCGGCATGACCGAAGGTTCCGATCGTGACACCGTGACGCTCGGCCGCCTCACGAATGCACCCCAGCATCGACGGCAACGCGGGCACGGGCACCGCGACATCGTCGAGTAGCACCGTGCCCATCGCCTCGAGAGCGGGTAATGCCATCCGGCGAGCCGCGGTGAACTCTTCACCTTCCACCGGATCATCGGTGTGGAAAACCTCTCTCGCCCCGACGCTTTCGCACGCTGCGGCACAGTCCGCAGCTTCGGCGGCAGCTGACCTACCGTCGCACTGGATGAGCAGCATCGCCCCGGCCGACTCGTCCAGCCCCATCTTCGTCAGGCGGTTGACCGCGCCGATGGTGACGCCGTCCATCAACTCCATCTGACACGGTTCGGCCACTGCCGACACGGCGAGGACCGCATCGATCGCGGACTCCGCGGAATCGAAAAATGCAACGACGGTGGTCGCTGCAGTGGGCGCCGTTCGCAATCGCATCGTGGCTTCGACGATGACGGCCAACGTGCCCTCCGACCCCACGAGCAGATGTGTCAGGTCCAACCCCGCGACATTTTTGCGCGTCCGCGCACCGGTACGGATCAGACGCCCATCCGCCAGTACCGCCGTCAGGGCCGCGACGTGATCGCCGGTGACACCGTACTTTGCGCAACAGATGCCGCCCGCATTTGTCGCCAGGTTGCCGCCGATACTCGAGATCGCCCGGCTTCCCGGATCCGGTACGTACCAAAGGCCCTGCTGTGCAGCAGCTTCGGCGAGGTCGCCGTTGATCACTCCGGGCTCCACCGTGGCGGTGCGCGCGGCGGCATCGATCTCCAGAATGCGATCCATGCCCGCGACGCTCAGAACGATGCATCCGTCGAGCGCGTTGGCGGCGCCGGCCAACCCGGTTCCCGCCCCTCGCGTCACCACCGGAACGGAGAGTTCGTGGGCCACCGTCATGACGGCGACGACGTCGTCGACCGTCTGCGCTTTGACCAGTGCAGCAGGCTTTCCCGCCGCAGTGAGCAGTGATTGATCCCGGACGTACGCGCCCATTCGGTCGGGGTCGGTTGTGGCCCTGTCCCCCAGCGCTTTCTGCAAGCGTTCGCCCAACAGATCGATACTCGTGGTCATTCCGTTCGTCCTTCGTAGAATCCGCGCACGTGGCGCTCGACCAAATGGGCAGCCTCGTCGGAGGCGCCGCGCTCGATCGCGTCGGCGATACCCTCGTGTTCTTTCAGCAGTGCACCGAGTGTGGCTTCCGAGTCCTCGCGCGCGTCGAGCTCGCTCAGCAAGTAGCCGGCGATGCTGTCCCGCAGAACCGTCATGACCAACCCGAACGCCTTGTTCCCGCCCGCTCCGGCGAGCGCGACGTGAAAGTCGACGTCTGCGTCGTGGAAGGCGACCGAGTCGTCGGCAAGCGTCGCGACGCGCATCCGCTCGATCGCGTCCCTGGCCTCGCCTGGAACCGCACCGACTGTGCGCAGCGCGGCGGCTTCGAGCAGCACTCGTAATTCGACAAGATCGCCCAGCGGAACTGCACCCACCTGCAACGCCGTACTGAGGGCGGTGGCGGCGGAATCGGCCGTATGCTCGTGCGTCACACGAGGTCTGGCAGTCGACGTGGTGTCCGCGCCAGTCAGCAATCCCTGCGCTTGCAGGACGCGAAGTGCCTCACGGACCGTCGATCGACCCACCGAGAACGTCTGTGCAAGTTCCTGTTCGGTCGGCAATGCCTCACCGACGGGAAGCGAGCCGTCGAGAATGGCAGCGCGGATTCTTCCCGACACGGCAAGGCTGAGCGGCATGCGCGACAACGGAGTCGTATCCATGCCGCGACGCTACCACCCCTTGCCTGCTTGTCTGACAAACTGTTTAATTGAGAAGATTCGTGACCCGGACCACAACAGAGAAGGTGCCGACCATGACCGACAAGCTCGAATTGGACCCCGCAACCACCGCCGTCGTGCTCATCGAGTACCAGAACGACTTCACCACCGAAGGCGGCGTCCTCCACGAGGCCGTCGCACCTGTCATGGAATCGAACGGACTCCTCGCGAACACCGCCGCACTGGTCGATGCGGCCCGCGCGGCGGGTGTCACCGTGATGCACGCACCGATCACCTTCGCCGAGGGGTACAACGAAATCACCTCGCATCCGTACGGAATCCTCAAGGGCGTCGTCGACGGCAAAGCTTTCGTGAAGGGCTCGTGGGGCGCCGCGATCGTCGACGACCTCACCCCGAAGGACGGCGACATCGTCATCGAGGGCAAGCGTGGACTCGACACATTTGCCAGCACCAACCTCGATTTCATTCTGCGCAGCAAGGGAATTCGCACGATCATTCTCGGCGGTTTCCTGACCAACTGCTGCGTCGAATCGACCATGCGCACCGGATACGAGAACGGCTACCGGGTCATCACTCTCACCGATTGTGTAGCCGGAACTTCGGTCGCCGAACACGAGAACGCGATCACCTACGACTACCCGATGTTCTCGCATCCCGTCACGTCGAAAGAGGTGCTTGACGCGCTCTCCTGAGAGGCCTATCTGGAATGCGCGAGAAGGAATTCACGGCTGACGTTGGTGACGCTGGCGTGAACCTTCTCGTGCAACAGGTCGTGACCGGCGTCCTCGAACTCGCGCATCTCGACGTTGCGCAGCGTCCGGGCCCAGTCTCGGACCGGATCGACCGGCGCGATCCGGTCGTCGGTGCCGTGGACGACCAACACCGGAATCCCGGCTTCGGAGAGTTCCGCCCACCCGTGTTGCTCGACCGCGCTGCGCGGAATGCCGCACAGCACTGCGGAGGCAAAATCGTGATCGCGATGAGCCAACATCGTCAGCGCCGTCACCGCGCCCAAGGAATGGCCCATCACCGCCTGCGGGACTTCGGGCAGTTCCGCCAAAGCGATGTCAGCAAGCGCTGCTGCGTCGGCAGCAAGATCGGACAGCGGAGCGCCTACCCCCGGATCACCCTCCGACAAGCCGTGCCCGGTGTGATCGATCGCCCACACGTCTATCGCCGACGCCGTCATAGCGCCAGCGAAGCGGTGATACTGCCCGCTGTGCTGACCGAGACCGTGCAGAAAGACCAATGACACCGTGGGCACCACACCCCCTGCCGCCGGCCAATGCCGAAAGTGCACCTGACCGGTTCGTCCGTCGAAGAAGGGCATGATCGTCATTCTGCACTCCGCGACCGGTATCCGCGGCGCGTGGGCGATTACTGGTGGGTTGCCTTGTCGGTGAGCGATGGCACAATCGCCCTGTGTTCCTACTCGATGATCAGATCGTCTACAGCGCCAGCGACCTCTCGGCTGCGGCCTCGTGCGAGTTCGCACTGCTGCGGCAACTCGACGCCCGTACCGGTCTGATCGCGGCCGAGGCCGCCGAGGCGGATCCGATGCTCGAGCGAACGTCGAGCCTCGGCGACTCGCACGAGCGCGAACAGCTTCAGAAGTTCATCGATCAACACGGTGACGGCGTCGTCGTCATGCCGCGGCCGGAACACTCACGCGCGGGGTTGACCGCCGCCACCCTGGCCACCGTCGAGGCCGCCCGATCCGGTGCGCCCGTCATCTATCAGGGAACCTTCTTCGACGGCCGATTCCTCGGTTTCTGCGATTTCCTCGTCCGTGAGGGCGACACGTACGCCGTCTACGACAGCAAACTCTCCCGGCATGCCAAGGTGTCGGCGCTCCTCCAACTCGCCGCGTACGCAGACGCTTTGGAGCGCAATGCAATTGCCGCCTCCGATCAGGTTCATCTACTGCTCGGAGACGGCAGCACGTCGTCACACGACATCGGAGACATCGCACCGGTGTTCGCGGCACGCCGAGCTGAACTCGAACGAGTCCTCGACGAGCACCGCGCCGAGGGAAAACCAACCCAGTGGCTCGACGATCGGTACCTACGTTGCGGTCGCTGCGACACCTGCAGCGTCGAGGTCGAAAGCCATCGGGACCTCCTGCTGGTTGCGGGTGTCCGCGGCAATCAGCGCGAACAACTGATCGTCTCGGGGATCACGACAATCGACGAACTCGCCTCGAGCACTGGCGCAGTTGAGGGAATCCGCCGGGAAACCCTCGACAAACTTCGTGCGCAGGCAGCCGTTCAACTACGCCAGGAACAATCCGGCGACGCCGAATTCGAGGTTTACGAGCCCTCGGCGCTCGGCGGTCTACCCGTCCCCGACGACGGCGACATCTTCTTCGACTTCGAGGGCGATCCACTCTGGGCCGAGGACGGATCCACCGACTGGGGGTTGGAGTACCTGTTCGGCGTGGTCGAAGGGCCGGCGGACAACTATGTGTTCAAGCCGTTCTGGGCACACGACCGCGAGGGTGAGCGCCAAGCGCTCCTCGACTTCCTCGACTACGTCACCGCGCGCCGTGAAGCCCACCCCGGCATGCACATCTACCACTACGCCGCGTACGAGAAATCGGCGCTGTTGCGCTTGGCCGCACGTCACGGTGTCGGCGAGCAGACAGTGGACACGCTGCTCAGCGAGAACGTGCTCGTCGACCTGTATCCGATCGTCCGTGCGTGCCTGCGGATCGGACAACGCTCGTACAGCATCAAGAAACTCGAGCCGCTCTACATGGGTGAGCACGGCCGCGACGGTGACGTGACCAACGCCGCCGCCTCGGTCGTCGCTTATGCCGACTACTGCGAATTGCGCGACGGCGGACAAGCCGACCAGGCCAGGGAGCTTCTTCAGGGCATCTCCGACTACAACGAGTACGACTGCGAATCCACTCTCCGCCTGCGTGATTGGCTCGCCGAGCGCGCCGCAGAACATGGTGTCGAACTTCGTGAGCCGACCGGACAGATCAAGATTCCACTCGAAGAACTCACCGAATCGGAAATCGCACTCCGCGACTTCGCCGGCCACAAGGCCGGTTCGACACGCACCCCCGATCAGCAGGCTGCTGCTCTATTGGCCGCAGCAGTCGGTTACCACAATCGCGAACGGAAGCCGTACTGGTGGGCCCACTTCGACCGATTGGTCACACCGATCGAAGACCTCGTGGACATCCGCGACGTCATGGTGGTCGAGCAGTCCGAAATCGAAGCGGACTGGCACAAGAGCACCCCGCGGCAGAAGAAGTTTCGTCGCCACATCCAGTTGACCGGAAGTTTCGGCACCGGAACGTCTTTGAGCCCGGGCAGTGATCTTTTCGCGCTCTACGCAACCCCCTCCCCGGATGCCGTTGCAAGCGAGAACCCCACCCAGCGCGGCACCAGCAGCGTCAAGGTCACCGCCGTCGTCAAGTCCGAAGGGCTCGACGTGGTCACCGTGGAAGAACTGCTCAGCGGTGACGAATACATCGATTCCCCGGTCGCGTTGGCACCTGGTCGTCCGATTCCCACCGGACGTATGGAGAAGTCCATCGCCGCTGCCGCGTCCGGCGCCAGTGAGAGCCTGCCCGAACTGCCACACATCGCGGCAGTCGACATTCTCAGGCGCAGCACCCCGAGAACCCTCTCGGGTTCACCGCTGCCACCTGTCGGCGCCGACAACAACTACGCCGACGCCATCACCGCCGCACTTCTCGACCTCGACGATTCCTACGTGGCGGTGCAAGGTCCTCCCGGTACGGGCAAAACCTACACGGGCGCTCGCGTCGTCAAGGCACTGATCGAACAACACCATTGGCGAATCGGCGTGGTGGCACAATCACATTCGGTGGTCGAGAACATGCTCGGCGGCATTCTGAAGGCCGGCGTGGACCCCGCACTGGTCGCAAAGAAGGGTAGCCGCAGCAAGACCGCGGAATGGCAGGACATCGCGTCCGAGGAATACGCCGGTTTCATCGCCGAAGCGGAAGGCGTCGGCTGCGTCATCGGCGGCACTTCATGGGACTTCGCGAACACCGATCGTGTTCCCGCCGGCAGTTTGGACTTGCTCGTGGTCGACGAGGCAGGTCAATTCGCGCTGGCCAACACGATTGCCGTCGCGATCTCCGCGCGAAACCTGTTGCTACTGGGCGATCCACAGCAACTGCCGCAGGTCAGCCAAGGCACGCACCCCGAACCTGTCGACGAATCGGCACTCGGTTGGCTCGCCGAGGGACACGGTGCACTGCCACCCCAACTCGGCTACTTCCTCGAGAAAACGTGGCGGATGCACCCTGATCTGTGCGCCCCCGTGTCTGCACTGTCGTACGAGGGCAAACTCCACTCCCAGGAAACCGTCAGTGCAGCAAGGAAACTCGACGGACTCGCCGCCGGAGTGCACACGGTGTACGTCGATCACCGCGGCAATTCCACGTACTCTCCGGAAGAGTCGCAGGAGATCGTTCGCCAGATCCAGGAACTTCTCGGTACACCGTGGACCGACCCCAGCGAGTTCGAGGGAACCAGGCCGCTGGAGCAGTCGGACATTCTCGTGGTCGCGGCGTACAACGCCCAGGTGGGCACCGTCGAGCGCGATCTCACCGAGGCCGGTCTCACGGAGGTTGAGGTCGGCACCGTCGACAAGTTCCAAGGACGCGAGGCCGCGGTGGCAATCGTGTCGATGGCTGCCTCCGCCGTCGACGACGTCCCGCGAGGAATCTCGTTCCTGCTGTCGCGGAACCGCCTCAACGTTGCTGTCTCACGCGGCAAGTGGTGCGCGATCATCGTCCGATCGCACGCAATGACGCAGTACATGCCGAGCACGCCCGCGGGATTGGTGGAACTGGGCGCGTTCATGAGGCTGACGAGCTAGCCGAAGCCTGCCTTACCCGAAGCCTGCCTTACCCGAAACACTGTCCTTCACCGCGGTAGGTGGGAACCGAGGTTCGGGTGCCGTCGGCTTCGACCACGTACACGCGGTCGAAACGCTCGCACAACTCGCCTGCCTTGGCGTGCCGGAACCACACGCGGTCGCCGATCGCGATGTTTCCGGCTTCCTTTCCCGTGACCGGGGTCTGAACTTCGCCTGCCCCTTCGTTGCGGAGCAGTTTGAGACCGGCAGGCCAGATCGGCGACGGAACGCGGGTGGCTCCCGCAGGTCCCGACGCGATGTATCCGCCGCCGAACAGGGTCGTGACGGACGGAGTCGGCTTGCGCACTGCCGACAGAGCGAAGAACAGCGCAGGATCGGGTCGGAAGGCGCGGTAGCGGTCGAACAGGGTCGGTACATACAACCCGGAGCCTGCTGTTACCTCGGTCACCACAGGATCGGCCGAGCTGACCTCCAGCGACCCCGTGCCGCCGCTGTTGACGATCTCGAGTGCACCAACGGCATCGGTGACGGCCGCGACCACAGCGCCCCTTCTGGACGCCAATTCGCGCGCAGAGGCTTTCTTGACCCAACCGATCGGAGCACTGGTGTCAGGAAGGCCGGCAATCTGAGCTTCGTAGAACATCACTCCTACGACGGAGAATCCGCGTTGGCGCGCACGCGCCGCGAGTGCGGCGACCGCGGCAGGTTCGCGCAGCGGTGAGCGTCGTACGCCCAGATGGATCGGGCCGATCCGCAGTGACGCGTCGACGTCGAGACACACCCGGACAGGCGCATCCCCCGTCGACGCCGAACGAATGAGATCCAACTGTGCATCGTCGTCGATCATCAAGGTGATCGATTCGAGAGCGGTGTCGTCGGCAGCGAGATCCGCGATGGCGCCGCGATCGGCGGTCGGGTATCCCATCAGGATGTCCCGTGCGCCCAACCCGACCAGCCACAAAGCCTCGCGCAGTGAGTACGCCATGATTCCGCGGAATCCGCCGGACGCGGTCAGTGTGTCGCCGAGAGTTTCAGCCAGAACCGTCCGACAACGAACCGATTTGCTCGCCACTCGCACCGGCGTTCCACCGGCGCGGCGCACCAGGTCGGCTGCATTACTGCGCAGTGTGGTCAGATCCAGAGCGGCCAGAGGCGGGTCGAGTTCTCGCGTGGCAGCAGTGAGTCGATCGAGGGTCCGGGTCACAGATGATCCAATCGTCGCGGCGTGCGACCAGTCAATCACCAATACTGGACGTATGTCCAGGATGGCACTTCTACTGGGGCGCGATCACTGCTTTGTTGGCAATTACCTGAACCATTTCTCCGAACTCCGCAATAGTCGCGTCGGAGTCACGATCGACCAGCCAACGCAGGACGAGGCCGTCGATAAGTGCAAGGCTCAGGCGCGCAATCGAACTCAACGGCTCGGTCCACACGGTGCCGGAAATTTTGGCGCACTCCTCGAGAAACGAAACCGCAAGCTCGTCCATGATTCGGTACTGCTCGAAAGCAACAGCCCCAGCGCGTTCGGCGCCGAGATTACGACTGCGGAGAGCCTGCGCGGTGATTTCGTAGGTCAACAACTGCCTGTCCGGCGTTGCCTCGATAGTGGGCCACATTCCCGTCAACCCGATATGCAGCAATTCCTTGAGCCCCTGCACACCACTGAGATCCGGTGCGTGTCGGACCTGCGCAAATGCGTACTGCATCGACGCACTGAGCTGCAGAATGAGCGTCTCACCCATTGCCGCGATCAGCGCTTCCTTGCTCTCGAAGCAGTAATGAACGACGCCGAGCGACACGCCGGCCTCTTCTGCCACCGCCCTTACCGTCACAGAACTGACACCGCGCTGTTCCGCAATGGACAAAGCGGACTCGACCAATTGTGTGCGGCGTTCGTCCGCCGGGAGCCTGTTCAGCATCCAATGATCGTAGAACGCAAATGACAAAATCTTCGCGCAATACTTGCCTGGACGACCGTCCAAGTACATTATTGCGTAATGGCTTCGGACACTTGGCAGAACTGGGCGGGCACTCAAAGCGCCGCGCCGCGTCGCTTTGCGACGCCGACAAATACCCGTGAACTTTCGTCGTTGGTCGCCGAGGCTGCGGCGCGTGGCCAACGTGTGAAGGCCGTCGGCGCAGGCCATTCGTTCACCGGTGTCGCGGTCACCGACGGTATCCTCGTCAGCCTGGACAACCTGAGCGGAATCGATTCGATCACGCCGACCGACGACGGCGCGCTGGTTACTGTTTTTGCAGGCACTCGCCTTCACGCCCTCAACGACGCCCTGTGGCAACGCGGATATGCGATGGCCAATCTCGGCGACATCGACGTCCAGTCACTGGCCGGCGCGACATCCACCGGCACGCACGGAACCGGCGCCCGATTCGGCGGTATCGCCACACAGATTCGCGGAATCGAGATCGCTCTCGCCGACGGATCCGTGGTTACCGCAAGTGCCGACGAAAATGTCGAATTGTTCGAAGCGGGGCGCCTCGGATTGGGTGCAATCGGCATCATTTCGAAGATCACTCTCGCCTGCGTACCGCGATTCACCCTCCGTGCAATCGAGGAACCCGACACGCTGTCTCACATACTGGACACCCTTGAGAGCGATCGTCTGGGCCTGGATCACTTCGAGTTCTACTGGTTTCCGCACACCGACCGTGTGCTCACGAAGAGCAACACCCGACTCCCCGGAGATACCGAACCCGATCCGGTGGGCAAGGTCCGCGCGTTCGTCGACGACGAACTCCTCTCGAACACACTCTTCGAAGGCGTCAATCGCGTCGCGACCCTGGCACCGGCCGCGATCCCGAGAATCAACAACGTGTCGTCTCGACTGCTCGGCGCCCGCGAATTCACCGATCGCAGCTACCGAGTATTCGCGTCCTCGCGCCGGGTGAAGTTCAAGGAGATGGAATACGCGATTCCCCGCGAACACGTCACCGAGACGCTCCACGAAATCGATCGCTGGATGAAGAAGTCCGGAACGAACGTCGCTTTTCCCGTCGAAGTACGTTTTGCTGCCGCCGACGACCTCTGGCTTTCGACCGCTCACGGACGCGACACCGCCTACATCGCGGTCCATCAGTACCACCGCCGACCTGAAACCGAATACTTCGCCGCAGTGGAAGCCATCGCGCGCGCCGTCGACGGCCGGCCGCATTGGGGGAAAATGCACAACCGGACCGTCGACGACCTGCGTCCTACGTACGATCGACTCGACGATTTTGTCGCCGTTCGAGACAAGTACGACGCGAATCGAGTGTTCGACAACGAATACCTACGTCAGGTGCTCGGCGACTGACGGTCAGTGCCGCAGCAGTTAGTGCCGCAGCAGTTAGTGCCTCAGCAGTTCCGCTTTTCGCGCGTCACTGGCGAACGAGGCTTTGATCGAGTTCCGGGCGAGGGTGTCGCGCTCGGCCTCGGTCAGCCCCAAGGCTCGGCCCAGTTCGGTGAAATTGTCGTCGACGTATCCCCCGAAATAGGCCGGGTCGTCGGAGTTGACCGTGACGATCAAACCCATCTCGAGCATCGATCGAAGCGGATGATCAGACAGCGAATCGAACACTCGCAGACGAACGTTCGACAACGGGCAGACCGTCAGTGGAATCTCCTCGTCGACCAGACGCTCGATGAGGGCAGGGTCCTCGAGCGCCCGGACGCCGTGGTCGATGCGCTCGGCGCCGAGAATGTCGAGCGCCTGCCAGATGTACTCGGGCGGTCCCTCCTCACCGGCGTGAGCAACGACGTGCAAGCCCTCGGCACGCGCACGGGCGAACACGTCCTCGAACAGTGAGGGCGGGTTGCCGACCTCGGCGGAGTCGAGTCCGAGTCCGACGATCGGCGCCTGCAAGCGAATGATCTCGGAGAAGATCTCTTCGGCGTCCTTGACCGGCTGATCACGGAGAATGGCGGCGATTGCCGCACTGCTGAGCCCGAACTCGCGCTCACTCGATGCCACCGCATCCATGATCCCGTCCAGGACCTCGGTCAGCGGAACACCGCGGACTACGTGCGCCTGCGGATTGAAGAAGAACTCGGCATGCGCCACTCCAGCGGCTGCTGCCCGACGGAAATACGCCCGCGTCAGGTCGGCAAAATCCTCCGCGGTACGCAGGACGGCCATGTTGGCGAAGTAGAGATCAAGGAACGACTGCAGGTCGGTGAACTCGTACCTCGACTTCAGATCGTCGATGTCCTTGTACGGCAAATCCATTCGATTGCGCTCGGCGAGCCGGTAGATCTGTTCGGGTTCCAACGAACCCTCGATGTGCATGTGCAGTTCTGCGACAGGAGTAGCCATTTCGGTTCAGCGTCCCTTCCAGACCGGGGCACGCTTCTCGGCGAACGCCGTTGCACCCTCGCGTGCATCTTCGGAGGCGAACACCGGCGCCATAACCTGCAACTGCTTCGCGAAAGCTTCGTCGTCGGACCACCCGCCGGCCTTGACGATGATCTCCTTGGTGACGGCAACCGCGAGCGGTCCGTTGCGGGTGATTCGATCTGCGAGGTCGAGTGCGCCTTCGAGCGCCTTGCCCGGCTCGGTCAACGTGTTCACGAAACCGTAGCGGTATGCCTCCTCGGCGGTGAAACTGTCACCGGTGAGGGCCAGTTCCAGTGCCTTCTGGTACGGAATCCGCTTGGGCAGGCGCAGCAATCCGCCGCCACCTGCAACCAGTCCTCGCTTGACCTCCGGGATACCGAACTTCGCTTCGGACGACGCCACCACCAGGTCGGTGGCGAGCACGAGTTCCGTGCCGCCTGCCAACGCGAAGCCCTCGACCGCCGAAATGATCGGCTTACGCGGGGGCCCTTCCGTGAATCCGAGGCCGCGTCCCGGCACGAGTACGTTCTCGCCGGCCACGAATGCCTTCAGATCCATACCGGCACAAAAGTTTCCGCCTGCACCTGTCAGCACCGCCAAGGACAGATCGTCGTCCGCATCAAGCTCTTCGACCGCAGCGGCCAACGCGTGACTGACCGCCGAGTTGATGGCGTTGCGCGCCTCGGGTCGGTTGATGGTGATGATCAGTGTCCGCCCGCCCCGCTCGGTGAGAACCTCGTCCGCCATGATGTCCCTCTCGTTTGTCGACCACACTCGCGTGACTACGCGACGTTGCGTTCGACAATACGGACGAAGCCATCTGGGTCGATCTGCGCGGTGTCGTGAGTGCAGAACCACCCCTGGGTGAATCTCGTCGAGGTCGCTTCCGGCGAATTCCAATACCGACGCGTGACACTCGGCCCGCGGCACAGCAACTCACCGAAACCACCTGGCGCGTCCGGGCCGTACAACGCCACTTCCATTCCGCCGAAGGCGATTCCGACGCTGCCGAGGTGTGTGGGTGCCGACTCGGTCGGCAGAATGAGACCGGCCCCACAGGTTTCGGTTTTACCCCAACCGATCACATGTCGAGCGGCCGGGAACATCGTCAGCAGCTTCGCTTCTTGCTCGGCCGTGATCGGCGATCCGCTGCAGTCGATCCACTGCACCGACCTCGAACCGGCACGCGCCGCCGGTCCGAGCGTGAGCAACCGTGGCTCGAGCAAGTCCTCGGGCCGCCCGGTCACGATGTCGACCGTGTGCACACTCTCGCGCCAGAAGTCGCCGGCGAGGACCACCGTTCCACCGACCACCAGCGTCGCGAGCACGTGCACGAACTGGCGTACGGACTTGAAATCATTGTCCACCAGCAGATTCCGCACACCTTCGACGCCGTAATCGCGCGAGTGCAGAATACCGACGATAGCGGAGAGCACGTTCTCGTTACTCAACTCGACGCCCAGCATCTCGCCCGAAGAATCGGCGGTGTACGCGAGGATCGCCATCTCGTCCGGGGCCGCGCCGTCGTCGATGAACGGAACACCGTGTGGGAGTTCCCCATCGAGTACCAGCACCGAGCCACTGTCCGCGATGACGAAGTCCGCTGCGTCGTCACTCAGGTGCACACCGACAGAGACCGGGACCCCTCCCGCGAGGATGACGCCGAGGCACGCCTCCATCCACCGCACCCCCGCGGCGACACGAATCGCCACACGATCGCCGATCTCGACGCCTCGCGACTTCAGTCCGCCTGCGACCCGCGACGCCTCGGCCCACAGTTCCGCGAAGGTGACCTGCTCGCCGTCGACCTCCTCGACCGCGATGCGCGAGGAGAACCGATGAACGGCAATATCGAGGAGTTCGGACAGCGACGGGTCCAGTTGGCTGTACCGAAGCACTCCGTCCCCCGCGCGAGTGACGCGGGCGTCGGCGAGGAGCAGATTCGAACACGGGTATTCCACAAGCGTCGACCGCATCGATACCTCCACGTCACTGACGAACCCACCGGCCCTTCGACTATATGACGTGGATCACAGTTCGTGGAGGTCTCTGACGATAAAGGTCGTATATCTACTTTCCGGAGTAGACGGCCTTACCCGGGCCGACGTCGAGGAAACTGCGGACGGCGCCGCGCAGGTCGTCGGTGTCGAACAGCGCGCCGGACACCCCGGGCGTCACCGAATCCGCATGAGCGATGCCGCCGGAACGCCACGCCGCCACGATCTGTTTGGTGGCGTCGTGTGCTCGCGTGGGCCCGTCCGCCAACCTGGTCGCGAGGGACCGCGCCGCACTGTCGACGTCGTCGTGAACTGCATTGACGACGCCCCAGGCGTGCAGGGTTGCGGCGTCGTACAGATCGCCGGTCATGACCAACTCCCGAGCACGTCCGGAACCGGCGCGCTCGGCCAGGCGTTGCGGTCCACCCATGGACGGCGTCAGACCGACCACTGTCTCGACCAGCCCGAACTTTGCCTTGGGCGCCGCGAGAATGATGTCGCAGGCCAAGGAGATCTCGAATGCCGCAGTCAGCGTCAACCCGTGCGCCGCGTAGATCACCGGGCACGGCAACGCCTCGAGCGGATGGCAGATCTGGGCGAACAGCTCGCGCCACAATTCCGCGCCTTGCTCCGGGTTCAGTCCGTCGAAGACGTGGACGTCGACGCCGGCCGAGTTGACCTTGCCCTCCGCGCGCAGGAGGACAGCCCGCGGCGGATTCTCGGTCAACGCCGCAACGTCGGCGATGACCGCGTCGAACATGGCCTGGTCGAACAGATTGAGTGGTCCGTGCGCGAACGTCAGGACAGCCACCTCGGCACCACCATCGGTGGTGAAGCGCTCGAGACGGGTGGGGTGCGATTCGGGAGCAGTCATGCCGCCACACTGCCACATGGAACCGGCCTACGATCGTCGGGTGGACGGTCTGAGAAATGCACTCGCGGACGTTGTGGGACACCGGTTCGTCGTCGACGACGCCGACGTGTTGGCTACCCGCTCCACCGACCAGACGGGGCGCTACAGCGGGCACGCCAGCGCCCTGGTCCGACCCGGAAATACCGCCGAAGTCTCGGCGGTGCTGAACGTGTGCCGCTCCCACGGCGTACCGGTCACCGTTCAGGGCGGACGAACCGGCTTGGTCGCGGGCACGGTGCCCGAGCACGACGACGTCCTGCTCTCCACCGAACGTCTCACGACGACCGGTGAAGTCGACGCGGCCGGCAGGCGGATCACCGTCGGAGCGGGAGTGACACTCGCGCAGGTACATTCCGCTGCGGCCGACGCCGGCCTGAAATTCGGCGTCGACATAGCTTCACGGGACACGGCGACCATCGGCGGCATGGTCTCCACCAATGCCGGTGGCCTGCACACGGTTCGATACGGGAACATGGCCGAGCAGGTGCTCGGCCTCGAGGTGGTGATCCCCGACGGAACCACCGTGCGCCGGTCACCGAAAGTGTTGTCCGACAATTCCGGATACAACCTGCCCGCACTGTGGGTGGGCAGCGAAGGAACTCTCGGTGTGGTCACGGCAGTCGATCTGGAACTGCGCCAGGTGCCGGCTCACCGGGTCACCACACTGACCGGTTTCGACAGGCTGGAGGACGTCGTCGATGCGGGGCGAACGTTGCGCACTCTCGACGGCGTCGACGCACTGGAATTGTTGGACGGCCGCGGACTCGAACTTGCCGCCCGACACGTGAACGCCGCGGTGCCGACGGGGCGGGCGTGGTACCTGCTCGCCGAGGTGTCAGGTGCCCACGATCCGCTGGAACGCCTGGGCGAAGTACTCGAACGCATCGGCCCGCCGGAAACTACGGCGGTAGCGGTCGACGATCCCGGCTCGACGCGCTTGTGGGCAGCGCGGGAGTGCTTCGCCGAAGTGGTCGGACTGTTCGGTCCCCCACTGAAATTCGACGCGGCACTGCCCCTGGACTCGCTTGCCACCTTCGCCGAAGACGCCGCGGCCGTGATCGCGAGTCGCGCCCCCGAGGCGATTCCGATCCTCTTCGGCCACGTCGCCGAGGGAAACATCCACCTCAACGTCCTGAACTGCCCGAACGCCGACACCGTGTACCGCAGCGTCCTCGAACTGGTTCGCGATCACGGCGGAAACGTCAGTTCCGAGCACGGGGTGGGCTCGCTCAAACGCAACTATCTGGACCTGGCCCTCTCCGCGGAGGACATAGCCACGATGTGGGCGATCAAGCGAGCCCTGGACCCGAGCGACTATCTCAATCGTGCAGTGATGTTTCCCGACGCGCTTCGGCACTGACGGCCATCGCGTCCTCGTGTGCGTCGCCGCGCAGAGGCCGAGCGAAGCACACCGAAGCGACGAAGCCGATGAGCAGCACGCCTGCAGGTAGCCAGATCGACTCCGACATCGCCGTGCTGAACGGTTCACGAACGAACTCGGGCAGGTGACCCACTCCAGCTTCGGAACTGCCGCCGGTCAGACCCTGAGCCGCCAATCGTGCGGTGATCAGTGCGCCGATCGCGGCACTACCGAGAACCGCGCCCACCTGCCGGGTGGTGTTGTAGACGCCGGCGCCGGCGCCGGCCTGCATCGGAGGCAGGTTGTGTGTGGCGGTGGCCGCGAGCGGCGACCAGATGCATGCGTTGGCGAAGCCGATCAGGCCGATCGGCAGGAGCAGTTCCCAGATCGCGACGTCGGGAGACATAACCAATGCCAGCCAGCCCAGGGCGATCGCGAACAGCAGGAAGCCGGTGCCCGCGATGTAGCGCGGATGCGTCTTGTCGACGAGCTTGCCGATGATCGGCGCAAAAATGCCGGTCAGCACGGCCATCGGAACGAGGAGGAGCGCCGACTGCGTCGGGGAGAGTCCGCGAACTGCCTGGGTGTAGAACATTAGCGGAAGGACCATCGACGTGATCGCGAAGCCCATTGCGGTGATGGCGACGTTGGCGAGCGAGAAGTTGCGGTCCTTGAAGAGTTCGAGGGGAAGCAACGGCTCGTTCTTGTTGCGCGACTGATAGAACACGAACACCGCGAGTAACAGCACGCCGGCGCCGATCAGACTCCAGACGAATCCGTTCCAGTCGTACGAACTGCCTTCCTGGATTCCGAACACGAGCAGGAACATGCCTGCGGCGCTGAGGATCACGCCGGGGATGTCGAACTTGTGCTCGCTCGTCGGCAGCGACGGAACGAGCTTCCAGGCGAGCAGGAAAGCGATGACACCAATCGGGACGTTGACGATGAAGATCCATTCCCAGCCGAGATTGTCGACCAACACACCACCGGCAAGCGGACCGACCAGCGTCGCGACGCCGGCAACGGCGCCCCACAGGCCCATTGCGGCGCCACGCTTGTTCGGTGCGAAGGTGCGCGTGATGACCGCCATGGTCTGCGGAGTCATCATTGCGGCGCCGAAGCCCTGGAAAGCCCTTGCCACGATGAGCATTTCGACGCTGCCGGACAGACCACACCACAGTGATGCGCCGGTGAACAGTACGAGGCCGATCATGTAGAGGTTCTTCGGTCCGAACCTGTCACCGAGTCGGCCGGTGACAAGCAGCGGCACCGCGTACGCCAGCAGGTACGCGCTGGTGACCCAGACGACCTTGTTGATGTCGGTGCCGAGGTCCTCCATGATCGCAGGGTTGGCGACAGCGACGATGGTGCTGTCCACCAGAATCATGAAGAACCCGATACACAGCGCCCACAGCGCGTGCCAGGGATTGACCTGCTTTTCCATCTTCAGTCCTTAGGTAGTGCGGACGAGCCCGCGGAGCCGGCCAGCCGGTCGAGAAGTTCTTGTGAGAGCCAAGGCATTTCGCCACTCTCGATATCTGTCACCAACGCGCCGATCCACTCTCTTTCGGCGATCGTGAGTGCGTGGGCGTAGTCTGCGCCCACCGTGAAGATTCGTGGCTTTTCCGCGGCCTTCACCGCTTCGTAGTCGACCTCGAATTTCGCAATCGTCTTGTCGAGGTGTGCGAGACGGATCCGAAGCATCTGACACGCAGTTGATGCGGAAAGGTTGTGCATTTCGGCGAGCGCGAGCGGCAACCGCGGATACTCCCGCACCGGAACCGCCAACATCTCACGTAGTTGGTGCTCGAGAGCATCACGGCCTCGGGCGGTGATCTCGTACGTCGTGCGCTCCGGCCGATTGCCCTCACGATCGATCCCGATCGAAGCCAGCAATTCCTGCTTCTCCAGCCGCGAAACCGTGTGATAGAGCGATCCCGGCTTGATCTTCACCAGCTGATCGCCCCGTCGAACCGAGGCGAGTTGATACATCTCGTACGGGTGCATCGAACGCTCGGACAGCAGGCCCAGAACGGTGATCCCCAAAGGCGTCAGTGACACGTCACCCATGAGTCCCCTCCCTGACAAGCCACAATTGACTATTTCTTGACTATTCCACGCGAAATAGTCCACATGGAATATACGACCTCCGGCCATCTCGATCAACCCGTTCGAACCGGACTAGCCTGTAACGAGTGGACGATCATCAACTCGACATCATCCGACTCGCATGGGCGCGCGAACTGGGCCTCGGCGACTCCGCGTTGCGACCGGCACACACCGCCAGGGTGGTGGGCGACGACATCCACGTACTGGACCTGGCCGGCGGTGGCGCGATTGTCGGACCGCAGTGGTTCATCGAGCGCACCGAGGAAATCTCCGTCGACGCCCTGCTGCAACCGACGCGTCTGCTCGAGATCGCCGGCGATCACGGCGGCCGAATCACCGGACCCGTCGATCTCGCTTTCCTCGGCGACTACACGGACGCGCCACCCGACGAGCAACTACTGATTTCCCACGACATCGACGATGCCCTCGCCGTCGCTGCGCTGTGCCCACCCGACGACAGCACCACCGCTGATCTCGAGAACCGCACGCGGTGGTTCACCGCACTCACCGATGACAACGAGGTACTCGGATGCGCGGCGTACTCCGAATTCCAAGGTTTCGTGGCAGATCTCACGACCCTGACAGCCCCAGCGCACCGCCGACGCGGAATCGGCTGCGGAGTAACACTTCTGGCTGCGGAGGACGCACTGGATTCGGGATTGATCCCACAACTACGAACGAGTCGGGGCAGCGCCATCAGCGCAACGCTTCCACGTAAAGCCAAATTCGACGTTCTGGGGGCATACGCTCGAGTACACGTGCACCTGCCCAGTTGACACTCGAACGAGAGGAACCGCAGATGAGTACGGAAGATGGCGCGAGCGAACCGACATTCGTCGAAGAGGGTCGTGAATTCAAACGCGACACCAACTACATCCAGACCCGGATCACCGAGGACGGTCGCGACGGTTACCCCGTCGAACCGGGGCGATACCGGTTGATCGTGGCGCGTGCCTGCCCCTGGGCAAACCGCGCCATCATCGTCCGCCGCCTGCTCGGCCTCGAAGACGTACTGTCGATGGGCATCTGCGGTCCGGTCCACGACAAGCGAAGCTGGACTTTCGATCTCGATCCCGGCGGCGTCGATCCGGTACTGAAGATCCCGCGACTACAGGACGCGTACTTCGCCCGAGATCCCGACTACCCCAGGGGAATCACGGTGCCCGCCATGGTGGAGATCTCCACGGGCAAGGTGGTCACCAACGACTACCCACAGATCACCCTCGATTTCTCGACGCAGTGGAAGAAGTACCACCGCG
Source organism: Rhodococcus sp. NPDC055024 (assembly GCF_053608585.1). Lineage (NCBI taxonomy): Bacteria > Bacillati > Actinomycetota > Actinomycetes > Mycobacteriales > Nocardiaceae > Rhodococcus > Rhodococcus sp. NPDC055024. Next base: position 52,315 of record NZ_JBSGVT010000020.1, read on the forward strand.
AAGGTGCACCGGATCTGTACCCGGAGCCTCTGCGAAACGAGATCGACGAAGTGGCCGAGTACGTGTTCCGCGACGTGAACAACGGCGTCTACCGATGCGGGTTCGCCGGTTCACAGCAGGCGTACGACGAGGCATACGACACGCTGTTCGCCCGGCTCGACTGGCTCACCGAACGTCTTGCGCGGCAACGCTTCCTGGTAGGCGAGAGCATCACCGAAGCTGATGTACGCCTGTTCACGACACTGGCGCGATTCGATCCCGTCTATCACGGCCATTTCAAGTGCAACAGAAGCAAACTCAGCGAGATGCCGGTGCTGTGGGACTACGCACGCGATCTGTTCCAGACCCCAGGATTCGGTGACACCATCGACTTCACGCAGATCAAAGCTCACTACTACATCGTGCATTCCGAGATCAATCCCTCCGGAATCGTGCCCAAGGGACCGGAATTGACGCACTGGCTCGAACCACACGGCCGCGAACAGTTGGGCGGCCGACCGTTCGGGGACGGCACACCGCCTCATCCGCCCATCCCGTCCGAAGTGGTTCCAGCGCAGCACTGGGCCACCAGATAGATCGCGGCGAGGCTACTCCCCTGCGTATGTCCCGAAACTCCAGTACACACCTTCTGGATCACGGCACGTGAAGCCTCGCGAACCGTAGTCTTCGTCGCGCAATCCCTGCGTGATCGTGGCTCCGGCCGCGACAGCGCGTTCGTAGAGTGCATCGGCGGCGTCTGCGTCGTCCACCACGATGTACACCGAACCGATTCCGGGTGGTAGGCCGGCGATCGCCGAATCGGTGCGCGGGGAACCCAGCATGATGCCGCCACCGCCGGGCCAGTCGAGTTGGGCGTGGTCGACCACGTCACCCTCTCCGTAGACGGCCTTCTCCACGAAACCGAAGGTGCTCACCAGAAAGTGGATTGCCGATCGGGCGTCGAGGTAGCGCAGTGTCGGCCAGATGGTCGTCGAACGAGGTTCCGAAGTGGCGGTCATAACACTCGAACTCCTGCCTGGGAAAACTCACGAAGAAAACCGAGTCTCGTACGAGCCTATGGCCCCTGCGATCACCGCCGCTACCGAAAACTTCACCTATTCTCGAGATACGGTCCACCTCGTTTCAGAGGAGGACAACTGTGGAGGGGCAGCAATGAGCAAGTCGACGAACAACGACAGCGGGCGTATCGAGAAGGTCCTCGTTTCCGTTCTCGACAACGGAAGCCGCCTGCAAGCGCCCGCAGTGGCCAAATACGTCAACCATGTCCGTAAGGCGCACCCCGACGAGTCGCCCGCTCAGATCGTCGAGCGGATGGAGAAGATGTTCATTCTCGCCGTGACCGGAAGCGGCAGTGCCGTCGGTGCCACGGCCGCGGTGCCGGGCGTCGGCACGGTCGCGTCCATCGCTGCCGTCGGTGCGGAATCCGCTTTCTTCCTCGAAGCGTCCGCGCTGCTGACGTTGGCAATCGCGTCGGTGCACGGAATCTCCGTGCAGGATCACCAGCAACGACGCGCCCTGGTCCTGGCAGTCGCCCTCGGCGAATCCGGCATGGAGATCGTCCAGAAGGCCACCGGTATCACGGCCAAGAACTGGGGAACCGCGATCACGAGCAAGATTCCCGGACCCACGATGAAGGGAATGAACAGCACCCTCGTGCGGAAGTTCGTGACCAAGTACGCCGCCAGGCGCAGCGCACTGATCCTCGGCAAACTCGTTCCCGCCGGGATCGGAGCCGTCATCGGCGGTGCGGGTAACCGGGCCATCGGCAAGGGCGTCGTCAAGAACGCGCGCGAAGCCTTCGGACCCGCGCCCGCCAGGTGGACCGATCACCTCATCGTGATGCCTGCCGACGATGCCGCCCTCCTCCCTGAAACGAAGACACGCCGGGCCATCCGCAGATAGCTGTCCGGGCCGTAGGCTCGCATCACGTATTCGCCGCCGACCCGGGAGCAGCATTGACGAACACCGCACTGGGATCCTTCTCTGCGCCCATCGAGATTCGTGGGTTGACGAAGACGTTCAAGGCGGCGCACGCGGTCAACGACCTGAGCTTCGACGTACAGGCGGGCTCGATCACCGGCTTTCTCGGCCCGAACGGTTCGGGCAAGACAACCACGTTGCGCATGCTCCTCGGCCTGGTGTCGCCGACCTCGGGATCGGCCACCGTCAACGGAGCGCCGATGCGTTCGCTCCCCAACCCGGCGCGGACCGTCGGCGCCGTCCTCGACGTGGGCAGCCTCCATCCGAAACGCACTGCGCTGGCACACCTCGAGATCTACGCGGCCGCGATCGGTATGCCGACTCAACGCGCCGCGCAGGTACTCGGAATGGTCGGTCTGGGTTCGGTCGGAGCCCACAAGACCGGCACATTCTCGCTCGGGATGCGCCAACGCCTGATCCTTGCCACCGCGATGCTCGGTGATCCCGAGATCCTCGTACTCGACGAACCCGCGAACGGACTCGATCCGGAAGGCATGGCGTGGCTACGTCAGTTCCTGCAGACCTTCGCCGGTTCCGGCCGAACAGTTCTGATCTCCAGCCACGCGCTCCGTGAGGTGGAAGCAACCGTTGACAGCGTGGTCATCGTCAGCGCCGGCTCACTCGTCTACCAAGGGACCATGGACGAACTTCGCCGCTCCCAGCGCAGTCGACTGCTCGTCTCCTGCTCCAACCCCGCGCTCCTCGCCACGGCATTGGCCGCTCGCGGAATCATCGACGCCCAGATCACCCAGGACGGACGGCTCGCGGTGGGCGGCACGGACACGTCCGCGCTCCCACCGGTGGCGTCGGCGGCCGGAGTCACGATCTTCGGCGTCGCGACCGAAGGCGCAGATCTCGAGCAACTGTTCCTGGCGATGACAACGCCGCAATATGCCGTCCCCCAGGTCGGATACCACCGCCCACCCGGCCCGGGTTCGGGACCGGGCTACTACGGCCCTGCCGCATACGGACCTTCCGGAGGACACCGATGACCACACTCGTGCGCGCGGAGACACTCAAAGTTCTCACCCTGCGCTACTGGTGGGCACTGGCAATCGCACCGGTCGTCGTGGCTGTGCTGATTGCTGCCTCCACTCGGACCTTCGTCGAAGTTGTGGCCGATTCCGCCGACACGACTTTCGACGTCAACGTTGTGTCCACCGGTGTCAGCCTGGGTGTCTCGAACACCCTTGTCCTGGTGTTCGCGGCCGTCTTCGGAGCGCTCACGGCCGGTTCGGAATTCGGCTACAAGACTCTCACCACGACATTTCTCACCGCTCGTGGGCGCGACGGCGTTCTCGGCGCGAAGCTTGCCGTCGTCGCGGTATTCGCCGTCGGCTACGCGCTGGCGGTCGAAGTTGTCAGCATCGGTGCGATGTTGCTCTTCGGCCGGGATTTCAGCTTCACCACCGATCTTTTCGCCATCTGCGCCGCAGGCATTCTGGCGTGTGCGCTGTGGGCACTGCTCGGCGCCGGGGTGGCACTGCTCACCGGATCGTCGATGGCGGGCGCCCTTTCGGTCATTTTGTGGTTCGTCTTCGGTGAATGGATCGTCCGCGCAGTGCTGCTGGCGATGGATCTCGGTGGTATCGGGGCCGCGCTTCCGGTATCGGCCACGATCGGCACCATCGTCAATGCGGCACCGTCGATCGACGTCGAGGCCTTTGCGTCCTGGCCGAGTGGCCCGATGATGCTGGCCGCTTGGGTCGTTCTGTTCTGCGGACTCGGTTGGCTGCGAACCCGGACCCGCGACATCACCTGAAAAAGCTGTCTGGGGCCGGGTCTACCGTGGATCTCGATGAACACGATCAACACGGACAGTCCGGTAGCTGGAGACGTGGATCGAGCTCCGGGCTGGATCCGCCGCTTGGCCCACGCATGCTGGCTGCACCGAAGAGTTGCCATCGGCGCGCTACTCGTCACCGTCATCGCCTCTGCGATCGACATCTCGTTTCCGCTCCTGACCCGCTATGCGCTCGACGCCGCCGGCCAGGAGAACCCTGGCAATGCGATCGGCTTCGTCGCGTTGGCGATCGCGTTGCTCGCGATCGTCCGCTTCGCGTGCCAGTACGGCCGACGGATGCTGGCCGGCCGACTCTCGCTCGACGTTCAACACGACTTGCGACTTGCCCTCCTCGGCTCGTTGCAACGCCTGGACGGACGAGGACAGGATCAGATCCGCACTGGCCAGGTGGTCTCCCGCTCCATCACCGATCTACAACTCGTCCAGGGTTTGCTCGCCATGGTGCCGATGTCGGCGGGTGCACTCCTGCAATTTGTACTCGCAATCGGCATCATGGCATGGCTCTCCCCGCTGCTGACTCTCGTCGCTGTCGCCGTCATCCCAGCCGTAGGACTCGTGGTGTTCCTGATGCGCCCGATGCTGTTCGCCGCAACGTGGTCCGCACAGCAGCGGGCAGCCGACCTCGCCCAACACGTCGAGGAAACCGTCACGGGCGTTCGCGTCGTCAAGGGATTCGGGCAGGAACAACGAGCCGTCGACCAGCTCGAAAAGCACAGTCGCACGCTGTACTCGGAGCGGCTTCGCGCCGCGTGGTTGAACGCGAAATTCGCGCCAACTATGGCCGCCTTGCCCCAGCTCGGGCAGGTGGGTGTGATCGCCCTCGGTGGGTATCTCGCGCTACACGACAAGATCACTGTGGGAACGTTTCTCGCGTTCGCCACCTACATCGTCACGATGACCGGAGTCACCCGAACACTGTCGTCGGTGATCGTCATGGCGCAGCTGGCGCGCGCCGCTGTCGAGCGTGTCTACGACGTCATCAACGCCCAGCCGGACATCGCCGATCCTGACCATCCGGTGGACCTGCCCGACGGTCCGCTCGGAGTCACCTTCGAAGACGTGGCATTCGGATTCGACACCGAACGCGACGTCCTGACCGGGCTGAACCTTCGCATAGAACCGGGCGAGACCGTCGCCGTCGTAGGTCCGGCCGCGTCGGGGAAGACCGCCTTGTCTTTGCTTCTCCCCCGGTTCTACGCGCCGACATCGGGTCAGGTCAGCGTCGATACCGCCGGCGAGACGTTCCCCATCGCCGAACTGCGCACCGAACAGTTGCGTGCCGCCGTCAGCCTGGTCTTCGACGAGCCATTCCTGTTCTCCGACACCATTGCCGCCAACATCGCACTCGGCCGCGAGGACGCCTCCGGCGAGGACATCCGTGCCGCCGCGGCTTTGGCACAGGCAGACGCCTTCATCGACGCACTCCCGGACGGATACGACACCGTCGTCGGCGAACGCGGCCTGACGCTCTCGGGCGGACAGCGTCAGCGCATCGCGCTTGCCAGAGCCCTGCTGGTCGACCCGAGGATCCTGGTCCTCGACGACGCGACCTCCGCGGTGGACGCGGCAACCGAAGCCGCGATCTTCGACGCGTTCCGAGCCAGACGGCGGCAGACCACCCTGATCCTCGCCCATCGGCGATCCACCCTGACGCTGGCGGACCGAGTCGCGGTACTCGACGGCGGACGGATCATCGACTCCGGAACCGTGGACGAACTGGAAGCACGATGTCCGCTCTTTCGGGCCCTGTTCTCCTCGCCGCCGGAACTACCAGCCGAACTCGACGAGGGCGACCCCGATGCCTTCGGCCATGACCACCGCGAGCCGACAACCGCGCAGTTGTGGCCGCAGGCACCTGAATCCGAAGCCGACAACACCACCAGTGCCTCGCAGGGTGCAGGCGGCCCGATGGCCGGAGCACTCAGCGGAATCGCAGTGACGCCGTCCTTACGGGCGGCAGTCGATGCTCTTCCACCCGCTCGCGAAGATCCCGGCGTCGCACCCGAAAGTCTGCGCGAATCGAATCCGCACTTCTCACTCCGACAGATCCTGCGGCCGGTTCGCTGGGTTCTGCTGGCAGTAGTCGCATGTCTTGCTCTGGACTCCGCCGCAGCGATCGCGTTTCCCTCCCTCGTCAGATATGCGATCGACCACGGAGTCGTGACCGCGGACAGCAGCACGCTCTGGATCGCGACGGCTTTCGGCGCGCTCCTGGTCGCCGCAGACTGGGTTGTCGTCGCGGTCATGACGGTGCTCACCGCCAGGGCAGGCGAACGCGTGTTGTTCGGACTCCGTGTCCGCAGCTACGCACACCTGCAGCGGCTGGGCCTCGACTACTACGAACGAGAACTGTCCGGACGCATCATGACGCGCATGACCACCGACGTCGACGCGCTCTCGTCGTTCATCCAGACCGGCATGTCGACGGCGATCGTGAGCGTCCTGACAGTCGGCGGAATTTCGATCGCGCTCCTGGCGACCGACGTGACGCTCGGCCTGGTGGCGCTGGCCGTCATCCCACCGCTCGTGGTCGCAACCGTGATCTTCCGCAAGATCTCCTCGGTGGCCTACAGCCAGTCCCGCGAGCGGATCTCGCTCGTCAACGCCGACTTCCAGGAGAACATCGCCGGCCTGCGAGCGGCGCAGGCATACCGCCGCGAGGAAGGTGCAGCGCGCCGGTTCGCAGAACGCTCCGAGAGCTACCGCCGATCGCGGATGCGGTCGCAGCGAGCCATCTCGATCTACTTCCCGTTCATCTCGTTCCTGTCCGACCTCGCGTTGGCCGCGGTCGTGTTCGTCGGCGCGCACCAGATCGCCAACGGGTCGACGTCTCCCGGCGTACTGATCGCGTTCGTGCTCTACCTCGGTCTGCTGTTCGGACCGATTCAGCAACTCTCACAAGTGTTCGACGGTTACCAACAGGCAAACGTCGGATTGCAGAGAATCGGCGACCTGCTGCGCACTCGAAGTTCGATCGAGACTGCCGACAGCGAGGATTTGATCGCGATTTCCGGAAGGCTCGACGGCGCCGTCCATCTCGACGGAGTCGGGTTCCGGTACTCGGGCGCGGACGTCGACGCGCTCTCCGACTTCGATCTGCAGATTCCGCCGGGCACGACGGTCGCTCTCGTCGGCCGAACCGGCGCCGGTAAGTCGACGGTGGTGAAGTTGCTCGCCCGCTTCTACGACCCGACGTCCGGATCCGTCGACGTGGACGGAACCGACATCCGGAAATTCCATCTCTCGCAGTACCGACGTCGCCTCGGCGTAGTACCGCAAGAAGCGCATCTGTTCACCGGAACGGTCGCCGACAATATCGCGTACGGCAGGCCTTCGGCTTCGCATGCGGAGATCGAGGAAGCGGCGCGTTCCGTCGGCGCCCTGAATTCGATAGCCGACATGCGTGGAGGCATGAATCATCCCGTCGGAGAGCGTGGCCAGGGGCTCTCGGCGGGCCAGCGCCAACTGATCGCATTGGCCCGTGCCGAACTGGTCGACCCGGACCTTCTGCTCCTCGACGAGGCGACCGCGACGCTCGATCCCGCGACTGAACGAATGGTGCTCGAAGCAAGTCGGTCGGTCACCCGGAAACGGACGTCGGTCGTCGTGGCTCACCGCCTCGCCACCGCTGCCCGAGCGGACCTCGTTGTCGTAGTTGACCGGGGACGTATCGTTGAATACGGCCCGCACGATGTTCTGCGGTATGCCGGTGGTCACTACTCGGGACTCTGGGATGCATCGCAGGCGCGTGAGGGGAATAATCTGACGTCGAGAACTGTCATCGAAGGCAACCCCGTCGCGTGACAGTCGGCACGGATTTGTACCGCCGAGAGGTAGTGCGCGATCGCAAGATCACGGACTTCCGTGAGACAGCTCACAAATTGTGTGCCGCACAATTGCTCGTCACACGCTCGGGCTAATCTCACATATATAGGCGCTCTGATCGGGTACCGAAATAGAAACGAGGCGAACACCTGCCGTGAGCAGCAGTTCTACATCCCAATTCGGACAGAACCAGTGGCTGGTTGACGAGATGTACCAACGCTTCCAGGACGATCCGTCGTCCGTGGATCCGAGTTGGCACGAATTCTTGACCGATTACTCGCCGGACTCGGCGAACACGGGAGGTGGAAACGGGACTGCCTCGAACGGCAACGCGGCTGCACCCGCCGCTGTTGTAGCTCCGCCTGCTGCTCCCAAGGCCACGCCTCCCGCCCCCAAGACCGCACCTCCTGCGCCGCCCGCCAAGGCCGCCGCACCGGCCCCCGCGAAGACGGCAGCGCCCGCCGCCAAGGCCGCCCCTTCCCAGCCTGCAGCAGCCAAGCCTGCAGCAGCCAAGCCCGCGGCCGCTCCCGCGAAGCCCGCTCCCGCCGGCGGAGCCGAGGAAACCAAGGTTCTCCGCGGCGCCGCAGCAGCGGTCGTCAAGAACATGTCGCTCTCGCTCGAGATTCCGACAGCAACCAGCGTGCGTGCCATCCCCGCGAAGCTGATGTTCGACAATCGCATCGTCATCAACAACCACCTCGCACGTACTCGTGGCGGCAAGATCTCGTTCACCCACCTCCTGGGTTACGCGATCATCCAGGCAGTCAACGCGTTCCCCAACATGAACCGGCACTTCGCCGAAATCGACGGCAAGCCGAACGCGGTCACGCCCGAGCACACCAATCTCGGACTCGCGATCGACCTTCCCGGCAAGGACGGCAACCGCTCACTGGTAGTTGCCGCCATCCGGAACACCGAGTCGATGAACTTCGTCCAGTTCCACGCGGCATACGAGGACATCGTCCGCCGTGCCCGCGAAGGCAAGCTCACCGGCGAAGACTTCACCGGCGTCACCATCTCGCTGACCAACCCGGGCGGCATCGGCACGGTTCACTCCGTTCCCCGCCTGATGAAGGGTCAGGGCGCCATCATCGGCGCCGGCGCGATGGAATACCCCGCCGAGTTCCAGGGCGCCAGCGACGAGAAGCTGGCCGAGATGGGCGTCGGCAAGCTGATGACCCTCACCTCGACCTACGATCACCGCATCATCCAGGGTGCCGAGTCGGGCGATTTCCTGCGCACGATCCACAACCTGCTGATCAGCGACGAGTTCTACGACGAGATCTTCCACGCGCTCGGCAACCCGTACGAGCCGGTGCGTTGGCGCAAGGACGTGCCGGAAGGCGCCGTCGACAAGAACACCCGTGTTCTCGAACTGATCGCCGCATACCGTGACCGCGGCCACCTCATGGCCGACACGGACCCGTTGCAGTTCGTCAAGGACAAGTTCCACAGCCACCCCGACCTCGACGTCATCAGCCACGGCCTGACGCTGTGGGATCTCGACCGCGAGTTCAAGGTCGGCGGTTTCCACGGCCAAGAGAAGATGAAGCTGCGCGACGTGTTGAGCGTGCTGCGCGACGCGTACTGCCGCCACGTCGGTGTCGAGTACACGCACATCCTCGAAACGGATCAACGTCAGTGGATCCAGGACCGCGTCGAGGGCCATCACGCCAAGCCGTCGGTCGCTCAGCAGAAGTACATCCTGAGCAAGCTCAACGCCGCCGAGGCCTTCGAGACGTTCCTGCAGACCAAGTACGTCGGCCAGAAGCGCTTCTCGCTCGAGGGCGCCGAAGCCGTCATCCCGATGATGGACGCCGTGATCGACCAGGCCGCCGAGCACCAGCTCGACGAGGTCGTCATCGGTATGCCGCACCGTGGCCGACTCAACGTGCTGGCCAACATCGTCGGCAAGCCGTACTCCAAGATCTTCACGGAGTTCGAGGGCAACATGAACCCGGCAGCCGCTCACGGCTCCGGTGACGTGAAGTACCACTTGGGTGCCAGCGGAACGTACATCCAGATGTTCGGTGACAACGACATCGCTGTCTCACTGACCGCAAACCCGTCGCACCTCGAGGCCGTCGACCCGGTTCTCGAAGGCCTGGTTCGCGCCAAGCAGGACATCCTCGACAAGGGCGAAGAAGGCTTCACCGTCCTGCCGCTCATGCTGCACGGCGACGCTGCATTCGCCGGTCAGGGTGTTGTCGCCGAGACGCTGAACCTCTCGCTGCTGCGCGGTTACCGCACCGGCGGCACCGTGCACATCGTCGTGAACAACCAGGTCGGCTTCACCACCGCTCCGGAACATTCACGCTCGTCCGAGTACTGCACCGACGTCGCGAAGATGATCGCCGCACCGGTCTTCCACGTCAACGGCGACGACCCCGAGGCTTGCGTCTGGGTTGCTCAGCTGGCCGTCGACTTCCGTGAGAAGTTCGGCAAGGACGTCGTCATCGACCTCATCTGCTACCGCCGTCGCGGTCACAACGAGGGCGACGACCCGTCGATGACCCAGCCGGCCATGTACGACGTCATCGACACCAAGCGCAGCGTTCGTAAGAGCTACACCGAGTCCCTCATCGGTCGCGGTGACATCTCGCTCAAGGAAGCCGAAGACGCACTTCGCGACTACCAGGGCCAGCTCGAACGGGTCTTCAACGAGGTCCGTGAACTCGAGAAGTTCCAGCCCGAACCGTCCGAGTCCGTCGAACTCGACCAGACTCCGCCAGCCCGCCTCACAACGGCTGTCGCTCCCGAGGTTCTCGAGCGCATCGGCGACGCGTTCGTCAACGTCCCCGAGGGCTTCACCGTGCACCCGCGCGTCAAGCCGGTTGCCGAGAAGCGTCGCGAGATGGCTCGTGACGGACACGTCGACTGGGCGTTCGCCGAGTTGCTCGCGTTCGGCTCGTTGGCCGAGCAGGGTGCTTTGATCCGCCTCGCGGGTCAGGACTCCAAGCGAGGAACGTTCACGCAGCGCCACTCGGTTCTCATCGACCGCAAGACCGGCAACGAGTACAGCCCGATCGCCAAGATCGCGGCAGACGCCGAAAACGGCGGCAAGTTCATGGTCTACGACTCCGCACTCACCGAGTACGCAGGCCTGGGCTTCGAGTACGGCTACTCGGTCGGCAACCCCGACGCCCTCGTCCTGTGGGAAGCGCAGTTCGGTGACTTCGTCAACGGCGCGCAGACCATCATCGACGAGTTCATCTCTTCGGGCGAGGCCAAGTGGGGTCAGCTCTCGGACGTCGTGCTGCTCCTGCCGCACGGTCACGAGGGTCAGGGTCCGGACCACACCTCCGGCCGTATCGAGCGTTTCCTTCAGCTGTGTGCAGAAGGCTCGATGACCGTTGCGGTTCCGTCGACTCCGGCCAGCTACTTCCACCTGCTGCGTCGCCATCACCTCGACGGCATCCGCCGTCCGTTGGTGGTCTTCACGCCCAAGTCGATGTTGCGTAACAAGGCTGCAGTCAGCAATGTCGAGGACTTCACGACGGGCAAGTTCCGTTCGGTCTTCGAGGAGCCTGCATTCGAGAGCGGCGAAAGCGCCCGCGAATCGGTCAAGCGGGTTCTGCTGGTCAGCGGCAAGCTGTACTGGGAACTCCTGGCGAAGAAGCACAAGGACGAGCGCGACGACATCGCCATCGTGCGTATGGAGCAGCTGTACCCCGTTCCGAAGCGTCGCCTCAAGGAGACCCTGGACCGTTACCCGAATGCGGATCAGTTCCGTTGGGTCCAGGAGGAGCCCGCGAACCAGGGTGCGTGGCCGTTCCTCGGACTCGCTCTGCCGGACCTTCTGCCGGAGACCTTGACCGGTATCAAGCGCATCTCGCGTCGTCCGATGTCCGCTCCCTCCTCGGGATCGAGCAAGGTGCACGCGGTGGAGCAGCAGGAGATCTTGGACGAGGCGTTCCTGCCGACCAACTGAACGGTGGCATTCCTGCCGACCAACTGATCTCAGTAATTTGACCACGGCCGGGCCCCACATTCCGCAAGGAGTGTGGGGCCCGGCCTTTTGCAGACATGTCAATTCGATTGCAGCAGACCCAGATCCGGCCCGGCGTCGAAGCCGACGGCAGCCAGTGCCAACGCAGGCAACGACTGAACGGTCAGGTCGATCAGTTCCTCGCGGGTGATGGCGGGCGCGCGGAGCCAACTGATGGTGGCTTCCTCGACAAACGCGATCCAACCGCGAACAGCCAACTCCACCTGAGGCGTTCGAGTCAGGCCGATCTTCGGGAGCTGATCGAGGGTCCTCTTCGCCATGATGTCGCGGGTCTGCTCGAACACCTCGCGCATCTGCGGATCCCCGCTGGCGGTCCCGCGGAGCAGTGAGACGTAGGTATTGCGGTTCTCGGTCACGTAGTCGACATACGACGCCAGCACCGAGCGGAGGGTGAGCATCGGATCGTCCGATTCGCTCGGCTCGGTGCGCTGAAGCATCTGCTCACTGCTGTGTCGGACGATGGCCAGATGGAACTCGCTTTTCGACGCGAAGTAGTGGAACAGGAGCCCACGAGATACTCCCGCTTGATCGGCGATGTCCTCGACGGAAATCTGTTCGAGCGGCCGTTCGGCCAGCATGCGTGCGCCGAGGTCGATCAGTTGAGCTCGGCGTTGCACAGGGTCGAGTCGCGTTCGCTTTACTGCGTCCATGCCCAATAGACTACTGAATATTCGTCAATAAGCTATTGACCGTGACTCAATAAAGGCATATCGTTCCCTACATGAGTCTTCCAGTTACAGATACCTCAGCACCTGCCGCGGATACTCGCCACGTCGGCACACTGATCATCGGCAGTGGTTTCGCCGGTCTCGGTGCGGCGATCAAACTGGCACAGGCCGGCATCACCGACTATGTCGTTCTCGAGCGCGGCAACGACGTCGGCGGAACCTGGCGTGACAACAGCTACCCGGGCGCCGCGTGTGACGTGCCGTCGCATTTGTACTCGTACTCTTTTGCACTCAACCCGGAGTGGACACGCTCCTTCTCCACTCAGCCCGAGATCTACAAGTACATCCAGTCGGTGGCCAACCGCCACAAGGTGCTCGACAAGCACATCTTCGGCTGCGACGTACTCTCCGCCCGTTGGGACGAGGCGTCTGCTCGGTGGCATGTCAGCACCAACAAGGGCGAATTTGTCGCAAAGATCGTGGTCTCGGCCGTCGGCGCACTGTGTGAGCCTTCACTTCCGGACATCAAGGGCATCGACGGCTTCAAGGGCGAGATCTTCCACTCCTCGCGTTGGAACCATGACGCCGATCTGACCGGCAAGCGCGTCGCCGTCATCGGAACCGGCGCCTCCGCCATCCAGATCGTGCCCGCCATCGGCAAGAAGGTCGCACATCTCGACGTGTACCAGCGCACCGCGCCGTGGATCCTGCCCCGCGCAGACCGCGAGTACACCAAGATCGAGCACCTCGCGTTCAAGTACCTCCCCGGCTTCCAGAAGCTGTGCCGTACCGGCATCTACTGGATGCGCGAGACGCAGGTCGTCGGCCTGGCCAAGGCACCGGTGTTCATGAAGCCGCTGCAGTTCGCCGCCGAGCGTCATCTGAAAGCTCAGATCAAGGACAAGGACCTCCGTAAGAAGGTCATGCCCAACTTCCAGATCGGCTGCAAGCGCATGCTGATCTCGAACAACTACTTCCCCACCCTCGCCCAGGACAATGTCGATCTGGTGACCGAAGGCATCGAGGAGGTCACCGCCAACGGGATCGTCTCGAAGACCGGCACCACGCGTGAGATCGATGCAATCGTCGTGGCGACCGGTTTCCACGTCACCGACTCCCCCACCTTCGCGGGAATCTTCGGCAAGGACGGGCGTTCGCTCGCCGAGGTCTTCGAAGAGACCGGCATGCAGGGATACAAGGGCGCGGCAGTGGCCAACTTCCCCAACATGTTCTTCCTCGTCGGACCCAACACCGGCCTCGGACATTCGTCGATGGTCTTCATGATCGAGTCGCAGATCAACTACTTGGTCGACGCGATCGCCACCATCGACAAGTACGACATCGGCACCATCGAGGTGCGCAAGGACAAGCAGGACAAGTACAACAAGGACCTGCAGGCAGCTATGTCCAAGAGCGTGTGGAACAACGGCGGTTGCGCCAGCTGGTACATGGACAAGCACGGAAACAACACCACCCTGTGGCCGGGCTTCACCTTCCAGTTCCGCAATGCCACCAAGCATTTCGACCTCGCGGCATACCGCAGCGTCGCCACGTCGGATCTCGGCGCCGTCGGCACCGCGACCACTTCACAGATCGACCTCGACGACGAGAAGGCAGTAGCACAATGAGTGATTTTGCAGGCAAGGTCGTAGTCATCACCGGAGCGGGATCGGGCATCGGTCGCGCACTCGCACTGAACCTGGCCGGCCAGGGTGCCAAGTTGGCAATCTCCGACGTGGACACCGTGGGTCTGGCCGAGACGAAGCGTCTGGTGGAGGCCATCGGCGCCGACGTGAAGTCGGACCATCTCGACGTCACCCAGCGCGAAGCGGTTCTCGAGTACGCAGACGCGGTTGTCGCCCATTTCGGCAAGGTCAACCAGATCTACAACAACGCCGGAATCGCGTACCACGGCACCTTCGAGAAGTCCGAGTTCAAAGACTTCGAGCGCGTCATGGACGTCGACTTCTGGGGAGTTGTCAACGGCACCAAGGCATTCCTCCCCCACGTCATCGCCTCCGGCGACGGGCACATCGTCAACGTGTCGAGCCTCTTCGGTCTGCTGTCGATGCCGGGTCAGAGCGCCTACAACTCGGCTAAATTCGCCGTTCGCGGCTTCACCGAGTCGCTTCGCCAGGAAATGCTGATCGCCAAGCACCCCGTGAAGGTGACCTGTGTGCACCCGGGCGGAATCAAGACGGCCATCGCGCGCAACGCCACCGCAGGCCCGGGCGAAGATCTTGCGGTCTTCTCCGAGTTCTTCGACCGCAAGCTCGCGCGTACTACTCCGGAGGACGCCGCCAAGACGATCGTCAACGGCGTTCGCAAGAGCAAGCCGCGCGTTCTCATCGGCATGGACGCAATAGCACTCGACGCCTGGGTTCGCCTCGTAGGATCGGGCTACCAGCGCATCGTTTCGATTGTCGCCGGCCGAATGATGCCCAAGTCCAGCTGAGATTTTTCAGAGTCAGGAGCCCTGCCGGTGAGCACGTTCACCCTTCCGCTGCCCGTGGTCGCATTCTTGTTGAAGCCGTACTTCCGTCTGGCTTTCAACTCGCGACTGCCGTACCGGATTCAGCGTCTGTTGCTCGAGGCCGGGGCACCGCTACAGCAGGTTCCAGCGGGCGCCGTCGTGCGCCCGCTGGAGCTCGCCTGCCGACCGACGGAGAAGATCACCGTCGGCGCAACCGAGCGCCCCACCGCAGTTCTGTACCTGCACGGCGGGGCGTACACACTGGGTTCGCTGGCAACCCACCGTTCTCTCGCAGCGCATCTCGCGCGTGAATCGTCCAGTGCGGTCTTCACCTTGGACTACCGTCTCGCACCGGAGAACCCGTATCCCGCCGCGCTCGACGACGCGGTCTCCGCCTTCATGCAGTTGGTGACCGAGTTCGACTATTCCGAAGACCGCGTTGCCATCGCGGGCGATTCGGCCGGTGGCGGTTTGGCCGCCGCGACCGCTCTGCGTCTGATCGAACGTCACGGTGTGACCCCGGGTGCGCTTGCACTGATCTCACCGTGGGTCGATCCCGGCGATCGGGGTGCCACCAAGAAGGCCGACCTGGTGGTCAACACGGCCTGGTCCTTCGATGCCGCCGACGCTTACCTTGCCGGCGGCGATCGCACAGATCCGGGCTACGCACCGATGCACGGCAAGCTCGACGGGTTGCCGCCCACCAGGATTCACGTCGGTTCCGAAGAAGTTCTCTATCCGCAGATCATGACGTTCACCGACAAGCTCTCCGCTGCCGGCGTCGATGTGTCCCTGGTCGAGTACGCAAGACTGTGGCACGTGGCCCACGCGCAGGCGTCACTGGTCAAGGAAGCAGCAGACGCCGTCACCGATCTGGGCCGCTTCATCGCATCGAAACTGATTCGTGCCAAGGATGATTCGAGTTCAGCGGTGGGATCGAACAGTCACTGACGGGTCCCACTCCGTTGCTGTTACTGACGGGTGCCCCACTCCGTCCATGTCACTGACGGGTGTCCCACTCCGTCCATGTCACTGACGGGTGTCCCACCAGGTGCGGGCGACGTCCGAGGCTGATGCCTTGCCGGTCCGCACCTGATCGATCATCGCAGCGAGGTCGGTGGTGGACAGTTCACCGGCCACGACGCTGAGCGCCTTGATCGCCGAGTCTCCGAGTGCGCCCGTCCGAAAGAGCGGAACGACATTCTGTGCGGCCAGAACGTGATTCGAATCAGCGAGCACCGTGACGGCATCGGACTGCGCCAGCGCTGACAGCGTCGTGGTTCCGAATACTTGCGCACCGCGCACGTCCGCCGGTGTTGCCTGATCGATGCCGGCGAAGACACACTCGGCGCCCTCCGCCAACTGCTCCACCGCCCCGTCCTCGACGAATCTCGCAGAGACGAGCGGCGTCGCCGCGGCGCACGAAGGGGCAAAGGCTTCGATTGTCTTCGCTCCCAACGACTGTGCGTATGCGGTGTCGAGCGCAACGACCGCGCGGTCTTCGGCCATCGCGTAGTCGGAGACCGAAAGACCCTCAGGCAGAGAGCGACTCAAGGCTTCGAAGACGTCGTCCGCCTTGCGAGCCGGGGCGGACGGGTCGTAATGATCGAGTAGCGCGCCGGTGAACTCGGGCACCAACGTGACCCGCGCAGCGTCCAGAGCCTCGAGGGATTGGTTCCTGCCCCCTCCCAGCGATTCGACGCGAGCCGACAGGCCGGAGGAGGAGAGCACTGTCGAATACACCTCGGCCAACACCGAACTCTCCACCGATGCGTCAGCGGCCACCACGATCTGGTCACGAGACTCCGCTTCGGCACCCTCTACCACCGAATCACCGTTTGCGCATCCGCTGAGAATCGGCAGGACCATCAGTGCTGCAACAACAGTCGAATACTTCGTGCGCGTGCTCATCACCGAAATCCTCACATCCAATCCCATGGATCGAAAACCGTGCCATGTCGGTACCTATCGTTACACTTGTCGGGCGATGCGCGGTAACCAGTCCTGACGCAGCCACTCGGTGGCGGCGCCGTCGAAGCCACTCGGGTGGCTTCGCCACAAGGGGGTGGTTTCCGACGCCCGAAACACGGGACGCCCGAAAAACCGGAAGGACGCTCATGC
The DNA here is from genome assembly GCF_053608585.1 of Rhodococcus sp. NPDC055024. Taxonomy (NCBI): domain Bacteria; kingdom Bacillati; phylum Actinomycetota; class Actinomycetes; order Mycobacteriales; family Nocardiaceae; genus Rhodococcus; species Rhodococcus sp. NPDC055024. The sequence goes on from NZ_JBSGVT010000020.1 coordinate 69,195, forward strand.
GCACCTCACGATTTCGTTCCAACCGTTGGCTCGTAGCCGCGGCAACTGTCGTCTCTCTCACTGCGCTCACAGCGTGCGGTAGCAGCGACGGTGACTCCAACAGCGATCCCAACTCGGTCGTCGTCGGCTCCGCCAACTTCACCGAATCCGAGACGATCGCCAATATCTACGCCGAAGCACTGCGTGTCAACGGGTTCGATGTGTCCACGTCGTTCAACGTCGGCAGCCGTGAGGCGTACATTCCGGCGCTCAAGGACGGGTCTATCAGCGTCATTCCGGATTACACGGGAAACCTCCTGCAGTACTTGGATCCCGACAGCACAGCCACCAGCTCCGCTGACGTCCTCGCTGCCCTTCCCGCAGCTCTCGGGTCGGAATTGGCGATTGCGACACCCGCGTCCGCCGAGGACAAGGACGCCGTCGTCGTCACCAAGGAAACCGCGGACAAGTGGAACCTGAAGACGATCGCCGATCTGGCTCCGCATTCCGCCGAGGTCAAGTTCGGTGCTCCGGCCGAGTTCCAGGAACGTCCAGCCGGATTGCCCGGTTTGAAGTCCAACTACGGCCTCGACATCTCGGCTGCCAACTTCGTCCCGATCGCCGACGGCGGTGGACCGGCAACCGTGAAGGCTCTCTCGTCCGGTGACATCACCGCGGCAAACATCTTCACGACGTCGGCCTCCATCCCGGAAAACAACTTCGTGGTTCTCGAAGACCCGAAGAACAATTTCCCGGCTCAGAACGTGGTGCCGGTGCTGCGTGCCTCGAAGTCTTCCGACAAGTTGAAGACGGTCCTCGATGCGGTGTCCGCCAAGCTCACCACCGAAGAATTGTTGGCACTCAACGTCCAGGTGTCCGGTGACACCAAGACGGAGCCGGCAGCGGCGGCCAAGGCGTGGGTGACGGCGCAGGGCCTCGACAAGCCGGTCTCGTAGTCACGTGATCACCTTCGAGGGTGTCACCAAGCAGTATCCGGACGGCACCACCGCCGTCGACCGTCTCGATCTCACCATCGAGGCCGAGTCGTTCACGGTGTTCGTGGGGCCCTCCGGGTGCGGCAAGACGACGTCGATGCGCATGATCAACCGGATGATCGCACCGACGTCGGGCAAGATCTTCGTCGACGGTCGTGACATCGCCCAGACCGACGCGGTGAAACTGCGCCTCGGCATCGGGTACGTCATTCAGAATGCCGGCCTGCTTCCCCACCGCACCGTGATCGACAACGTCGCAACGGTTCCGGTGCTGCGCGGTGAGTCCCGCCGCGCCGCCCGTAAAGCCGCGTTGGGTGTGCTCGAACGAGTCGGACTGGACATTTCACTTGCCACTCGCTATCCCGGGCAACTCTCGGGTGGGCAGCAGCAACGTGTGGGAGTTGCCCGCGCTTTGGCAGCCGATCCGCCGATCCTGTTGATGGACGAGCCCTTCAGTGCCGTCGATCCTGTGGTGCGTGAGGATTTGCAGACCGAAATGCTCCGTCTGCAAAGCGAACTGAAGAAGACGATCGTCTTTGTCACCCACGACATCGACGAAGCAGTCAAACTCGGCGATCATATTGCCGTCTTCGGTCCCGGTGGGCGTCTTCAGCAGGTGGCGGCGCCTCGCGACGTGTTGGCCGCTCCGGCAACAGATTTTGTCGCCGGTTTCGTCGGACGCGATCGCGGCTATCGGGGATTGTCGTTCCGCGCTGCCGACGAGGTTCCTCTTCACCCGGTCCGTACGGCCGTCGAGAACGAATTGAAGGCTCTGCGTCTCGAATTGGGCGAATGGGTTCTCGTGGTCACGGACAGCGGAAGCCCCCAGGGATGGATCGACGTGACCGGCGTCGAGGGTCTTCGCTCGGGACGCACCCTTGCTCAGTCGACGTCGGCCGGTGGTTCGCTGTTCTCCCCCGGCGGTGATCTCCGTCAAGCACTCGACGCGGCAATCTCGTCGCCTTCCGGTATCGGCGTTGCGGTCGACGGCGAGGGTTCGGTCATCGGCGGGATCCTCGGTTCCGAAGTCGTTGCGAAATTGGCAGATCAGCGTCGACGCGAGGACGAGGAACGCAACCGAGTCGCCTTCACCGAGGGATTCGGGGCGTAGCGGCATGCGCTGGCTCATCGACAATTTCTCGACGGTTGTGGACTACTCGAAGACCCATCTGTATCTGGCGCTGCTGCCCTTGCTGATCGGTCTCCTGATTGCCGTGCCGGTAGGAACAGCGATCCGCAACGTCCGGTGGCTGCGCCGAATCACGTTGACCCTGGCGAGCATCGCGTTCACGATTCCGTCGCTCGCGCTGTTCGTGACAATCCCCCAGTTGTTCGGTCTCAAGACCCTTGATCCGCTCAACGTGGTGATCGCACTCAGCGTGTACGCGACGGCACTGCTCATCCGGGCTGTGCCCGAAGCACTCGACTCGGTGCCGGACAACGTCATCGACGCCTCCACCGCCGTCGGGTTCACGCCACTACGACGCGCCCTGACGGTCGAGTTGCCGTTGGCGCTGCCGGTGATGATCGCGAACATCAGAGTTATTGCCGTTACCAACATTTCGCTGGTTTCGGTCGGATCACTGATCGGAATCGGCGGTCTGGGAGTTCTGTTCAAACAGGGCTACGACCGTGACTACCCGGATCAGATCGTTGCCGGCATCATCGCGATCGTCGTGCTGGCACTGGCGCTCGATCTGATCCTGTATCTGATCGGCCGATTCCTGACCCCGTGGACCAGGACGTCGCGCTCGTCGAAGGTTCCGGCCGTCCTGTCAGCCGAGGGGGAACCCGTATGAGCATCTTCACCGGAGCCTGGGACTTCATCGTCGATCCCGGAAACTGGAGCGGCGACACCGGTATCGGCACCCGCATTCTCCAGCACCTGTGGTACAGCGTTCTGGCCGTGGCACTTTCGGCCGTGATCGCGGTACCGATCGGATTGATCATCGGGCATCTGCGCCGCGGTGAGATCGTGGTCGTCAGTCTGGTCAACGCACTGCGGTCACTGCCCACACTCGGCCTGCTGACCTTCCTCGTTCTGCTCATGGGACTCGGAGTCATGCCGCCGATTCTCGCGCTCGTGATCCTCGGTATTCCTCCGCTCCTCGCCGGCACGTACGCCGGAATCGCGAGCGTCGACCGTGGCGTCGTCGAGGCCGCGCGGGCGATGGGCATGACCGAGCTCCAGGTGCTCTTCCGAGTCGAGATTCCCAACGCGCTCCCGCTGATTCTCGGCGGCCTGCGCAACGCGACGCTGCAGGTGATAGCCACAGCGACCGTCGCCGCCTACGTCAACCTCGGTGGCCTCGGCCGCTACATCTTCGACGGTCTCGCGCTCTACAAGTACGACCGCGTGGTCGTCGGCGCAATCCTGGTCGCGGTTGTGGCTCTTGTCGTCGACGGTTTACTGGCACTGGTGGTCTGGGCTTCTGTTCCCGGTACCGGCAGGCTGCGTCGAACACCTGACCTCGCCCGTCTGTAGCTCGGATACCCACGAAAAAGCCCCGATCGGAACCTTGTGTGCGGGTTCCGATCGGGGCTTTCGTAGTCCCTCTTAGCTGGTCACGCCCTCAGCATGCGCTGCGGCCGCGACGGCTTCCGCTACTGCGGGTGCCACGCGAGGGTCGAGTGGGCTGGGGACGATTTTGTCCGCTGCCAACTCGTCGCCGACCACCGACAGGATTGCCTCGGCGGCAGCGAGCTTCATACCTTCGGTGATGCGACGGGCGCCGGCGTCGAGCGCGCCCTTGAAGACACCGGGGAAGGCGAGAACGTTGTTGATCTGGTTCGGGAAATCGCTACGGCCCGTCGCCACGATCGCCGCGTACTTCGACGCGGTTTCGGGGTGAATCTCCGGGTCCGGGTTGGAGAGTGCGAATACGATCGACTCGGGAGCCATCGAAGCGATGAGCTCCTCGGGGATCTTGCCCGCCGAGACACCGAGGAAGACATCGGCACCTTCGAGCGCCTCGATGGCACCACCGTGCAGGTCGCGCGGATTGGTGCGGGCCGCGAGTTCTGCCTTCACCTCGTTGAGGTCACTGCGCTCACCCGAGATGATGCCCTTCGAGTCCAGCACGATGACGTCGGCGATTCCCGCGGCGAGCAGGATGTTCGCGCAGGCAACACCAGCAGCACCGGCGCCGGAGATGACGACCTTGAGTGCGGTGATGTCGCGGCTCTGGACCTTCACTGCGCCCTTGAGCGCCGCGAGGACCACGATCGCGGTTCCGTGCTGATCGTCGTGCATGACAGGGCAGTCGAGAGCTTCGATGACGCGCTTCTCGATCTCGAAGCAACGCGGCGCCGAGATGTCCTCGAGGTTGACCGCGCCGAAGCTCGGACGCAGACGGATGAGCGTCTCGACGATCTCGTCGGGATCCTTGGTATCGAGAACCAGCGGAATGGAGTTCAGTCCGGCGAAGTTCTTGAACAGTGCCGACTTACCCTCCATGACGGGCAGCGAGGCGCGCGGGCCGATGTCGCCGAGCCCGAGAACCGCGGTGCCGTCACTGACCACGACGACGAGTCGGTTGGTCCAGGTGTATCGATCGGCAAGGGTTTCGTCGGCAGCGATGGCGCGGCTCACCTGAGCAACACCCGGCGTGTAGGCGATCGAGAGGGCGCGCTGCGTATCGAGCGGCGCGGTGGTCTCGACCGAGAGCTTGCCACCGACGTGAGCGGCAAAGATTTCTTCGTCGGTCAGCTCGACCTTGGGTACGTTGATGGCTTCAGTCACGAGGGACACGATGACACTCCTGATTAGTCCAGCCTCATTCGGGGCTGGGTTACTGGGAAGTAATCCTTCGGACCGGTGCAAAAATCACGTTCACAACGGTCAGAGATCATTTCTTCCGCGAACGACTACTGAGAAGAAGAGCATTCGGCGTGCGCGAGAAAGTGGGCCGCAATACATCCGAAGCGTCATGGTGTGGGGCGGGTGAGCCCTGGCGTATCCATGCAATCTAGGTTCCGGGAGAGATTCTGACGAAACCTGCACTTCGGGGCCGGGCTGTGGCGCCGCCTCGAAGTAACTCCAGTTTGCCACCAGAGTCGGATCACAATCAAATCCTCCAAGCGGTCGGATTCCTCACCACACTCGAAACCGAGCCGTCATCCCCGCCGTGTCATCCCCACCCAGTCATCCCCACCGTGTCATCCCCACCGTGTCATCCCCATCCAGTCATCCCCGCCGTGTCATCCCCACCACTGCGTCACCAACAACAGCCCCGCCACCACGAGCACGATCACCGATCCGGCAACCGCCGCGATACCCCGCCTGCGGTCACACCAGATCTGCGCAGCAAGAGCAACCACCGAGGCCGCAATGTGCGCGGTGATCGATGTCGTTCCCGGCCCCGGGAATCCGCGGTTTCCGCCAAGATATGCCGAGCCGATGATCACGAGCGTCAAGACCACGATCCCGGCCGCCACGGTGCCGCTCAGGGCACGTAGAGCGCGGACCAGCAGCCATTGACGATTGTCGGCGGGATACTCGTCTTCGTACTGATAGTCCTGATAATCCTGGTACTGGTATTCGTCCTCGTACCTGTCGTACCGGTCGTCGTATGTCATCTCTTACGCTCCCGCGACGAATCCGCGGACTGATTCCGCAATGAGTTGAACCGCAATAGCGGCGAGCAGAAGACCCGCGATGCGTGCCAGCAGGCTGATGCCGCCCTCGCCCAGTATCCGGATCAGTGCCGTCGAGAACCGCAGGACCACGAACAGCACGAGGTGAATGGACAAAATCGCCAGCGCGATCGCCAGGTACGACCCCGCTTCACCGTCGGCTTGGGCGACAAAGACGATGACGGCTGCAATCGCACCGGGACCGGCCATCATCGGCGTCCCCAGGGGAACGAGTGCGACGTTGACGTCGTCGGCTCCCTGCGGCCGGTTGGAGGCCTTGCCGGTCAGCAGTTCGAGTGCGATGAGCAACAGCAGCAGACCGCCTGCGCCCTGCAAAGCCGGTATGCCGATGTGGAGGTAGTTGAGAATCGCCTGACCGCCGATGGCAAAGACCGAGATGACCGCAAGCGAGACGGCCGGGGCCTGCCATGCCGCCCGGTTGCGATCTTCACGGCTCTTGCGGCCGACCAGTGACAAGAACACCGGAATGACTCCGGGTGGATCCATGATCACGAACAGCGTGATGAACACGGTGAGGTAGAGCGTGGTGTCGAGCATCAGCGCCCCAGTACCTCCACGCCGGTGGCGGCCGAGACGAGTTTGTCGAACTCGGCCTCGTCCGTGAGTTCGTCGCCGAGTCCGATCGTCTTGTTCTCACCGTGATAGTCCGAGGATCCGGTGACTGCCAGTCCGAGGTCGCCGGCCAGGCGCCTCAAGACGTCGCGATCGTCGCTGCGATGGTCCGGGTGATCGACTTCGAGACCCCCGAGACCCAATGCCGCCAGATCACGGATGTGGTCGAGTGCAAGCAGTCCGCCGCGCGACCGCGCCCGTCCGTGCGCAAGGACGGTCACTCCCCCGGCCGCTGCCACCAGTTCGACGGCGTACTCGAGCGGAGTGTCGTACTTGGGCACGTCGTATCGCCCGCGACTGGACAACAGGTCGGAGAAGGCTTCGCTGATGCTCGACACCACGCCGGCTCGCATCAGGGCCGCTGCGACGTGCGGGCGTCCGACGGACGGACCGGCGTCAGCCAAGATCTGATCGGGATCGACGGGCAGACCGTCGCGCGCCATCATGGTCGTCATCACCCGGATGCGTTCGACGCGTTCGGCGCGCAGTCGCTCACGTTCTTTTGCGAATTCGGGGTGCGTCGGATCGAACAGGTACGCAAGCAGATGTACAGCGACCGGCCAACCACGCTCACCTCGACCTTCACACGACATCTCCATTCCACGAACCAGGCTGACGCCGGCCGGCAAGGCCTGCGCCGCCTCGGCCCAGCCCGAAGTCGTGTCGTGATCGGTGATGGCGACGACGTCGAGTCCGGCGTCGGCTGCGGCGCGCATGAGGGCAGCCGGGGTGTCGGTGCCGTCCGATGCGTTGGAGTGGGTGTGAAGGTCTATTCGCACTGTTCCAGTGTGTCAGCAATCGGCAACTTCATCGCGCTCCGGTGGGCGAGCCGGAAGCTGACGTACGATTACGCCGCAGCGGCAGCGCAATTCGATCAGGTGTCGCTGTAGTGCCGTTCCCCTGCCGTTCCACTGCATTACAGACCGAGAAGGAGCGAGCGTGCCAACCATGCCGTCACTGCCGAATTGGTCGAACGGCAAATCGACGCAAGCTGATGCGCCCAAGATCCCCGTTCCTGCTGCACGCGCGATCGTCGACTGCGCGGTCTACGTGGACGGCGTGCGGTTGCCGGGCAAATACACGCACCGCGCTGCGTTGGCCGAGGTTCGTAGTCGCGACAACGCGTTCGTCTGGGTGGGAATGCATGCACCCGACGAAGGTCAGATGCAAGATGTCGCAGCAACTTTCGGACTGCACGAGCTGATGGTCGAGGACGCCGTTCATGCACACGAGCGTCCGAAACTCGAACGCTACGACGACGTCATGTTCCTGGTGCTGCGCACGGTCGTCTACGTTCCGCACGAGTCCGTGGCCACGGCGAGCGAGATCGTCGAAACCGGTGAGATCATGGTGTTCGTCGGTCCCGACTTCGTGGTGACCGTCCGCCACGGGGATCACTCCGAACTGGCGAGCGTGCGCAAGTCACTCGAGCAGAATCCCGAGCGCCTCACCATGGGCCCGTTCGCGGTGTTGCACGCGATTACCGACCACGTCGTCGACAGCTATCTCTCCGTCATTCAGCTGGTCGAACAGGACGTCGACAGCATGGAAGAGTTGGTATTCAACCCGCGAAACACCGTTGCGGTCGAGCACATCTACCTGCTCAAACGTGAAATCGTGGAACTACGACGCTCGGTCACTCCCCTCGGATTGCCACTGCTCCAACTCACCCAGCCCGCGGGCGGTCTCGTCCCGAAGGAGATCCGCCGGTACTTTCGTGACGTCCGCGATCACCACACGATCGTGTCCGAACGCATCTCGGAATACGACGAGGTGTTGAGCTCTCTGGTCGATGCCGCGCTGGCGAAGATCGCGGTGCAGCAGAACACCGACATGCGCAAGATCTCCGCGTGGGTCGCCATCGCCGCCGTGCCGACCGGCGTTGCCGGAATTTACGGAATGAACTTCGAGAACATGCCGGAACTCGGCTACAAATACGGCTATCAGTCCATCCTGTTTCTCATCGCTTCGGTATGCGTCGGCTTGTTCTTTCTCTTCCGTCGCAACAACTGGCTGTGAACAACTCCTTCTGACTCCCTGTACTTGCCACCGTCGCAGGCGGACAATGGATATGGGTACGCATTTTCATTCCGTTCCCGAAATCCATTTTGCGACAAGCAAATTCAGGCCCAAGGAGTAGTGGAGGAACAACCATGCCTACAGTCGAGCAATCCGTAGAGATCGCGTTGCCACCCAAAGACGTCTGGGAGTACCTGTCCGTCGCCGAGAATTGGCCCAACTGGGAAAACTCGATGGTCGAATGCAAACAGATCACCGACGGCCCGATGGGCGTGGGAAGCCGCTGGCACGGCGTCTCGCGAATTCTGGGCAAGCGTCTCGAGTGGACATCCGAATTCACCGAGTACGACGCACCGAGATCGTCGAAATCGACGTCCGTCGAAAGTCCGGTCAGCTTCTCGCAAACCACAACCTGCGAAGAAGTCGGTGACGGCACTCGGGTCACCTACCGACTCGACAGCGAAAGCGGACTCGGCGGTGTATTCGGCAAGATGGCCGACCCGATCGTCACGAAAGCATTTTCACGGACGGTTCGGGTAAGTCTCGAGAACTTGGCAGACATCCTCGTGCACGCCGAATGATCTGACGGACGAAGCGCCAGCGCAGCTAGAGCGAGGCGGCGGAACGGTGCGGATCGCGGATGTCGATCCCCGCCTCGGTCCACGCTTCCCGCAGCGCCTCTGCGCCGCGCAGACGCACCCAGGCGGCTTCGGTACCGGTGAGGGGGACCACGCCGAGGAAGCGCACCGGATCGAACGGCTCCGGCAGCGTCAGGTCTTCGATCCCGCTGTCACCGAGAAGCACCGCCGTGAACGCGGTGTCCTTCCAGAGCGGCTCGCCCAGGTCCAGCAGCGCGTCTTCGAGCAGCACGACGCCTTCGACGGAGGGTGCGGCAGCCAGCACAGCGAGAGTCCTGGCCACACCCGACGCGATACCCGTTCCTCCGCGCAGGGTGAGCACCAACTCGGCGCGGGGTCCGCGCGTGGGGTCTGCGACCAGTTCGTTGGGGTCGCCCATCGGATGACGCGAGCAACCGAGGGTGATGTAGCGGACCAGGCCGTCGGGTGATTCGAAACGCAGCACGTCCAGCGGTTCGACGCCCAGGAACGTCACCGAGGCAGCGGCGGGCTCCGGCCCCTCGATGCTGCTGACGAGATGGGCCCGGACGGAAGATACGACGCTGTCTGACACTCGTCCATCTAAACACCGCGCCCTCGAGGTTCGCAGCGCAGATACCTCGCGCTGGCGGTAGCGTCGTCGAAATGGTCTCCGTTCTTGCTGTCAGCGACGAGACCGTCGAATACCTGTGGAGCAGTCAGGTTCGTTCGCTCGGAGTCGACGTGATCCTCGGTGCGGGCGATCTGCCGTTTGCCTATCTGGAGTACCTGTCGGATCAACTGAACGCGCCTTGCGTGTTCGTTCCCGGGAACCACGACGTCGATCTGTCCGGATACTCGAACAAGAGATCGGGTTGGATGCGGGCGGGCATGCCCGCGCAGTGGCCAGGGCCCACCGGCGCGGTCAACGCCGACGGACGCATCGTGACCGTCGCCGGTCTGCGGATCGCGGGCCTCGGCGGTTCCATCCGATACAACACCGGCCCCAATCAGTGGTCCGAGCGCCAGCAGAGTCGACGCGCTCGCTCGCTCACCTGGCGAAACGCTTGGCAATCGAGACTTCCCGGCAGCCGGACGGGCGTGGATGTGCTGCTCACCCACAGCCCCGCCCGTGGCGTCGGCGACGCCGAGGATCGACCACATCGAGGGTTCGAATGCCTCACGCCGTTGATTCACAACCTCGATCCGACGGTCATGATCCACGGACACATCCATCCGCACGGGCGAACACCTCTCGATCTGGAGGTGGGCCGGACTATCGTGCTCAATACCGTCGGCTTCACGCTGATGGAAATTTCCCCAGGTACTCCGCCGACGATCGTGAGGCGCCGACATGGCTCGTGACACCGGTTTTCCCACAGCCGACGCGGAAAACGACTTTGCTCGTCAGCGTCGACGCGCCGACGTGGCACGTCTGGTCAGTTGGCTACGACGCGAACCGGACGACGTCAACGCGATCCTGCCGTTCGACGAGGTTGTCGCCGCTCTCGGCAAGGTCGGCGAGAAGTCTCTGGGTCTGCAGGTCGTCACCATCGAATCGATCGTCGGAAGTGTCGACCGCACAGGAGATTTCGACAGGTACTTCCGGCCGACTTCAACTCACTCTCGTGCGCGTTGGGAACGGCTTGCCGTGGCGCAACGACGCGGCGAATCGGTTCCACCTGTCCAGTTGTATCGCGTCGGCTCCATGCACTTCGTGATCGACGGACACCACCGAGTGTCCATTGCGTGTGCGATGCACCAGAAGACAATCGACGCGTACGTCACCGAAATCATCACGCGTATCTCACCGGAAGGCATCACTCAGCGCGCCGATCTGCTCATCAAGGACCATCGCCGCCTCTTCCTCACCCGCGTTCCGCTACAGGGCTCTCAACGCGAAGCCGTACAAGTCACGGACCCGTGGGAGTACGCCGAACTCAGTGAGTGCGTGGAGGCCTGGGGTTTTCGCCTCATGCAGGAGAAGGGTGAGTTTCTCGGCCGGGACACCGTCGCCCGCCGCTGGTTCGGTGAGGAGTTTCTCCCCGTCGTGCGAATGCTGCGGGGCGCCGACATGTTGCCCGAGCACACCGATGCCGAAGCATATCTGTGGATTGCACGCGAGCGGTACCGGTTGGTGCGGCGCCACATGTGGAACGACGAGATCGTGGCCGAACTACGCGATCGAGCACCGCGAAAGCACAAGCCTGCTACGTAGATACAGTGAAGTGAACCTCGCGGTTCGGGATCTTCGGGTGCATGAACTTCAGCAACGAACGCGCTTCTTTCTCGATGGACGCGCGGGCGGTCTTCGGTTGCTGCGCAAACAGAGTCGCGCTCAACTTGACCGTCTCCTTTGCCGGCGTCACCGTCGCAAATCCCACCACCTTCCCGCGCACCAGGATGGCGGGCTTGATGATGCCGTTCACGGTGAAGACGCGAGTTCGGTACTGCTCGTCCATGATTCGCGAGCGGTCGGCGTGCGAGAGCAAGATGTTGTCGAACGGTGCGAGTATGCGAACCGGGGGTGTTCCGGAGGTCGGTCGTGGCGCGTCCGGCAGGTCGAACACCTCGGCCCCATTCTCGTTGACAAAGGTGACCAAGCCGGGTCGTAGCCGCTCGAATACTTCGGCGAGTCTGGTCAGACCCGACCACGCCTGGGCGTCCTTCACGCTCGCGGGGCCGAACGCGGCCAGGTAACGCAGCACCAGTGTGTCGGGCACCGGAATGGAATCCACTTCTGCGCCCAGCCAATTCTCCAACGTCGTCAGCGCCGGTGCGCCGGATTGTCCCCACAACCCTCGCGGTGGAACCTGCACCATCGGCAACAGTCCGCGAACTCCGTGTGCCAACCCTTCTGGCGTGTGGCCGGGAAAACGCTCCGCCAGTAGAGGCCTCATCTGCATTTGGGTAAGCGGCCCGTCCGCTACCAGGTCCCTTCCCGCCTGCGCCAGAGCGTCGAGATCCAACCCGGTGAGCGCCGCACGCTGTGTGCTGTTGGTGTGGAGATCGCGTTCCATGATCGTCTGAACCGTCGCCCGGAAGGGGCCCGCATCCGCGGCAGAGAGGGCAAAGACCGTGCCCCGCATAGCAACCAGCCGCACCACCTGACGCTTCTCCACAAGGGTGGAGAGGTCTTCTGCCGCAAAGTTCTTCAGCCGCGCCCACAGTGCCAGATAGGGAGGCGTCGGCGCCTGTGCTTGCAGACCTGCCAGGCGCTCGATCGCATCCAAGGCGCTGACATCGGCGCGCCGCAGGAGGAGTTGCCTCGCCAGTGTCGCCAGGTTGAGCTCGCGATCGGTGATCAGTGTCATCGACAACTCCTCAGCGATCGTGGTCAGGGGCAGCGCCAGTGGCAGTGGCGATCTGGAACGGTATCTCGACTCGCGCGAGGGTTCCGGACTCTTCGCCCGGCCCGACCGAGAACGAGCCGCCCGCGGCAACCGCCCGCAGCTCGTGCGAGAGCAGCCCTATGTGGCCGGCAGCTCGTCGTTCGGCAATCCGATCGGCGCTGATCCCCCGGCCGTCGTCCGAGACCACCAGCACCGCACGGTGGTCCAGTCGTGCGAGCTCGATCCGAACATTGTGCGCACCGGCATGTTTGACGACGTTGGCCAGCAGCTCTCGTGCGGCGCCGAACAGGACGTCGTCCGCGGACGTGCGCAGATCGTCGTTCCAGCCCGAAGTGTCGACGTCGACCACTACTCCGCCGCGTCCCTGCGCCGATCGCGCGAGGTCCCCGATTGCGCGGGCAAGACCCACGTGAACAAGGACAGTGGGATGCAACTCCGAGACGGAGGATCTCAACAGCGTTGTCGCTTCACCGAGCGCTTTCGCGGCACGCGCCAAGGCGACAGGCTCCGCGCTGTCTGCCAATTCCTCGAGATCCATCCGCGCCGCGAGGACGTACTGCAGCGCCCCGTCATGTAATTGCTCCGACAGTTCCGTGCGCTCACGCTGCTCGAGCCCCATGAGCTCGGCAAGAAGGCTCGTGCGATGCCCGACGAGTTGTCCGATGGTCAGCACGCGTGATCTCTGAATCCGAGTCAACCCGACGGCGCCGGCTCCCACTCCGCCCAAGGCCATGGTGCTCAACAGGATCGACGGCCACGGCTCGGAGTTCGAAGTCATCGTTGCCCAACTGGAAGCAAAGAACACACCGATCGTGCAGGCCACGACGCCGACACACACGTCGGTCCGCAGTTGTGTACACGCCAGGACCGGAATGACGAAGAGCCCGTTGCTCAGGATGTCGGCGGTCCAACTCTGCTCGGCTGCGAGACCGGTCAGCAGTGTCAAAGTTGCGAGCACAGCGAGGTCGACGAACAACCCGAGCCAGATCATCGTCACCGGGCCGGTGCCGCCCCTGCGGATCCACAAAGCCACCGCTGCCGACCAGAGGGCGTACGCGCCCAGGATGGCAAAACACCATCCCGCGTCGTTCATGGGCGGGACGAAGATCAATGTCAGGGCGATGAACAGCACCAGAGCGCCGCGCACCGCCAACTGGAGGTACGCACCACGGTATGCGTGTTCGCGCAGTATCCGTTCGAGGTCCGGGCCGCCGGGTAGGTGTTCGGTTCGTACCGAGGATCCGTTCATGTGTCCTCCTGTGCCGCCCATCCCAGTTCCCTGTGAATGAGCTTCGCACACGAGATTTCACAATCAACCCGCAATACCGTGAAAGGCAGGTTCATCCCCCCACACAGTTCTCACAGGAGAGACCATGATTTTCACCGGAGAGTCCACGATTCGGACCCGAGCAGGTAAGCGTCGCGTCGCCACTCGATTTGCCGTCGCCGGCGCCCTGGCCGCCGCACCGATAGCAGTGGTGACCGAGACAGCACAAGCCGCCCCGGCCACGACCCATCACGAACAGTTCGGCCTGCTGATCCCCCTGCCCGAGCCGACCGACTCCGCGCCCGGCCCGGAACAGGTACCGCTCCCCTGGGCCGCGACGTATTCGGTCACCTTGCCCGGGTAGAGGTTCACAGCAGCAGATTGGCTCCCGTACCGCCATCGAACACCGCGATCTTGGCGGGGTCGAACCAGAGATCGATCGACCTGCCCTGGGACACCGTGGACTCGGACGAGAGCCTGGCAACCAGTTGACCGCCACCAGCGACAGCCGTTCCCGAATCTGCGGCGAGTTCCTCGAGTTCACGAGAATTGACGGCAGGACCACCGGCAAGGAAATACGCGTACTTGTCCGAACCCATCGACTCCAACACGTCGACGTCGACAGTGAACGTCCCGCCGTGCGGCGCCTGCGCGGCATCGACCAGTGCGACATCCTCGAAATGTTCCGGCCTGATCCCGACCACCACGTCTTTACCCGATCCACTGGCCGAAATCTTCGACTGCGCCGCCGCTGGTAGGCGAACGTCACCGATCGGCGTGCTCACACCCTCGGCAGTCAACTGCCCGGGGAAGAAGTTCATGGACGGGGACCCGATGAACCCCGCCACGAACAGATTGTTCGGACGATCGTAGAGTTCCTGCGGCGCACCGATCTGTTGCACAATGCCGCCGCGCAGCACGACCACCCGATCGCCGAGCGTCATCGCCTCGGTCTGGTCGTGGGTCACGTAAATCGTTGTCGTACCGAGTCGCTGCTGTAGGCGGGCGATCTCTGTCCTCATCTGCACGCGCAGTTTTGCGTCCAGGTTGGAAAGCGGCTCGTCCATGAGAAACGCCTTCGGGCTGCGCACGATTGCGCGTCCCATCGCGACACGCTGACGCTGACCACCCGACAGATTCGCCGGTTTGCGATCGAGATGCTGGGTGAGGTCCAGTACCCGCGCTGCGTCGTCAACCTTGGCATTGATCTCGTCCTTGGACATCTTCGCCAATGTCAACGGGAACGCAATGTTCTGGCGCACCGTCATGTGCGGATACAGCGCATACGACTGGAACACCATCGCGATGTCGCGATCCTTGGGTGCGCGTTCGTTGACGCGCTCACCCGCAATTCTCAGCTCACCGGTCGAAATGTCTTCCAGCCCGGCAATCATGTTGAGGGTCGTGGATTTTCCACAACCGGACGGGCCCACGAGAATGATGAATTCTCCGTCGGCGATGGTGATGTCGACATCACTGACCGCCTTGGCTCCGTCCGGGTACAGCTTGGTCACCTTGTCCAGCACGATCTCGGCCACAGGCTTATCCCTTCACTGCGCCGGAAGTAAGCCCGGCCACGATACGACGTTGGAAGAACAGAACAAAGATGATGATCGGAATGGTGATGACCATTGCGGCCGCGGCGATGGACCCGGTGGGCTCCTCGAATTGTGAAGCGCCGGTGAAGTTCGCGATGGCTGCTGGGGCGGTGATGGAGCGTTCGGTCGACGTCAGCGAAATCGCGAACAACAGATCGTTCCAGCAGAAGATGAACACCAGAATGCCCGCAGTGACGATGCCGGGCGCGGCGAGCGGAGCTACCACCTTCCGGAACGCCTGCCCCGGCGTCGCGCCGTCCATCTGCGCAGCCTTCTCGAGTTCCCACGGGATCTCTTTGAAGAACGCCGAAAGCGTGTAGATCGCCAACGGCAACGCAAAGGTGATGTACGGCAGGATGAGTCCAGCCCAGGTGTCGAAAAGTCCGAGCCGTCGTTCGATGTCGAACAGCGGGCTCACCAATGAAATCTGCGGGGACATCGCAATCAGCAGGGCAACGGCCACCAACAGCTTCTTGCCCGGAAAATCCAGGCGGGCAATCGCGTACGCAGCCATGGTTCCGATCACCACGGCGATGACCGTCGAGATGAGTCCGATGCCGATGGAGTTGATCAGTGCACTGGTGAAGGCGCTGGTGTCGAAGATTCCTCGGTAGTTGTCCAGCGTCCACTTCTCCGGGATGAACTTGCCGTCCTTGATGGTTCCGGCAGGTTTGAAGGACAGGCTGGCGATCCACAGAACAGGAACCAACGCGTACAACAAGACCAGAAGGTTGACCACGGACCAGCTGATCTTGAGTCTGGGAGTCACCGTCATGTCAGCGTCCTTCCGTATCGGATCCGGGAGCCGAGGCACCGAAAAGTTTGATGAAGACGAACGCGATCAGGGCCACACACACGAAGATCAGCACACTGATCGCCGATCCGATGCCCAGGTTGAACGCCTTGAACAGGTTGTCGTAACCCAGGATCGACACCGACCCGGTGTCGTTCGCTCCCTTCGTCAGCACGTAGATGTTGTCGAAGATCCGGAACGCGTCGAGCGTGCGGAACAGCAGTGCGACGAGGATGGCGGGCTTCATCAGCGGAAGGATGATGCGCACCAAGCGAGTCCACGCCCCGGCGCCGTCGACCTGAGCCGCCTTGAGGAGGTCGTCCGGAACCAACGCCAACCCGGCGAGCAGGAGCAGCGCCATGAACGGCGTCGTCTTCCACACCTCGGCAAGGACGATGATCGCGAGCGACGGTATCTGGTCTGTGAGCGGCGCACTGCCGTCGGGCAGGAGGTTGGCGAGGTAGCCGGTTCCCGGCGTCCACGCGTAGTACCAGCTGTACGCCGCCGCGACGGTGACGATGCCGTACGGGATGAGCACCACCGTGCGGACGAGGCCTTTACCCACGATCGTCCGGTGCATCACCAGCGCGATGGTCAGGCCGAGGACGAACTCGATGATGACCGAGATGACGGTGATCGACGTCGTCACGGCAAACGCCTGCCACCAGTAGCCGTCGGTCAGCACCGATACGTAATTGTCGAACCACACGAACTTTCGCTGATCAGGGAAGCGCAGGTCGTACCTCTGCAAACTCAGCCATACGGCGTAGACCACCGGATATGCGGTCACTGCGACCATGAGTATCGCGGCCGGCGCCACCAACCACAGGCCGAGTCGACGCTCGGCCGCCTTTCCGTCCGACATCTTGGACTTCCTGGAGAGCTTCGGCTCCGGCGAGGGGTCGGCGACTGCCGTTGCAGCTCCGGAGTTTTCGCTGTCGATCGTCACGGAATCAGCCCCTCCGAATTGACTGCCTTGCGTACCTGCTCGGCCAGATCGTTCACGGTCGATTCCGGATCGATGTTTCCCACAGGGTTGAGCGTGGCAGTGATGAGTGTCGAAATACTCTGATAGGCAGGAGAAACCGGTCTGACCGACGCGGTGTCCAGGCTGTCGCGAACCTCACGCCATGCCGGGTACGCCTCCTGGAAGGCCGGGTCGTCGTACAGGCTCTCGAGCGTCGGCGGGACACCGCCGGCGACGGCATTGTTGCGCTGATTCTCCTCGTTACGCAGGCAGGTGAGCGCTTCGAAAGCGAGGTCCGGATGCTGACTGGTCTTGGCCACCGCGACGTTGAAGCCGCCGATCGTGACCTCCGCCGGTTTGCCCTCGATCACCGAAGGATAAGGAGCGGCAAGGAAATTCCGTTCACCGTTCACCGTCAGCACAGTGTTGCCGGTGTTCTGGCTGGTGACGTTGCCCTTGTCGTCGATGTACGGAAGATCGCCCTTCTCGGCGTTCTCCATGATGCCGGGAAGCACGAACGGCCAATTGACCTGGAAGGCGGACTTACCGCTCTCCATGCCCAGGCGCGACGACGCTTCGTCTCCCTGCGAAATCGAGGGATCCGCGCCCTCGGCGGTGGCGACGCGCTTCATGACGGTCAGCGCCTGCTGGGCAGCGTCACCGTCGGCGACCGTCACCGTGGTTCCGTCCGGCCCCACCACCGATCCGCCCGCACTGGCGAGAAGCGTGTTGAACCAGACCATCAATCCTTCGTACTGCTTGCCCTGCACGCCGATCCAGCTGGGTCGTCCCTCCGCAGCCAGACCTTCGGAGATGTCGATCATCTGATCCCAGGTTTGGGGCGGTTGGCCGTCCGGCATCAAATCCTTTCGATACCAGAGCAATTGGGTGTTGGTGTTCAGCGGCGCCGCGTAGAGCTGGTCCTGCCACTTCGCCGACTCGAGCGGGCCCTCGAGAGTCCCGCCGCTCACCTCGGCCGCCACGTCGGCCGGAAGCGGCAATGCCCAACCGGCTTCGGCGAATTCGGCAGTCCACACCACGTCGAGCGTCATCAGATCGAGTGACTTGTCATTGCCGGTCAGACGCCGGGCCAACTGAAGTCGCTGGTCGTCAGCACCCTTGGGCAGAGTTTTCTGCTCGACCCGGTATGCGCCGTTCGAGGCCGCCGAACAATTGGCGGCGGCCTGCGCATACTGCTCGGCGCCGTCGGCGGCGGTGTAGAAGGACAGCACCACCCCGTCGTCGTGGCCTGATCCACACGCACTGAGCAAGGGCGCCAACAACAACGTTGCCGCGCCGAGCAGCCCCACCCTCAATTTCTTCTTCTGCCCCGCCCGCGATCTCTTGTTCTGCACAGCCGTCCTCCTCGGGCGGCGAGACGGCGCAGTCGTTACGGCTGGCCGACGCACCACACATCGGCACTTTTGCCGGAGAAGGGACCTATTTCCTTGTCCGGCAAACGGTCACGGGAAGGTGAGTGTTACCTCGCCCGCGTGTACATAAAGTAACCGAGATCACACAAGTTGGCAGCCTGAGCAAGAATGTCAGATGGCGAGCTTGGCAAGAAGGTCGCGTGCCGACTCCGCCGTCTTGGGCTCGCACAGTACGTCGTAGCGTCCGGCGACCAACTGCATCGTGGAGGCAAAGTCCCGCTGCCCCCGCGTCGCGGCGTACGGGATGGTCGTCGAGATGACACCGAAGATGATGCCGCCCACGATGCCCGCGATCAGCGGGGCGAGGAAGCCGCCGGTGACGATTCCGAGCACCAGGCCGAAGAACACACCGAGCCAGGCACCGGAGACGATGCCGCCACCGATCACCTTGGCCCACGTCAACCGACCGAGGACGCGCTCGACCTGCATCAGATTCACGCCGACGATCGTGACGTCCTGAACCGGAAATTCTTGATCGGAGAGGTAATCGACTGCGCGCTGCGCTTCGGCGTAGGTGGGGTACGACCCGATGGGCCATCCCGAAGGCGGTGTCGGCAACGCTCCACGGCGCGACCCATTCGACGATTGACCGAGCGGATTGGACATGGCTGGCTGCGCTCCTCTTTTCGGGCACGTCATCCACGTGGATGACGCAAGTACATCTACCCCTATTGTGCCCTTTACAGACCTGATTCGTTCGGCTATGCGAGCGTCAGGCGTGTTCGGGTGGCGTGAATTCCGACGTGCGCGTCATCCCCGCGGCGCGCCCCTTCGCCGAAATCACCAGTGCCATCTTGCGACTCGCCTGGTCGATCATCTCGTCGCCGAGCATGACGGCACCGCGCCCTCCCCCGGCGGCCGAGGTGTGGAATGCGTACGCGTCGAGGATGAGTTCCGCACGGTCGTAATCGGATTGGCGCGGACTGAACACCTCGTTGGCCGCCTCGATCTGCGTGGGATGCAGTACCCATTTGCCGTCGAAGCCGAGCGCTGCCGTTCGCGCCGCCGAACGAGTGAAGGCCTCGACGTCGCGGATCTGCAGGTACGGCCCGTCGATCGCCTGGACTCCGTGTGCCCGTGCGGCCATCAAGATGGTCATCAGAATGTGGTGATAAGCGTCACCGCGGTCGTAGCCGTCCGGTTGCTCGCCGACGACCAGAGTTCGCATGTTCAGGCTCGCCATGAAATCGGCCGGACCGAACACGAGTGCCTCGACACGGGGGCTCGCGGTGGCGATCGCGTCGATGTTGGTCAACCCGATCGCGTTCTCGATCTGCGGTTCGATTCCAATTCTGCCGACCTCGAGACCGTTGGCTTTCTCGACCTGCGTCAACAACAAATCGAGCGCCTGGACGTGACTCGCGTCGGGAACCTTGGGCAGCAGAATGGCGTCGAGATGGGCTCCGGCACGGCCCACCACCTCCACGACGTCGGCATACGTCCATTCGGTGGTCCAGTCGTTGACCCGGACGACCTTGACCTGCTTGCCCCACCCGTCCTCGGCCAACGCGTCGCCGATCGACTCGCGAGCCGCCTGCTTCGCCAGCGGCGCCACTGCGTCTTCGAGGTCGAGGAAGATCTCGTCGGCGGGCAATCCCTTCGCCTTGTCGATCATCTTCCGACTGCTGCCGGGAACTGCCAATACCGATCGACGGGAACGGTTGCGTGAAGTCATTTGCGGACTGCCCTTCTCGGTTTTCGGTGGCGCCGTTGCAGATTTTGACGCTGGACGAATTAGCCTTGCAATCATGGCAGCAGCAGGCAAGGTATTTGCAGCCAGGCTTGCCGGCCTGGTTGTCCTCGGCCCGGACGGCGAATCGATCGGTCGTGTGCGCGACGTCGTCATCACGGTCCGCATCGGACGCCAGCAACCGCGGGTTCTCGGTCTGGTGATCGAAATGTTCACGCGCAAACGCATTTTCGTCCCGATGTTGCGAGTGACGGCTATCGAGCCGAGTGCGGTCACCCTGACCACGGGCAACGTCAGTCTGCGGCGCTTCAACCAGCGTCCGGGCGAGGTTCTCGCTCTGGCACAGGTACTCGATTCACATGTGCGCGTGGACGACCCGGAACTCGAAGAGCTTCACGGCGCCGACACGATAGTCGTCGACCTCGGGATCGAATCGACGCGAACCCGCGACTGGGTCGTCTCGAAGGTCGCGGTTCGCGGCCATCGCGGACGCCTCGGTCGACGCGCGGCGATTCACGTCGTGGACTGGCAGCACGTCGCCGGTCTCACTCAGAGCGACCTCTCGCTCCCCGGCCAGGGCGTCGCTCACCTTCTTCTGCAGTACGAAGGGATGCGGCCCGCCGACGTGGCCAACGCCATGCGCGAACTGCCGGAGAAACGCCGCCACGAACTGGCCGTGGCACTCGACGACGAACGTCTCGCCGACGTCGTCCAGGAACTGCCTGCGGACGATCAGACCGATCTGCTGATGCACCTGGAAGTCGAACGTGCCGCCGATCTGCTCGAAGCGATGGATCCCGACGACGCTGCCGACCTGCTGGGCGAGCTGCCCGAGACCGAAGCCGAATCACTGCTGCAGTTGATGGACCCTCAGGATTCCGAACCTGTTCGACGCCTGCTCGAGCACTCCCCGGACACCGCCGGCGGTCTGATGACGCCCGAACCGGTGGTGCTGACGGCCTCGACGACCGTCGCCGAGGCCCTTGCCCGCGCCCGCAACTACGACGTGACCCCGGCCCTGTCGAGCATGGTGTTCGTCGTGCGTCCGCCTACCGCGACTCCGACCGGGCGCTACCTCGGCTGCGTCCACTTGCAGAAACTTCTCCGCGAGCCTCCCGCCAGTCTGGTGGGCGGACTTCTCGACACCGACATGCCCCGGTTGGCCCCGGACGACTCGCTGGCGTCGGTCACCCGATATTTCGCGACCTACAACTTGGTATGCGGGCCGGTCGTGGACGACGAGAACCACCTGATCGGGGCCGTGACGGTCGACGACGTGCTCGATCACCTCCTGCCGGAAGACTGGCGTGAGGATTACTCCGACGACGAGGAACTACTCCGATGAGCGAACGGGCGTCGAGCACGACCGCACGGCAACGACTGGAAACGCCTCGCGGAAGCCGCCGGTTCAATCTCGATTTCGACGTCGAAGCTGTCGGACGCGTCAGTGAACGCATCGCCCGCTTCCTCGGCACCGGGCGCTATCTCGCGATCCAGACGATCATCGTGATCGTCTGGATCCTGATCAACGTGTTCGCGGTGGCTCTGCAGTGGGACCCGTACCCGTTCATTCTGCTCAACCTGGCCTTCTCCACCCAGGCCGCCTATGCGGCGCCGCTGATCCTCCTGGCCCAGAACCGTCAGGAGAACCGCGACCGGGTCTCGCTCGAGGAGGATCGCTCGCGCGCCGAGCAAACCAAGGCGGATACCGAATTCCTCGCCCGTGAACTCGCAGCTCTGCGCATCGCCGTCGGCGAGGTTGCCACCCGCGACTACCTGCGACGGGAGCTCGAAGAGATCAAGTCGATCCTTGCTGCCGACGGCGAACCGACCCCGAAAAAGAAGCACCGTGACTCGAATACTGCGAAACAAAGTCACAACTAGCTGAGCGTTCGCTGAGTTTTGCTGCACGCACCGTGACCGATATGTAACGTAAGTCACAGCAATATGGATATCACGGTGGGTACTCCGGAGCGGGAGCGCCAGCAAAGGGGAATCGTGCGAGTACGCGGAATGATTGCAGCATCCACACTGGTGGGGGGACTGCTCGTCGTCACAGGTCCAGCGGCCCTCACTGCCGGAAGCGCACCGACCGGAGGGTCACAGGTTCCCATCGCACTGGCGGGCGCCGCCTCGATTGCACAGCCGGACTCTGTCGACTTCCTCCCGACGCCCCGCACGGTCCGAACGCAAAGATCTGCCCCGCCCAGCGATGCGGTCGCCGGCGCCCCGGCAGCCCCTAACGCCGCGGCTGTCGTCCTCACCTCTCTGGGCATCCCCGAGATCGTCCTGAACGCATACCGCTCCGCGGAGCTGGTGATGATGACCGAGGCACCGGGATGCGGAATCCCCTGGCATCTCCTGGCCGGCATCGGCCGCATCGAATCCGGTCACGCCAACGGCGGCAAGACGACGTCGGTGGGTACAACGGTCACCCCGATCCTCGGCCCTGTCCTCGACGGACGGCTGGCCGGCAACGAAGTCATTCGAGACACGGACAAGGGCGCGATCGACGGCGACCCCACTCACGACCGCGCCGTCGGGCCGATGCAATTCATTCCGGCCACCTGGGCCGGATATGCCAGCGACGGTAACGGGGACGGAATCAAGGACCCCAACAACGTCTTCGATGCGGCACTCTCGGCAGCGAAGTACCTCTGCAGCGGCGGACTCAATCTGCGCGATGTCACTCAGGAGACCAAAGCTGTTCTGCGATACAACAACTCAGCCGCGTACGCAGCAAACGTGATCATGTGGTCGACGGCATACAAGAACGGTGTCATTCCTTCCGGTCAGCTGCCGTACACCTCGGGCATCAACACCGGTAGCTCGGCGATCAACGCCGCCGCCTCGGCAGACTCCGCCGCTTCGGCCGTACTCGCCGCTGCTGCGGCTACCGATCCGGCAGCCGGCGACAAGGAATCAGCGTCGACGACGGCAAGCCCGACCACCACTCCCCTCTTCCCCGGTCTGCCGGACATGCCCGCGCTCTCACCCGAGATCCAGGCACTGATCCCGCCGGGAGTAATGCCGGCCGGCCCGACTCCGGGACCCAACGCCGCCCGGAACGCAGCCCCCGGCCCGATCATCCCGCTCCCCGTCCTGACCTCACGGGGTCTCGTCTGGCCGATTCTGACGGCCGAGGGATGGCGCTGGCCCGACGACATGTGCGTGATCCTTCCGGACCCCGCAGCCCTCGACGCCTTGCAGGACGGCATCCTTCTGCCGTGCACGGTCCCAGGCATGGCTGTGGCTGCCACGGCACCCGCGAACACCGACGCCGCACCCGCGGAATCTTCGCCGCCCGCCGCCCCCTCGCCGGAGCCCGCACCGGCACCCGCACCCGCACCGGAGCCCGCTCCGGCCCCGGCTCCGGCATTCGTGCCGTTCTTCCCGGGTCTGCCCGGCATGCCCGCTCTGTAACCTAAAAATCACGAAAGAACAGTGCATATGCCCCAAACTGCCCTTCTAGATCACGGTTGAATAACGGAAACGCAACAAATCAGGTAGCCTCGACTCCGTCAGTTGAACGGAAAACCTCCTCGCGGAGGTTCAGGAGGCATACACAGTGGGTCGGCACAGCAAGAAGACAGATTCGCACATCCGTCGAAATTCGGTCATCGCGCTCACCGGACTCATCCCTATCGGACTCGTCACCGCAGCCAACACGGCCGGCGCCGCTCCCAAGGTCCCGTTCTTCAACGCCAGCTCCGCCGAGACGGTCGACGCTGCGCAGGCCACGCAGGAACCGCAGGCGCAGATCCTGCCCGCTGTCGAAGCAATCGCCGAGCCCGCTCCCGCCGCAGCGCCCGAGCCCGCGCCGTTGGCTCCCGTGCAAGCGACTCCCCCGCTCCCGGCATCCATGGCCGAGGGCGCACTCGGAATCCCGAGCGTGAGCGTCGCCGCCTACCAGAACGCCGAGCGGATCCTCGCCGTCGAGAAGCCCAACTGCAACATGCACTGGACGCTCCTCGCCGGTATCGGCCGCGTCGAATCCGGTCACGCCAACGACGGCAAAGATGCCGACGCGAACGGCAACCTCTACAAGCCCGTGATCGGTCTGCCGCTCAACGGCAGCCTGCCCGGCCAGGCCGTCATCATGGACACCGACGGCGGCGCCCTCGACGGCGACACCGTCTACGACCGTGCAGTCGGCCCGATGCAGTTCATCCCGTCCACCTGGAATCAGTACGCCGGCGACGGCAACGGTGACGGAATCGCCGACCCGCAGAACCTCTTCGACTCCGCATTGACCACCGGCAAGTACCTGTGCGACGGCGGACTGAACATGCAGGACGTCACCCAGGTCGCGTCCGCGATCCACCGCTACAACAACTCCGCGGCCTACGTCGCCAACGTTCTGGCCTGGTCGCTCGGGTACTCCACCGGCATCGTCCCCGCCGCATCGGACCTGCCGCGCATCCACTGACCTACCTGGACTTACCATGGAGTCATGTCTGTACTGACCGAGTCCGACGTACGCTCAGCGCTCGCGCGAGTTCTGGACCCAGAGATCCGCAAACCCATCACCGAACTGGGGATGGTCAAGGGGATCACCCTCTCCAGTGACAACAGCGTCGACATCGGCATCTATCTCACGACCGCCGGCTGCCCGATGCGCACCGAGATCACCGAACGCGTCACCAAGGCCGTCGCCGACGTCGCCGGAGTCGGCGCGATCCGCGTCGAACTCGACGTCATGGACGACGCTCAGCGAACCGAACTCCGCAAGTCGCTTCGCGGCGATTCCGCCGAGCCGGTCATCCCCTTCGCCCAGCCGGGCTCACTCACCCGCGTCTACGCCGTGGCTTCCGGTAAGGGTGGCGTCGGAAAGTCCAGTGTGACAGTCAATCTCGCGGCGGCGATGGCCGCGCGCGGACTGTCCGTGGGTGTACTCGACGCGGATATCTACGGTCACTCGATCCCCCGCATGCTCGGCACCGACGCCAAGCCGACTCAGGTCGAGCGCATGATCATGCCGCCCGTCGCCCACGACGTGAAGATGATCTCCATCGCGCAGTTCACCCAGGGCAACACTCCCGTCGTCTGGCGCGGACCGATGCTTCACCGCGCGCTCCAACAGTTCCTCGCCGACGTGTTCTGGGGCGACCTGGACGTGCTGCTGCTCGATCTGCCGCCCGGCACCGGTGACATCGCCATCTCGGTGGCTCAGCTCATCCCGGGCGCCGAGATCCTGGTCGTCACCACACCGCAGCAGGCTGCTGCCGAGGTCGCCGAGCGCGCGGGCGCCATCGCCCTGCAGACCCGTCAGCGTGTGGCCGGCGTCGTCGAGAACATGTCGTGGCTCGAGCTTCCCGACGGCACCCGTATGGACGTCTTCGGCGAAGGCGGTGGGCAGACGGTCTCCGATCGCCTCACGAAGGCCGTCGGCGCCAAGGTGCCGCTTCTCGGACAGATCCCGCTGGATCCGTCCGTCCGCGAGGCAGGCGACGCCGGGACGCCGATCGTCCTCAGCGCTCCCGACTCACCCGCCGCCATCGCACTCAAGGACATCGCCGACAAGTTGGCTGTCCGTCAGCGCGGGCTGGCCGGAATGTCGCTCGGTATCAACACGGTTCGCAACCTCTAGAACCTCGACATACGAAAGCGCGCCTGTCACCGATCGGTGA
>NZ_JBSGVT010000021.1:0-88587 GCF_053608585.1 Rhodococcus sp. NPDC055024
CCCCTTGTCTAACAAGGGGAGCGATACGTTCACGCGGGTCAGGTGAGGCGGAATTCGGCGGTCACCCCGGAGAAGGGCGTGATCGCGCCGCTACCCCGAGCCTTCGACGCGCCGAAGTGTTGGACTCGATACGTACCCGCCGCAGTATCGGCCGGAACATCCCACGTGATGCGAACGACGGAACCGTTGCTCCCGACCCGGCGCCAGTGCAGTTTGGTGGACCAGTCATTGTCGTCGGCCACCCGCGTCCAGGATCCACCGGTATTGCGCTGGATCTCGTAGAAGGTCCCGTTTCGGTGAGTGTCGTTCTTGGGGTGACCCGTGACGAACTCGACCGCAACCTGTCCGCCTGGTGAGCTGTCGCCAGGCTGAACGGTGGCATCGCCGAATTGTGTTCCCGGCAAAGGTTCGTCGAAGTCGACGCCAGGGCCGAAGCTGGGTTGGAACCCGGACAGGTTGGCGGGCGCAGGGCCTCGAGGAGGTTCGTTGCCGTCGCGCATCGCGGCCGCGAGGGTGGCATACCCCTGCTGATAGGCGGGCAGCGTGTAACGGCCGAACATCGTCGAACCGCCCTCGTACTGCTGCGAATCGTATTCCTGGGGCGTGGTGCAGTAGCTGGAGTACGAGTTCGCGTATCCCTGGAAGATGACGTTCTCGAGGGGTATACCGAGTTCTTCGGCGACGGTTCTGCGCACTCGTAGGCCCGCGACAATGGTGAATTCCGCAGGGCCGCCGACGATGTGGAACTGGCCGATCCGCAGAATCTGGATCTTCAGTACGTTCGGCACCCATCCGCCCGGTGGCAAAAGGCCGACCGGAACGACTACGAGTTTGGGGGCCTGTGCATCCTGAAGCCATTGAGGCACAGGAGCATCCATGCCGCCCAAGGCGTCGATCATGGGGTTTCGGGTGCCCTCGGGGAAGATCGGAATTGCCGGCCCGTCCTCGACGCTTCCGGCACTCATTGCCGCACCGATCGCGGCCGGTGCGGTGCGGTGCTCGCGTCCGTCCGGGGTGAATCTTCCACTCACCACCTGATTTGCCATGTCCAGGTACATGATCCGACTGTCCACGCCACCTGCGACGGTTTCGGAGGCCGAGTCGAAGGCAGTTTGAGCAGCCGCTACCTGGCGGAGCCCGATGATGCGCGCATTCTCGAATTCGTCGTCGGTCGGTCCGCGGCCGGGCTCGAGGAAGAGGTTGGGTGACATGTCGCCGCTGTTGGTCTGCGGAAAAGCAGCAATGAAGCTGGTGTCGCCGTCGAGGTAGCGCACACCCTCGTCATCGTGCTCCCAGAAGTACGCCGCGGCGCCCTTGTTGTCCCCGGAGATGAGATGGTTCTCGTTCGTGAGCGAGGCGCAGTGGGTGGCGAACCAATTGATCGCGCCGATGTCCGTGCTGCCCCGGCTGATTCGCATGACGCGCATGTGGTGGTCGTTGCCGCCGGGGTAGTAGGCCTTGTCCTCTTCAGGATTGAGGTCGAACGCCACTCGCGATCGGTTGACGCTGGCATCGGTGAGATCGGACCGCCCGAAACGGACGGTGCCAGGCGCCAGGTTCTCGTGCGCAGCGCTGATCGCCTCGACCATGCCGTTGACCTCGGCTTCGAACACCTGCAATTCGAATCCGAGAACCGCGAGGTTGTACGCGTAGTTGTGCGAGGCCCCACCACACGCCGCGTGTGAATGGATGGCCGTCAACATGACGTTGCGCTCGGTGTAGATGTCACCGAACCTCCCGGCCAGTCGGCGCAGGACCTCGTCGTGAACGGACTGGAAGATCATGCAGTTGTCGACGCAGACATAGACGACCCGCGACGCGCCGGACTCGAAGATGAAGGCGCGTGCGCGCATTCGCTGGTGCAGGCCTTCGGCGCGTTGATCGAAGCTCGAGTAGCCCATCATGCCGACTTCGGCGACCGGTCCGGTCACATCGGAAATTCCGACGCCCACCTGCAGTGACGCCGACGACTTGTCGGTGCGTGCGGGTGAAACGGAGCGTGCCGGCGAAGCTGCGACGGCCTGGCTCGTCGACAGAGCGGCGAGCGCAGGTGCGGCGGCAGCGCCTGCCAGTACGGTGCGTCGGGTGATCTGCACGAGTGTCCTTTCGGGCGGTCTGACGCGAGTTGGTCAACCGTCCAGGAGTGTAGCCCGAGTCACACGCGACCGAAAGGGGTGCCGTCGGCCGACACTCAGATCGTTGTGGCCTCCCCGAACGTCATCGCCAGGTTTTTGATGGTCGTGGTCATCAGTGCCCGGCGGGGGAGTCCCAGTTTCCGAAGCTCTGCCGCCATCGGGTGGCTCCCCAGCTGAACCTCGGCTCCACCAGGGCGCGATTTGACGCCGGTCGGCGCCATGTCCCACGACGTGCACCTGGTGGCGCCGTCGAGATGCGAGTACGCGGCCAATGACATGTTGGCTCCACCGCCCGGCACGCTGACGCCGGACTTCACACTCAACTGCGTGATGAGTTTGCCGTCGCGCGAGACGGATCCGCGCTTGACCGAGCCGACGTGCTCGGTGTCGAACTCGGCGAGCACCTTCGGGAATCCCCAAATCTCCCGGCCGGCGGCCTTGGTGAACTCGCCGTCCACCGGCAATTCGTGGATGAGCGCCCCCGCAGTCCCGGCAGCGAGCGAACGTAGATCTCCCAGCACCGAAGTGTCCGGGGGCGCAGTGTGGCTGCGCACCATATACGTCACTCCGAATTCGTTGTACGGACCCAGGTCCCCGTCGATGTAGTCGACAAAAACCAGCCCGCAGAGCGCCCGGCCGGGGCGGTACTGGAGCACGGTCAAGCCGGTGTAGTCGATGATCGACTGCGCGGTTGCGCTGGGTACCGAGTACAACGCCATGAAGGCCGATGCGGTGCGAACTTCGACGGGCATCTCGACCTTCTTGCCCAGAATCGTGTAGCTCATGGCGCGACCACCCCGCGGAGTCCGTCGGAGCCGTAGACGGGTTCGAGCATCGAGCGGAAATCCGGTCCGCGGCGCAGCATTTGGCCTCCGTCGACGTTGATGATCTGCCCGGTGATCCAGGTGGACTGCGGTCCCAGGAGAAAGACAGCGAGTCCGGCGACGTCTTCGACCTCGCCGACGCGTTCGAGCGGAGTGTTTGCCAGGTAGTCGTCCAGGATGGGGCCACCGTCGGTGATGAGCGCGACCAGATCCGTTCGGGTCAGCCCTGGCCGGATCGCATTGACACGAATGTTGCTGGCGCCCAGTTCGTCTGCCGCCAACTGCACCAGGTGGTCCACGCCGGATTTCGAGACGCCGTACGCGCCGAACCAGCGATGCGTGTTGCTGCTGGCGATCGACGAGATCGCGACGATGGATCCGCCGCCTCCTGCCACCAGCGCCCGAGCGCCGTGCTTGATCGTCAGCATGGTCCCCGTGACGTTGAGGTCGACGGTGCGACGCCACGCGTCGACGTCGAGTTGCGTGACCGGTGCGATGGTTTCGTTCCCACCGGCGCAGGCCACGACTCCGTCGAGCTTTCCTGTGGCGGACACCGCCGCGGCGACAGCGGCGACGACGTCCGTCTCGATCGTGACGTCGGCAGGGGAGACGCTGACCGATCCTTCCGGACTCGACTGCCGGATCGATTCGGCGGCAGCATCAAGTTTCTCCTTGTTTCGTCCGCAGATCGTGACGTGAGCGCCGGACGCAACCAGCGAACGCGCGATGCCCAGACCGATGCCACTACCGCCGCCGGTCACCAGTATCGATGTGCCGGCGAAAGTGGGTATGCCCGCTGAGGCGGTGTCGTCGTCCATGCGTGTCTCCTGGTCGTTGCTCCGGCGGGCTCGCGTGCTGCTTCTGGAGGTTTTCCGGTTCGGCTTCGGTGAAAACGCCCCACGCTATATAGGAACAGGTTCTACTTATTGAGGCAAGGGTTGTGCGAGAGGCGGAGTGATGGCTACCAGACCGACCTTCGATTTGATCGACGGGCGCTTCTACAGCGGAGACCTCGGGAATGTGCGCGACGCGTACGCGTGGATGCGCGATCACGAGCCCGTGTATCGAGACGACGCCAACGGCATCACCGCGGCCGCAAGCTACGACGCCGTCGTTGCAGCCGAGCGGGATCCCGAACTGTTCTCCAACGCCGGTGGCATCCGCCCCGAAACCGGTCCGTTGCCGCAGATGATCGACATGGACGACCCGCAGCACCTCACACGTCGACGCTTGGTCAACGCGGGTTTCACACGTAAGAAGGTCGAAGCCAAGGCCGGCCGTATCCGGGAGATCAGCGATCAACTGATCGACGCCGTCTGTGAAAAGGGAGAAGCCGACTTCGTCGCAGACCTGGCAGGACCGCTACCCATGGCCGTCATCGGCGACATGTTGGGTGTTCGCCTCGAGGAACGCGCGATGTTTCTGCGGTGGTCGGACGATCTGGTGAAGGCATTGGGAAGCAACGCTTCCCAGGAGCAACTGCAGGCCATGATGGCTGCGTATGTCGATTTCACCGCGTACATGATGCGAACCATCGCCGAGCGGAGGAGCGACCCTGCCGACGATTTGGTGAGCACGTTGATTCACAGTGAGGTCGACGGCGAGGCCCTCTCCGATCAGGAAATCGTCAACGAATCCCTGCTGATCCTGATCGGCGGTGACGAGACCACACGGCACGTGCTCAGCGGCGGCATGGAACAGTTGCTGCGCCATCCGGACCAGCATCGAGCACTGGTCGACGATCCCGATGCCATTCCGTTGGCGATGGAGGAGATGCTGCGGTGGTCCTCGCCCATCAAGAACATGGCTCGAACCCTGACCCGTGACACCGATTTCTTCGGTGCGCAGCTGAAGGCCGGAGAGAAGATGCTGCTGCTCTTCGAATCGGCAAATTTCGACGAGTCTGTGTTCCTGAACGCCGAACAATTCGATATCGGCCGCACGCCGAACCCACACGTGGCCTTCGGCTTCGGAACTCACTTCTGTCTGGGCAATCAGCTGGCCAGGTTGGAGGGACGGATCATGTTCGAGCAACTGTTCGCCAGGCTGGCGGACATGGCACTTGCCACCGACGCACCGTTGCAGCGGCGCGCCGCAAACTTCGTGTCCGGACTCGAATCGATGCCGGTGCGGTTTACGGCTTCGGCGCCGTCAGCCGGGTAGTTGGCAGTTGGGAGGCGCAGCGTCTTCGGAGAGGGGGCTCCCCGCCGGATTGACGTAAATGACCTCGAGAACCAGTGGTGTTGTCTGAGAGTTGTTTCCGATGTGCACATGATCAGAACCGCTGGGTTCGATCAATGTATTTCCGGCGCTGTAGATCCCGTCGACGGAGCAATCGGATCGGTAGTGGCTCAGCGTGCCCTGCGCGATCAGTGCGTAGAGCGTCCCGTCGTGGAAGTGCCAACCGGTGGAACCGCCTGGGTCGATGGTGATCTGGCGCAGGATGTAATCCTTGCCGTCGAAAGTCACCTGCCCGAGGATTTCACCGTGCACCCCCGTGCTCGGTGTTGCCGACGCATTGATCGGCGTCAGAGACAGCCCGATCGCTGCGGACACTGCAAGCAGAACCTGATGACGTTTACGCATGAGCGGCCCTCCCAGACGGATGTGCTCCTGAGTGTCCTCCGTCGATGCCCGGTTTATCCCAGTTTTCGTGGATCCAGCACTGCGAAGGCAGAGGTATGCCCTGGAGAGGCGGTTACGCTCGTGCCATGCAGCAAGTCGCGACGAGGCGCCGGAGCCAGCCGCCGCCTGCGCGCTTCATGTTCGAGGCATTGATCGATCCGTACCGCCAGCCCGCCCGGCACTGGCTGGAACTTCTCGAGAGCGAGATCGCACCGGAGATCGTCAGGGCTGAAGAACCGGAGCTGGTGATCTGGTCGTCGATCTGGCCGGACCGACCCGACGCCGTCATCCGATTCGACATCGAGGCGGTCGGAAACAGCACGATGCTGCGTTGGACGCTTTTCCTCGAAGATCCGATACCGTCGGAGGCGGAGGTCGTGCGGATGCGAAAGCGGCTCAACACCTTGATAAATGCGAATCTCAGGTTCAACTTCGGCCAGTGAGTTGATCACTGCCGCATTACTTGGTGTCGACTCGGCCGATCGGGTCGGCGTTGTCGCTGAATGCGGCCCGGGCCGCTGGCCAGCTGGTCTCATCGACGCGCAACGCGGTCCGAAGGTAGGCAGTACTCATCCGTTGGATGGCGGCGACCCGCTCGGGGTTTTCGTCAGTGGTCTCGGCGACTTCGTATCCGACGATTCCGCCGAGTGCGTGCTCGGCACCGTAGAAGGTCAGGAGGTCGGTAGCTCCGGGGCTGTGCGTGTAGGCGTCGGTGAACCAGTCAGGTCCGCGGCTGGACATCTTGGACTGGTCGTGGTCGCCCGCGACGACGAGTGTCGGCGTCGTCAGTTCCTGGAACGAGGGGCGCATGAACGGGAAGTTCGCCTGCGCGAACGGATGCAGGTTCGCGCCGCCGAGACCGGTTGCTGCGAACAGGATTCCCGCGGTGACGCGACTGTCGGACATGTCCTGGCCGACCTGGCCGGCCTCGTCGAAGATCCGTGCTCCGAGGAGCGACTGAGCGGTTTGCCCACCCCAGGAGTGACCCGTGGCGGCAACTCGACTCCGGTCGATGCGGCCGGCAAGTCCGGGCACGGCAAATTCGATGGTGTCGAGCTGATCAAGGATGCGTGTGAGATCCGCGATCCTCTCGGTCCAGATCGTCGGGAACACCGGATGGTCGAACCCGAAACCGTTCCGGCGCGAGTCCAGATGTGTCGGCTGGATCACCATGAATCCGTGGGAGGCCCAGAATGCCGTGAGCGGCGAGTATCCATCGAGGTTCCACCCGTTGCCGTGGGAGAACACCACAACGGGGAGGTTCGTGCCTGCTGCCGGAGCAGACACACGTACTTCCAGCGGGACTGGTCGATCGGGGGCGAACAACTCGACGGGGGCAACGGAGACGACCGGGGTGCCGGCGCCGATGATGCCGTTCAGCATGTCGATCATTGATGAGGTCATGGCAAGTTCCTTGCTGAGGCTGCACCCTGCGATACTGGTTATCGGAGCGTCGCTCCGCAACATTACGGAGCGTTGTTCCGTAATGCAAACATATGTCGTGAGTCAGCGAGGAGTGCACATGGCTGATGCGCAGGACGAGCAGTCGCGCGTCGCGTCTCCCAAGCAAGTCGGTCGCCCACGTCGGAGCGAGCAGGCGCTGCTCGACGCGGCGGCAGCAGTGTTCGTAGAGTCCGGGGTCGACGCTCCGGTGCGGGAGATTGCGGCGAAGGCCGGCGTCGGCATGGGGACGATCTACCGCCACTTCCCGACGCGCCCCGAGTTGGTGGTCGCCGTATACCGACACCAAGTCGAGGCGTGTGCGGACGCGGGCCCACAGATGCTCGCGGAGAGTGCAACGCCCGAGGCGGCTTTGCGGGCATGGGTGGCTTTGTTCGTGGAGTTCCTGGTCACCAAGCATGGGCTCGCCGGCGCACTGCAAGGAGACAGCGCCGGGTCCGACGCTCTGCACACCTACTTCGTCGACCGCCTCGTCCCGGTATGTGACGCCCTCCTCGAGGCGGCGCTCGAGTCCGTTGGCACTGCTTCGCGGGTCGATGCGTACAACGTGCTCAAAGGCATCGGGAACCTTTGTATTGGTGCTGGGTCCGATGCCCGGTACAAGGCCGAGGTCCTTGTACAACTATTCATCTCGGGCGTACTCGCGCGAGAGATTCGCTCAGCTCAGTCAGATCAACTCCGGATTCTCGGCGTACACCTCCTCGAGGATTGACATGTCGAACAGTTGGTCCGCCGTAATCTCCAGCCCCGCTTTCGACAGTGCCGCGATGTTCTGCTCGATCAGTTGTGGTGTCATCGTGAACAACCCGTTGGCTTTGGTATCTGCCGACACCACCAGATCGTTCTGTGCGGTGGCTTCCTTGATTTGCTCTTCGAGTTCGAGGTTCTGGTCCTTGCCGTAGACCTCGACGGCAAGCCGTGCCGACTCTGCCGGATCAGCGACCGCGTCCTTCCATCCCTGGATCTCGGCCTTGAGAAATGCCTTGAGTTTGTCCCTCTCGTTGTCGATGGTGGACTGGAGAACCGTGAACGATTCGGCGACCAACGGCAGGTTGTAGTCCGCGAAGAGGAAGTGGGCGTTGGGGAAACCTTTGGCGGCCAGTGTGATCGGCTCGTTGGTCACGTAGGAGACCCAGCCGTCCACCTCGCCGTTCGCCAAGGGGCTCGGATCGAACTGCGCGGGCACGATCGTCATCTGGCTTTCGGTCAGGCCGTTTGCTGCCAGGAGAGCTCCGAAGACGAGCTGATTGGAATCCTGGACGCCGATCTTCTTGCCGATCATGTCCTGTGGTGAGTTGATCGGTGCCGCAGCGGAACTGACAATCGCAAACGGGTTCTTCTGGAATGTCGCCCCGACGATCTTTGCCTCCAGTCCGTCGAGTACGGCGGGGGCCGTGAGCTGCGGTGCGGACATTCCGATCCACACCTTGCCGGTGTCCAAGCCGGCTTCGACGCCCGTGCCGGCTGCGCCGCCTGCCACCAGGTCGACATTTCCGAAGCCTGCATCCTTGTAGTAGCCCTTGTCGAGAGCGAAGTACTCGCCCGCGAACTCGATGTTCTTGATCCAGGACAACTGCACTGCAACTGTTCCGAATTCGGAACCGTCGTCCGTGGTTCCGCCACTCGAACTGCTGGAGTCATTGCTGCACGCGAGCAATGATGCACTACCGGCGACTGCGATGCCGGTCAGCGCGGAGTAGCGGAAGAAGGCCCTGCGGTCCAGCTGTCGGACGGGCTTGAATGGCGTCATGAATCGGAACACTAGGGCCAGTCGGTTTCGTTCAGTTTGCTTGGGAGAGAGAGTTTGTTGAGGTCGTGTTAACAGATGTCACGACTTGCCCGCCGAGGGGCCGAAACGAGACAGAGCGATGCTTTCGAAGATCCCGACCACGGCGTAGAGGATGATCGACACCACGGTGATCACCACGATCGATGCCCACAGTTCGTTGTACTGATAGCGCGGAATGGCTTTGATCATGCTCGAACCTAAACCTTGGCCGCTACCGAGCCATTCGCCGATCAGCGCTCCGATCAAGGCGCCGGGTACGGACACCCTAGCGGCGGCGAACACCGCCGGAAGTGCGGACGGTACGGACACCATTCGCAGTGCCGTCCAACGACTCCCGCCGTACGCGGCAATGAGGTCTTGTGCCTGAGCCGGAGCGGCGCGCAGACCGACCATGATCATGACGAGGGCTGGAAAGAACACCACAATCGCAACCATGACCGTCACACCCACGATTCCGCGCCCGAATATCAGGACGATGATCGGGGTCATCGCAACGAGAGGAACAGATCGTAGAAGCATCGCAACGGGCATGAAAGTCTGTTCGACAGTACGCGAAACGACAAAAATGGATGCGACCACGAGCGCAGCAGTCATTCCGACGGCAAAGCCGACACCGGCGTCGCGCAGAGTGATGAACAGGTTGTCGACGATGCCCGAACGCGCATCGGCAGATTTCGGCCCGGAGAACAGATACTCCCAGACGTCGGCCGGCGTCTTTCCTACACGCGGCCCCACCTGGGGGAAGGCGTTGAGAAAGACCACCCAGATGACAAGCAACAGCGCCGAGGCAATGGCAATGGGAGCGAGGAATCTCAATGTTCCTCGTAGCGCGGTCATTTCTGTGCTCCCGGAGCGCTGGTCCATGGCGTGACGAGCCGGGCGATCGCTGCGACGACGGCGTACCCCAGACCGGCGAGCAAGGCGGCGGCGATAGCCATTCCCCACGTTCGCGGGACGTTGTACGACGTCTGAGCGGCCGTGAGTGCGACGCCGATCCCGCTGTCCACCCCGCCGAGATACTCACCGAGAATTGCACCCAGTACGGCCGAAGGTGCAGCAATCTTGAGGGCAGCAAAGGTGCTCGGAAGTGCGCTCACAAGTTGAACTTTGGTGAACTTTTGCCAACGCCCACCGCCGTAGGCGGCGACGAGATCGAGGCTCGTCTTGTCTGCCGATCTCAGGCCCGCAAGCGTGCCGACCATCGTGGTGAAGAAGCAGTACATCGCTGCGAGAAAGATCGTGGGGGTCCGGCCGCCGAAGACCACCAGGATGATCGGGCCGAGCGCCAACAACGGTGTGCAGTAGCTCAGGATTGCCAATTGCGTGGCCAACCCCTCGATGGGTGGAATGAGAACGACAAGCACGGCAAGCGTGATCGCCAGCAGGTTTCCCCAGAGAAAGCCCTGTAGCGCACCGGACGCCGTGACGGTGAAATTGGGTCCGTACAGCGACCAGCCGTCGTCGAACATTGTCGAGACAACCACCCACGGCGTCGGAATCGTGCCTCCCGCAACACCGGCGGCGGCGAGAATCCACCAGAGAGCGATCAGTCCGCAGATGCCGACTGCACCGCCGAACCATGTCGGACGCTTCAATCGGATCCGGCGCGGTGCTGATGGCTGCGCCGCTGCGGCCGCGACGTTCTCGATATCGGTGATGGTCATGCGACGCCTGCTTTTCCGAAGAGCAGTCCGGAGAGGTAGTCGTGGATCTCGTGGAACTCGGGTGTCCGCATCATCTCGGGCGTCCGCGGGCGCGGCAGGTCGATTGGAACAACTTCGAGGACGCGTCCGGGCCGCGGCGTCATTACAGCGACGACGTCCGAGAGGAACACAGCCTCGGCGATACCGTGCGTCACCATCAACGTGGTGGCCGGCTTCTCGGTCCAGATCCTGAGCAATTCGATGTTGAGCCGTTGTCTGGTCATGTCGTCGAGCGCGCCGAACGGCTCGTCGAGTAGTAGGACGCTCGGCTTGACGACGAGTGATCGTGCGATCGACACACGCTGACGCATACCGCCGGACAATTGAGCGGGCTTGGCCTTCTCGAATCCTTCCAGGCCGACGAGAGCGATCAGGTCGGCGATCTGGTCGGGGTCGGGATCGATGCCGGCAACCTGAAGCGGCAGTTTGATGTTGGAGGTCACCGTCCGCCACGGCAGCAAAGCCGAATCCTGGAACGCGATTCCGAGTTCGCGACGCTTGCGCAACTCGGCGGGGGACTGCCCGTTGACAAGGGCCGTTCCCGACGTCGGAGTATCGAGGCCCGCGAGAATGCGGAGAACGGTGGACTTCCCGCAACCGGACGGCCCGAGCAGAGACAGAAACGAGCCTTCGCTGGTTTGAAGGGACACGTCGGTCAGCGCGGTCACCGACCGACGACCCATCTCGAAGGTCTTGCCGAGGCCGGTGATGTCGAGACCGGTTCCAGCGGGGCGAGGTGTGGCGGTGGGACTGGTCATTCCCGCACAGTACGAACGTCCGGTTGCGGTCATGTTGCCTGCGCGTCACCGCTGCGTGAGGCTGGTTCGGCACGTCATGTCACAGCACCGTGGTGAGATGGACCTCTGGACGGAGTGACGGGAGCGAAGATTGCTGAAGTTGTACCGGGCCGAGCGTTCGGACACCTTGGTCTCGGCGTTGGCCACGCTCCTCCGTACCCCGCTGTCGGATCCATTCGCCCGGGAAACTGTGGCGGTGCCGGCCAAGGGCGTCGAGCGTTGGCTCAATCAGCGGCTGTCCTCCCAGCTAGGCACGTCCGGACCGTCAGCAGTGGACGGAATTTCTGCGAACATCGCGTTTCCTTCACCCGCGCGCCTGGTCGCGGAGTCCGTGGCCGCGGTCAGTGGAATCACGGCTGACGACGACCCATGGTCGCCGACGCGATTGGTGTGGACGGTTCTCGAAGTGATCGACGAGTCCCTTGGCGAGCCCTGGTGCGGAGTCCTGGCGAAACATCTCGAAGGCCATCGTGAAGGTCGACGGTTTGCCTCCGCCACACATGTCACCGAACTCTTCCGCAGTTATGCCGCGCAACGCCCGCAGATGCTGATCGACTGGGCCGCCGGGCGGTTGACCGACGGACACGGATTGGCGCTGTCGGAGGATTTCGAGTGGCAGGCACGTCTGTGGTGCATCGTCGCGGACAGGATCGACCTCCCGGGACCTGCAGAGCGATTGGGGCAGGTAAGCCGCGCTCTTGTCGAGGATCCGGCCTTGGTCGACCTACCGGAACGCCTGTCGGTCTTCGGGCCGACACGTCTGCCGGTCGATCAGCGAATGATCTTGAGCGCCCTGAGCGCGCATCGGGACGTGCACGTCTGGCTCCCGCATCCGAGCCCCGCCTTGTGGAACAAGATGAGCTCGCGCATGCAGCCTCGAAGTGAGAGTGCGATCCGTCGTGCGGAAGACGGGTCGGCCCTGATATCCGCCAATCCGTTGCTGTCGAGTCTTGCTCGCGACGTTCGTGAACTTCAGATCAGCCTCGGCGCCGCCGAGTTCGAGTCGGTGCATCTTCCCGAACCAGCCGGCCCGAAATCCCTCCTGGCGACGGTCCAAGCCGACGTCATCGCAGATCGTGCTCCTAGTGCTTCAGCGGAACCCGATGGGACAGTTCAGGTCCACGCTTGCCACGGGCCGGCACGGCAAGTCGAGGTGCTCCGCGAATGTCTGCTCCGATTGTTCGAGGACGACCCGACATTGCAGCCGCGCGACGTACTCGTGATGTGCCCGGACGTCGAAACTTACTCACCTTTGGTTCGTGCGGCATTCGGGCAGGGCGTCCATGGTCACCCCGGGCATCTTCTGCGAGTTCGTCTGGCAGACCGCGGATTACGTCAGACCAATCCGGTCCTTGCAGTTCTCGGCTCTCTGCTCGAATTGGCCGACGGCCGGGCCACCGCCAGTGAGATTCTCGACCTTGCTGCGACTCAGCCTGTCCGCACGCGTTTTTCGTGGGGTGACGACGAGTTGGAAAGATTGCGGGAGTGGACGACGGAAGCGGGTGCTCGCTGGGGAATCGGCAGTCGCCAGCGTGCCACGTTCGGTCTCGACGCGTTTCCGCAGAACACATTCAACACCGCCATGGACCGAATCTTGTTGGGGGTCAGCGCGGACGAGTCGGAAAACGCCTGGTTGGATCTCGCGCTGCCACTCGATGACGTGGACGGCACCGACATCGATCTGAGTGGACGTTTCGCAGAATTCGTCGATCGCCTGGCCGTCTCGCTTCGCGACCTTGCCGGCCCGCATTCGCCGGTCGAATGGCTTCGCGTGCTGATGCGGGCTCTGGATCTGCTGACCGACACAGTGCCCGCCGATTCCTGGCAGAGCGCGGGGGCTCACCGCGAGTTGGTAGCTGCTGTCGAATTCGGCGGAGAGACGGTGTTACGTCTGGCCGATGTTCGCGCGATGCTCTCGCGCAGCCTCGCGGGCAGACCTACGCGTGCCAATTTCCGAACCGGCGAACTGACGGTGTGCACGATGGTTCCGATGCGTTCGGTGCCGCATCGCGTCGTCGTGCTGATCGGGCTCGACGACGAGGTCTTCCCCCGAACCGGTGGAGTCGACGGTGACGACATCTTGTCCCGTGATCCCGTTGTGGGGGAGCGTGATCTGCGCAGTGAAGACAGGCAACTGCTTCTCGATGCCGTGATGTCTGCGGGTGAGCACCTGTTGCTGTTGTATACCGGTGCCGATCCGGTCACCGGTGTCGTCAGACCGCCGGCGATCCCCCTCAGTGGTCTCCTCGACGTACTCAGCGCGACGGTGGGCCCCGACGCGATGAACGGAGTGCTGACACGGCATCCGTTGCAGTCGTTCGACAATCGAAACTTCTCACCGGACAAGCCGTTCAGCTTTGATACGGCAGCCCTGGCCGGTGCGAGGGCTGCCGCCGGAACACCGATCGAATTGCCGACAGTCTTGTCGGCCGATCTACCCGAGGTGCATCCGAAGGAAGTGAACCTCGCCGACCTGGTGAACTTCCTCGTACACCCCGCCCGTGGTTTTCTGCGCCAACGCCTCGGCGTCCGGGTACCGGAACTCGACGACGACATCGCGGATTCGCTGGCAACCGAGCTCGATCCGCTGTCCACCTGGGCTCTGGGTGATCGAATGCTTCTCTCGCGCTTGGCTGGTCGCAGCTCCGCAGATTTCCGTGCAGCCGAGTGGCGCCGCGGTACTTTGCCTCCGTACAACCTGGGCGCCACGGTTCTGGGCAACGTCGAGTGGGTAGTAGACCAACTTGCCGGTCTTGCATTGCCGCACCTCGACGGCGACGCCGAGGCCGTCGACGTCGACATCGACCTCGGGGACGGGCGCCGACTCACCGGAACGGTGACCGGGGTGCACGGTAATTCCGTGGTTCGGGCGTCGTATTCCTCACTGGCGCCC
This sequence comes from Rhodococcus sp. NPDC055024, assembly GCF_053608585.1. Classification (NCBI taxonomy): domain Bacteria; kingdom Bacillati; phylum Actinomycetota; class Actinomycetes; order Mycobacteriales; family Nocardiaceae; genus Rhodococcus; species Rhodococcus sp. NPDC055024. The sequence goes on from NZ_JBSGVT010000021.1 coordinate 14,228, forward strand.
AAACATCGGATGACGGCCTGGATCAACCTGCTCGCCCTGAAGGCTCACGGACGACCCGGTGTGCTTGATGCAGTGTCCATCGGAAGGGGTCGGGGAAAGATAGCAGCGGCGCGATCAGTGCTCGATGCGCCAGGTGACGCCGTCGAACTCCTGAAGCAGCTGGTGGACCTTCGCGAGCGGGGACTTCAGCGACCGTTGCCGATGTGGGCCGCCACGTCAGCCGAATACGCGCGCCGACGCTTCGGCGGCGAGTCGGTCGACGATGCGACAAACGGAGCGGACACCCAGTGGACCGGACAGTACGGCGAGATGATCGATCCAAGCAACGCTTACGTTTTCGGTGAAGCACGAACGCTTGCGGAGCTGGCGGCGGACCCGCCATCGGACGACGAGTTCGTCTGGGCCGAGGAACCGACTCGGTTCGGAGTTCTCGCCCGACGACTGTGGGATCCGTTGCTGACCAACGAAAGAGCGGAGTAACCCGTGGACTTCGATCTTTTGGGGCCACTGCCTACCGGTACCACGGTGTTGGAAGCGAGTGCCGGAACTGGCAAGACCTACGCGATCGTCGGACTCGCGACTCGTTGTGTTGCCGAAGGTCTCGCTGACATATCGCAAGTTCTGCTGGTGACATTCAGCAGGGCTGCCACTCAGGAACTTCGTGAGCGTGCCAGGGAGAGGTTTGCCGGAGTGTCCGCCGCTCTAGTCGACCCAGAGACGGCACGGCGGTCGGAAGATGATCTGGTGGCCTACCTCGCCACAGCTGACGACGAGGAGATCGGCGTTCGGCGTCGTCGACTCCTGCGTGCCCTCGCGGAGTTCGACGCCGGCACCATCACGACCACCCACAGTTTCTGCCAGCGGATGCTCGACGGTCTCGGCATCGCCGGGGAACGTGAGCCGGATACAACTTTTGTAGAGTCGGTCGACGACCTGATCAGTGAGGTCGTCTCGGATTTGTACCTCAGCCGCTACAGCCGGACGGACTCGTCTCCACCGTTCTCCACGAAGGATGCGCTCGCCATTGCGCGAAGCGCAGTCGGCGATGGTCAGGCAATTCTCGAACCCGATGGCGAGGAGGAGACCGCACCCGGCCAGCGCGTCCTGTTCGCGGCTGCTGCTCGTGTCGAGGTCGAACGACGTAAGCGGACCAAAGGAATTCGCGACTTCAACGATCTGCTGACGCTGTTGCACGGTGTATTGACGGATCCGGAATACGGCCCCGTCGCGTGCCGTCGGGTGCGCGAGAAGTTCAAGGTCGTGCTGATCGACGAGTTCCAGGACACCGATCCGTTGCAGTGGGACATTCTGCGGTTGGCCTTCCACGGACACACCACCCTGGTCCTGGTCGGTGATCCCAAACAAGCCATCTATGCGTTCCGCGGGGCAGAAGTCCTGAGTTATCTCGATGCGGTCGATCAGGCGGATGCGCACCAGGAGTTGACCACCAATTGGCGTAGCGACCCAGGGTTGTTGGCGGCACTCGAACACCTCTACGGCGGCGCCGCACTCGGTAACGAGGGCATCGTCGCGCATCCGGTGGAGGCTTCGCACAAGAAGTCTCGGTTGTCCGGGCCCGTGCCGATGCGTGTGCGCCATCTACCGCGAACCGGAGCCGGCCCGCTCAATCGTTCGGGATTTCCGGCAGTCGGCAGACTTCGCAGTCGTGTCGCAGACGACGTCGCAGCAGACGTGGTCGGTCTGCTGGGCAGCGATGCCCGATTGGCCGTCGACGGTGATCTACGCCCGGTCGAACCGGGAGACGTCGCGGTGTTGGTACGCACCCACAAGCACGTGGCGATGATTCGCGATGCGCTCGATGCCGTAGGTGTACCGTCCGTGCTGACCGGTGGGTCCAGTGTTTTCGCGACACCCAGTGCGACGCAGTGGCTGTGGCTGCTGCAGGCGATCGAGCAGCCCCATCGCTCCGATCGTGTCCGGTTGACGGCCCTCTCCCCGATTTTCGGGCGCACCTCCGAAGAACTGGACGCGGACGGCGACAACGTCGTCGCGGAACTCGCGGGTCAACTGCGCTCCTACTCCGGGTTGTTTGCGCGCGTCGGGTTCGCGGCTGTGTTCGAAAGGATCTCTGCCGAAACAAATCTGGAGAAGCGTGTACTCGCGGCCCCTTCTGGCGAACGAGATTTCACCGATCTGCGGCACGTCGCACAACTTCTCGGTCGCGTCGCCACCGAGGAAGCGTTCGGGTTGAGCGCACTGGTTCGCTGGCTTTCCGACCGGATCAAAGACCCGACGTCCGGGAGTGCCACCGACCGAAGCCGTCGCCTCGACAGTGACGCTGCCGCAGTGCAAATCGCGACGGTGCACGCCACCAAAGGGCTCGAGTTCCCGATCGTCTACGTCCCGTTCAGTTGGGAGAGCGTTGGCGGCTTCAACTCGCCGACGCAGCTGTTGCACGACCCGGAGGGACGCCGCATCCTCGACGTCGGTGGGCAGGAAGGCCCGGGATACAACGCCAGAAAGACTGTTGCGGAGGCCGAAGAAGCGGGCGAAGAACTGCGGCTGCTGTACGTGGCGCTGACCCGGGCGCAGTGCCAACTAGTGCTCTGGTGGGCGCCGAGCTACGGGACCTCGCGCTCGCCACTGCACCGGTTGATGCTCGGACGTACACCCGGCATCGCCGAACCTGCTCGGGTAGTGAAGGTGCTCGACGACGGTACAACCGCAGCACGTCTCGCAACCTGGCCGGCAGCAGCTTCCGACGTGATCTCGGTGGAACCTGTTGGTCCACATCCACCCTCGCCGGTCCAGTGGTCCAGAGCAGCCGCGGATGTGTCCGAACTGGCCGCGGCGAGTTTCGGTCGAGACCTGGACACTCTGTGGCGTCGTACGTCGTACTCGGCACTCACCGCCGGAGCTCACCACGCGGTCACGACCACCGACAGTGAAGTCGAGGATCCCGAAAAGGACGACGAGCCGGACGATTCCGTAGACATCGGGACTGTCGCCCCTTCCCCACTGGAGGCGTTGCCTTCACCAATGAACGGACTTCCTGCGGGCGCCGCATTCGGCACGCTGGTGCATGAAGTGCTCGAGGTGGTGGACACGGCTGCGGCAGATCTGAGGGCGGAACTCGGGAGGCGCTGCGCCGAGGCGGTCTCGATTCGGGCGGCCGAGGTGGACTCGGAGGCACTCGCGGATGCGCTGTATCTGGTGATGCAGACTCCCTTGGGATTCGGAACCTTGGCCACGATCGGGCCGAAAGATCGTCTTCCCGAACTCGATTTCGAACTCCCACTGGCCGGTGGCGACGATCCGGTGTCGATGAGTGTCACACTCCGCGGAGTGTCGGAACTGTTGAGGCGCCACCTTCCCGCCGAAGACATTCTGGCGTCGTACGCCGACTATCTGGACCGTGTCGAGACGTCCCCGATGCGCGGATTCCTGACGGGCAGTATCGACGCCGTATTGCGGATCCCGGGCCCGTCGTTCGTGATCGTCGATTACAAGACCAACCGGCTCGGCCGCGGTGATCTGACGGCTGCCAACTACACGCGCGAACTCATGGCGACGGAGATGATGCGCTCGCACTATCCGCTGCAAGCGCTGCTGTATTCGGTTGCATTGCATCGGTATCTGCGCTGGCGACTGCCCGACTACGATCCGCACCGTCATCTCGGCGGCGCTCAGTATCAATTCGTGCGCGGGATGCTCGGCCCGGACAGCCCGCCGGAATGCGGTGTCTTCGAATGGAAGCCGCCTGCTCAGTTGACGATCGAACTGTCGGATCTGTTGGCCGGTCTTGACGCGTCCCAGACAACAGGGGAGAAGATTCGATGACCGAGGCGCAATTGGCGCAGCGCGCCAAAGGGATCGTGCGGATCTTCAACGAAGCTGGGGTGCTGGTTGCCGCCGATGTTCATGTCGCGACGAGAGTGTGCAGCCTGGGCGGTGAAACGTCGGACGAGGTGATGCTGGCCGCAGCGTTGGCGGTCCGGGCCGTGCGATCAGGTTCGGTGTGCCTCGATCTGCGACGGATGCGTGATGTGAGCGTCGACAACGCGACGGAAGAAGAACTTACCTCGTTGCCGTGGCCCGAACCGTCGGAGATCGTTGCCGCCCTTCGGCTGAGCCCTCTGGTGATCGGCGGAAACGCCGGCCCGCTCAGGCCGCTCCGGTTGGTCGACACGGACGACGGTGAACTCCTCTACCTCGATCGATATTTTCTGCAGGAGCAGACGATTCGGCGAGTCCTCGGTGAGCGTGCGTCCACCTGGCCACCCGCCGACGTGAAAGCCGTCCGAGCGCGACTGGATTCGTTGTTCGCCGACGAGAACGGTCCGACCACCGCCCCTGATCGTCAACGGATAGCCGCTGCTCTCGCCGCGACACAGTGGACCACGGTCATCGCCGGTGGGCCCGGAACCGGCAAAACCCATACGGTCGCACGTATTCTCGCGCTTCTGTCGGCAGAGCTGGAATCGAACGCCCGCATCGGACTGGCCGCACCGACGGGTAAGGCCGCAGCACGGCTGCAGGAGTCCGTTCGTGAGCAGACGGCGAGCCTTGGCCTTCCCAAAGAACTCGCGGCCATGACGTTGCATCGGTTGCTCGGTTGGCAGCGGGGGAGTTCGAGTCGCTTCAAATACAATGCCACCAACAGTCTTCCCTACGACGTGGTCGTCGTCGACGAGACGTCGATGGTCTCCCTAACGTTGATGGCGCGCCTGCTCGAAGCCGTTCGCCCCGATGCCCGGCTACTGCTCGTCGGCGATCCCGATCAGTTGACCTCCGTCGACGCCGGCGCTGTTCTTGCTGACCTTGTCGCCCGCCCGGTAGAAGTCAGTAGAAATCCGGCGCTGACACAGTTGGTGGGTGACGATCTCACGGCCACTGGTTCCGAAGAGGCGCTGAGTGCGGATGAGCAGGATCGTCTGCGGGGCGGGATCATTCAACTCTCACGTGGGCGCCGCTTCGACGGAACCATTGCATCATTGGCCAGAGCAGTACGCGCTGGAGATTCCGCTGAGGTTCTGCGTATCCTGCGCAGCGGTGATCCCGCCGTGTCCTTCCATTCTCCCGAGGATGTTGACGCATTGCGCGCCGATATCGTTGCGGGTTCAGAGGTGGTGACGGCGTCGGCCGAGGAGGGTGATGCGATCGGCGCCCTGAAAGGCCTGGAATCGCACCGCCTTCTGTGCGCGCACCGTGACGGACCGTACGGAGTCGGGCGGTGGGCGCAGCAGGCGATGGAGTGGGTCGGCACGGCATCAGGGCAATTCCTGGACCCGACGAGGTGGTATCCGGGCCAACCCCTGTTGGTGACGGCCAACGACTACGAGGCCAAGATCTACAACGGGGACGCCGGGGTGATCGTGCAGCGTGAGGATGGCGTTCCCATTGCCGCCTTCCAGCGTGGTAGTGATGCGTTTCTGCTTCACCCGAGCCAACTCTCGTCGGTGCAGACCGTCTACGCGATGACGATTCACCGGAGCCAGGGCAGCCAGTACGACACGGTATCGGTGATGTTGCCGGCCGAGGCGTCGTCACTGCTGACCCGGGAGTTGCTGTACACGGCGATCACTCGCGCCAGAAACCATGTGAGAGTGATCGGCACCGAGGATTCCGTGAGGGCGGGAGTTCAGCGACAGGTGCTCAGGGCAAGTGGGCTGCGTCGTGAGATCCGTCCCTACGACGGGCCGTGAAAGTCGGATCTTGCTGATTCTCTTGGTCATACGTTGTATACGACGAACACCTTGCGCACGGTCTCGGTGACCGTCCACGTACCCTTCCATCCGATGGGGAAGATTGCACTCGTACCGGCAATGAGATGTACGGGATCGCCGTCGTCTTCCTCCACGGTCATGGCGCCGGAGACGATGGTGATGATCTCGCCGCGGGTGAGGAACTCCCACCGCGACTTTCCTGGTTCGCTCTCCCAGACTCCGGATTGAATGCGCCCGTCATCGCTGGTGAACTCGACGTCTGCACGGGTGATGATGTCTCCGCCGAGTGGCTCTGCACTGGGTTGGCCGAGCAGTGCTTGCTGAAAGATCCCGCTTCCGCTGTTCAGCTCTGCGGCTCGGAAGGTAACGGTCACAATTCGATCCTGACTTTCGAAACTCACGTGAATCATCGGACATGTCGATGATGTCGTGTGTCTGCTGAGCCGGGATACATTCACTTGTCGCATCTTTCGACAGTTCGCTCGTACAGATGTCGAAAGTGCGATCGACCACCATTCAACCGAGGTTCAAGGAACCATCTCGCGCCGAAACATGCCCGAGCCCATGGTGAAACGCCCCCGCGTCGGTGATCTCGAACGGGGTGATCGATTGTGTGTGAGGGGCTTACGTGGTGGACGCTGTCAACGAGGTGATGAAGCGCTCGGCTGCCGCGTCGACCTCGGCGTCGGGGGTGAGCAACCTCTGCAGCAACAGTCCTCGCAGGCATGCGGTTGCGATGATGCTCTGCTGCTGTGCATCCACCACTGTGAATCCTTCGCGAAGGGCTGCCGCTTCGAGGAGGTGCGCCAAATCGTCGAGGTCGGCGGCGAAATCTTGAAATGCTTTGTGCTCGTATACCGCAAGTCCGGCCAGGTGAAAAAAGGTGCGGCTTCGATCTTCGTGCTCGGCGTTCGAGTAGAAGCTCCAGATCGCCTTGCACAGGGCTGCGAACCCGAGATCTTTGCCCATCGCGGCGATGACGAGGTTGTCACGGCGGCGAGCTTCCGACAGCACGGCGCTGAGGAGGCCCGGTCGTGATCCGAAGTGATAGGTCAGCAGCGTGTGGTGCACTCCGAGGCGCTCCGCTACTTGGCGCATCGACAGCTTCGGACTTGGGCCGGTTTCACCGAACTCGTCGAACAGTGCCTGTAACAGTCGCTCGCGACCCTCCCCAACCGGCGATCTCACGCTACCTCCATTGACGGGTTCACCACTGTTGAGTACGGTACCGCATATCGAATTCACCAGTGTTTAGGAGAGTGGTTTCTAATGCTCGGGAGGTCCCTTTGACTGACGTTTGGTTTGCCGGCGGCATGGTCGCGGATGGATCGGGTACCGACCCGGTCGAAGTCGACGTGTGCGTGAGCGACGGCATTGTCACCGCGATCGGACAGGCGCCGTCGGGTTCGACCACAGTTGACTTGGACGGCATGCTTCTGACTCCGGGACTCATCGATGCCCATGTCCACCTAGGCATTTCGAGTCCGATCCGAAGGCAGTTCGGGTTCGAGCTCTCGGCAGCCGAACTGGCTGCTGGCATCTTCGCCACCGCGGGCCATGCCCTCGACGCGGGCTTTACCACGGTGCGAGACGTCGGTGGCATCGACGGCGGAGTAGTCGACGTTATTGCGAGCGGCAAGGTGCGTGGTCCGCGTGTCCTCTCGTGTGGTCCTGTGCAGTGCCAGACCGGTGGACACGGCTACTACGGGGCCGCGTGGGAGCCGACCGAGCTGTGGAACATGCACCACATTCCAGGGCTCTGCGCCCTGTCCTTGATGTCGGGTAATGCCGACGAACTACGACGCAATGTGCGCGAGTCGTTCTGCCGAGGCGCAACCTTCCTGAAACTGTGCGTCACCGGCGGTGTCGTCGGAGGCCATGACCACCTCACCGACACACAGTTCACCGTCGAGGAAATCTCCGTGGCAGTGGAAGAAGCAGCGTCGCGCGGCACCTACGTCACGGTGCACGCGCACAACAATGCGGGCATTCGCAACGCAGTGCGGGCCGGTGTCCGGTGCGTGGAACATGGCACCGACATCGACGAAGAGACTGCTCAGTTGATGCGCGAGCACGACGTGGCTCTGGTCCCCACCTTCGCCGTGGTCGAGCAGTTGACGGACACCGAGAGCATGGACCTGGACCCCGCAATACGAGACCGCGCCGCCGGAGTCCGTCAGCGCATGGCCTCGGCACTCGCGGTCTCTCGCGCAGCAGGCCTGAGGATCGGCCTGGGCTCGGACCTCATCGGGCCGCACCAGCAGCGCCGAGGCGAGGAGTTGCGCTTGCGGGCCGAGTTGGAGTCGCCGATGCATGCTCTCGTATCGGCCACCAGCGTCAACGCTGACATCCTCGGTATCGGGGAAACCGTCGGAACTATCCGCGTCGGAATGCAGGCGGACATGGTCGCCTGGCAGCAAGACCCGCTCCACGACGCCAAGGTGTTCGCCGATCCGGACATGGCTGTTCTCGTCGTGAAGTCCGGCCGCGTAGTGAAGGGAGAGGTTCGATGAGCGCAATGCTGCACGGATGTTTTGCAGACACGGAGTACTTCGAAATAACGGCGAAGTCGGGGCACAGCTACGGCGTCTGGGTGACAACACCTCCCGGCTACGCGGACTCCACGGATCCCTTACCGCTGATCTACGTGATGGACGGCAACTGGGCTGTAGGTCTTACCGCCCCGCTCATCGTCACGCAGGCAGACCCGTATCTGACGATCGCCCCGTACATCCAGGTCAGCGTCGGTTATGCCGGTGAGGAAGCCGCCAACTGGGCACGGCTACGCAACCGCGATCTCGTGCCGCCCGGGGAACCGGTAGGCGACGAAATGATGGCTACTCTTGCCGCTGCTCGCGACTCGGGTGCAATGACCCAGGAGTATGTGGACGCCTACCTCGAGGAGCTGGCAGACACCCACGCGGACGTCTTCCTCGACTTCCTGACCAACGAACTCCACCCTCGCCTGTACTCGTCGGAGCTACGTGTCAGCGAGTCCGGGCACGGACTCTTCGGGTATTCGTACGGAGGACTTTTCGCCCTCTATGCATGGCTGAGCGACGCGGCCCCCTTCGCGACCTTCGGTGCGGGTAGTCCCGGAGTTGTGAACGCTGACAGCCAGATCCACACAATGGTCGAGGCCCGGCCGGAGCGCGGCGTGGGCTCAGTTGTGCCGCAGCTGCACGTCACGCTGAACGAAGCCGAACTGACAGGGCCCATTCCGATCTATCGCGGACTGGCACGTAACGTTCTCGCTGTCGTGGAGCAGTTGCACGGCACGGGGTGGTCGCAGGATGTTTCGACCGCGTTGTTGCACGAGACGCATGTCACCGGGCTGCAGGCATCGTTCCTGAGCTACTTGAAAAAATGCCATGCACGGTAGCTGTTCGTCCCGGTGACGATGTGCACGCTGACACATTCGACGGGCGATTTTCCGTAGACGCCGTTGAAGGAGAAGTCGGCTGTGGGTGTCCACCAGGTGGTGGACACCCACAGCCGTGTCTATTCAGTTGTCGAGGCTATCGATTCTCCAAGCCTGACAACACTTCTAACCCATGACGGTCCCGGTCGACTCGGCATTGGGTGCCCGCAGGCGGGAGAAAGCGCCGAGGTCGATTTCGAGCCCGGTGTGCATCCCGACATAGGTCAGCGGATCAGCGTCGTGATCGTGTCCAGCTTCCACCTTGTCGATGATCCTGGACATGAGGCGCCCGGCGATGGGCGCATTCTTGAATTGGTTTCCGCTGGTGCCCATGGCGACGTAGAAACCTCGTTTATCTGTCTTGTCGTAGATCGGGGTCCAATCAGATGCTGCGTCGTACACGCCGGCAATACCTTTCGGTTGTGACGGGACTTCCAAGCTGGGGAAACGTCTGGCGGCGCGGAAAACTTGCGCTTCGAACCGGGCAACAGTGCGATTCGGGTTCGCGGTATCAGGATCGTCGATCCACTCGAGGGGATCGCAATCCGGTTCGGTCCCGCCGACAAGGAAACCGTTTCCAGGTTCGGCTCGCATGTAGGTTCCGAGATCCAAATCGGCGATCATCGGGCCGAGGACCTCGTCGTCGTTGTACCCAGTGGGTGCGGTGACGTGATGGACTTCCTGACGCAAGGGCCGAACCGAAACCTTGAAGTCGGACCCGACATTCGACAGCTTGTTGAACTCTCCCGACCAGGGGCCGGCAGCGTTGACGACAATCTTGGATTTCACACTTACCCCGTCGTGGAGCCCTAACTGCCAGATGCCGTCAGGCAACTGCTCGACTGCCACCACACGCGTGTTGTACGCGAAAACCGCACCGTGCGAACGTGCTGCCGCAGCAAGATTCGCGGCGGCCAGTTGCGGGTCGTCGACGAACCCCGCCTGAGGTGTGTACAGCGCTCCGAGCGTGGTTTCCGCATCTGCGAAGAAGGACTCCGAGTCGACTGGCTTGGGTGGATAGTATTTACCTGCGTCGATACCGGGAATCTTCTCGACGAGTGTCGTTGCGTCCCAGAGTTGGTAGTCGATTCCGATCTTCTCGAATAATCCAATCGTGCGCGCGTGGGGTGCGACGTCGACGTCGAGCAGTGCCATTCCGCATTGCCGAAACTTCGCAAGCGCGCCGTCGACCGTCGCGTTGAGATGCTCGTTCCAGTTTTGCCAGCAATGCAGCGACTCCCAAGCTGCAGCCATACCGTCGAATGTGGAGTAGTTGAACCGGATAACCGCACTGGATGCACTGGTCGAGCCGTAGCCCGGACCGCCAGACTTGTCGATGACCAGGACTTCGTAACCTCGGGCGGCCAGTTCGTAGGCGATGGAGCTGCCGATTACTCCAGCTCCGACGACAACTGCGTCGGTCTTGTTGTTAGGCACTTTCGGCCCCTCCTTCTTGTGGCTTCGCCAGATCGAAAGCGCATCTCTTCGACTGGTGAGCTTGGGTTCTTGGTAAGCCTGACGGCTTCGACCTCCTCTGGAGAGCCGCACCCCGACTTCTCGGAATGGGCTCTGCCTTGCCTGATTTCGCACCTGAAGGCCCAGAAGATCGTCATCCTCAACTCTCGCTCGGCGGCACGCGGAACGCTATCGACAGCTGCGCAAAAAATCGCAACCATGGCGCGCCCATTGTCAGAACTGTTTCGTCGAACTGCTCTGCGTGGCTGACCGGTCTTTCGTTTCCGGAATCCCTCGCCACAAAATGGGAAGCGCGATCAAAGCGATGGCGGTTGCGTAGAAGGCCGGGGACAGATTGCTTCCTGTGGCGTTGACCAACGATGCGCACACCAGAGGCGCAGTTCCTGCGAAGAGTGCATACGCGACGTTGTAAGGGATTGCCGTGCCGGTGAATCGCGCATGTGTCGGCATCATTTCGAGAATTACGAGCAAGGCGGAAGCAAGCAAGGAGAGCGCGACGACCAGAGCGGCCAGGGCAACGGCAATCGCGAAAGCATTCCCGGTGCCGATGAGCATGTAGCTGGGCACCGATACGAAAACTGACATCACCATACCGATTCTGACGAGTGGTCTCCGGCCGATTCGGTCGACTGTTGCGCCGAAGAAGATGAACAGCGGGACTGCGAGAACCAAAGCGCCGGTTGTCATCAGCAGTGCAACCGTGCTCGGAACATCGGCTGAGAGAACCAGAAATGTCGGCATGTAGCCGAGCAGCATATGAGTAACGACACCGAGCGAGGCGAAGTACACGAAGGACGTGAGCAGAGTCCGCCAGTGATTGCGGAACAGATCTGCCAGTGGGCGGGTTGGAAGGGAATCGTTTTCTTGCATTTCCTTGAACGCCGGAGTCTCCTCGACGGCAAGCCTCATGAACAGACCCACCATGGCGACAACGCCTCCGATGATGAACGGCCAACGCCATCCTCCGTCGGCGAAGTGCTCAGCGCCGACCGAGCTGAATGACAAGACTGTGACCGTGGCCAAGATGCTGCCGACGAACGACGAAGAACTGATTATCCCTGCGTACAAGCCTCGGCGGTGGGACGGCGCATGCTCGACGACGAAGGTGGCAGCTCCGGTGTATTCGCCCCCGGCCGAGAATCCTTGAACCAATCGGCACACCAGCAGCAACAGCGGTGCGGCAACACCGATCGAAGCGTACGTCGGTAGGAGACCGATAGCCGCCGTCGAGCAGCCCATGAGCGTAATTGCCAGGGACAATGATCTCCGTCGGCCGAGACGGTCACCCAGCCGTCCGAAGAAGATGCCGCCGGCTGGTCTGGCCAAGAATGCGACTCCGTAAAGAGCGAAGGTGGCAAGCAGTGCGCCACTGCCGAACTCCGGAGGGAAGAACACGGTCGCGAGAACTGCGGCAGTGAATCCGTAGATCGTGAAATCGAACCATTCGACGATGTTGCCTGTCGCGCCGGCAATCAGGGCCCTACGGCGCGCCGATCGACGTTCCGGTGAAGTCGCGGTCTCCTGCTCTACAGGAGCATTTGCTGTGCCGGTCATACTGATTCCTCTCGGGATATGCTGAATGGCAACGTTTTCGTGACGTCACAGTCGTCATTCGAGGTATTCGAAATTGAAAGAGGTCGGTGGGATCCGACATTGAACTGGTGAACGTAGGTCGTTGTCGATTTCGGGTCGGAGGCGACTTTGCCTGAGGGAGTTCGTGCCGGCGGGCCTCGGGCTCAACTTTGCAAATCACACGGCTGCAACAGATCTCGTCGCTGCTGAACGTCCGACCTCTCGATGCCACGTCTGCCGGGTCGCAGACCGAGTGAAGACGTTCCGGGTCTCGAGTGCTTCGGCATGAAGCGAGCTTATGGTGCGAAAGTTAGTTGCATCACTGGCATTTGTGCAAAATGCCGACGATAAATTTGGTCATTTGTTGCAAAAAGGAGAGCGCAACTCGTACAGTTCGACCATGGCCGGAGAACTACAGCATTTGGTGGACACCACCGGGCGCCGACTCGACCGTTCCGTTGCGATCGATGATGCACAGATCCGTCTACTCGCGTACAACTCCCATGACAGTGCCGTTGATCCCGTCAGAATGAATTCCGTTCTACAGCGGAATGTTTCACGTGAGATCGTAGACTTCATTTTCTCGAGCGGGGGCCGTGAAGCCCTTGATGTCTTCATTGTTCCCGTCAACGAGGAACTAGGACTGACCCTTGGCCGGGTCGGGATGCCGATCCGGTACCGCAATGCGCTGCTGGGCTTCGTCTGGCTGTTGACTTCGGAGGGCGACGTTGACGAGGATCAAGCCGAGGTCTTGAGGCGCACGGCTGACGCGGCAGCAACGATCCTTCACCGAGAACAGCTACTGGACGAGTTGTCTCGAAGTCGGGAGCGGGAACTTACTCGTGACGTACTTTCCGGCGAGCGGTCGCTGCGCGAGGACGCGGCAAACAGGTTGGCCGAGGAGGGCTTGTTGGCTGCGGGTCCAGCAGTCGTGGTCACTATGTTGCTCCGTCCTGTCGACCGGTCGACATTGACCGAAAGAGATCGTCTGAGTGTTGCCGTCGGCGTCGATCAGCTTCGGCGGAGGCTCCCGCGGAACAGTGCAATCCAACTCGACCGCCCCGACCACAGCCTGCTCATCGTATCGGTGGCCGAACGCTCGACGCATACCCATCTGGACTCGCTGATCGTTGCAGCCCAAAAGCGAATCTTGTCTGAAAGTGGGCGTCAGAACCTGGACTGTTGGGTTGGTATCGGTGAATCGCGAACCTCGGTTGCAGACGTGCGCGAATCCTACGAAGAGTCCAGGCGTTCCGCAGATGTGGCCCAGGTCGTCAAGGTGCTCGGAAATGTTGTGCGGTATCGGGATCTCGGTGTCTACGGCCTTCTGGCCGAACTGTCGGAGGATCGGCTCGAGAACAGTATTCATTCTGGGCTGCAGTCCTTGCTCAGCCATGAGGACACCAAGAGTGAGGCCCTACTCGCGACGCTGGAGAGCTTTTTGGACAATGCCGGTGACGTAAAGCGAACGTCCGAGGCGCTCTGTGTGCATCGGGGGAGCTTGTACTATCGGTTGCGGCGAATTCAGGAGATAACACGCGCAGACCTGGCAAACGGCGACGACCGGTTGGCCTTGCATTTGAGCCTGAAAGTCGCGCGACTGTTGGATCTCCGATGATCCTGATCCGAGAAGAGGGTTCTGCGGAATCATTCAGCGGCTCAACGTAGTTGGCGGATTTCGATCATCAAGCGGGATGGTTCAGGGGGTGGGAAAGGCAGCGCGTCGTTCATCGGCCGGGATGAGTCGGCTTGACCTGCTGAGATGTTCATACGTTTGATCGGGCATCTTGTATTTTCTTGTCGGCAGATGCGGCGGAGTGCAACTTTTTCGGGCATTGAAAGTGCAGAATCGTCGAGATGAGTGTCGAGCTGTGTGAAGAACGCGCGTTTTTGCAAACCGAAATGACGACGAATTTGGTCTGAGTCCGGTCCTCCAGTACGCAGATGTTTGCGCGCAATCTGGACTATTTTTTGCCGACTGCGAACAGAGGATTTCGCGTCCATTCCCGTTGGCTCCCTTTATGGTTGGAGTGGATCAGGCACCTTAGTCGGAGCGATGTGTACGCACCCCTTCACTGCAGGTCTGGTCTGATCCTTCCGAAGTTGGAGTCGCGGAGATATATGCAGTTGTCCGAGATCGTTCCCCCGATATTGAACAAATGCGCAAGATTGGATTGTGGACGTTGATTGCTGCACGTCTATCCACTTGCTTGTTGGTGAGTAGGCTGGTCAGTTACGACACGGTATCGGTGATGTTGCCGGCCTATCGCCAAACGGTGAAATGGTTCTGCCAGGAGAACGACACGTTTTTGCCGGCATTCGAGACGACAACTCCGCGCGGATCGACCTCTGGCGGAAGGGGAACCGACCACATCATCTTTCCGTCGCGAGCCCGGATTGCGTGCATACCGGTGTAGTCGCTGAAGACGAAGTGGTCGCCATCGGTCGCTCCGTTTCGAACCCAGTACGCGTCTTGCCAGGGTGTCTGCCACAGCTGTCGACCACTCTCGACGTCGAGACCCGAGATTGTGCGGGTCTCCGGTGAGGTGACCAGGATTGTCTTTCCTACCACTGCGGCAATGGCGCTTCCCGTCCCGGCCATCTCGGTATTGACGATTTGTGAACTGCGCCAAAGTTCGTCACCGGACTCCGGGTCGTAGGCGCCGTCGCCGAGAAACATCGGCACCGCTGTCGAGGGCTTACTCGGGTAGGACGAAGATGAGGAGGAGGGAATCGGTATCGCATGAATCGTGGATCCGTCGGAAGCCAAAAGGTTTTGGGTTCCTACATAGCCTGATCTGCCGCCGACACTGGTGAGGAACAATCCGTTCCCGGCAGGGACGAGCGAATCACCCTCGAATCTGAATCGTTCTGCGCCGGAATCCAGATCGTAGATTCGATAGCGGTACTGTGGGTCCCCGCCATCGCCCTGTTCCATCGCAATGACCGTGTTGGTGCTCGGGATCGTGTAGACCGATCCGAACCTTTCACTTGGTTCGAAGGTGCGAACGAAGTTGGCCGTCACATTGGTGGTGTTGCCACTGGCAAGAATTCGTGTGCGAACGGTTCCGTCCACTCTCTCGCCGGACGTGTACACAGTGTCTCCGGTGATGGCGGCACCACTGAGATCGAAGTCGGTTCCGAGGTCGGACAACAGAGTTCCGGTCGCGGTATCGACAAAGGTCATTCGTCGATCGCCCCAGCACGCGATGATCGTGGACTCGTTCTGTTGGCTGCACTGGCCGATGACTCCGCCGATTCGTGTTTTCCACAGCGGACTTCCGTCGTCGGGATTCACACCGACCAGTGAGACGTCACCGACTCCCTGGCCCGACGAAGACTCGTCGGTCTTGGGCAGGGGATAAGCCGTCGCGGCCACCAGCACGTCACCGACCTGGTACGTGTTTCCGTAGCCGTAGTAGCGATCGAGGCCGGAAGGCATCGACAACAACACGTCGCCGGAGTTATCCGTGAGCGTACGGACATCGAGTTCCCAGGCTTGTTGCGGAGGATCGGAGAGGTCCACGTCGACAACGCCCTGCTCGACGATCGGACCGCCTGACTTCTGCTTCGGCGAGGCCGCCTCACTGGAGTCGGAGAGTGCCGATACGACGATGAACGCGATCGCCACGATCAACGCCAGTCCGAGCGCGACCAGTTTCCAGTGTTCCTTCAACCGAAGCTGCATCGAAAGACCGTAACCGATCGAGCAAACTGAACGGTTCGTTTCGCTGCCCGCCGGGCTTGATCCTGGCCGCGAGATCGCTCCCACGGCCTACCTCGTGTCAGTGCCGGGTAGCGTCTGGTCTCCGACCCAAGAGACTGAGGACCGACTGCTGCGCATGGTGAAAGCTCGGGGGAAAGTGCGGATCGTGGGTCGTCATCGCTACCCGTTCCGCCACCCCGGGGACGCTACGGGCCGCACCGACCAAGTATCACCGTGACATCTTCGAACCCGCCCGGTGATCGCGCCACACCGGGCCCGGACCTGCACGGCCCGCGCGTGGCGGAGGTCTTCGCTCAGCTCTTCGACGCCCATGCCGCAGATCTTCGCCGGTACGTGTGCGCTCGAGCCGGCGAACATCACGCCGACGACCTCGTCGCTGAGGCTTTTGCCGTCGCAATCGATCGTCGATTCACCTACGACGCTGGTCGGGCTCCCGTTCGAGCTTGGTTGTTCGGCATTACCCACACCCTGCTCCGGGCGCACTTTCGTTCCCAGCATCGCGCCGAACGCGCATTCGCGCGGGTACATGGCGAACGCGTCGTGTCCGAGACTGCGCCGGAAGACCTTGTCACGGCTCGGGTGGACGCGTCCCGTCGCCTCGAGGTGATCGCGTCGGCCCTCGCCGAGCTGACCGAGGACGAACGCGACGTGCTCCTCCTCTCATCCTGGGCCCATCTCGAACCGGCAGAGATCGCGGAGATCCTGTCCGTGCCGGCCAGCACTGTCCGGTCCAGGCTGCACCGCACGCGTACTCGCCTGCGGACTTTGCTGCTCGACTCCGAAAACCTCCAACAAGCCTCGGGAGAGAACTGATGGCGAATCCTCGGACCGATCCCCTGGACGACACGTTGCTCGAACTCCGCGATGCGCTCGACAAGCCGGACGTCGACGCGTTGGCAGCGATCCGGAATCGGGTCCTCGCCGACGCGGAAGCGGCGGAAAGTTCTCCGCCGGTACCCAGTCGCAGGTTTGCTCTGCGACGCGTGCCCGCTTCGGTCTACGCCGGTGCCGCGGTGCTCATGGCCGTCTGCCTGGCTGCGGTGCTGGTGCAGTTCACACCTGCAGAGCAGACAGGCACTACGGGTGGTGTGTCGTTGCCGGTGCCTTCCATCGAACTCGCCTCCGCCGAACACGTACTACAACAAGCCGCGCGGTCGCTCGAATCGATCGAGATGATCTCCGCTCGACAGGGACCGTTTCGACTCGTCGAGGAGCACGCGTGGGTCCAACAGGGGATGGAGTACGGATCTCCCTACGAAGCAGGTCCCGACGCTCCACGCAACGGCTACACCTACCTGCTCGAAACCCGTTCGCAGCTATGGATTCCGGCAGACGAAACACAAGAATGGCTCGAGCGGCGGTCAACTGGCCAGTCGCGGTGGCTCGGCGGCACGACGCCGGAGAGTGAATCAGCTCTGTACATCGACGAAACCCGAAACGGGGAATGGCGTGCCCGCTGCGGCAGATTCTTCGACGACAATCGCGACAACATCAACTGCGTTCCGGACGACTGGGACGACCCCAACTTCTATCGGTCGCTGCCCGCTGACCCCGAGGGGTTGCTTCGATGGCTGCGCGACTACACGGCGCCGCGCGGTTCGACACCGGAAGCGATGTTCCACATCGCGATTGAAATACTGAGAGCCGGCATGATGTCGCCAGATGTCAAAGCGCAGTGGTATCGCGCGATCGCCGGAATCGATGGTGTGGAGACCGTGGAACAGACCACGCTCGACGGTCGGGTCGGAATCGCACTCGGGCTCAACGGCGTTCACGAGCGTCGCGACTTGATCATCGATCCGGGTACCGGCGAGTTCATCGGCGAACGACGGGTCGCGGGCGCGGCTCCGGAAGATCCTTGGATAGCCCCCGGCACCGTGTTGGGGACAAGTTCGATCACTGTCCGGTCCGTCGACGAACTGGGATACGAATAGAGAACGTGCTCGGTGTGACGAAGTGTGGTGGCCTCGTACACACGAGACCACCACACCGGCGGCGTCAGACGTAGGGCGAGTACGCCGGGAGATCCAACTGACCGTTGCCCGAAAGGCCGATAACGATCACCTCGGGTTCGGTGACGGCACGAGCGTGAGCGATGGCGCCGGCAACCGCGTGGGTTGATTCCGGAGCCGGGATGATTCCTTCGGCGCGGGCGAAGATCAGACCGGCCTGGAGTGCGTCGTCCTGATCGACGGCAATCGCATCCATGAGGCCGAGGTTGACCGCATGCGAGACCATCGGCGACATGCCGTGGTAGCGAAGGCCACCGGCGTGGATGGCCGGCGGAACGAAGTCCTTACCGAGAGTGTGCATCTTGAGCAGCGGCGTCAGACCGGCGACGTCACCGAAGTCGTAGCGGTACTCGCCCTGGGTGAGGGACGGGCATGCCGAAGGCTCGCAGGCGACCAGACGAGTCTTGGTGCCTTCGCGAAGGTTTCGTCCCAGGAACGGGAAGGTGAGTCCGGCGAGGTTGGAACCGCCACCGGCGCAACCGAACACGGTGTCGGGGATGGCGTCGCCGGCTTCTTCGAGCTGGACCATTGCTTCCTGACCGATCACGGTCTGGTGCAGCATGACGTGGTTCAGCACGCTGCCGAGTGAGTAGTGCGTGTTCGGATCCTGCGCAGCGACCTCGACGGCCTCACTGATGGCCATGCCAAGTGAGCCGGTGGTGTCTGGATGCGACTTCAGCAGTGCGCGTCCGGCTTCCGTGAGATCGGAAGGCGACGGGTGACAGATTCCGCCGTACGCCTCCATCTGGATGCGGCGGTACGGCTTCGAATCGAAGGACGAGCGAACCTGCCATACCTCGACCTCGAGTCCGAGCAGCGCGCCCGCGAACGACAGCGACGCACCCCACTGGCCCGCACCGGTTTCGGTGGTGAGCTTGGTGGTTCCCTCGATTGCGTTGTAGTAAGCCTGCGCGACAGCAGTATTCGGCTTGTGTGAACCGACCGGGCTCACGCCTTCGTACTTGTAGTAGATGCGGGCGGGTGTGCCCAGAGCGCGCTCGAGTCGGTGTGCACGGAACAGGGGAGAGGGCCTCCACATGCCGTAGATCTCGCGAACTGTCTCCGGGATCTCGATGTAGCGCTCGGTTGCGACTTCCTGCGCGATGAGGTTCATCGGGAACAGCGGCGCCAAGTCCTCGGGGCCGAGCGGCTCACGCGTGCCCGGATGCAGGTGCGGGGGAACAGGCTCGGGGAGGTCAGCCGCCAGGTTGTACCAGTGCGTCGGCACTTTCGACGGGATGGAGACGCCCAAAGGCTCGAGCGAACGGTTGAGTGGGGTGGTGGTCAACTAACTCTCCTTCGTGGATTCGGTACCTGATCTTGGCGGTCGTAGCGACGACGCGTACGGCATTTGCCGGATCGGGGATCCTGAGAGGAGCCTGCTGGACCACCCGATATCGGTCCGGGCAGCACGCAGTTGCGGCTGACCGTCAGCGGTCGGGCCACCAGAGGTGCGCAGTGAGCAGGGTCACGAGCCGATCGTACATCGGCACTCGCGCCCTGCTCACGTCGGGCTTAGCGAAAGATCATGCACGTCGTGGTTCCATGCGCCACCAACTTGCCGTCCTTGTCGAGTACCTTGCCCTCTGCCGTCGCGGTACGCCCACCCACGTGAATGACACTGCCGTGTGCGGTCAGTTCATCGCCGTCGAGAGGCACGGTGCGGATGTAGTTGAGCTTGAGTTCGAGGGTCGTATATCCGACGCCGGCCGGAAGCATGGTGTGCACAGCGCAGCCCATGACCGAGTCGAGCAGCGTTGCGCAGATGCCGCCGTGGACCGTGCCGAGGGGATTGCTGAAATCAGCGCGCGGCGTCAGAGCGAAGCTCACGGATCCTTCGTTGACCTCGCGCATCTCCATTCCGAGGAGGCGCCCGATGCTCGGGCGATCGCTGACCTGTGTCCCCATCCAGCGGAGAAGCTCGAGGCCTGTCATCTGCGCCGGATCGACGGTCGCTGTTGTCTCGTCACTCATTGTTTCATCCCATCACTATGTAGGTCGTCATACATAACGTAGCGTATGAGTCGACAGGTGTACCGACGGCCGAAGGATCTGTGACATGGCAGAGCTGAGCTCACGTGATCGCATGATTCGCAGTGCGGTTGAACTGATCAGCCGCAACGGTGTCGACGCGACGTCCTTCAGCGACGTCATCAAGCACAGCGGCGCACCCCGTGGGTCGATCTACCACCACTTTCCTGGCGGTAAGACCGAGTTGATGGTCGAAGCCGTGCGCGCGGCCGGTGCGATCATCACCAGACGGATCAGCTCGGCTGCGGCTAACGGTTCCACTGCCGACGTGATCGAAGCGGTCGGAGACATCTGGCGACTCAATCTCACGCGCTCGGACTTCGCGATCGGCTGCCCGGTGATTGCCGGCGGGTTGGCGCGTGCCAGTGAGCCAGAAGTCGCGGAAGTGTCGGCTGAGGTCATGCTGGGATGGCAGAAGTTGATCGAATCGCAACTTGAAACTGCGGGTTATCCTGCAGTGCAAGCAAAATCGATGGCAAATTTGACGATCACGTCGGTCGAAGGTGCCGTGGCTGTATGCCAGACGACTCGAAGTATCGAACCGCTCGAACAGGTCATCGCTTCGCTGCAGGGGCTTTCGCGTTCGCAAGCGTGGTCGAGCTGAGCGCTCGGGGGTTGACTTCGGTCGTCGAGTATCCGTAACTTCATGTAACGGCTAATTGGGCAGGAGCGGGCGATGACACATTGGTTCGACCTCGAACCGGTCGGTGTCGATTTCTTCGACACGGCACCGCATATCTTCACGTACTCGATCGATCTCGCCGCCGAACCGGATGACGTCTGGGCCGGTCTGACTGCGGATGAACCGTTGTCGTGGTGCCGGCTGCTCACGAAAGTTCACTACACCTCGCCTCGCCCGTACGGTGTCGGCACACGGCGAATCGCGGAGGTGGGCGGTGGTGCGATGCAGATGCGCGAAAAGTTCATCACCTGGGACGACGAAACACGTCGGCACTCGTTCTACGTCGAGCAGTCGAATGTTCCACTGTTCCAATCCTTTGCCGAGGACTACCGCGTCGACGAACTTGCAGTGGGCTCGAGACTGCAGTGGACCTTTGCATTCTCGCCGCGTCCGAAGCTGTCGCTCGCGGTACGCGGCGGTCTGCCGGTCAACTCACTGATCTTCTCGAGCTTCGTGCGCGATACCAAGCGGCACTTCGGTTCTGCGCCCCACCGTTGACCTTCTTCCCCCATTCACGCGAGAGGTATTCATGACCACGCTCGGAGAATCGCTGACTTTGCCCTGTGGGCAGATACTGCGAAATCGGACCATGAAAGCTGCGCTCAGCGAGGCTCTGGGGGACCGGACACATGGACCGTCCGCCCGACTGGAAACTCTGTACGGTCGTTGGGGCAGCGGCGGGTTCGGGTTGCTGATCACCGGCAATGTCATGGTCGATCGATCTCAGATCGCCGAACCGGGCAACGTCGTGGTCGACGACGATCGAGACGCCGAAGCACTGACGGCTTGGGCCAAGACTGCCAAGAACGGCGGCGCCGAGATCTGGATGCAGCTGAACCACCCAGGGCGACAATCCAACCCGATTGCCAGCAGGGGCCGCCCGGTCGGCCCGAGTCCGATCGCGCTGAAGATCCCGGGAATGGCTGCGCCGCGAGAACTCTCGACCGCCGAGATCGAAGACATCATCAACAGGTTCGCGGAAACCGCTCGCGTCGCCGAGTCCTCGGGATTCGGAGGCGTACAGATCCACGCAGCGCACGGTTATCTTGTTGCGCAGTTCCTTTCGCCGTTGTCCAATCAGCGCACGGACGAGTGGGGTGGAGATCCCGAGCGTCGCCGACGCTTTCTGATCGAGATCGTTCGGCGCATACGTTCGGCGGTCGCGCCCGGATTCGCGGTCTCGGTCAAACTCAACTCGGCTGATTTTCAGCGCGGTGGGTTCTCCGAAGACGAGTCGCGAGAAGTAGTGCGCGCGTTGACCGAAGAGTCGGTGGATCTCATCGAGATCAGCGGTGGCAGCTACGAGTCGCCGGCCATGATGGGTAAAGCGCAGAAGCAGAGCACTCGTGACCGAGAAGCATATTTTCTCGAATATGCCGAGACTGTCCGGGCGATCGCCGGCGACATTCCGTTGGCAGTCACGGGCGGCTTCCGCTCGCGATCGGCGATGGTCGAGGCACTCGCTTCCGGCGCGTGCGACGTGATCGGCCTCGGCCGGCCGACGATCACCATTCCCGACGCGGCAACCGTTCTTCTGGAATCGAATCGGGAACGATTGAACGTCCCGACTGTCGAGTTCGGAGCGCGGAAATTGTTGGGGAAGGTTGCCGACATCTCGATGCTCGACGGTGCACTCGACTTGCAGTGGCACACCGATCAGTTGCACAGAATGGGTGACGGCAACGAGCCGGATCCAGCTCGTCCGTGGTGGAAGACCCTCGGAACCATGGTGAGGCGAAACGGAATCGATGCGCTTCGCCCCACCAAACGAGCGGCTTGATCAGCTCGGCGCACCGATGTTGAGTTCATCGGGATGCGCGCCGACGCGCGTGCCGTCGTCGAGAGTGTCGATTTCGCTCAGATCGAGATCAGTGAGTTCGAAGTCGAATACGTCGATGTTCTGAGCGATCCGAGCGTCGTGCACTGATTTCGGGATGACGATCAGGCCGTTCTGAAGGTGCCAGCGGATGAGGACCTGTGCGGCAGTCTTGCTGTGGCGGTCACCGATTCGAGTGATGATCGGATCGGTGAGCAGCGTGTTGGGCTTCGAAGCCTTACCCCAACCTGCGTTGCTGGTGCCGCCGAGTGGGCTCCACGATTCGACCTTGATCCCGTGCTCGGCTGCCTTGTCCCGGATCGCGTGCTGCGTGAGGTGCGGATGCAGTTCCACCTGATCGACGGCGGGCAGCATTCCGCCGCGATCGACAAGAAGCTGCAGATGGTGCGGCTCGAAGTTGCACACCCCGATTGCCTTGGCACGGCCCGATTCCGCGATCTTTTCGAGCGCCTCCCAAGTGCGGAGAAGGCGGTCGTTGTCCTGCAGCGGCCAGTGGATCAGGTAGAGATCGACGTAGTCGACGCCAAGCTTGTCGATACTGGTGTCGAAAGCCTTCAACGCCGGCTCGTAGCCCTGGTCCGCGTTCCACAGCTTCGTGGTGAGGAAGATGTCCTCTCGCGCGACGGACGAGTTGGCGATACCTCGTCCGACGCCCTCTTCGTTTCCGTACGCGGCTGCAGTGTCGATGTGCCGGTAGCCGGCCTCGTCGAGTGCGAACCGCACTGCATGCTCGGTTTCGTCGTTGATGGCCTGCCAGACTCCGAGGCCGAGTTGCGGGATCGTGGTTCCGGAATTCAGCGTGATGTCAGGATTGCTCATGGATCAAGGCTAGCGATCTCCAGCCTTCCTCGCCGGGGTCAGGGCGTGGCAGCCGAGTACCCATGTGCTGCTGCAACACTGTCCGACAAGAGCAGACCGTCGTGTGTACTCAGTCCCGATTCCAGACCGGGAACTGTCGCGACGGCGTCCTTCCACCCCTTGTCGGCCAAGGCGACGACGTACGGAAGTGTCGCGTTGGTGAGCGCGTAAGTCGATGTGCGGGGAACGGCGCCGGGCATGTTCGCAACGCAGTAGAAGACCGAACCGTGAACCTGGTACGTCGGATCGGCGTGGGTGGTCGCTCGCGAGTCCTCGAAGCAGCCGCCCTGGTCGATGGCGATGTCGACCAGTACCGAACCCGGCTTCATGCGCGCGACCAGGCTGTTGGACACGAGAGTGGGAGCCTTCGCCCCTGGGACCAGCACTGCGCCGATGACGAGATCGGCGTCGAGAACTGCCTGTTCCAGTTCGAGGCTGTTGGACGTGATGGTCTTGACCTGGCCGTGGTACAGCTCGTCGATTTCCCTCAGACGCGCGATCGACAGATCGAGAACGGTGACGTCGGCCTGCATGCCGTAGGCCACGGCGATGGCGTTCTTGCCGGAGACTCCCGCACCGATCACCACGACCTTGGCAGGACGTACTCCCGGCACGCCGCCCATCAGCACTCCGCGTCCGCCGCCGTGACGCATCAAGTGGTAGGCGCCGGCCTGCGGTGCAAGGCGTCCGGCTACTTCGCTCATCGGGGCGAGTAGGGGCAGTGAACCGTCGGAACCGACAACGGTTTCGTAGGCGATGGAGGTGGTCTTCGACGCCAGGAGTGCGTCGGTGCATTCCTTCGACGCCGCCAGGTGAAGGTAGGTGAAGAGCACCTGATCCTTACGGAGCCGCGAATACTCCTCTGCAATAGGTTCTTTGACCTTGAGGAGCAGATCTGCGTCCGCCCAGACCTGATCCGCGGACCCGAGGATCTGTGCGCCCGCAGCCTTGAAATCCTCGTCACTGAACGAGGAGCCGACGCCTGCACCCGTTTCGATGACGACCTCGTGCCCTCGGCCGACCAGTTCGTGCACGCCTGCTGGGCTGATGGCCACGCGGTACTCGTGGTTTTTGATTTCGCGGGGGATTCCGACCTTCATGACACGGCTCCGAACTGAGTCTGTTGTTTCTTCGAATGGCAGGTGCCAAGCATGAAGTTTCGTCACCAGATAGTGAAGAGAAGTGAAGATAATTCTCTATGCTGTATTCATGGTGCGCGAAAGTTCAAAAATCGGTATCCAGACGGCTGCCTCGCCGAAGCATGTTCGGGCAGCTATGAAGTTGGACGAGGTCGACCGGGTTCTGCTCGAAGAGCTGGCGAAAGACGCGAGGATTCCGAACAACGCGCTGGCCGCGATCGCAGGAATTGCGCCGTCGACGTGCCTCGGCCGTGTGCGTGCCTTGGTGGACAACGGCGTGATCAGGGGATTCCACGCGGACATCGACCCCGCCGCTCTCGGAATGGATCTGCAGGCGATGATCGCAGTTCGACTGCAGGCCAACGCGAGGTCGCACCTCAACCGACTCGGTGACGACTTCGCCAAGCTGGACTCCGTGCTCAACGTGTATTTCGTTGCCGGTGTCGACGACTACATGTTGCACGTCGCAACGACGGATTCGGCGCAGTTGCGGGACTTCGTCGTCAACAATCTCTCGGCGCATCCGGCGGTTGCTGCGACCGAGACGATTCTGATCTTCGAACATGTCAGGCCGCGAGGCGGTACTGCCTGATTCGTTCTCACCTGATGGCGGGGCGACGCCCGGACCAGGCGTTCTCGAGGAGTTCGCTCAGGCCCGGCGCGGTGATCTCACGCGGATTCGGATAGGCGGCGGAGGTCGCGAGTTCGACTGCCCGGCCGATCTGATCGTGACTCATTCCCACCTCTCGCAGAGAGGTCGGTCCGCCGCTCGCGGTGACGAGGCCGAATACGCCGCTGGCGGCATCGGATACACCCAGAGCGGTTGCTATTCGCGACATCACTTCCGGGACGGCAGGCGCGTTGAACGCCATTGCATGGGGGAGGACAACGGTGTGGGTGGGGGCGTGCGGCAAACCGAAGCTGCCGCCGAGGGTGTGGCACAACTTGTGATGAAGTCCCATGCCGACTGTGCCCAAGCAGGTTCCGGCCAACCAGGCAGATTGCAGCAGGTCGGCCCGGCCTTCCACATTTCTCCGATCATCGACGACGATCGGCAAAGCACGGGCGATCCCGGAGAGTGCCTCGATTGCCATCGAGTCGGTGATCGGATTGGATTCGGCGGAATACAACGCTTCAACCGCGTGAGCCATCGCGTTGACGGCGCTGGTGACGGTGGTGTCCAGCGGCAGATCGAGAGTGAGGTCGACGTCGTAGATGACGGTTTCGGGTCTGATGTGAGGTGACGAGCGAGTTGTCTTGCGTCCGTTCTCGGTTTCACCCAACACCGGAGTGACTTCTGATCCCGCATACGTCGTCGGAACGATGATCTGATCGAACCCCGCTCGCAGTGCGAGTGCTTTGGACAACCCGGTTGCCGAGCCGCCGCCGATCGCGACGACGGTGTCGACGTGATGGTGCTGGGCAAGTTTCAGCGCGGCTGTCGTGACTTCGATCGGAGTGTGCATCACTGCGCCGTCGAAGCGCACGACGGCCATGTCGCCGAGAGATTCGGTGACGTCGGCGGCTAGCGCGTTCAGTCGACGGCTTGCCAGCACCATCACTCGGCTACGGCCGAGCCGTCTCACTTCTTCGGTGATCGAGCCGATCGTCCCTTGGCCGAAGACAATTCGAGCCTGTGAAGCGTCGTACGAGAAGGACTTCATGTCATCCCTGCGAAACGGTGGCGTGCATTTCCCAGACGATGACCTCGGCGCCGGAATCGGAACTGACCTGCTGGCCTCCGCCGCCGGACACTCGTACCGCGTCACCTTGTTCGAGCACTCCGACGCCTTCCATGGCCGCCTGACCGTCGGCGACAAAAACATGCAGGAACGGTGCGTCCGGCAGGGTCACGGGCTGTCCGGGTTGCAGACGCGCGACGTGCATCGCGGCGTACTTGTTCTTGATCCGGATTGCCGAGTGATCGGCGTACGCGTCCATTCCCGAGGCGACGGGAACCAGTCCACCGGCAAGCAATTCGGCGTCGATCTCCAACTGCTCGTAGCCGGGGGTGATTCCGGCTTCGTCGGGGATGACCCACATCTGGATGAAGTGAACCGGGTCGCTGTGCTTGTCGGAGTGGCTGCCGGCCACGTCACCGAGTCGCCACGAGTCGTTCTTCTCGGAATGCAGGATGCCAGTTCCGGCGCTCATCCGCTGGGCGAGTCCGGGGTAGATGACCCCCGAATGACCCATCGAATCCTGATGTACGAGAGAACCTCTCAGTACCCAGGTGACGATCTCCATGTCCTGGTGCGGGTGGGTGTCGAATCCCATTCCCGGCGTGACGATGTCGTCGTTGTTGACCAGGAGAAGGCCGTGGTGAGTGTTCTTCGGGTCGTAGTGATTGCTGAACGAGAAGGAGTGCTTCGAGTCCAGCCAGCCCGCATTGGACTTGAAGCGATCGCCCGATCGGCGGACGTCGAAGTTCGGTAGCGACAAGGTGGAGGTCATGGGGTGCCTTCCGAATGGTGTGGGGGAGAGCAAGTTTTCAGAGGACGTGATTGCCGTACATCTCGCCGAGGGGATCTGCGATCAGTTCGAGTCGAGCGCCGTCGGGATCGCGGAAGTACAACGAAACCTCGCTGTGCTCGATCAATTCGACGCCCGCCTCGGTCAGTCTGGTGCGCAACTTCGCCCACTTGGCCGGCTCGACGCTGATCGCGATGTGGTGGAGGCCGCCGAGTACCTCTTGGTACGGGCCCACATCGAGGCCCGGGAAGTCGAAGAAGGCCAGGAGGTTGCCGTTGCCGATGTCGAAGAAGAAGTGCGAAGAACCGGGATAGTCACGGTTCTCGATCAGTTCGGTGAGAGGGAAGCCGAGGAGATCCTGATAGAACTTCACGGTTCGGTCGACGTCACTGCTGATCAGGGCCGTATGGTGCAGACCGCGTGCCATCGACGACGGTCGTTTGTCGGCAGGGATCAGATGCCGATCCCTTATCTCGGCACGGCGTTCCTCGAACTGCACTGCGTTGTCGGCCTGCATTGCTTTGTCGACCTGCACTGCGTTGTCGTCGCTCATGGCGCCCGCCTCTCGGTTGAATCTTCTCTTCGAACAAGTAGTTGACTGATCAACTACATTGAGAATAGCTCATTTGATTTCGTTGTCAACTACTTCGGATATGCTGGCGTGATGGAATCAACGCGATGGTTGACCGACTCGGAGCAAACGGCCTGGCGGGCGTACCTGGATTCGACCCGCCTGCTTCAGCGCGTCCTCGATCAACAGTTGGTGCACGACTCCGATATTTCCTTCACGGATTTCGAACTGCTGGTCGCGCTGGCCGAGGCGCCCGGGCGACAATTGCGCATGAGTGAGCTCGCTGACGCCGTGATGGCGACCCGCAGTGGCGTGACCAGGGCGGTCAATCGACTGGTCGGCGTCGGTTGGGTGCGCAGGGTCGAGTGTGTCGACGACAAGCGTGGCGCCAATGCGGAGCTGACCGACCAGGGCGCCGAGAAATTGGCGTCGGCAAGCCCGGCACACGTCGCCGCAGTACGGGAGAACATGTTCGATCTGCTGAGCCCGCGAGATGTCGAGCGTCTCGGTGTGGTGTTCGGTGAGATGCGCCGCCACCTGCTCGAGGGCCAGTCAGGTAATTGACAGAGCAACGGCCAATGCCATGTAGTTGGTGAGGACTGCGAACGGACTGCCATCATGGTCTGGTGACCCGCATTCGTATGTTCGCGACCGACCTCGACGGCACCCTGCTGCGCTCCGACCGAACGATTTCGACGCGCACCGCGCAAGCCATGGAGAACGCGCGGCTGGCGGGTATCGAAGTTGTGTGGGCGACGGCCCGCGCTCGACATTCGGTACATACGTTGGCGAGCTCGTGCGGATTTCGCGGTAAAGCTGTGTGTGCCAACGGAGCTGTCATCCTCGACCTCGCTGATGGTACTCCGGAGATCGTCAACACCGTTTCGATCGAAATGTCCTTGGCGGCAACGGCTATGGAGCAAGTTCGCGCACTGGTCCCAGGCGTCGTGTTCGCGAACGTCGGACCCACTCAGTTCTTTGCCGAGCCGGAGTATGCCGCTCTGTGTGAGTTCGCGGACCATCACCGGCACCTGCACGAGATGGTGCTGGCCGACACCTTGCCGCTCGATGTCGAGCCGATGGTCAAGATCGTGGCTCGGCATGCGG
Organism: Rhodococcus sp. NPDC055024; assembly: GCF_053608585.1. Lineage (NCBI taxonomy): Bacteria > Bacillati > Actinomycetota > Actinomycetes > Mycobacteriales > Nocardiaceae > Rhodococcus > Rhodococcus sp. NPDC055024. The sequence goes on from NZ_JBSGVT010000021.1 coordinate 42,820, forward strand.
AAGTTCCCAGCGCCGACCTGTACCGAACTGCGGTCGCTGCGGGCATCGAGGGTGTGGAGTTGACCCACTCCGGCGCTCCGTACATGGAAATGGCTGCGGCGGGCGTCTCGAAGGCCAGCGCTCTCGCGCAGTTGTGCGCAATCGACGGCATCGACGCGTCGGAAGTTGTGGCAGCAGGTGACGCGTTCAACGACGTTGCCATGCTGACCTGGGCCGGAACGGCTCTGGCGCCGGCCAACGCCCGAGCTGAGGTCATCGAACTTGCCGACCGAATTCTGCCCACGAACGACGAGGACGGAGTGGCAAGCTACCTCGAAGAGTTGGTTGCGGGGAGTTAGTTCAGCTGCTGACGGCCTTGGGCCCGGTGCCGATACCGACGCCGCAGTCCGTCATGAATTCGGAGAAGACACGGTCGAAGCGATCCGGGTAGTCCAGGTGGGGGAAGTGTCCGGCGCGCTTGAAGATCTCGACCCGCCCGAGCGGTAGCTCGGCGCGAGCGTTCTCGGTGTGGGCGTTGGGGATGATGGTGTCTTCCTCGCCCCACACCAATAGTGCCTGCAAGTTCTTGAAGTTGGCGAAATGCGGAGTGGCATTGACGGTTTGGCCGTTGTAGTTGATGACCGATCGCGCGGTCGCCAGAAATGCCTGACGTGTCGACGCGTCCGATACCGAAGCAAAGCTCTTACGAGCCTCACTCGCGCTGGCGCCGAGCTTGAACAGGCCGATCTTGTTGAAAAGTCCGAGCGCTTTGTCGGTCACGTCGGTCAGCGTCCGGGACGCGAGGACGGGAAGCACCAGTTCGCTGCCGGGCAGAGTCGCCGCACGCAGGAGAGGGCTGACCTCGGGGCCGAGCCCGCCGCTGGCCACCAGGCACAGCCGTTCCACGCGGTCGGGGAACAGATACAGCGTCTGCATCGCGATCCCGCCACCGAGTGAGTGACCGACCAGGGTGGCTGACGGAATGTCGAGGGCTTCGAGAAGATCGCGCACAGTGGCTGCGTGAGCGCTGAGTGAGTAGTCGCCGGCAGGCTTATCCGACGCACCGTGTCCGAAGAGATCAGGAGCGATGACGCGGTAGTGGCGTGAGAGCGTCTCGATCTGCGGCTCCCAGTTGGAGTGCGCGCCCAGCAGGCCGTGAATGAGCACCACAACGGGGCCACTGCCTTGGTCGACGTATTTGAGCTGGTCGCCGTGCAATACAACCGTCTGTAATTGGTCGGTTGCCATGATTGAACCTTTCGGAGCCGCCAGTGTCTGTGGCTGCTCGCGTGTTGTCGGACCGCACCCGCCCCGACGCGGATCCACGGGTATTTGTGACCGGGAGTAACCCCAGTTCCCTCAGTATGCCCACCGAGGGGCCCGATGTCGTCGCCATTGGGCGTGTTGTGACGAACCGTGAGCCGTCGGTTGAGGGGAGACGTACAACTCACCGCCGCTTGTCGGGGCGGTTGATCAGGCGAAATCAACCAGTTTGCCGAAGGTGAGGTTGATGTCCCACGGTGTGACGCCCCAGGTCTCGATAGCTGATACTGCGAAGATTCCGGCGGCCTCGATGGTGTCTTGCGAGGCTGGCGCCGAGACCGAAACACCGGTTTGGCCGTTCGGAACCTCCGGCCAGACGCCTGTGCCCACGGGTGCGGGGGTGGCCTCCATGACTGCATTGGCCAGGCCCGATTCGTCGACGGTCGTGAAGAGGCAATTCGGCTCGTGGGGAGAATCCCACCCGCCGAGTTCCGCGAGCCAGAATTCGCCGCGTCCAGCAGCGGAGATCGCGATCGAGGCGAGTGTCGACTCGAGATCTTCCCAAGCGTCGGCGGTCGGGGCCGACGCCTCGGTGAGCTTGAACGGTGCGGCGAGGGCAGTGCTGTCCGGGGAAGCGAAGCGCGGCTGCACAGTGAGGGTCTGCGTCTGGTCGTCGAAAAATACAACTTCTCGGAACTTGTTGTCCGGCAGAGCAGTACGGGAAACAGCTCCGCGTCCAAGCAGCGCGCCGAGCGCCTCGGGTTCGTCGACACTCCACAAGCGGGTCTCGTCCTCGGACCACGTGCGAATCATTCCGCCGACGACGGGACTGATCAGCACGGGCTCGAGGTTCGTACTGCCTGTTGACTCGCTCACCGCTGGCTCCCACCGCACGTCGTACCGCCGGACCGGTTCCGAGCGACCAGACAAGTATGCCGCCTCGCTGCTGTGCGCCTTTATTAACCGCGGGCGGTTAATAAAGGCGCACAGCAAGTAGTCACATATGCGTGCCGCCGTCGATGCGGATTTCCGTTCCGGTGACAAAGGAGCCGTCCTCGGAAGCGAGCATCGCGATCACGCCGGCGACCGCAGACGGGGGAGCGAAACCCTCCCCGATCGCCGGGGCCAACTTGCCGAGCAGCGTGAAGTCGATATCGGCTGGGAATCCGGGATCGGACGTCATGCCCGAAGCGATGCTGCCGGGTGCGACGGCCACGGCGCGGAGGCCCTGCTTGCTGTACTCGAGAGCGAGTGCGTGCGTGAAGGATTGGATTCCACCCTTCGACGCTGCGTACGCCGTCATGTAGGGGTGGGCGAATGTCGCCGAAGTGGAACTGAAGTTGACCACAACGCCTGCTCCACTTTCGAGCAGCGCCGGCAGGGACTCCCTCGTCATGAGGAACGTTCCGGTGAGGTTGACCCCGATGACGGTGTTCCAGAAATCGAGTGTCATCTCGTGGGTGTGCGCGGAGCGCAGAATGCCCGCCGCGTTGACCAACACGTCGAGACCGCCCAGAGCCTTGATCGCAGCGCCGACCTGTTCGCGAACGGACTTTTCGCTGGAGATGTCGACCTTCACCGTGGTCAGGCGATCGGAATGGCCTGCGTCCTTCGCTGCGTTCAGCGTTTGTTCGAGGCCGGTCTCGGAAATGTCGGCGGCGACGACGGTGCCACCTTCTGCCAGGATGCGGGCAACGGTGGCCTGGCCGATTCCGGATCCTGCGCCGCTGATGAGGACGCGCTTGTCGTCGAATCGATTCACGAGAAAACTCCGGTCTGTGGGATGGACAGCTGTCTGGTTTCGATTCTGCGTGATCCAGAGCTATTAATCTGCCGGGCATTCCACTGACTGGGCAGCGTCAGTGCTTGTTCGCTCGCAATCCCGAGCGAACTAGCACCGACGTGTCCTACAAACCCGCTGCCTGCGCGAGGCTCGGCAGGTAGGTGCTCGGCTGGCCGAAGAGCTGAGCGCTGCCGTGTGCACGCTTGAAGTACAGCTGAGCGTCGTGCTCCCAGGTGATCGCGATTCCGCCGTGCAACTGAACCGCTTCGGAGGTGATCTGCTGCAACGCTTCCGAGCAGTAGACCTTCGCCACCGCCGCGTCGTCGGCCGACTGCGTCGCCACGGCGGCGTACGTCATCGACCGCGCCGTCTCGACCAACGTGTACATGTCGGCCATCCGGTGCTTGAGTGCCTGGAAAGAACCGATCGCGCGACCGAACTGCTTGCGCGACTTGGTGTATTCGACGGTCTGTTCGACGATCGCTGCGGCTGCGCCGACCTGCTCTGCAGACAACGCGATCAGGACGACGGTTCGGATTCGATCGACCAGATCTTCGGACCACTGCAGTGGTCGACCGCGAACACCGGAGAACGTGACCTCTGCCAGCGTTCGCGTCGGATCCATGGTGGGGACGCGTCGGCGGGAGACGCCCTCGGCCGCGGGATCCACTTCGTAGAACCCGTCGGCAGTCAGAACTAGCAGGGTGTCTGCGACGTGCCCGTCGAGGACGTACGACGCCGTGCCGGTCAACGCATCCTCGGTTGCCTCGACGCCGAAGGTGCTCCAACCAGCGGCACCCGCCCAGCACAGGGCGAGCGTGCTCTCACCGGCCGCGACACCGGGCAGCAGTCGCGAGCATGCGTCGTTGTCACCGGAAAGCAGCAGTGCCTGTGCGGCAAGAATTGCGGAACCCAACATCGGTGAGGGTGTCAGCGTGCGGCCCAGTTCCTCCTGGACCACGTGTACCTCGCCCAAACCTGCTCCGACGCCGTCGAACTCCTCGGGAATCGCCAGCGCGGCGACGCCGATCTGCTCGCACAGCTTGCTCCACAACGCGGCGTCGTAGCCGATCTCGGTGGTGATGGCGGCGCGGACGGCAGCGGAGTCGGAATGCTTGCTCAGGAGATCGCGTACCGACGCGCGCAATGCTGCCTGGTCTTCGGTGTCGATGCTCATGATGCAACCAGTGCTTCGACGACGCGCGCACGATGCTCGGACGGTGTGCCCCAAGCGGTGAGTAGCGCCCGCACCTTGGTGAGCCACAGGGAGAGATCATGTTCCATCGTGTAGCCGATGGCGCCGTGAACCTGGAGTCCGACGCGGGCGGCCTTGTAGGCGGCATCGCCACACGCGACCTTGGCGGCTGAAATGTCACGCGAGGCGTCGGCCGACTGATCGCGAACCGACAGTGCGGCACCGTGCAGCAGGGGGTGAGCCATCTCAAGGGAGACGGCAACCTCGGCCAGGTGGTGCTTCATGGCCTGGAACTGTCCGATGACCTTGCCGAACTGCTTGCGTTGCTTAGCGTATTCGGTGGTGACCTCGAGTAGTGTCTGGCCGAGACCCTGCAACTGCGCAGCAGTGGCAAGAGCGCCCATGTCGAAGGCTGCCGAGAAGTCGGCAGAGCCCAGCGATTCGCCGGCGGAAACCTCGTAGAGCTTGCGGGAGAGATCCACCGACGCCTTGGCCTCGCCGGGGATGCCCACGGAGACCGCGCCGTCCTGTGCAAGTAGCACCAGGTCCACTGCATCGGCGTCGAGCGCAAACGGTGTGTGCGGGGGAGCGGCGACGGTTGCGAGCGCACCCTCAGCGAGAGCAGAGAGACGTTCCGGTGCAACGGAAGCCAAGAGCGTCGGCGCCACGGCGATCGTTTCGACGACCGGTCCGGGTACTGCGTGGCGACCGAGCTGTTCGAGCGCAACGACCAGATCGACAGCGTCGGCGCCGAGCCCGTCGTGCTCTTCGGAGATGACGAGGCCGTTGACGCCGGTCTCGGCAAGGCGCTGCCAGAGCTTCTTGCCCGGCTCGGTGTCACCGTCGTTCCACGAACGGATGACGGCGGGCATGTCGGACTTGGTCAGCAGCGCATCGATGCTTGCAGCGAAGTCCTGGTGGGAGGAGTCGAGCGCGAATCTCATCGGTCCGCCTTCGGTAGGCCGAGCAGACGCTCAGCGATGACGTTTTTCTGAATCTCGTTGGTGCCTGCATAGATCGGGCCGGACAGGGAGAACAGGTATCCGTCCATCCAGTTGTCGGCCAGCTCGGCTTCAGGGCCCTGAAGTTCGAGAGCAGTCTCGTGGGTGGCGATGTCCCACTCGGACCAGAAGACCTTGTTGATCGAGGACTCGGCGCCGAGCTGTCCACCGTCGGCCAGACGGGTGACGGTGCCGAATGTGTTGAGTTGGTAAGCGCGAGCGCCGATCCAGGCGTCGGCGACCTGGTTGCGCAGAGCGCTGTCGTCAGTGCGTCCGCTGGACTTGTACAGCTCGAGCAGGCGGTCGACTGTCGCGAGGAAGCGGCCGGGGCTGCGCAGCGAGAGACCACGCTCGTTGCTTGCGGTGCTCATCGCGACGCGCCAACCTTCGTTGACGTTTCCGATCACACCCGACTCGCCGGGGTTGGACGGGTCGTCCGGAACGAAGACGTCCTCGAGGAAGATCTCGGCGAAGCCGGGCTCACCGTCGAGCTGATCGATCGGGCGAACGGTGACACCCTTCGAGCGGAGGTCGAACATGAAATACGTGATGCCCTTGTGGCGCTGCGCATCCGGATCGGAGCGGAACAAGCCGAAGCCCCAGTCTGCGTAGCTGGCGCGCGAACTCCACGTCTTCTGGCCGTTGAGCAGCCAGCCGCCGTCGACCTTCTTGGCGCTCGAACGCAGGCTCGCGAGGTCGGAACCGGACTCGGGCTCGGACCAAGCCTGCGCCCAGATGTCGTCGGCACGAGCCATACGCGGCATGATGCGAGCCAACTGCTCGGCATTTGCATGCTCGAACAGTGTGGGAGCCAACAGGAAGATGCCGTTCTGGCTCACGCGACCGGGCGCACCCGAGCGGTAGTACTCCTCCTCGAAGACGACCCATTCGAGCAGGGACGCGTCGCGGCCACCGAGTTCCTTGGGCCAGGAGACGACGGCGTAACCGGCGTCGGCGAGGGTGTGTTCCCACTGCCGGTGTTCTTCGAAGCCCTCGGCGGTGTCCATGGACTTGAGCGGAGTGGCGGGGACGTTCGCCTCCAGGAACGAGCGGACCTCGTCACGGAATGCGGTTGTGGCGTCGTCGAATACGAGATCCACTAGTTTGTTCCTTCCTGCGGTGTGCGAGCACTGGCAGCCATAGCTTTGGCGTCGAGACCACCAAGCGAGTCTTTGCCTACCTCGGCGTTGTGAGCGTGAGCGAAGTGATGCAGACCGAAGACGGAATCGATGCCGTTGCGCATCCCCATCTGGTCCTCGCACTGATTGACGGCTTTCTTGGTCAAAGCCAGTCCGAAGCGCGGCATCTCGGCGATACGTCCGGCGAGCTCGAACGTCTCCTTCTCGAGGTGCTTGCGGGCGACGACGCGGTTCACCATGCCGATTTCGTAGGCACGTTGCGCGGTGAACCGATCGCCGGTGAAGAGCATTTCCTTGGCGAATCGTGAACCGACCATCCACGGATGCGCGAAGTATTCGACGCCGGGGATACCCATGCGGACAACGGGATCGGAGAAGAAGGCGTCGTCGGACGCGACGATCATGTCGCAGACCCAGGCGAGCATGAGTCCGCCGGCAATGCAGGCGCCTTGCACCATCGCGATGGTGGGTTTGGGGATCTCCCGCCAGCGACGGCACATGCCCAGGTAGACCTCCATCTCGCGGGCGAAACGCTGGTCACCGCCTGGCTTGTCGACGTGATCCCACCACATGGTGGCCTTGTTCTCGTACTCGACGTGATGGTCGCGTCCCGGGGTCCCCAGGTCGTGACCGGCACTGAAGTGAGGTCCGTTGCCTGCCAGGACGATCACCTTCACGTCGTCGTCTTCGACGGCGCGCTGGAATGCCGCGTCGAGGGCATACGTCACGACCGAGTTCTGGGCGTTGCGGTAATCGGGACGATTCAAGGTCACGACGGCGACCGAGTCGCGAACCTCGTAGATCACGACGTCGGCTTCGAAAGGAACGGTCATGACTGTTCCTCGCGCAGAACTGTTTTGAGGACCTTGCCCGAGGGATTTCGGGGCAGGTGATCGACGAAGCGCACCTCGCGGGGCACCTTGAAGCCGGCGATCTTCTCCTTGAGGAAGGCGATCACCGATTCTTCGGTGAGGCCGGCGCCGTCGAGTTGGGCGATGTAGACGCGGCCCACCTCGCCCATCCGGTGATCGGGGATGCCGATGGCAGCCGATTCGTGGACACCGGGCAGGCGAGCCAACATGCCCTCGATCTCGGCGGGGTAGACGTTGAATCCGCCGCTGACGTACATGTCCTTGAGACGGTCGGTGATGTCGAGATATCCACGCTCGTCGAGGGTTCCGATGTCTCCGGTGTGCAGCCAGCCGTCGGCGTCGATTGCCTTGGTGGTGGATTCCGGGTCGTCGAGGTACCCGAGCATGACGTTCGGTCCACGAAGCAGGATCTCGCCCTGGTCGCCGATCTTGACCTCGAAATCGGCTGTCGCGCGGCCGGAACTGGTGGAGACGGTGACCGGATCGTCGTCGGTGCGGCACATCGTCGCAACGACCGCCTCGGTCAGGCCGTATGCCGTGAGGACGGCGTCGAAAAGCTCTGCCTGCATGCGCTCGACGAGAGCAACCGGTACGGGTGCGGCGCCGGTGATCGCGATGCGCAGCGAGGACAGGTCGTACTCGCTGCGGCGGGGGTGGTCGAGGATGGTCTGGTAGATCGTCGGGGCGCCAGGCAGGATGCTGATCTTCTCGCTGTTGACCAGCGCGAGGGTGTCGTCGATGTTGAAGACGGACACCGGCACGATCGTCGCACCGTTCAACAGACAGACCAGGATTCCGGCCTTGTACCCGAAGGTGTGGAAGAACGGGCTGATGATGAGGAAGTTGTCGTCAGCGGTGACCTCGGCGCATTCGCCCCACGACTTGGCAACGGCGATGGACTGACGATGCGCGGTGATCGCGCCCTTGCTGCGTCCGGTGGTGCCGGAGGTGAAGAGGATGTCGCTGACGTCGTCGGGCTGCACCTTCGCAGCGCGGGCGTCGGCCTCGGTGCGGGCGGCGTCGGTGGCGAGCGCGAGGAAGTCCTCGAACTCGATGACGCCGTCACGGTCGTCGTTTCCGTCGATCGGTACCTGGATGACGGTGGGGATCGACAGGCTCGGGTTGGCGTCGAGCAACTGCTGGTACCGATCGGCCTTGAGGAACGTGCCGACGATGACCAGAGCCGCGGCGTCGACGCGCTCGATGATGTCGAGAGCTTCGGTGCCGGTGTATCGAGTGTTGATCGGAATGATGGCTGCGCCGGCGTACTGAGCGCCGAGCAGGGCGATCACCCAGTGGTACGTGTTGGGCGCCCAGATGACGACGCGGTCGCCTGCCTTCACCCCACGGTTGATCAGAGCGCCGGCGAAATCGCGGACACGCTGGTGTAGCTGTGCGAAGGTCAGTCGGGTGTCGCCATCGGCGATAGCCGTGCGCTCACCGAACTCCTCGGCGGCCCGGATGAGGGCTGATGGGATGGTTCTCGGTTGTTCGGTCACTGGACTCCTACCTGACACGCTACCTAGCAAGTGCTTGGTAGGTTATCTTACATATGTGGACCAGAGCGAGAGCCCGGACGGGCAGATGACGGACGACGAGTTTGCGACCACGGTCGCGCAGTGGTTGGCCGAGAACTTGACGGGCAAATTCGCCCAGCTCAAGGGTAAGGGTGGCCCCGGCAGCGAGCACGAGTTCTTCGAGCAACGACTCGAGTGGGACAAGCACCTCGCAGCCGCAGGATGGACGTGCCTCGGGTGGCCGAAGGAATTCGGCGGACGGGGAGCAAGCATCGCTCAGCAGGTCATCTTCCATCAGGAGTACGCAAAGGCGGGTGCGCCCGCTCGCGTCAGCCACATCGGTGAAGAGCTGCTCGGCCCGACGCTGATCGCGTACGGCACCGATGAGCAGAAGCGTCGATTCCTTCCGGGCATCAACACGGTCAGTGAACTGTGGTCGCAGGGCTACTCCGAGCCCGGCGCAGGTTCCGACCTCGCGAACGTCTCCACCACCGCACGCCTCGAAAACGGCAAGTGGATCATCAACGGCCAGAAGGTGTGGACCTCGCTGGCCCACGTCGCGCAATGGTGCTTCGTGGTCTGCCGCACCGAAGTGGGCTCCAAGCGTCATCAGGGCTTGAGCTTCCTGCTGGTCCCGTTGGATCAACCCGGTGTGACAGTTCGGCCCATCCAGCAGCTCACCGGTACGTCGGAGTTCAACGAGGTTTTCTTCGACGACGCCGTGACCGACGCCGACCTGGTGGTCGGCGAACCTGGCGAGGGCTGGAAGATCGCGATGGGGCTGCTCACCTTCGAGCGCGGTGTATCCACGCTCGGACAGCAGATCGGATTTGCCCGCGAGCTCCAAGGCGTCGTCGACCTGGCGAAAGCCAATGGCAGTGACCAGGATCCGCACATCCGCGAAAAGATCGCGCGCGCCTGGGTCGGTCTGCGCGTGATGCGCGCCCACGCGATGCGTACTCTCGACGCGGTCGACGCCGGAACCGGTGGCGGAGAAGCGTCCGTCGCAAAACTGTTGTGGGCCAACTGGCATCGTGATCTGGGACAGCTGGCGATGGACGTGCAAGGTGCGTCGTCGTTGGTTGCGCCTTGGGCGGATTCCGAGGGCAATGCCTCGGACATCACCGACCCCGAACATCTCGAGCTCGACGAGTGGCAACGCCTCTTCCTCTTCACCCGCGCCGACACGATTTACGGCGGCTCCAACGAAATTCAGCGCAACATCATTTCCGAGCGCGTGCTCGGTCTTCCCCGAGAGGCTCGTTAATGTCTGACACCAAAGCCGCGTCCCCGCTTTCCGTTGCGCCCGAGGAAACGCCGGGTCACGGACTGCTCGCGGGCAAGAAGGCAATCATCACTGCCGCGGCCGGAACCGGCATCGGTTTCTCTACTGCGCGCCGCGTGCTTCTCGAAGGCGGCGACGTTCTCGTCTCCGACTTCCACGAGCGTCGTCTTGGTGAGACGGTGGAGAAGCTGAAGGCCGAATTCCCCGGTCAGCAGGTCGAATCGATCATCTGCGACGTGTCGAGCACTGAGCAGGTCGACGCGCTGTTCGTCGGCGCCGCCGAGAAGTTGGGGCGCATCGACATCGTCGTCAACAACGCAGGCCTGGGCGGCGAGACTCCCGTCGTCGACATGACGGACGATCAGTGGGATCGCGTTCTCGACATCACCCTCAACAGCACCTTCCGTTCGACGCGCGCCGCGCTGCGGTACTTCAAGAGCGTTCCCCACGGCGGTGTACTGGTGAACAACGCGTCCGTTCTCGGTTGGCGGGCGCAGCATTCCCAGGCGCACTACGCCGCAGCCAAGGCCGGCGTCATGGCGCTGACTCGGTGCAGCGCAATCGAAGCAGCGGAGTACGGAGTCCGTATCAACGCGGTCTCGCCCTCCATTGCGCGTCACGCGTTCCTGGCGAAGGTCACCAGTGAGGAACTGCTCGACCAGTTGGCTTCCGGCGAGGCCTACGGCCGCGCCGCGGAGGTCTGGGAGATCGCAACGGTCATCGCGATGCTTGCCAGCGATTACTCCACCTACATGACCGGTGAGATCGTCTCCGTTTCTTCACAGAGGGCTTGACCCCCGTGCGCGGTTGAGGAGTCCCTGGACTCGCTGACCGCGCACAGGGGAGGGCCCTGGATAGGATTGAATACATGACGCCACCTCGAAATTCCGACGAATCCAACGGCAAGTCCGGGCGCCGCGACGAGCTGCTCGAGATCGCGGCGGGGCTGTTCGCCGATCGAGGAGTACGCGCGACGACCGTCCGCGACATCGCCGACGCCGCCGGGATCCTCTCCGGGAGTCTGTATCACCATTTCGATTCCAAGGAGTCGATGGTCGACGAGATCCTGCACCAGTTCCTCGACGAACTCTTCGGGAAATACCGCGAGATCGTTGCGGCGGGGTTGGACAGTCGCGCGACGCTCGAAGCGCTGGTCGTGACGTCGTACGAGGCCATCGACGCCTCGCACTCGGCCGTTGCGATCTACCAGGACGAGGTCAAGCACCTCGTCGGGAACGAGCGCTTCGCGTACCTGGCCGAGCGCAACACCGAGTTTCGGGACCTGTGGGTCGGCGTCCTCGAAGCCGGCGTCGCGGACGGTACCTTTCGTTCCGACATCGACGTCGAATTGGTCTTCCGATTCATGCGCGACACCGTGTGGGTCGCGGTTCGCTGGTACCGCCCGGGTGGATCCCTCTCGGCTCACGCCGTCGCGGCTCAATATCTCGCGATCGTGCTCGACGGGCTCTCCGATCCGGCAACTGTTGAAAAAACTTCAAGAATTATTGCTGCACAACGAAACTAGGAGCTAACGCTATGTCCGAGGTTTACATCGTCGACGCCATTCGCACACCGATCGGCAAGAGAGGCGGCGCGCTGTCCGGCGTGCACCCCATCGATCTCGGTGCGCACGTCGTCAAGGCACTGGTCGAGCGCACCGGTATCGACCCCAGTGACGTCGACGACGTGATCTTCGGTTGCGTCGACGCCATCGGCGGCCAGGCCGGAAACATCGCCCGTATGTCCTGGCTTGCAGCGGGATTCCCCGAGCACGTTCCCGGTGTGACCGTTGACCGTCAGTGCGGTTCGAGTCAGCAGGCAGTGCACTTCGGCGCTCAGGCCATCCTGTCGGGCACCGCGGATCTGATCGTTGCCGGCGGCGTTCAGAACATGAGCCAGATTCCGATCTCGGCAGCGATGATCGTCGGCCAGCAGTACGGATTCGACACGCCGACTTCGGGTTCGGTCGGTTGGACCGAGCGTTACGGTGACCAGGAAGTCTCCCAGTTCAAGGGCGCCGAGATGATCGCCGAGAAGTGGGACATCAGCCGCGAAGAGCTCGAGAAGTGGGCACTGCAGAGCCATGAGCGCGCCAAGGCTGCGATCGCCGCCGGTCGTTTCGACAACGAGATCGTCGCCATGGGTGACGCGACCGTCGACGAAGGACCCCGCGAGACCAGCCTCGAAAAGATGGCAACGCTCAAGGTTCTCGTCGAAGACGGCCGCATGACCGCAGCAGTGGCAAGCCAGATCTCCGACGGCGCGAGTGCGCTGCTGCTGGCGTCGGCGGAAGCGGTGGAGAAGTACAACCTCAAGCCCCGCGCCCGGATTCATCACCTCAGCGCACGCGGCGACGACCCGATCTTCATGCTCAGCGCGCCGATCCCTGCCACGAAGCATGCTCTCGCGAAGGCCGGTCTGAGCATCGAGGACATCGACATCGTCGAGATCAACGAAGCTTTCGCCCCGGTGGTCCTGGCCTGGATCAAGGAAATCGGTGCAGATCCGGCCAAGGTCAACGTCAACGGCGGCGCGATCGCACTCGGCCACCCGCTCGGCGCCACCGGCACCAAGTTGATGGCAACCCTGCTCAACGAACTCGAGCGCACTGGCGGCCGTTACGGCCTGCTGACCATCTGTGAAGGTGGCGGCACCGCAAACGCGACGATTATCGAGCGTCTCTGACTCCTTGCTGTGCGCCTTTATTAACCGCCGGCGGTTAATAAAGGCGCACAGCAGTTAGTTGTTCGGCACATCCGCAACCTTGATGTCGAAGTTGGCGCTTTCACCGTCAACGCTGGTCACGGTAGCAGTGACGTCGTATTCGGTGCCCTGCTCGGTCAGGATGCACGTGATCGATGCGCCGACTTCGGCGTCGAGGTTCTCCGGACACGTCACGTCGTCGGGTGGCTCGCCGATCTTCTCCGCGAGTTGAGTGGAGATCTGACTCGCGATTTCGGACTTGTCCACTTGCGGCGTCCCGACGCTCGCCGAGCACGCTCCCGTGGCCAATGCCACCGAGAGTAAGACGATTCCCACTGCAGGCCTCTTTGTCATGTGAACTCCCAGGGTGCGCCGGTGCTCGCTGCTGCCAGCTCTGGGATTACCGCATTTGGGACTGTTCAACCGACTTACTCGACGAGTTTTTCGAGGTCACCGTCGGCGGACCGTCAAGTTGAAGCCTTCGGGCATGAGGGTGAGCCGTTCGGCCACCTTCAGTTCGTAATCCGGATCGGCCTCGATCGTGTATTTCTGCAAGATGGTGCCCAACACGAGGACCGCTTCGTGAATGGCGAATTGTCTTCCGATGCAGGCGCGTTCACCCGTTCCGAACGGCTTGTACACGTGCGCCGGCCTGGCTTTGATGTTGGCAGGCAGGAAGCGATCCGGATCGAAAGCCTCGGGATCGTTGCCCCACACCGGATCACGATGAAGTGAGGGGATGAGCACGAGCATCCAATCGCCCTTCTTCATCGGATACTTGCCGACGAGCGTCGTGTCTTCGAGCGCCGCGCGGCCGTAGGCGGGAGCCGTCGGCCACAGACGCAATGATTCGTCGAGGACGCGTCGTACGTATCGAAGTTTCGCGATCTTCTCGAAGGCGGGCTCCTCGCCTTCCCACACCTTGTCGACCTCGGCTTGCGCTTTGGCCAGTACGTCAGGGTTTTGCGAGAGGTAATACAGTGCGAACGACAAAGCGCCGGAGGTTGTTTCGTGCCCGGCGACGAGGAACGTCACGACCTGATGGCGGATGTTCAGTTCGTCGATACGGTTGGGATCGTTTTCGCGAGCCGCCCGCAGCATCAGTTCGAGGAGATCTTCGGGCCCCGGTTCGGTACTTGTGCGCCGGGCACGGATCACCTCGTCCACAACCTCGGCCATGAACGCCTTGCGGACCTCGTCACGTTGATCGGCGCGACGTGCGAGCACTCGCCCGAGGGCGGTCGACTTCAGGAATGTCGTGCGCTGTGAATGGGAGAGCGCTCCGACCATTGCCTTGACGAACGGATGCTGCTCTTCACGTTCGAAAGAGTCGAACGAGTAGCTGAATCCAGTGCGTCCGATGGTCTCCAGCGTCAGCTTGGTCATGTCTGCGGAGACGTCGATGGGGGAGTCACTTTCACGACTGTCCCAATGGTCGACCAACTCGCCGGCCACGTCGAGCATGGTGCGGTGGTACGAGCGCATCGCAGTCTGGCTGAACGCCGGTGCCAGGAGATTGTGTGCCTTGCCCCAGTTGGGCTCGTGGTTGTAGGCAGTGAACAATCCGTCGCCGCCGATTCCGCGTAGCGCCTTCACTCCTGGTGCAAGGTGTTTTGCGAACCGGGACTCGTCGGACAGTTCTGCCACCATGTCTGCGCCCGAGGCGAAGACAAAGCGATTTCCCAGGACGTTTCTTTCGAAGATCGGGCCGAGTTCGCGGCCGATGCTCACGGAGTTCTGCAGTGGCGTCCGAATGTTGATCCCGAGGACGTCGCCTAGGACTGGCAGGCGCCATGCCGGATGCGGGATCCGAGCATCGGTCGTCGCCTCTGGAGTGGTGTCGACGCTCATGATGTGTCCCCCGGGTGAGATCGCTTACTGAATTGGTGTCTAGTACGCAAAGTACGCCTTACTGAATTGGTGTCAAGTAGTAATCTGACTTGCCTATGGTTGCACCACGAAAACGCCTGGACCGAGAGCAGCGGCGCACGCAGTTGCTCGACATCGGCGCGCAACTTTTTGCCGATCGCTCGTACGAGGACGTCTGGATCGAAGAGGTTGCCGAGATCGCAGGCGTCTCGCGAGGGTTGATGTACCACTATTTCCCGACCAAACGAGACTTCTTCGCGGCAATCGTCGAGCGCGAATCGCAGCACTTACTCGAGGTGACCGCACCGGACGCGACGCTACCGGTGCGCGAACAGGTGGCAGCCGGGTTGGATGCCTATTTCGCGTACGTGAAATCGCACAGTAGGGGAGTGCGCGCCATCAACGTCGGGACGCTCTCGGCTGAGGCAGGTATCCGAGCAATCGTCGAACGGGAACTCGAACAACAACAGATTCGGATCCTCGACGCACTCGGATTCGAGGGCGAACAAAGACAGATCGCTGCAGTCGCGGTACGGGGATGGATCGCATTCGTCCGGGCCGTGTGTCTCGACTGGCTCGATCAACCTTCCATACCGCACGAGGAGTTGAGGGTGATCTGTCTGCGAACCCTCTCCGGAGCGTTGGGCATCGACCTCGAAACGTGAAAATGCCGACCGCGTGGGAGCGGTCGGCATTTCCATGGACAAGTCCGACTAGTCGAGCGTCGAATAAAGTTCGTCCCAGCCCTTGGCGACGTACATGTTGGTGTAGATGGACCCGTAGTACGTACTTCCTTGCAGAACGGTGACGTTCCCGGCCTGCACAGCCGGAAGTCGTTGCCACAACTTGTTGTCCGAGAGTTGATCGAAGGTGGTGTCGCTGCTGTCGGTGACGGAAACCATGAACGCGTCGCAGTGTTGCAGACGATCCATCTCCTCGATGCTCAGTCGCCCCTGATTATCGAAACCGGTTGTGTTCAATGTTCTTCCGCCGATATCGGCGAGCGTCATGTCGGTGGGTTGACGATTCTTCTTTCCCGTTTCCTCCGACACGGGCAGGCTGTCGATGTAGATCGTGGCTTTGTCCGGACTGTAGGACAAGCTTGCGACGGTTTTGCCCGCGATCGCGGAAGCGTGTCGAGTGCGAATGTCGGTGATCAGAGCGTCGTAATCGGTGATCAGGCGATCCATGGTGGGTGTTCGTCCCAGCCAATCGGAGAGCCGGGTCAGGTTCTCCCGCCACGTCTGCTTCGATTCGGTCGTCAGGACAGGAGCGATGGCTTGGAGCTTTGCAGCGGGCCAGTACTCGTTGTCGGCGTTGGCGCAGATGATGAGATCGGGTGCGAGTCCGAGTATCTGCTCCAGATTGGGCTTGTCGCTGAGGTATTCGGCCGAGCCGTCGACAGGCACCCACTCGGTGGCGGGTGAGATGTTGTATCCGAAGACCGGTAGTTCCAAGGCAATGGCGAGCTCGAGGTCGGTTCGGGCGTCGACGGCCAAGACCCGCTTGGGGTTGGTAGGGATGTCATAGGTCCCCAACGGCGTGGTGACGGTGCGCATTTGAGCGTCATCAGCGGTGCCTGAACCGTCGCTGGAACTGCAGGACGACAGAATAGTTGCTACTGCTGCCATCCCGGCTCCGATGCCGAATTGGCGACGGGTAAGTGCGTCGACTAGCTCTTGCCAGACGCGTTCGTCTGGCACGGTAGGTGTATTGGTCAGCATTTTTTCGATACCCTTCGGTCTGAGTCCGTATCGATCGTAGGGTTGGCGATACCAGATCACCTATATCGAAAACCGCCTGATATTAGTCGATTTCGGCCATCGTCCGTGACTTGCGGGTGATGGTGGCGCCGAAGGCAGCGGCGAGCGGGAACATGAGAACGCCGTACACCGCGGCCGGTACTGCCAATTGCACGTTGTCGAGAAGACTGACGGCGATGGTGATCGCCAACGTGCTGTTGTGGATGCCGATTTCCATGGAACTGGCGATGGCCTGACGGTCCTCGATGCCGAAGATTCGGGGAACGATGTAGCCGATCGAGAGGCTCAGCAGGCAGAACAATGCAGCGACGACGCCGATGTCGACGAGGTAGTCCGCGATGTTGTCGCGCTCGGATACAACCGTTCCGACGATCACCAGCGCGAGAACAATCGCGGATCCGATGCGGACGGGCTTGTCCATGCGCTCGGCAAAGGCGCTCGAGCGCAACCGAACCCACATTCCGAGGGCGACCGGAATCAGGACGACGGCAAAGACCTGGAGGACCTTCGTGAACTGAAGCCCGAGGGTGCCGTCCGCGTCCTCGGGTTCGAAGTAACCCAACGCGAAGTTGGTGATCAGGGGGAGAGTGACCACCGCTATCACCGAATTGACCGCAGTCAGTGTCACATTGAGGGCAACGTCGCCGCGGAACAGGTGACTGAACAGGTTTGCCGTGGTGCCACCCGGTGACGCGGCGAGGAGCATCATGCCGACGGCGAGTAGTGGGTCGAGGTCGAACAAGGTGACCAAGCCGAAGGCTGCGGCCGGCAGCAACAGCAATTGACAGATCAGAGCGATCGAGACGGCCTTGGGCGCTTTTGCCACGCGGGCAAAATCTCCGACTGTCAGGGAAAGCCCGAGGCCGAACATGATGATGGCGAGTGCGGCGGGGAGACCGACCGAGGTGAGTGCTGAGTCCATGAGTTAGTGGCTACTTCCAGTCACTGGGGGAATTTCACTGAAACTACCGTGATGCCCGGATCTGCGTGGCAGTTTGGATACATTGATGTATCGAACCGTGACGGCGTCGGTGAGCAGGGTTATCGTCGAATTATGTGCCGAAACATCACTGAACTTCGTGGACTCGAGCCCGCAGCTACGCCGGAGGAAATCGAGGCAGCCTCCCGCCAATACGTACGTAAGGTGAGCGGAATAGCCAAGGTGTCCGACGCCAACCGAGATGCCTTCGAACAGGCGGTGCGTGAGGTAACCGAAACGACGACGCGCCTGCTCAGCGCCTTGCCGCCTCGTAGGCAGCCACCTCAGACGGTCCCGCCGTTGCGTCGTCCGGAAGTACAGGCTCGGATCGCAGCTCGCTCGTCCTGACTCGAGTGGATCTCACAGATATCGACGTATGGGACGTCGAAGCTTTGGATCAGCTGTCCGCTGGGCTCGAAGGCGTTCTGGTCGCTCATCGCGTCCGCGACATCCGTCGACGGCTGAATACGCTGCGCAAAGAAGCCGTCGCCGACGACTTGCATATTCGCCAGGACGGAACCGTCTCTGCGGTTGCGCCCATCGCGGACGGCCACCCGCTCCACGTGCACGCCCAACTGCTCGAGGTTGCCGTTCGAGAACTGATCGGGGAGGCACTGCTGGTCAGCGCGGATCTTCATCATGCGTTGTCGCTTCGGTCCCAGGTCGGCACCGACCTCCGTGACAAGGCTGTGCGCGTGGGAGAGGAGTGGCGAGCATTCAGCCCTGATCGGCAGCGTCAGATGTTGCGCCATGCACCCAGTCTGATTGCCAACCTCGACGGCATTCCCGCAGCGGTGCGAAGTCCCGCCAATCTCGATCGGATTCAATCAGAACGAGCACGGCTGCAAGATGATTCAGTGCGAATCTCGCAAGAACTTCACCGGGAGTTCTTCGGCGGCAGGCTGAGTAACACCGGGGCGGGCCAGTGGTATGCCGAACGTAAACTCGAGGATTTGGACGCGCTCGACGAGTTGTTTCACGCCGAACCTTGTCGACGGTTACTGCTCATGGACATGCGCTCGGGTGAACGAGGATTTGCCGCGATTGCGATCGGTGATCCGGACACAGCGGATCACATCTCCGTGACGATTCCCGGATTGAACACCAACGTCAAGGACTCGATGCGCGGAATGGTCGGCGAGGCAACACGATTGCGAGCCGAGGCGATGCGCCAACTCGACCTGGCCGGTCGAAAGGAAAGCGTGGCAACGATCGCCTGGATCGGATACGACGCGCCACAGGTCATCGGGCCGGGAAAGTTCGACATCGGTCGCGCCAGCTTCGACGTCAGTCGATCGTCCAAGGCAGGCATAGCCGCCGACGCATTGGGCAGCTTCTTTCACGGTCTTCGTTCTGCGTCGGTCAAAGAACGCGTCCATATCACCGCGTTGGGCCACTCTTACGGATCGCTTGCGACTTCTCTTGCGTTGCAACGTGGTGCCAGCGCCGCAGTCGACGACGTGGTCTTCTACGGTTCACCCGGAGTGCGGGCCAAGGTGGAGTCAGATCTCGGTATCGCCGACCGTCATGTCTACGTCATGAAAGCGGAAGGCGACAGTATCGCGGGGTTCGGCCGTTTCGGCGGCGATCCGACGCGCACCGAGTTCCATCGGTTGTCCACGGCCGAAGGGATCACCCCGGACGGAGTGAAGCACGAGCGGGCGTTCGGGCATGCGGAGTACGCGAGGACCGGAGACAACGGAGAACTGCGGATGTCGGGTTACAACCTCGCGGTTGTGGTTGCAGGGTTGCCGGAGCTTGCCGTCATCGCCTGACCTGCTGCCTTACAGTGGCACTCATGCGTCTGCGGCACTCGGCCAGGGGGTTGGACGTTGACGGCCAGTCCCGTCTTCTGCTCTACCGATTCATCGCGCCCGTGCATGGGCTGACGGTCTGGTGTCCTCCAGGCGGCGGCTTGGAAGGAGACGAAACCCCGCCCGAGGCGCTCGCGCGCGAATTGGACGAGGAGATCGGATTGTGCGACTACGGCGCCGCCACACACGTGTGGCATGAGGAGATCCGTGATCCGACGATATTGCCGGGTTGGGACGGGGCGGTCAATGACTATTTCCTCGTGCCGGTACCGGTCGCATTCGATCCTTGTGGATCGTTGGGGCGCGAAGCGCTAGCCGCGGAGTTGGTCGAGCACTTCGAGTGGTGGAGCGTTGACCGCCTTCTGTCACACTGCGGTCGAGAAGTATTCGACCACGCGATTTACCCGACCGATTCGCACGCCTGGTCAAGGATGGGCCGCCGAGTTCGCCGGATCGATTTGTTCGGACACTGTGAGGGCTACGAGGCATTCTCTTAATCGAGCATTTCGGCGTCGAAAGGCGGCTAAGCTGGGCTTATGGAGCACTACGTGCGCAAGGAACCCATCCCGTACGCGTCTACGGCAGCACCGGTCAGTTCTCGCGGCCGGTTCAGAAGGATGCTCCAAAGGTTGTCGATGATTCTTCGCGGGATGATGGGGGATCGGAAGGCGAGTCGATATACCTCGCTCGCTCCACGTCATCCCGACGGATCACGCACCGCCGTAACATCTTTCAACAGCAGTGGCGGTGGGAAGTAGGTACCGGTGTACAACACTGCCCGGTAGCCGTCGAATCTCCGACGAGCACCGGGCAGTGACGCACTAATCGAGCTGAGATCAGCGGAGGTACTGTCCGCAAACCGGCCACGCGCCGACGCCCTGACCTGCAAGGACGTTCTCCGCGACGCGGACCTGTTCTGCCTGGCTGGCGTTGGCTGCGGTGCCCGCTCCGCCGTAGGCCGCCCACGTGCTCTGGCTGAACTGGAGGCCGCCGTAGTAGCCGTTTCCGGTGTTCGCAGCCCAGTTGCCCGAGGATTCGCACTCAGCGACACCCGACCAGTCGTGGGTGGCTGCGGATGCGGTGCCGGCGCTCAGTCCAATGGCTCCGGCTGCGAGGGCTCCGGCTGCGGCGACAGAAGCAAGTGCGCGGGTAACGGTGGTCTTGGTCATTTGGGTAAATCCTCTCGAGTCACGCCGGCGGAGGACGGTGACCGTCTCAGCTCCGCTCCCACCACTAGGAATGTTGTCGAATCCGAACCGCGGGGTGGGACTGGCGGTGGCGATTCGGTAATGCCCGGTTGATCGGGCTGTCACCAACCATAGGAGATGATTACGGATTGGTCACGGGTCGGCGTGTCGACACAGGTTCGTGCAACAGAAATGCATCAAAGAGTGTTTTCCCAGGTCGCGCTGCGATATGCCAACGCTCTCGGCGTTACATAATCGAGATAAAGTGTGATACAAGTCACCAATAAGGCGCCGTAAAAGCGTCGATATGCAGCGAATGTGCCGCCCGATTGGCTCGTTTTGCCGACTTTTCGACCCCAGTTTTTGTCGCGCCGAAGCTCAAATCGAGGCTTGATGTGTTGTCGACCGACCGCCCCGATTTACCTGTGGGGCAGCAGAATTGATACGAGTATCGAGTTTCCGGCTCTACGATCAGACGAGATTCTTGCTCGCCTTGATCCGGCGACGGATGTCGCGCATCTGAATGGTGTTTCCGGCCTGACGGATGGAGCGTGGGATGAACCTGTTGACGAACGACACGAAGATGAAGAGGTGCTCGAATCGACGGCGGTCGTCTTCGGTCCACTCGAGGTCGAGTTGGTCGCGGTAGATCGGCGGAAGGAATCCGACCGTCAGGAACCGCAACAAGTTTCGGAACACCAGGCGTATCGGCCACGCGATCATCTGTAGATTGACCAGGTCGATCAGATATTGCTTGGTGCGTTCGTCTATGACGACGCGTTCGCAACCGAGATTCCAGTAGCGCTCGAAGTCTGCGCGGGTGGCCGGCCACATCTCTTCGGTGACCTGCAGTGTCGTTCCCAAAGTTGACGCGGACTGATAAAACGATTCCGCCTGCTCTTCGGACATCTTGCCGTGCAACAACTGATGGCTGTCTTCGAAGCCGATGAACAGGCAAGCGGCAACCCATAATTGGAGTTCGCGATTGAAGGCGTTGTACTTGACCGGGCTGTTCGCATCGGACTTCACGTGCCGGTGCACCGAGTTCACGGCCTCGCGGTAGGCCTTTCGCTCTTCCTCGTTGCCCAGGATTGCGACCGTCAGGTACTGCGTTGTGGTCCGTGCGCGCTTCCATGGATGCGCGGTCAGGGCACCCGATTCGACTTTGCTTTCCATGACGCCGTACGCCACCTCGGGCCAACCGAGTTGCAGGACGACGTTGGCGGCGGCCCCTGCGAATGACCAGAAATCGAGTGCGTCGGTGATGTGTGCGGGTTTGCGGGCCCACCGCTTACGCTCGGCCGTGATGGTGATGCGTGTCTGATCGGTTCGAAGAGACGACTCGGACTTTCCCGAATCCAGGTAGTGAGTGGGCATC
This sequence comes from Rhodococcus sp. NPDC055024, assembly GCF_053608585.1. Classification (NCBI taxonomy): domain Bacteria; kingdom Bacillati; phylum Actinomycetota; class Actinomycetes; order Mycobacteriales; family Nocardiaceae; genus Rhodococcus; species Rhodococcus sp. NPDC055024. The sequence goes on from NZ_JBSGVT010000021.1 coordinate 64,547, forward strand.
GATCCTCCTCCGTGCGCGGTGAATTACTTGGTCTCGACGTTGCTCACGAGCCAGCGGTCGTCCGAACGAACCAGGGACACGACCATCCGGTACTTCTGTGTATTGCCCTCTGGTGCAGCAATGTTCTTGGCCTGCTGGTCGACGAAGACAAGCACCTTTGCCGACGAATCTTCCAGTGACGTGATGCCGACGTCTGTTGCCGTCGCACTCGCCTGACCTTGGCCTCCAGCGACAACCTCGCGCAGTGAATCCACCATCGTTCGGTAGGTGCCGGCAAACTCGTCGGTCGACATCGACGCGATGGTGTCCTTGTTGGCGTCCAAGTTCTGATAGTCGAAGGAGGACATGATGATCGAGTAATCCCGCGCGGTGTCCAGCGCTTCCTGTCGCAACGTGTCCTCCTCATTCACCGAATACAGGTGAAATCCGAGCACCACCAATGCTGCGACCAGTGCTACCGCCAACAGCGAGATCAGTGCGTTGCGAGGCTCTTTCAGCCGACGAAAGAACGACGGGGGAGTCGGATGTTCGGTCACCTCGGTTTCTGCTTCGTCGAGGAGTGCGCTCTCACCGTGTGCCATTTCCCAGTCCTTCCAACATCAATCTCCAGTAGTTCAAGGCGTCGACTCCGGTCGGAATCAGAATCGGATCCGCGACGACCGGCGGTCCGATCGGAGTGCCGGGGACAGTCGAGTTCTGCAATCCGAGGTCGTTCGGCCGCGGAGCATTCTGTGCTCCGCGTTGGACCAGGTCGTCCGCGGGTGGGCAGTACATCGCCAGACTCGGACTGGTGGGGGAGAGATCGCCTACCTCTCGTCTGGGGGTGTCGTAGTTGCACACCGGCCCCTGCGTGGCCACCAAGGCGAAATCAGCTCGATCGCCTTTGACGATGGATGCCAGCTTGGCGAGACCGTCGGGGATCGTGACGAGTCCGGTTTCCAGGGCATCCGTGCGGTCGGAGATGATCGGAGCGACCGTGACGAGATTGGCCAGCACCGCTCCGAAAGTGTTGTGGTACTTGTCGAACAACTGCTGGGCGCTATTGAGAGCGGCGGGTGAATGGTCGGTGAGATAAATCAGTACGGGGGCGTTGGACTCGAGTTGTTCGGTGAAGTTCTTCGCTGCCGCCATTCCTCGGACGAACGAATCCGATTGTGTCGCCATGGAGTCCATCAGCGTGGAGGTCCGCGACAGCAGCGCGGCGAGTTCGGCCGACTGGTCGTTCAACTGCGCCGACATGGTCCCGCCGTTGTCGATCATGGTCGCCAAGCTCGGACCGAGCCCGTTGAACGAATTCCCCAGTTCGGTCCCGATGTCGCTGATAGCTTGCGGATCAATCCCTTCCAGGACGCCGGACGCCTGAAGCATCAACTGGCTCATCTGAACTGGCTGCTGATCTGCGGGCATGGCGATCTCGTCGCCGTCCCGAAGATACGGGCCGTGATCGGTGTTGGGGTAGATGTCGACATTCTGGATTCCCGCGGCAGTTCCCATCGTCACCTTGGCGACGCTGTCGGTGGGTATTTCGGTTTTGTCGTTGAGTGAGAGTTCCACGCGAGCGGATCGGGTGCTCGAATCGAGGACAACTTCACCGACTTTGCCGACCTGCACTCCGCGGTACGTGACGACCGTGCCCTTGGTCAATCCGAAGGCGTCGGACATGCTGGCGTGCAATCTGATCTGACCACCGAAACCTTGAGGGCCCACCACGTACACGATTCCGAAAGGGATGACGACAGCGGCGATCAGAGCGAACAGGCCAAGTTGAACAAGCGCAAGGCGACTCAACGTGGACCTCCCTGAAGTAGATCGGTGAGAGTTCCCGCCGGCGCGATCGATTGTCCGGCCATGCCACCGGTCCAGAGTTTGTCGATCGTTCCCGGAATATCGAGGGCGCCGTCAAAAACGAGGTAGTCACCTTGGACTGCGCCGGTGAAGTTTTCGAGCAGCCCGTTCATGTTCGCCAGCGTCTGACCGATCTCCGAGTTGAACGAATCCAGAGTCCCCACAATGGTCGACGCATCGTGCAGCATCGTGTCGAGCCCGTTGGGTGAGGAGTCGAGAATGGTGTTTGCGTTGGTGGCGAGCTGAACGGTCGAGTTCAAGAGGCTCGCGATCTGATCCTTCTGCCCCACGAGAATCGCCACCACCTGTGGAACGGAATCGAGGTAGTTGTCGACGACTTCTTGTTGCCCGGCCAACTGCGAGGAGACCCGGGCAGCGAGGTCGACGGCCTCGTCGAACTCGCTTCGGTGACTGCTTGCCTCTGCCATGAGCGAGGTCAGGGTGTCGGTCAGAGAACGAACTTCACCTGAGCGCCCGGAAAACGCGGTGTTCAGTTCGCGTACGACGGTATCGAGTTGATCGATGCCGCTGCCGGTCAGAACCGTACCGAGGGTGGCAAGTGCACTTTCGACCTGCGGACCGATCTCGGTGCGAGACTCCGGAATTGTATCGCCGCCGCTCAGCGTGGAACCGGACGGATTCTCCGGCAGCAGCAGTCGAATGAACGGGTTTCCCAGTGCGGACGGGAGTTCGACGGAGGCCCCGACGTTGTCCGGCAACTGCGTCGTTGCGTCCAGACTCAGTGTCACGTCGGCTCCGACGACGTCGGCTGACAGTGCGGATACTCGACCGATGACTTTCTGGCCGCTGCGGACGTCTGCTCCCAACACCAGGCCGTCAGCGCCGGCCAGTTGTAGCGACACGGTGTACGCGTCACCGTCGGCCGAACGACCCAGTGGAAGGTCCTGAATGCCTGCGCTGCAGCCGCCGAAGGCGAACACAGCCGCACAACCCATACCGATGATCGCGACGCCGGCGACTATCCGAACCGATTGCCTCGTCAATTGCCACCTCCGGGGACGGCGCCGCCGGAAATCGCGGAGGCGATGCCGAGCGGATCAGAAGTGCTCAGGGGGAAGGAAATCGGATTCGTGAATCCGGCACCGGTGCAGATCGGCAACTTGTACGCGTCGCACAGTGGCTTGGCGACGGCGAACTGAGTCAATGCAGTCGAGACATTGAGCCGAATGCGTCCGCGCTGATCTGGGCCGATAGTTTGGGAGAGGTTCTGCATCATCAACGGCACCAGGTCCATGAACTCGGCGAGGCCAGGTTGTTCGGCAGCCAGAGTGTCACCGAGAACTCTCACGTTGTCGGCTATGTCACCGACATCGTCGCCGTGAGTTGTCATGAAGCTGTTCAGTTGATCGAAGACGACCTGCAGATCCTGCAGCGGTTGGGAGATGTCCATGTTCTGGCTCGCCCACTGATCGCCCAATTCGCCGAGGTCACCGACAAGTTCGTCCAAGCTGACCTGCCGAGTGTCCAACGCATTCATCAAGGTATTGAGATTGTCGACGAGTGCACCGATGTCTTCCGACCGAGCGCCGACAACTCCGGTGGCCGTGCTGAGGTTGCGAATGGCGGTGTTGAATTGATCGCCCTGACCCTGCCACCCGGCGGCGCCGCGGCTCACGAGATCGCCGAGATTGCCACCGTCCCCGGCAAATGCGTCGGCCAAGGTGCTGACGCTTCCCATCAACCCGTCGAAATCTATGGGGGAGTGGGCACGTTCGATCGGAATCTCGTCGCCGTCTTCGAGCGTCTCTCCACCGGTGTACGCCGGACCGAGTTCGATGTGGCGATCGCTGATCACCGACGGATTGAGAACATAGGCCGAAGCGTCGGCGGGCAGATCGACGGAGTTGGGCATCGACATCGCTACTCGAACAGAAGTTCCGCGAGGTTCCACCGACGTGACCGTCCCGACGCCGACCCCGAGGACGGTGACCTTACTTCCCTCGTAAATCCCACCGACGTAACTGAAATCGGCGTACACAGTCTTGGACTGATCGGTTCGTCCAAAGATGTACCAACCGGGCAGGGCGATCGCCAGGGTCACGACCAGCATGGCGGTGACGGCTTTTCGTGTATTCACTTGCAGCCCTCCATGATGCCGAGCGCACAGAGCAGATTGTCCGGGATCACGGCTGCCGGGGCGTTGACATCGGTCCAATTGCCGGTGCCGGTGGAGTCGGTGACCGAACGCAGAGCGGACGGAAGACGAGTCAACAGCAGGTCGATCTGATCGGCGTTGTACTTCAGCGTGGCGGTGACTGCGACGAGGTTGTCGGTCATTGCCCCGAACTCGTCCTGACGGTCTGTGAACGTCGTCGAGAGCTTCGAGATGATGATTGTCAGGTTGTCGACCAACTGAGTCAGCGCGTCCTTGCGGACGGCCAGAGTACGCACGATCGTCTGAGCGTTTGCGGCGGTGCCGACAATCGAATCGGTTTGTGCCACCGCCATGTCGGACAGCTCGCGGGACATCGTGAGGATCTGGTCGATCTGTTCACCATTCTGCGCGAAAGCCGCCGAGGCTCCACTGATTCCGGCCAGAGCCCGCCCGACTTGATCGTAATCCGTCGGAATCACCTGCGAAAGGGTGTTCATCATGGACTCCATCGCCTGTAGGTCGACGCCGGTGGCCGCGTTGGTGGCATCACTGCTGACTTCATCGAGGCTGTACGGCACCGTAGTGCGGGAAAGCGGAATGACCCGCCCATCGGAGTCGTCGACCACTCCGGCCGGCACGATCTCGAGGTAGCGCTTGCCCAAGACTGTCTTGAGCCTGACCGTCGCCGTGCTCTGGTTTCCCAAGGGCTGATCCTTGTCCAGGCGGAAGTTGACGACCACGTGGTCGCCGGCAAGGTCGATCGAATCCACGCGGCCCGCGGGAACTCCGGCCACGTAGACGGGATCGGTATCGGAAAGCCCGCTGGCATTGGCGAACTCGGCTGTGTACGCCGACGTGCGGGCGTTGTACCAGAGTTTCGGAATACCCAGTGCTGCGGCGAGTCCCACCACCAGAACGAAGATTCCGAGACTACCCAGAGCGAGAGCAGTGCCGCTACCGCTGCGTCGGCGATCCCCTTTGAACAGGAAGAGCATGATGCCGACGAACACGTCGATCAGCTTGACCAGAAACATCATGAGCACACCGGCGAATGCGTCGGACCGAAGATGTTGGCTTCCATGTCGCCTGCCTTCAGAGTGAAATTACACAGATACAGGCTGATGAAACTTCCGTAACTTCCGATACGGTTGGCGGCGTCGGCGAACTGGGGAAGGTTGGCGAGAAGTCTGTTGAACTCGTCGGTGCTCGCAATCCAACTACCGGTGACACTTTCGAGTTGTTGCACGGTCTGACCGAATGCGCCGTTCGACCCGGCCATGATCTGAGCCAGCGACGAGACAGTGCGGTTTCCCTGATCCAACAGCGAGACCAGTTGATCGTTCTGCCCGACGACGGAGGTGCTCAGGCTGTTCAAACCGTCCAGCAGACCTACCAATTCGGGTTGACGCTCGTCGACGGCAGTGAGAAGAGTGTTCATGTTCGTGAGTAGTTGCGCGAAGACGTCCTGACGGTCGACCAGGCCGGAGCTCATGGTCGCGATCTGGTCGAGCAGGGTGGTCATTGCCTGGCCCTGGCCGTTGAAGGTTTCGACAAAACTTCGTGTCAGAGTGTTCACCTGCTCGGGTTGCAGTGCGGCGAACAACGGTTTGAAGCCGTTCATCAGTGCGGTCAAGTTGATCGGCGGTGTTGTCTGCGCCAGCGGTATCGTGCTACCAGGTTCGAGCCGTTGTGCGGATACCGTTGCCTCGCTGTCATCCTGGGTCAGTGCCAGATATCGAGCACCGAGCATGTCGCCGTAGCGCACGGCAGCACGGACGTCCGACTCGAGCGAATATTGCGACTCGATGTCGACGTCGACGATCGCCTTGCTCGTGCCGCCGCCGTTGTCGGCAAACGCAACCGAGTCCACGCGGCCGATACGCACACCCGACATCGTTACCGGATTACCAGGGTTGAGTCCTTCGACGTCGGTGAACTCGAACGAGTACGAATCAGTGCTTCCGCGCACCGGGACCGACAGCGTGTTCGCCACGAACGACGCACAGGCGACGCCGGTGATGCAGAAGAGTGATAACCGAATGACCTGGCCAGGACGAACCTTCACGGGACGGTCACCTCGTTACCTCTGATCATCGGCCCCAACATCAGTGTTGTTGCCGGGTTGGGGGCGTCCGACTGCTCCGGCGAGCTGCCGAGTAGTTGATCTTCGAGGAAACGCAGGGTGGCGGCTTCGGCTTCGCCACCAACGATTGGGGCACTGGCGGGTTGTGCAGGCGTGAGGTTGGAGCCGGAACACTGTGCCCCGCGCGAGTTCCCGTACTGCGGGCAATCATCGCCTGTGTACGGGAGCGGTTCGGCGAACGTGGCAACTGCTGTGATGTCGAACTTTCCGGTGGCGAAGACTCGCGCACCGGAGGCGCCGAACGTACTGGCATTGGCGAGGGTGGAACGCAGTCCTCCGGGATTGGCCGCGGTGGTTGCGAGTATCTCTCCGGCGGAATCGATCACGGTGATGATGTTGCTGTTGTTCTCTGCGACAAAATCGTCGACGGTAGCGGCGAAGACTGCGGCCGCGCCGATCGAGGTCTCGAGATTCGCTCTGTTGGCGACCATGCTGTTCGAGACGTTTGTGGCGGCTGCCAAGGTATCGAGAATGTCGGGGGTTGCGCGGTCCAACGCGTCGACGACCGACTTGAATTCGGGTGTCGATTCGAGGAATTGGTGTGCCGCGGGTGTCAATATGCCGGACGCTGCACTGAGATTGTCTATCGTGGTACCGATCTCGGCTCCGTTTCCGTCGAGTGCCTGGCCCAGCGCAGTCAGGGCTGTCTGCAACTTCTCGGGCTGCATCGCGGTGAGGACTCCCACCAATTTGGTGTACACGTCGTAGAGCGCAACGGCTTCGGGTCCGTCGTCCATGCGGATCTCGTCTCCGTCCGCGAGAGTTGTTCGGCCGTGCGGCGCCGGGTTGTCCACGAGCTGCATGTAGATGTCACCGAAGAACGTGCGTGGAACAACGCGAGCCATCACGTCGGCGGGAATCTTCGATGCGTCCTCAGTCTGTATCTGTAGTTGCACCACGGATTCTGTGGTACCTGATTCGATTTCGCCGATTCGGCCGATGTTGACCCCGTGGTACCGGACCGGTGCCTCGCCGCTGATCAGGCCCGCCGTGGCTGGAACAGCCACGAACACGTCGGTGCTCTGCTCGAGGTTTCCGGATCCACGCAGCACCATCGTTACTGCCGCTACGACGGCCACCACGACGGCGATCGCGCCACGTAAGGCGTAAACGATCTTCGTGCGTGTAGTGAGTCTGTCCACGGCTCAGATCCCCATTCCCGGGATCTGGGGGACGAGGCCCCGCAGGCCGAAAGTCATCAGCACGTCCAGGATTCCGATCGCAAGGATGGCCGTCCGTAGTGCGCGGCCAGCAGCCTGCCCGACGCCCGCCGGTCCGCCCGAGGCGTAATAGCCGTACGCGCAGTGCACGAGCGCGACGACGGCGGCGAAGACCACTGCCTTCAGGCCCGAGTACAGGAGGTCCTGCGGCGAGATCGCCAGATGGAAGAAGTAGTCGTAGGTACCTGCCGATGCACCGTTGAAGAACACGACGACCAGTCGGGTCGAGAGGTAGCTGGCCAGCAGTCCGATCATGTAGATCGGGATGACGCAGATCATGGCAGCGATGACCCGCGTACCCGCGAGGAAGGGAATCGATCTGATTGCCATCGAGTCCAGTGCGTCGATCTCGTCGGAGATACGCATTGCGCCGATCTGGGCGGTGAAACCCGTCCCGACCTTGGCGGCCAACGCGATAGCGACGACAACAGGGGCAAGTTCGCGTGTGTTGGCAACTGCGGAAAGCATGCCGGAGAGTGAGGTCATCCCGACAAGTTCGAGTCCGCGATGCGTCTCCACGCCCAGCATCATCGCGGCTGCAAGAGACATCGCGAACACGATGCCGATAGTGCCGCCGCCGGACAACAGCGAGTTCGTTCCGAAGCTGACTTCGCTGATCTGGCCGAGTACATGTTTGCGGTACTTGGTGAGAGCAAAGGGGATCGAGGCGATAGTGCGGATGTAAAAGGTGACATGCTGACCGAGCGACACCAAGCCGTCGCCTGCGGTCCGCAACGGTCTGCCGGCCTGCCGCGCTCGGATCCGGAGATCGACGAGCGACATCAGAATTCACCGACTGCCGGCACGATCACGGTATACAGCGCGGACAACACCGTGTTCACGATGAAGACGAGGGCGAAAGCGATGACGACTGCTTCGTTGACTGCGTCGGCAACGCCGCGTGGGCCGCCTTTTGCATGGAGACCTTTGAAGGTGGCGACCAAAGTCGAAGCGAGACCGAAGATCGCGGCTTTCACCAAAGCCATGACGAAGTCGGAAGATCGTCCGTACTGACTGAACGTTGCCATGAACGTTCCGGCCGGAAGGTGCTGGACGTAGATGTGGTACAGGTAGCACGCGATCACACCGCCGAAGGTGACCATCGAACAGAGTGCAAGGGAGACGATCACTGCTGCAACCAATCTCGGTGCGACCAGGCGCTCGATCACGTCGATGCCCATCACTTCCATCGCGTCGATCTCTTCCCGGATCTTTCGTGAACCCAGATCCGTGCAGATCGCCGATCCTGCGACACCGGCCATCATCAACGCGCACACCAGCGCCGCAGCCTGACCGACGATGATGAAAGCCACGACAGCTCCGGAGTATCCGCCGGCACCGATCCGGCCGGCCAGTTCACCGACTGACACGGCGATGAAAACACCGATCGGAATCATGAGAAGCAACGACGGGCCGGTGCTGACACGACCGATGAACAGGGTCTGAGTAATAGTCTCGTGCAACGAGAGTCGCCTGCGGAGGATTGCCGTGAACAGGCCGAAGAGTGCCTGAACCGAGAATCCGATCAGATAGCCCCCCTGTAACGCTACGTCTCGCACCGGGCCCTTCGCGGCTGGTAGCTCGTAGGTCATCTAATTGAATTCCTTTGCAGATCAACAGTGTTCGGCACGGAGTTCGAACTGTTCGAGCGCTGGCGGTCGAGCGAACTGCCTGTGAAGCATCTCACACATATATGTGTCCAAGCAAGCATTATGTGAACCGAGATTCTCGCTGCGTGTCTAGCGGTGTTGGTTGAGTTCGCGCAATTGACGTGCCAGTATTGGAACTGTTCGAATCCATACCCGGTGTATGTTTACGAATATTCCGGATCTGTCAGCCTGGTTGAGTCGCGGTTGTGTAGCGGATGCTTCGAGCGGTGACCCTACCCATCATCGGCGCCCTCAGGCAACGTTTTGTTAACGCAAATTCTGGTCAGGGATCATGACGATCAACGCCGAGGGGCGGTTTCTTCTTGCGATCGATAGGCTCTTGAACTGCCACGATTGTGCTGCAGGCGGGCGAAGTGATGAAAAAAGTGTATGAATTCCCGGGATCATGCTTATGCTGATTCTCGTTTGATGGACAGGCGGATAGAGGTGCGTCGAGCGTGTGGGCTGGAGAGTGGGGTACATGGTGAGCCTGGGCGATCAGTTCGTCGACGCGCAGACGTCGAATGGGATTGTTCGGCAGGTGAGGTCCGACTCCGTCAAGAGGCGCCCGAAGGATCGCAAGGCTCAGATCGCGGCAGCTGCGGCAATCGCGTTCAGTGAGCGCGGATATCCTGCTGTCAGTGTCGATGACATCGCGTCGGCGGTGGGTATTTCGGGTTCGGCGCTGTATCGGCACTTTCCGAACAAGTACGCGATGTTCCGTCACGCGGCACTGGAGTTGACCGAAGCGCTCGGTAGTGCGCTCGACGACGTCTCGGTTGCCCCAGCAGCGACCGATGCGGACCGATTGCGCGAAGATCTGATTGCAGTGATACGAACGACAATTCGCAATCGGCGCACGGCCGGAATCTATCGTTGGGAGAGCCGGTTTCTCGATGCTGCCGATCGGAAATCCGTTCGAGCACAGGCCGACGCGGTCAATAGTCGAGTGGCCCGGAATCTTTCGCGCTCCGATCCGGCGATGACGGCGCGGGACGAGACCCTTTTCGTGGTAGCGATGTTCAGCGTGATCGGCAGCATCACCGTCCATAATCTGTTGCTGCCTCAGCGGGCGATGGAACAGGTTCTGCTCGACGCGTGCCTGGCGATAGATCAAGGTGAGGGTGCAACCACCGCAAGCCGCTTGGAGCAGTCCTCGCTGCCTAGGACCGTGACCACGAACAACCGTGAACGTCTCTTGCAGGAAGCGGTGCGGCTCTTCGACTCTCGCGGATATCACGACGTCAGCATCGAAGAGATCGCCGCGGCCGCCGGCTTGAATGCTTCCGGTATGTACCGCTACTTTCCCAGCAAGGCCGAGCTTCTCGGCGCCGTGTTCTATCGAGCTGCAGATCGCTTGGACTTGGCGACGGCAGCGGTCTTCGATTCCGCGACGTCGCACGAAGAAGTACTCCGGGCACTGGCGGCGATGTACGTGGAGTTGTCGTTTGCACAGCACGAATTGATGTCGGTCTACTTTTCCGAGATGAGCAACCTTCTGCCGAGTCATCGAAGCGATCTGAAGAATCGCCAGAAGCTTTACGTGGTCGAATGGGCGCGAGTTCTCCGCGAAATCCGTCCGGAGCTTTCGGCGGTAGAGGCGAAGTTCGTTGTTCATGCTGCGCTCAACCTGGTTCCGGATGTCGGACGCATGGTGAAGTTCGACGGGGCCGCAGAAAATGCGACCAGACTGCAGATGTTCATGTCGGCAGTTCTGTTCGGCTGTCACACTTCGCCCTCCTGAAACGTGTCGGAGGGTGTGCGTACTCTGACCCGCTATGAGCGAAGTCGTGTCTCCGGCAGCTGCCCGTCGCATAGCGCTTGCCGCTCAAGGATTCGGCAGATCGCACCCCACAACGGTGACGCGTCGCAATCTGGTCAGCGTGATGGACCGGCTGCAGGTGCTGCAGATCGACTCGGTCAATGTCTTCGAACGCAGCCACTACCTGCCGGTTTACGCTCGGCTGGGCGCGTACGACAAATCCAGGCTCGATCAGCTCGCCTTCGCCCCCGGCTCGGGGTACCTCGAATACTGGGGCCACGAGGCTACGTTCCTACCGGTGGACATGTGGCCGCTGTTCCGCTGGCGGATGGACCAGTTTCGCGCCAAGGCGTTGAGCGACAAGGGAGGATGGGCTTCCGATCGAAGTGTCTTCCTCGATTGGTTGCGGCAGGAGTTGCGCGACAACGGTCCGATGGCGGCGAGCGAGATCGAACACGAAGCGAACACACGACGGGGTCCGTGGTGGGGGTGGTCCGACGTGAAAGTCGGCCTCGAGACGCTGTTCCGTTGGGGCGAGGTGGTGTCGGCAGGTCGAGCCGGCTTCGAGCGTCGTTACGGCCTGGCCGAGCAGATGCTTGCACCCGAGATACTCGACGCACGGGTCGAGCGGTCGGAGGCGATACGCGAGCTGGTGGTGCGGGGAGTGCGGGCGCATGGTCTTGGCACACTCGACGACATCGCCGACTACTTTCGTCTGCCCAGCGCAGAAGCACGAACGGCATTGCAGGAACTCGAAGATGCCGGCAGTGTGCGCCGGGTGTCCGTCGACGGCTGGGAGCGTCGAGGCAAGGCAAGGGAGGTGTGGATCGATCCGCAAGCGAAGCGTCCCAGGTCCATCCGTGCGGAAGCGTTGTTGTCACCCTTCGATCCGGTAGTGTGGGCACGCGATCGAGCGTTGCGGCTCTTCGACTTTCACTACCGGATCGAGATCTACACTCCGGCGCACAAGCGCGTTCACGGATACTACGTGCTCCCGGTCCTGATCGACGACAAAATCTGCGCCCGAGTCGATCTCAAGAACGACCGTCAGAACGCTCGGCTGCTTGTCCGCGCGGCTTGGGCAGAACCCACCGCGGACGCGGAGACTGCGCCGCGGTTGGCGGAACTCCTTCGCAGAACTGCGCGCTGGCAGGGCTGCAACACCGTTGAGGTGGAGAACAAAGGCACGTTGTCTCAGGAGCTGTCCGCCGCCATGACGTGAGCCTTCAGAGCCGCGAGGGCGATTGTCATTCGGGAACGGTTATGCGTCCGTCGGTCGCTGCCTGATTGATGGAATTTCTCAATGCGGAACAACTTCCGGATCGAATTCTCGGCGATGCAGCGTCGTCGCGGTACTCCAAACATGCGGTGCGCGACTCTGATCGCCACTGGGTCGACGTGTGATGCCAGCTGTTCTTCTCCACGAGGACGTACGTTCCACACCGCTCGCAGTCCAGCGGTTCCATGGTCATTGCGGCGCTCCGGCGGCGGCCTTGCGTGCAAGGTTGTCCGCAACTTCCTGCTTCCACGCCTCGATGGGTTTACTTGTGTCCATCTCGAATTCGAAGCGGTCGACCATCTCGGGCGTGACGTCGGCGACGTCCACGTAGAACTGCTCGTACCACCGCCTCAGTTGGTATACCGGACCGTCCTCGGTGCAGAGCAGTGGATTGTCGATACGGGTCTTGTTCTTCCAGATCTCGATGTCCTGCTCGAACCCGACACCGATGTATCCGATCATCGCGTCGACGGTTTGGTCCGCGATCCCGGCGGGAAGGTCGTCGGTCTTCTTGACGGTGATGCCGTACATCAGGACGAACTTGGTCGGGCTGACCGGGTAGTGGCAGTTGATCAAAACCGAATCCACTTTGAAGGTTTCGTACTGATAGATCAAGTCGTCGATCATGAACGACGGTCCGTGATAGGCGGCCACCGAGAGGTTGGATACCAACTTCGGCACGTCGAGGTCGGTCCAGGTCACGATGTCGTCGCGGTTGATGCCACTCTGCTCCTGGATGGCGACGTGACCTTCGAAGACGTTCTTGAAATAGGTGGGGAACGAGAAATGCACGTAGAAGAAATGCGCCATGTCAACGACGTTGTCGACGATTTCTCGACAGTTCGTATCGATGACTATCGACTTCCACACCCAATCGGTCCATTCGTGCTCCGCAGACTTGATGATCGGTATGGCGACGTCCGCAGGAGGCGGATTGCCTTCGGGGTCGTGCCAGACGAAGAGCAGTCCGTCCTGTTCGAGCGCAGTCCAAGCGCGGGTCTTGGCAAGCGGGGGGACACGTCGGGCATAGGGAATCGCGGTGCACTTACCGTTGCCTCCCCACCTCCAGTCGTGGAAGGGGCACGCGATCGAATCGCCCTTGACCGTGCCCTGACTCAGGTCGCCGCCCATGTGACGGCAGTACGCGTCGAGGATCTTCAAATCACCGTGGCTGTCGGCGAATACGACAAGCTTGGTGCCGAAGGCCTCGATCGAATGTGGATTTCCGTCGTGAAAATCGGTCACGAGTCCGAGGCAGTGCCAGCCGCGGGCAAAACGCTCAGGGGTAACGCCTTCCTCGATGATGCGGAATTCCTCGACTTCGCCCAGGTCCGCTGTGGTCATATCGTCTGTGGTCATATCGTCGTCCTCTGTTCAGGGGTCTGTCCGTGCCACTGTGGCGAGGCGTGGGCTCGGGCTCAACGAGTGCAACCGGTGATCGGTATAGATGCAGGTGGTAGTGACCGTGCAGGTTTGTCTCCCGCACGGTGGGAAATGCCCTGGCGGCGCGCGCCGCCTGAGCCCAGATTGATAGTCAGCAGCGAACACATCGCCCAGCGGTGCCCGCTCGACGGGACGGACCACCGGAACGGAGACATCCATGGCGGTCGGACCGATCACCGAAGAGTCCATCCCCATGTCAACTCTCGACAGACTGTCGGTGGTGGTGGACTGCTTTCGTGACGCGCCTCGGCTGACATTGGGGGAGGTGGCGCGCCGAACCGGGATTCCGCGATCGTCCGTGCACCGGATGCTACTGAAACTCGTGAGGATGAACTGGCTACGCCGCGAAGGACTCGAGTACGAAATCGGTGACAAGCTAGGAGATCTGGGCGCCCTCTCGCTGTATCGACACAAAGTGGAACGAGTGGTTACGCCCCTACTTCAGCAGCTGCACCTCGTGACTGGACATGCTGTGCACCTTGGGGTTTTGGAAGGGAACCAAGTGCGCTACATCCAGAAAATCGGGAGCCAGATGGTCCCCGACCTTCAGACTCGTGTCGGCTCACGCATCCCTGCGCAATCGTCGACCATCGGGAAATCACTGTTGAGCGCTGGGCGCAGACCGGTGGCGTCGCTGCAAAACACCAATGACGTTCGCCAACAAGCAGTTGCGTTCGGAATATGTAATTCCGGGATGGGTTGTATCGGTGCACGAATCGGGGTGTTCGACCACATGCAGGTGGGTCTCTCGATTTGTGGGCCTTTGATTCGCGGCACGATAGACAAAAGGAACGCCGCTGCCGTGCAGATGGCGGCTGTGGCGATCTCCCAGTATTTCGGAATGATCGACGGGTTCGGGCAGGAGAAGACGGGATAACCTGACAAACGCAATGAGTGCGCCTCCCCGACCACGCGTAAAGCGCAGTGGAGAGACGCACTCGGAGAAGGCTCTGTCAGCGAAGAGCCGTAAGCGCGTCGATACGCCCCACTGCATCTTCCATGATGCTCTCGATCAATTCCTTGCAGCTCGGCAGATCGTTGATCATGCCGACAACCTGACCTGAAGCAAGAACGCCGGCTTCCGTGTTGCCCTCGACCAGTCCTGCCTTCAGTAACATCGGGGTGTTGGCCGCCATGATGATCTGCATCAGCGTGCGGTCACCCGACCGCTTCATCGCGAGACCGTCCTTGGCGAGGGTCGACCACTTCATGCCCGTCATTGCCTTGAACTTCGTGGCATTCTTGGCCGCGGCGATCAAACCGGTTGCATAGCTGGAACCTTCGAGGCTGTTGACCAGGTCGGTGTTGAGCACACGATGAGGCATGCCGTCGACCTTGCGGGAGACTGTTGTATCCGTCAGTCCGCGCTTGAGGTACTCCTGCTTGACGGAATCGGGCACCGAAGAGTCGCTGGTGAGAAGGAATCGCGTTCCCATCGCGACACCGGCAGCGCCGTACGCCAGTGCGGCAGCCAGCCCGCGGCCGTCGAAGAATCCGCCACCGGCGATGACCGGAATATCGACCGCGTCGAGAACCGAGGGGAGAAGCAATGTTGTTGCCACACCGCCGGTGTGACCACCACCTTCGCCGCCCTGGACGATGACGGCGTCCGCGCCCCAGGATGCAACCTTGACCGCATGCTTCGCGGCGCCGATCGAGGGCACGACGACGATGCCGTGATCCTTGAGCTTGGTGATCAGTTCCTTCTTGGGAGCCAAGGCAAACGACGCGACCTTGACGCCCTCACGGATGAGCAGGTCGGCGCGTTGCGGCGCGTCGGTGGCGTCGGCACGCATGTTGACGCCGAACGGCTTGTCCGTGAGCTGCTTCGTCTTCTTGATCGCATGCTCGAGCTCGTCGTACGTCATCGTGGCCGAAGCCAGAATGCCGAGACCACCTGCGTTCGCCGTTGCCGACGTCAGAGCGGGACCGGAAACCCAGCCCATACCCGTCTGCACGATCGGGTAGTCCACGCCGACCAGTTCGGTCAGCGCGGTCTTCAGGGTGGGGGTCATGCCGAGACCTCACGGTCCCGGAGGTTACGCGGGTCGAGGGTCTCGCGGATGAGGTGGAGTTCTTCGGCGGTGGGGTCACGGGTGATACCGGCCTCGGCGAGTCCGGCAACCTCGAACGAGGTGTTCTCGGCAACCTCTTCCGCTGTGACGCCGGGGTGAAGACTCAACGCGCGGAACGTGTTTCCCGGACCACCGAAATCGAAGACACCGAGGTTGGTGACGACGCGGGGGATGTTCAGGTACTTGTATGCGGGGTTCTCGGGATCGATCTGGTCGTAGCCGACACCGCACACCACGTCGACCTTGTCGACGAACACTCGCTTGGAGTGCTTGGGGACGAAGTAGCTCGTCGCATGGTTGATGGTGTTACCCGGGGCGCCGCGCACACCGAACATCTGACGCGTCGGCTGCTGAAGCGGGCCGAAAGCGGAGAGGTTCTGGTTGCCGTGGCGGTCGAGCTGATTGGCACCCATCACAACGTGGCGACGACCGGAAGCGACGACGTCGAACACCTTGCGGAAAGGCATCCAACCTTCGACGGGGCCCTTCGTTCCGACTGCCGGAGTGTCCTCGAGGATGAGGGCTTCACCGTCGGTGATGAGCAGGTCGGGTTCGGTGGTGAGCCGAGCCAGGCGAGCGCCGATGGTGGACGACGTCGACATTGGGCTGGCCATGATTTCGCCTGCACCGGAGAAGATTTCAGCGCAAGCAAGAACTACGTACTCTGCGCGGGTGACGGTGGATTCGCTCATTTTGCCTGCTCCCCTGCCTTTGATGAATCTGCAAACTTCTTTACTGCGGCTTGGTAGTCCTCTTCGCTTCCGGAGAGGAAGGTGTCGACGAACGTCTGCCACGACTCGGGGGTCTTGGCGGCCTCGGCGTAGTGACGCTGGAACTTCTCGTCGCGGCCGTAGCTTTCGCCGGCCAACGTGAAGTGCGCACCGTTCGGTGCCTCGACGACGGCGTCGACCATCATGCGGTTGAGCAGAAGGTTCTGCAGTGGAACGGATTTGACCAGTTCCTCGGTCTCGACGATGCGCTCGACGGAGACGTAACGCTTCTCGGCGGCCATGCAGTACAGGTCGTCGAAGTACGGGTCGACGCCGTTGTAGGCGGCATTGCCGTGCTTGTCACCGAGATTGAGGTGGACGAACGACGCATCGAGGTTGAGCGCAGGCATCGCGATCAAGGTCTCGGAACGGCCGTCGGCCTCGGGGTACGGGGAGGTGACGGTCTTGAGTTCGTCGCCCCAGAAGTTGCGGACGTCCGAGCCCAGGCCTGCACGGATCGGCAGGAAGGGCAGACGAGCGGCAGCTGCTTCGAGGCCGCACTTGACCATGCCCTCGTCCATCTCGCGGACTTCGATCTCACCGGCGGTGCGTGCCTTGGCAAACCACGGGTCGTAGAACGGCGCGGAGTCGAGGGACACGAAACCGTAGTACGCCTTCTTGACCTTGCCTGCCGAGCACAGCAGTCCGAGATCCGGTCCGCCGTAGGTGACCACGGTCAGGTCCTTGATGTCCGAACGCAGAATCGCACGAACGAAGGCCATCGGCTTGCGGCGAGATCCCCAGCCGCCCAAGCCGATCGTCATTCCGCTGCGGAGTTCGCCGACTACCTCGTCGAGCGACTTCGTCTTGTCACGCTTGCTAGCCATGTTTTTCTCAGCCTTCCTTCTGGGTTGCGTTCTCGCGCGGCTTGCCGGTGGCGACGAACTCGTCGCGGTGCTCGTCAGACACACCGAGAAGGTTGAGTTCGAAGGTGTAGCCCTGCTCGAGGCGGTAGCTGCCCTTGACGTCGACCGGGTCGATGCCGTTGATGGCTTCCTTGGCGCACCGGATGATGCGGGTGTCCTTCGCGGCGATCTTCGCGGCGATCTCGCGAGCGCACTCGTCGAGCTTCTCGCGCGGGACCACGTCGTAGACGCTGCCGAACTGCTTGAGCGTGTGTGCGTCGACGCTCTGCGCCGTGTAGTACAGCGTGCGCATCATGTGCTGCGGCACCAGGCGTGAGAGGTGAGTCGCAGCGCCGAGGGCGCCGCGGTCGACCTCGGGGAGGGAGAAGATCGCGTCGTCGGAAGCGACGATGACGTCCGCGTTGCCGACCAGTCCGATGCCGCCGCCGACGCAGAATCCGTTGACCGCCACGACGACGGGGACAGCGCAGTCGTAGACGGCGGCGAAGGCTGCGGCACAACCGCGGTTGGCGGCGACCAGCGCGTCGAATCCCTCGGTGGCCTGCATCTCCTTGATGTCGACGCCGGCGTTGAATCCGCGTCCCTCGGCTCGCAGGATTACCACGTGCGTGTTGAGATCCTTGCCCGCGTCGAGGATGGCGTCGGCAAGCTCGAACCATCCCTTGGACGGGATTGCGTTGACCGGCGCGTAGTCGATGGTGACCGTGGTGATGCCGGTTCCGTCGGAAGAGGTGCTGATGCCCATATCGGGATTCCTTACGTCTGTGTACCAAACCAAGCGATTGCTTGGTAAGTTAGCACACAAGCGGAGCCGACAAGCCCGAGCAGAGTGCAATAGGAGACAAAAATGAGTGGATTGGTCGACGGACGCGTAGTCATCATCACCGGGGCAGGTCGAGGTATCGGACGTGCGCATGCATTGGCGTTTGCTGCTGAGGGCGCCAAGGTCGTCGTCAACGACATCGGTGCGGGTGCCGACGGTTCCGAGACCGGCGAAAGTCCGGCCGAGCAGGTTGTCGCGGAGATCATCGCTGCGGGTGGCCAGGCAGTGGTCAACGGAGACGACGTCGCCGACTGGGCGGGCGCTGAAAATCTGATCAAGACCGCGATCGACACCTTCGGCGGACTGGACGTACTCGTGAACAACGCAGGCTTCCTGCGTGACCGCATGCTCGTCGGCATGAGCGAAGGGGAGTGGGACGCGGTAATCCGTGTGCACCTCAAGGGGCACTTCGCGCCGCTGCGTCACGCTGCTGCCTACTGGCGCGGTGAAGCCAAGGCAGGCAAGACCGTCGACGCGCGCATCATCAACACCAGTTCGGGTGCAGGACTGCAGGGTTCGATCGGTCAGGGCAACTACGCCGCAGCGAAGGCCGGCATCGCCGAGATGACCATCCAGGCCGCCGCCGAGCTCAAGAATTACGGCGTCAGTGTCAATGCGATCGCGCCTGCTGCGCGCACGCGCATGACCGTCGGTGCGGGTGGGGCGATGGCCGAGTCGATGGCAGCTCCGGAAGAGGGCTTCGACGCCATGGCTCCCGAGAACATCTCGCCGCTGGTCGTCTGGCTCGGAAGCGCCGAGTCCAAGGACGTCACGGGCCGAGTATTCGAGGTAGAGGGCGGAAAGATCACCGTCGCGGAAGGCTGGCGTCACGGCCCGAGCGAGGACAAGGGTGACCGTTGGGACCCGAAGGAGATCGGGTCCGTCGTCGCGACCCTGTTGGAGAAGGCGGAGATTCCGACGCCGGTGTACGGGGCGTAGGGCCTTCGGCCCTGTGAGTGGTTAAGGAGTGCAGGGACTCCTCAACCACTCACAGGCGGCGTGCCGCCTACGCGGGTGCCCGAACCACCAAAACAGTGCCGGGGAACTCTGCTGCGAGCTCGCGCCGCGAATGCTTCACGCAGGCGGTGCCGTAGCCCTTCTTGCGGGACTCGGGTGCAATCCAGATCGCGACGTTGACCTCTTGGCCGTCGAGTTCGCCGAACACCAGGCCGACGCTCGTCGGGCTGTCGCCGGAGACGTCCTCGGCGACGAACCAGGCAGCGCTCTCGTCGTCGATGCGGCCGAGGCCACCTGTGCGCTCGGCTTCGATTCGATCCTCGCTCCACGGCTTGCCGTCTTCGCCGAGCTGCTCGCCCGAGCGAATCGTGAACAGCGACTTGTCTTCTGCGCTGTCGCTGAACGGACGCAGGCTGAAGTTCTGCCCACTGCTCGCGGGGCGATCAAGCGTCGTCCATTCGAGAGTTGCGTCGAGATTCTCCAGCTCGCCCTGGATGCGATCGCGTGCGGCCTTGGTGAGCGCACTGAACTTGAGGCTCAGAACTGCTTCGGCATTTGCTTCCGACGTGCCGAGGAGTTCCGCGACGGTGGTCAGTGCCTCCTGATGGTCCTTGCTGTCGACCACTGCATCCAGCACCTCGTGGCGACGCTCCAGCGCACGCACGAGTGCGGAAGTGATCTCGCGTCGGTCCAGGATTTGATCTTGAATATGCGTCGTCATATATGCGACTCCTTGCTGTGTTCGAGGCTCTGTCGAAACGCCGTGCGGACCGTACGAGTCAATAGTGCTCCAACTCGCCCGTTATGGCACGTGTTCAGCCTCCGGTGCGGCGAACGAGCCGTTCGTAGCGCTGGCGGGCGGCTTGAGTACTGCCGAGCCCGAGTCCGAAGGCAATGTCCTGCCAGGTCATGCCCCGTTCGCGGGCAATTCCGAGGAACAGTGCTTCCAGCTGTTCCATTTCGGCTCGGGCCTTGGGAATAAGAGTCAACGCAGCCATGACGTCGGCGTCGTCGACTTCGGGTTCGTTCACCTCGGGTGTGTCGGTGCCGCCGGCCAGACGAGCCACGACGCGAACCGCGCCGTAGGGCTCGAGCATCTCCGGATGAGATTGCCGCGCGCGCTGGCTTCGGGTCGCGCCGTGGCGCTCGCTGATCCGAAAGAGTCCGGCGTACTCGCGATGTGCGCGTTCGCGGCCGGAATCGATCGGTCTGAACTGGTCATCGGTCATGAATCCAGGGTGGCACTAACCCGGACCGATGTAAACGTTCTGTTGTAAACAAATTGTTCAGTTTGTCAGGGGTTCGCACACGATGACGGGAATGACGCGGTCCGTCCAGGCCTGATAGTTGTCGAAATCCGGATACATCGCCGTCAACTTCGGCCACAGCCGAGCGCGCTCGTCCTCGGTTGCGACGCGGGCTTTCATCGAGCGGATCCGAGACTTGATCTGCACCGTCACCACCGGATCCGCCTTGATGTTGAGGTACCACATCGGATTCTTCGGAAGACCGCCTTGCGACGCCACCAGAATCACGTCTTCGCCGTCCTCGAGGAACAGCAACGGGCTGATTCGCTCCTCACCGGATTTGCGACCGGTAGTGGTGAGCAGGCAGATCGGCAGCCCGCGTGGGAACGCGCTGCCGACCCGCCACTTGCTACCCAGCCTCCCGTCGGTGGCGCGATACATGGCGACGTTTGCCTTCGACATCCACTTGATGATCTTGACCGTCGCCGGAGCGTCGAGTCCCTTGGGTTTGGCTGGGGGAGTAGTCATCTCAGATACGCTCGATGATGGTTCCGGTGGCCAGCGCGCCGCCGGCGCACATCGTGATCAGAGCCGTCGAGCCGTTACGACGCTCCAGTTCGTGCAGTGCGGTGGTGATCAGTCGAGAGCCCGTGCTGCCGACCGGATGGCCCAGGGCGAGTGCGCCACCGTTGACGTTGACGTTGTCGAAGTCAGGTTCGTGGACCTGGGCCCAGGACAGAGCGACCGACGCGAATGCTTCGTTGATCTCGAAGAGGTCGAGGTCGCCGATCTTCATTCCGCTCTTCTCCAGAACACGGCTGGTTGCCTGTACCGGTCCGTCGAGGTGGAACTCCGGTTCCGAGCCGACCAGTGCCTGGGCGATGATGCGGGCGCGTGGCTTCAATCCGAGTGCGCGAGCCTTGTCCTCGTCCATGAGCAGGACTGCGGCCGCACCGTCGGAGATCTGGGAAGACGTTCCGGCAGTGTGAATCCCGCCTTCGAGAACGGGCTTCAACCGGGCAAGGGACTCGGCCGTCGTATCGCGCAGGCCCTGATCGCGATTGACGAGCTTGGTCTCGCCAGTGAGGTTTCCTTCCTTGTCGACCTGGGGCGCCGAGAGTTCGAGAACCTCTCGGTCGAAACGCCCTTCCTCCCAAGCCTGCTTGGCCAGCGCCTGCGAGCGGACACCGAGAGCTTCGACGTCGTCGCGGGTCAGTCCGCGTCGGCGGGCGATGCGTTCTGCAGCCTCGAACTGGTTGGGCATGTCGATGTCCCACGTCGCCGGCCGACGCGGTCCGGCCTGGTCACCGACGTTGGCGCCGAGGGGAACCTGGCTCATCGCTTCGATGCCGCAGGCGATGCCGGCATCGATGGCGCCGGTGGCGATCAGTCCGGCGATCAGATGGTTCGCCTGCTGGGCCGAACCGCACTGGCAGTCCACGGTCGTGGCGCCGGTCTGCCACGGCAGACCTGCATGCAACCAAGCAGTGCGCGTGATGTTGTTGGACTGAGCGCCGGCCTGGGTGACGCAGCCGCCGATCACCTGCTCGATCAGCAACGGGTCGATTCCCGACCGGTCGAGAACTCCCTTTTGTGCAGCTCCGAGGATCTCGGCGGCGTGCAGACCGGCGAGCCAACCTCCGCGCTTGCCGATCGGTGTACGGACAGCCTCGACGATTACTGGTGTGCCCACAGCGGGCTCCTTTCCTTGTAATGAAAAAGTAGAACAGGTTCTCTGCGGGAAGCAAGACCTGTCGACGTTTCCTTTCCTAGTAAGCAGGCTTGTGTTTCAATGAGAGTAGAACGTGTTACACATCACGGATCCCCATCACCCCTGTGATGAAAAGGCTTAGGGCAGGAGACATCAGTGGCACAGCCCGCATTCCCCGAGGGAATCGACTTCACGGACCCCGACATCTACGCGGAACGTATGCCGTTCGAGGAGTTCGCGGAACTCCGGAAGACGGCACCCGTGTGGTGGAATCCGCAGCCCCCGGAAATCGGCGGATTCCAGGACGAGGGCTTCTGGGTGGTCACCCGTCATGAAGAGGTCAAGGAGGTCTCGCAACGAAGCGACATCTTCTCGACCCACGAGAACACTGCGATTCCTCGCTTCGCCGACGACATCCCGCGCGAGAACGTCGAGATGCAGCGCTTCATCCTCATCAACAAGGACGCTCCGGAGCACACCAAGCTTCGCAAGCTGGTTTCGCGTGGATTCACCCCGCGAGCCATCAACAGCCTGCGCGAAGAACTGACCGAGCGCGCCGAAAAGATCGTCAAGACTGCGGCTGCCGGTGGTGCCGGAGACTTCGTGGTTCAGGTCGCGTCCGAACTTCCGCTGCAGGCAATCGCCGAGCTTCTCGGTGTGCCGCAGGAAGATCGAATGAAGCTCTTCGACTGGTCCAACCAGATGACGTCGTACGACGACCCCGAATTCGACATCGACCCGCAGGCAGCGTCGATGGAGATCCTGGGATATGCGTACCAGATGGCGGATCAGCGCAAGAAGTGTCCCGCCGATGACATCGTCACCAAGCTCATCGAAGCTGACATCGACGGAAATGAGCTCTCCCCAGAGGAATTCGGCTTCTTCGTGATCCTGCTTGCGGTCGCGGGTAACGAGACCACTCGCAATGCCATCACACACGGCATGGTTGCCTTCCTCGACAATCCCGACCAGTGGGAGCTGTACAAGAAGGAACGCCCGAAGACTGCGGCCGACGAGATCGTTCGTTGGGCCACCCCGGTGACGTCTTTCCAGCGCACCGCGCTCGAAGACACCGAACTCGGCGGACAGAAGATCAAGAAGGGCGATCGCGTCGTGATGATGTACGCGTCGGCCAACTTCGACGAAGACGTCTTCGAGAACCCCACGAAGTTCGACATCATGCGTGACCCCAATCCGCACCTCGGATTCGGCGGCACCGGTGCGCACTTCTGCATCGGCGCGAACTTGGCTCGTCTCGAAATCGATCTGATCTTCAACGCGATCGCCGATCACCTACCCGACATCACCAGGCTCGGCGATCCGCGTCGCCTGCGCTCGGGCTGGCTCAACGGCATCAAAGAGTTTCAGGTTGATTACAAGACATCGGGATGCCCGGTCAAACACTGATCCGGACATATACTTACCTGATAACCGGCGAGTAGGTTCTGTGTAGCTTTTCGGGA
Organism: Rhodococcus sp. NPDC055024; assembly: GCF_053608585.1. NCBI lineage: Bacteria > Bacillati > Actinomycetota > Actinomycetes > Mycobacteriales > Nocardiaceae > Rhodococcus > Rhodococcus sp. NPDC055024. Next base: position 87,916 of record NZ_JBSGVT010000021.1, read on the forward strand.
GTTGCCTCTGCAACCTCGAACACGCAGAACTACAGTAGACGTTCCGGGGGGCCACTAGCTGGCAACCTGGAACTGCGGCGGCGTCTGCGGGATCCCTCATCTCCCGTAGGCGCCGCCGTTTGTAGTTCAATCACCAATTCAGCCGCCGTATGGTTTGGTGATCGCTTCGAGGAAGTGGCCCGACGGGTCGAGGAAGTAGACCCCACGCCCACCGTCGTTGGTGTTGAAGCCGGTACTCGACTGGCGCGGATCGGCCCAGTGATCAAGCTTCAAGGCTTGTATGCGCTGGTAGATGCCGTCGAAGTCGTCTTCGGAGACGAGGAAGGCGTAGTGCTGAGACGCAACCTCGGCGCCGTCTTCCACCTGTGCGAAATCGAGCGTCACGCCGTGCTCGAGTTCGACGCCGAGAAAGTAGCCGGCTTCGACCGGGCCCGGTAGACCGAACATGTGAGTGAAGAACCACGCCGACTCTTGTCGGTCTTTTGCGGCGATGATGGTGTGATTGAACGAAATGGTCATGAGTGACCCCTTGCAGTACGACGCCTCCATGCCTGACGCAGTCCGTCATCGACACGCGACGTTGGGAACCAGGAAACCATTTCGAGGTTCGCGGTGCAAGTACGACAGGCTTGTTCGAATACGACGAGCGCGGCCCCGGTCGATGACCGGGGC